>FR899849.1:81827-119286 GCA_000437595.1 Faecalibacterium sp. CAG:74 | reverse complement strand
AAAACTGCCACCGCGCCAGCGTCTTACGCTCAACAGCTTCCACACTGCGGATTTCCACCGCTTTCCGAAGCGTCTCGATAACCGCGCGCAGCTGCTCTCCGCTCTGCGCCAGCAGCGCATACCCGTCCCCGTCATACGCATAAAACGCCATTGTAAACCCGCGGGCGCAGAAGTCCTCGCAGCTGCTCGGCGGCGTACCGGGCGCATTGTGCGGCAGGACGTAAATCGTGAACAGCTCCGCGTGCTCATCCGGCGTTAAGGCATCCAATGCGCGCCGCATTTCCTGCGCGGTGAATCGCCTCTCCGGCAAGCCGTTTCCGAAGGTGCACACCCAATATTCGCGGACGAGAAAATCCACATCCGCAGTGGAAAAAATCGGCAGAACCGCTTGCAGCACCGTCCGAACGGGCGCATCAGCAGCAAAGCGAATGCCGACCACCATCACCAGTTCACGTCCTTCATCATCCGCATTTCGAGTTCCTGATTTTTCACCGACACGCGCATTCCGGGGGCAATCGAGTGAGTGATGAACGCGTTGCCGCCGATGACCGCGTCATGCCCGATGACGGTGTCGCCGCCCAAGACCGACGCGCCGGAGTAAATCGTCACGCGGTCGCCGATGGTCGGGTGACGGCGGTGGCCGCGCAGGCTCTGTCCGCCGCGGGTCGAGAGTGCGCCCAGCGTCACGCCTTGATACAGCTTCACCGAATCGCCGATGACGGTCGTTTCGCCGACGACGATACCCGTGCCGTGGTCGATGAAGAAGTACTTGCCGATGGTTGCGCCGGGATGAATATCGATGCCCGTGCGGCCGTGCGCGTACTCGGTCATGATGCGCGGAATCAGCGGCACTTTGAGCAGAAACAGCTCGTGCGCCAAGCGGTTGACCGTGATGGCGAGCAGCCCCGGATAGGCAATGATGATTTCATCCAGACTTGTCGCCGCCGGGTCGCCGTCGTAGAAGGCTTGCAGGTCGGTCGCCAGCAGTGCGCGCACGTCGGGAATCTTCTCCAGAAAGCGGACGGTCATCTCCTGCGCCTGCCGGTCAATGTCGGCGGCGGCTTCCTGCGTCACACTGCTGCCGCAGCGCAGGGCAATCGCAATCTGCTTTTGCAGCAGGTACGCCGTGTCCTCGATGAGGGCGGACAGGGAGTGCGCCGCGCTGTACACATGGTAGGCAGGGTCGCGGAAATAGCCCGGAAAGACGATGCGCCGCAGCTTGCCAATCAGGGCGATAATCACGTCGCGGTCGGGCTGGTTGAACGGTTCAATGCGGTCAATGGGGCGGCCGGCGGTATAATCCGCGAGAATATTCTGCGTCAGGTCGTGGATGCTGCCTTCCAAGGTGTCTGGCGTCATCAAAATCCCTCCTTTACCTTATCTGACATTCAAGTTTTGCACCTGTCTATTCTACAACGAAAACGTTCTCCCTGTCAATTCCCTTGCGAAAATCGTCCATTCGTGCTATAATTTCGCTGGATACAGTCGATTCCACTCGTGAACGGGCGGAATCAGGAAAGGAAGAAGATTTTTATGCGACAGCAGTTATCGGAGCTTCGCCGCGCCATGCAGGCGCACGGCATCGACCTCTATATCATCCCCACGGATGATTTCCACGCGTCGGAGTACGTCGGCGCGCACTTCCGCGGGCGGCACTATGTTTCCGGCTTCACGGGCAGCGCAGGTACGCTGGTGGTGACGGCGGACTGGGCGGGTCTGTGGACGGATGGCCGCTATTTCCTGCAGGCGGGGCAGCAGCTGGAAGGCAGCGGCATCGAACTGTGCAAGATGGGCGAGCCGGGCGTCCCGACGATTCCGGAGTACCTCGAAAAGACGCTTGAAGCCGGTCAGACGCTGGGCTTTGACGGCAGAGTCGTCACGGCGCGGCAGTACGAGGGCTATCAGCGCATTGCGGAAAAGAAGCAGGGCAAAATTGTTTCTGATGTTGATTTGCTGGATGAAATCTGGGCGGAGCGCCCGGCACTGTCGGCAGAACCCGCGTGGGAACTGCCCGTATCGCTGACGGGACGCAGCCGTCAGGAGAAGCTGCATCAGGTGCGCCGTGAAATGGAAAGCCTTGGCGCGGATGCGCTTGTCCTGTCTTCGCTGATGGACGTGTGCTGGCTGATGAACCTGCGCGGCAACGATGTGGACTGCACGCCCGTCATGCTGTCTTTTGCTGCCGTGACGATGACCGATGCGGTGCTGTTCGTCAACCCCGCCATCCTCAGCACGGAGATTCAGGCGCATCTCAAGGAGGACGGCGTGACCATCCGCCCCTACGCCTGCGTCTATGAATATACGAAGAAACTGCCGGAAGATTCCACGGTGATGATGAACCTGAATGTCGTTAACAGCCTGATTCGGGCGTGCGTGCCTGCGTCGGTGCGCGTGATTGACCACGTTGACCCCACCGAGCTGCCCAAGGCGGTCAAGAATGCCACCGAGGTGGAGGGCTTCCGCAAGGCGCATGTGCAGGACGGCGTGGCGGTGACGCGCCTGATGTACTGGCTGAAGCACAATGTCGGCAAAATCCCGATGGACGAATTGAGCGTCGCGGAAAAACTGGAAGAGTTCCGCCGCGAACGCCCGGATTACATCGGCCCGTCCTTCGCGCCGATTATCGCCTACGGTGCGCACGGCGCCATCGTCCACTATTCGCCCACCAGGGAATCCAACATCCCCGTTGAGCCGCGCTCCCTGCTGCTGGCGGACACCGGCGGGCACTACCTGCAGGGCACGACCGACATCACCCGTACCTTTGCCATGGGGGAGACGACGGACGAAGAGAAGAAGTTCTTCACCCTCGTGCTGAAAGGACACCTGCATCTGGGCAACGCACACTGGAAGTACGGCTGCACGGGCGCGAATCTGGACTACCTTGCCCGCGAACCCCTCTGGCAGGAGAACATGGACTACAACCACGGCACGGGTCACGGCGTGGGCTATGTGCTGAGCGTCCACGAAGGCCCGCAGCGCATCCACTGGCGCGGCGCACCCATCCCGCTGGAACCCGGCATGGTGACGAGCGACGAACCCGGCTTCTATCTGGAGGGCAAGTTCGGCATCCGTCACGAGAACCTGACGGTCGTCTGTGAGGGCGAAACGAATGCGTATGGTCGTTTCCTGCATTTCGACTACCTGACGATGGTGCCGTTCGATCTGGACGCGGTGGATACGCGGTATTTGAATGAGGATGATAAGAAGCTGCTGAATGCCTATCATGCCAAGGTGCGGGAGACGATTCTGCCGTATCTGGCGGGGGACGAGGCGGAATGGCTGCTGCACGCGACGCGGGAAATCTAATACTATTTCCAGATTCAACTGCGCCATCTGCTTGCGCCTTTTCCCCGTTGGCGTCCGCTCATTCCACTTAGCGTAGCGCTGCTACGCTGCGTTTCATTCAAGTTAGCCAGAATGAAAAATTCGCGGCGCATCTTGGCGCATTCTTATCTGGAAATAGTATAAGGCAGTTCTGCGTGAAACTTTCTTGTGAATCCGACAATGATCAGGAGGATTTGTCATGCTGTTTACCAATACAGATTGCCTTTGTTTCGCCAAGGATCCGGTTGTTGTCCGCTATCGCAGCCGTTACTGGCTCTATTATTCCCTGAGGCATGAGGATGGAAGGTTCGGCATCGGCATTGCGGAATCTGCCGATATGGAGCATTGGACACCCTGCGGCGAAATAGAGCAGGATGCGCTGTGCGAGACGAACGGCATTGCCGCACCAGGAGCCATTGTGCTGAACGACAAAATTCATTTGTTCTATCAGACCTATGGCAATTGGGAGAAGGATGCAATCTGTCATGCGTGGTCGCAGGATGGAATTCACTTCACGAAGAATCCAGAGAACCCTGTGTTTCATCCGGCGGCAACCTGGTGCTGTGGGCGCGCTATTGATGCCGATGTGTGCGTGTTCGGCGGAAAAATACACCTGTATTTTGCAACGCGCGACCATGCCATGCGCATCCAGAAAATTGGCGGCGCATGGGCAAAAATCGATTCTGACTTTGGGCGGAATGCGTGGCATCCGCTGGCAGAACAGAGTCTGCTTATGCCAGAACTTGCATGGGAAGGCGATTGCGTCGAAGCACCCGCAACGGTCGTAGAGGACGGGAGAATATACCTGTTCTACGGCGGCTCCTATAATTGCACGCCACAGCAAATCGGCTGTGCAGTATCCGAGGATGGCATCTTCTTCCGCCGCGTATCGAATGAGCCGCTAATCCCATGCGGCGCGCCGGGTACATGGAACAGCAGTGAATCCGGACATCCTTATGCTTTCCGTGATGATGATGGACGCGTATTTCTCTTCTATCAAGGCAGCCCTGACGGTGGAAAAACATGGTATATTTCCAGAAAAGAAGTTCAGCTTGGCAGTAGCGTGAGAATCCTAACCAGTGAAGTAGATGCAAGGGAATCAAAATGATCCCGTGGTGACCGTGCAAGATTCGACGAAAATAAACAACACGACGAGAAGAGAGGAACATCGCCATGCAGAAGCTCCATCTGGGTGCAGCCCAGTGCGCCCTTGACCTCGGCGACGGCAGCGAACGCGCGGAGTACGTCAATCAGGACTACATCCTGCATAAGCTCGGACGTCCGCACCGCGCCATAGGCATCATGTATACCTACTACCCGCACGATAAGCAGTGGCCGCAGCGCATCTCGAAGGCGTGCAAGGACATGAACATCACCTTCCAGTGGGACTACCCTTATGACGATTATTTCCCCTTCAATGCCGACGGTCAGCCGTGGAAACAGATGCGGGATATTCGCCGTCACGGGCAGGATGTTGCCCTCACGCTGACGCTCGACTGCTCCCTCTCCGACGACGAACTCCGCGAGGTCGCCCGGATGCTCCGCCCCTATGGGCGCATGACCATCCGCATCAACCATGAGTGCGGCGGAACGTGGTTCACGCATAATAAGCGCTTCACCTATGAGCAGGTCGGCAAATTCTTCGCGCATTTCTCCGATATCATCCATCAGGAAGCCCCGAACGTCCGCACGGTGTTCTGCGCGGGCTTCGCACAGGCGGACGGCAAGCTGGAGAAGGAAGACGAGTTTGCGGTGGCGTACCGCGCGGCGGACGTTTGGTCGGCGGACTGCTACCTCGCGCTCCATTACGGCTGGCCGTATGACGTGGCGGAAGTCGGCGGCGGGCAGTATAAGGCGGATTCGGTCGGCATGTACTACGACATGTTCCGCCGCACCTACGAGCGCGCATCGTCGCAGTTTGGGTGTAAGCCGCTGGTGACGGCGGAATTCAACACCGACGGCGACGTGACCGGGGCAAGACACCAAGGCGAGAGCGTCATCCGCTTTGCCAAAGCCTTCCGTGACCATCAGGCGAATTGGTTTAAGGCGATTAGCTTGTATCAGTTCCGCGACCGCGGGCGTCTGGGGCTGGAAATCGAAGACCCGAACAACCCGGCAGTCGGCATTGAACAGCCGATGCTGGCGCAGTACCGCGAGCTGCTCAAAGACCCGTACTTCCAGCCGAGCATGACGGAGATGGGGGAAGCGACTTTCCCGGCGGAACTGCGCTGGGGCGGCGCGGAGGATGCCGACGGCCTGGCGATTCCGCTGCACTTCGAGGGCAATCCGGAATTCTGCGAGATGACCGTGGAGCAGGAAATCGGGCTGATGGTGGAATTGCACGGCAAGTGGTTCTACAAAGCGCCGCATGTCAAGACGATTGACCTGATGAGCGCGTTCTTTGACGCTCCGCTGGATACTCCCGCGGATTTGAAGCTGAATCTCTTCGCGCCGCCCGCGGATGGCGTGAATGTCGAGGATGGTCACGCGGATTGGATGACGAACTATTACGCCACCTTGCAGGAAGCGCCGAAGATGCGCATCCGCTATGAAGTGCCGGGCGTGGTGGGATAATCAGGGTTCTTTGCAGCATGGGGAATAAACGCCCTGTGCTGTTTTTTGTGCGCAAATTTTCCAATTCGTGAAAACATGCCGTGATAAAACTACCGCTCACGTCCACAAGCATGGGCGAAAACGGAAAAAATGCGACCAGATGGTGATGAAAATAACATATTAGGACTTTACAAGACAAGCTGAATGTGGTATGATAAAAACAATCAGAGATGCAGAACAGCATCTCGAAAGAGGAGGCGTTCCTATAATGAAGAAACTCGTATCTATGCTGCTGGCGCTGGCCATGGTGCTGACGCTGGCGGGCGGCGCGTTGGCGGAAACGAAGGATTATTCCGGCTATACCATCCGCATCTACTCCAACTCCAACTCCACCGAGCGCGTGAACTGGCTGCTCAATGCCGCCAAGGAAGCGGGCTTCAGCATCTCCATCGACGATAACTCCGTCATCTCCGGCGACAACGCCGCTATCCAGAAGGCAAACGAAAGCAAGGACGGCGACATCATCTTTGGTTTGAACGAAACCCGCTGGTCTCAGCTGGTCAACGGCACCTATGAGAACCTGAAGGTGATGGATTGGACGCCGTCTTGGGCGGACGAAGTCGGCAAGTACGTTTACCCCGGCAAGGCGTATGGCCTCGTCGTGCAGAACGTGCTGATGCTCTACCGCAATGACGACAAGGGCACGAATGGCGAAGCGCTCCACTTCCAGCATTGGTCTGATATTGTCGACTGCGGCTATCACTGGTATCGTCAGGGCAAGGTTGGCGGTACGACCAACAGCAACATCAACAGCGCCATGCTGTACGCTTTCACCGACCCGACCAGCCCCGCTGGCGGCATTTCCGTGGATGGCTGGAAGATGCTGTGGAAGTACTGCGCGAACGGCTCTTACACCGGCGATAGCTACGGCTTTGACCCGCTGAACCGCGGCGACGTGCAGGTGTCCACGTTCTACTCTTCCTCCCTGTATGGCAAGATTGACTCCGCGGCGGACAGCTCTTCTGCCCCGCTGACCGGCACGACCACCCCCGAAAACTGGGGCGTTGTGGACATTGACGACGGCACCTACTACATCGCGGAATACATCGGCATCCTTGACCGTGCTGACCGTACGCCCGAACAGACGGAAGCTGTCAAGGCGTTCGCGGAATGGTTCGGCTCTGCGGAAACGCAGACGGAATGGTCTGACGAATTCGACTCCTTCCCCTGCAACGAAGTGGCTGTGAAGAACGTCTACGGCGACGAAATCCCCGCCATTTATCAGCTGAAGAACTGCGCGCTGGAGAAGGTGGAAGGCACCGACATGACCTATGCGGAATATGTCGCGGCGCACAGCAAGGAATGGACGAACATCATGACCAACCTCGGCTTCTACTGGGCTGACGCAAGTCAGGCGCCCGCGGAACCCGATTGGGACAATGTCAACTGGGCTGTGATGACGCAGGCGGCGCAGTAATTCCCCAAAATTCTCATCCGGCAAAGAAGCGGATTTGAACCCCGGATGGCGAGTCCTACGCGGGCTCGCCATCTTTTTATAGCATGATTTGCCTGTGCAAAATTCTGCGAATCACAAAATAAGGAGCTGTCGCCCATGATTGAACTCAAGGACATTGTGGTCAAATTCGGCGATTTTGAGGCGCTGCACAATATCAACGTGAACGTGAAGGAAGGGGAGTTCTTCACCTTCCTCGGCCCGTCTGGCTGCGGCAAAACGACCACCCTGCGCACCATCACCGGCTTTATTGAGCCTGTCTCCGGCACGGTGTCGGTGAACGAGCAGGATATTACCCATGTGCCGATTGAGAAGCGCAACATCGGCATCGTATTCCAGAGCTACGCGCTGTTCCCGACGATGACGGTGTACGACAACATCGCGTTCGGCTTGAAGCTCAAAAAGCTGAAAAAGCCGGAAATCGACCAGAAGGTGCGGGAAATTGCGCGCAAGGTCGATTTGTCCGACGAGCAGCTCAAAAAGGCGGTCAGCCAGCTTTCCGGCGGTCAGCAGCAGCGCGTCGCCATCGCCCGCGCCCTCGTCACCGGGCCGAGCATCATCTGCATGGACGAGCCGCTGTCCAATCTGGACGCGAAACTGCGCGTTCAGCTGCGCAATGAGCTGAAGAAGATGCAGCGCGAGTTCGGCATCACAACCATCTACGTCACCCACGATCAGGAGGAAGCGCTGACCCTGTCCGATCGCATCGCCGTGTTCAACAAGGGCTATATCGAACAGATTGGCACGCCGAACGAGATCTACAACCACTCCAAGACCGAGTTTGTCTGCAACTTCATCGGCGACATCAACCGCGTCGAAGCGCCGATTGCCGCGAAGATGAAGCTGGCGGCAGGGCAGAATCACTTCATCCGGCTGGAACGGCTGCACGTCAACAAGCCCAAGCGCGACGACGAAATCCTCATTGACGGCGTGGTTGAAAACATCGAGTACTACGGTCTGTACATCAAGTATTACATCGATGTGGGCAGCCAGATTTTGAAGGCGATCGAAAAGAACGACGGCATCAACATCTATGCGCCGGGTGAAAAAGTGACCGTAGCCATGAAGCCTACGGACGTCATGTCCTACGACGCGCAATGACAGGAGGAAGCAATATGACGCAAAAATCCTCCAAACTGACGCTGGGGATGCTTGGCAAAGTGTTCGGTGTGGCGTTCTTCGTCTATCTGTTTTTCGGCTTCATGCTCCTGCCGTGCCTGAACACCATCACGCAGATTTTCACGACGACGGACAGCGCGGGCAACATCGACCCACTGGCGGTTATCCGCTTCTTCTTCGCGGGCAACATGCCAAGCTACGTCCTCAATTCGCTGAAACTGGCGGTTTGCCTCGTCATCACGGTAAATATCGTTGGCATCAGCATCGTGCTGCTGACGGAATATTTCGACATCAAGGGCGCGAAAATCCTCCGCCTCGGCTACATGACGACGCTGATTTACTCCGGCGTTGCGCTGGTGACGGGGTATCTCTTCCTCTATGACAGCGACGGCATTATGACGACGTGGCTCTCCGGGATTTTCCCAAACATGGACAAGAACTGGTTCTCCGGCTTCAACGCCGTTCTGTTCACGATGACGTTCGCCTGCACAAGCAATCACGCGCTGTTCCTGCGCAACGCCATCCGCGCGATTGACTACAACACGGTGGAAGCGGCGCGCAACCTCGGCGCGAAGCCATTCAAGGTGCTGCTGAAGGTCGTTTTCCCGACGCTGATTCCGACGCTCTTCTCCCTTACGGTCATGACGTTCATCACGGGTCTGTGCGCCATGAGTGCGCCGACGCTGCTGGGCTATGACTCCATCAACCCGGAAATCGTGCGTCTGGCGGGTTCATCGTCGGCGGACGAAGCGTTCCCGCAGGCGCGCGCGGCGCTGCTGTCCATCATTCTGGCGATGTTCACCATCATCCTGCTGACTGTCCTGTCCTCCTACGAGCGCAAAGGGCATTACCTCTCCGTCAGCAAAACGAAGGCGAAGCTGGTCAAGCAGAAGATTACGAACCCGGTTGCGAATGTGCTGGCGCATATCTACGCCTACGTCCTGTTTATCATCTACATGACGCCGGTGGTCATGATTGTCCTCTTTGCGTTCCAGAACTACCCGGCAATTCGCTCCAAGACGCTCTCGATGGATCAGTTCACGCTGATTAACTTCTTCGGTCAGCAGGACTATGAGTTCCTGACCAACCGCGGCAAGCTGAAAACGCGAACGGGTGCAATTTCCGGTCTGTTCGCCAACGCGGATACCGTCGGCGGCATCCGGCTGAGCTTCGTCCTCTCCGCGATTGCGGCGGCGCTGGCGTGTGTTATCGTCGTCGTTGCGGTCAACTACATCTTCAAGAACAAGGGCAAGAAGCGCGGCACTGTGCTGGAATACAGCTTGCTCTTCCCGTGGCTGCTGCCAACCATCCTGATTTGCTACTCCTACCGCACCTACTTTAACTCCGACAGCGTGTGGTATGTTTTCAACAACAACTTGTACATGCGCGAGAACGTGCGATTCCTGATTGTGATGGCGTACACGGTGGTGAAGCTGCCGTTCGCCCTGCGCATGATCAAGGCAGCGTTCTACGCCATTGACGAGGAATTGGAGGATGCGGCGCGCAACCTTGGCGCGAGCAGTTTGGTGACATTCCTACGGGTGAAGCTGCCGATTGTCCTGCCGAGTGTGCTGGCGGTGTTCGCGCTGAACTTCAATGCGCTGTTCACGGAATACGACATGTCGGCGACGTTCCAATCCAGCTACGGCAAAACGTATGCCATGATTATCCAGAATATGTGCGCCGAGGAAGGTCGCGACGGCTACAACGTCAACGCATCGGGCCGCCGCTGCGCATCGACGGTGTTCATCATGGTCATTTCCGGCTTGATTCTGTATCTGGTGTACGGCGTGGGTGCGCGTGATTTGGGTGAGCGCATCGAGCGCCGCGAAAAACGCCGGAAGCGGATCGAAGCCTTCAAGGCAAAATTCACCGGGAAGAAAAAAGCTGCGGAAAAAGCCGCTGCATAAGGAAAACGGCATGGCCTTCCGAAAAAAGGGGGTCATGCCGCTGTTTCTTCCGGGAAGGCGTTGCTTTTACCTGCGCCTGCTGCGTCAGAGTGTCTCTTGATTTTTGAGGAAAACCCAAAGGACGGTGCAAACATGCATTACACGCAAACGATATCCTCTCCATTGGGGAACATCCTGCTTTCTGCGGATGAGGTGGGGCTGACCGGGCTGTGGTTCGATGGCGGACGATATTACGCGGAAACGCTGCCCGAAGAACACGTTGAACGCGAAACGCCCATTTTGATGGACACGAAGCGCTGGCTGGATGTCTACTTCACCGGACGCGAACCCGACTTCACGCCGCCGCTGCATCCAGCCGGGTCGCCTTTCCGGCAGGCGGTCTGGCAACTGCTGCTTGAAATCCCATACGGGCAGACGACGACATACGGTGCACTGGCGAAGCGGCTGGGCGGGGTGCACATGTCGGCACAGGCGGTCGGCGGCGCGGTCGGGCATAATCCCATCAGCATCATCGTTCCGTGCCATCGGGTCGTCGGCGCGAACGGCAGCCTGACAGGGTACGCGGGCGGGCTTGAGCGCAAAATCAGGCTGCTGGAAATCGAGCAGACGGACATGCACGGGCTGTTTCGTCCGAAGAAAGGAACGACGCTATGAGCAAATACGCCTCTACGCGAAAAAAATGATAACCCGCAGGGGGCTTTTTGCCGAAATTTCCAATTCTGCGGAAGAAAACGCGCCGCCCGTTCGTTTCATTGTCAGAACACCGAATCAAAGGGGGATGCCGAATGAAGAAATGGTGTGCGCTGCTGATGACCCTGCTCCTGATTTTGATGACCGCCGGGGCAGAGGAATTTTCGGGTGGCAAAGACTTCTGGGATGATGCGTACCGCTGCACCGTCGAAAATGGCTACTTGACCTTCCAGTCCGACGATGGTACGACGTATCAGCCGATTGCCGTCAGGGAGGGGTTTGCGAAAGCCGCCAAGGCGCTCGCTGCGCAGGGGGATACGTTCGTCGCCGTGCCGATGGGGCTGACGCAGGCGCTGCTGCCCTATGTGGCGGACGAGCTGACCGGCGGCGCAGAGCTGGTCGAGATTTACTGCACGACGGCGCTGATTGGAATGCACCTGCGCGACGCGGCGAAGGGCGATGTGCTTCGCGTGGCGTGGTGGACGGGCAACGGCTACCAAATGATTGACAAAGTCGTCGGGGAGGATTTTTCGCTGGACACGGTGCACGTCTCGGCAGGCGAAGTCAGCATGGAAGTCGAAGGACAGGAATACGCCTTGAAGCTGCGAAATGGAAAACTCGTTTTGTGGTACACCGCCGGCAGGAAAATTGTGTACATTCAGCCACACGCTATCGGTAATATGGAAGAAGTGATTGCGATGCGAAATGACAGCTACGTTTACGGCGCACATCCCTTCTACAACGTGGAAGCGGTGGACTTCGCAGCCTTCCCCGAAACGTATGCGGAAATGCTGGCGCAGGTGGACAGTACGAACTGGGCGGTCGTCAACAACCCAAATCCGACCGATCGTCTGCATCTGCGTACAGAACCCGACCGCAAGTCGGTATCATTGGGCAAGTTCTACAACCGAACGCCGGTCTATGTGGACGAAATCCGCGGCGAATGGGCGCACGTTACCATCGGGCGCGACCTGTCTGGGTGGATGATGACGAAGTATCTGGCGTTCGGCGAAGAGATGGACAAGGTGGAATGCGCCTTCCCGCAGCTGTCGCTGATAGAAAAGTATCAGGAGAATGTGGCGGATGAACTGGCCTATGACTATTATGTGTTCGATGCGCCGAACATGTCGGCGACAAAAACGCTCTGGAATTGGGGTGAAGAGTGCTATTTGATTGGCGTGATTGACAACTTCTATATGATCATGGACACCGACGAAAACGTGCGCTACATCCCGCAGGACTGGCTCTGGGCGGGCAACGGGTAAGGGGAGAATGCCAATGAAGAAACTGCTTGCGCTGCTGATGATTTGGCTGCTCCTGCCCATTGCGGGCGCGGAAGAAGCGTATACCATGCAGGAGGGTTCGCTGATTTTGATGGACGGCGCTGGACGGAAATGTCAGCCGATTGCCATGAAACCGGATTTTCCGGAAGCGCTGCTGGCGGATGCGGACATATCCGGCGCAATCCAGCTGAATCTGCCGGAGACGCTGCTGCCGTATGTGTCGGATGAGCTGACCGGCGGCGAGACGCTGACGGCGCTGTATTGCACGACGAAACTGATTGCCATGCACACGGTGGATGCGGCGGATGGCGACGTGCTGCGCGTGGCGTACAGGACGAATCTGGGGAATTATGTCATCCGCAAGGTGATTGGCACGCCGTTCTCCTTCGACCGCTACCACGGCGGCGTGGCATCCATCCTCCTGTGCGTCGATGAAATAACGTACTGCATGACGTGCGAAAATGGTTATCTGACGCTGCGTGAGGTCTGGAACGGAGCGGGCGGCATCGGCATCAAGCGCCACGCCCTCTACGATTTGCAGGCCTGCGTGGAGTCGGCGGGTGGAAACGCGGGCTTCCGCTATGGCAATCATCCGTATTCCGACGTGACCGACCTGCCGTTTGCAGAGTTCCCGACGACCTATGAAGAAGCCATGCAGCACCTTGACCGCACGAATTGGGCGGTCGTCAACAACCCAAATCCGGCGGATCGACTGTACCTGCGCGGCAAGGCGAGCAAGGAAGGGCGCAATCTCGGCAAGTTCTACAACCGAACGCCCGTGTATGTGGAGGAAATCCGCGGCGACTGGGCATATGTGCGCATCGGGCGCGCGACGACGGGTTACATGATGACCAAGTATCTGACGTTCGGCGAGGATGCGGACAAGGTGGAATGCGCGTTTCCGCAGCTGGAGGTGCGCGAAGAATATCGGCTGAACGTGGCGGACGAGACAACGTATGAATTTGAGGTGCTGGATGAGCCGAAAAAATCCGCACCGTACACGCGCTGGCACAGCGGGGACAACTGGGGCGTCATCGGCATCAAGGGCAATTACTACATCGTCATGAACGACAACGAGAACGTGTGCTACATCCCGCAAAGCCATCTCTGGGCGGGAAACGGCTGACGAAAGAGGAAAATCCGCATGAAAAGAATCCTTGCACTGCTTTTGCTTCTGCTGATGAGCACCGCGTGTGCTGAATCCGCCCAGCTCCCGTACGCCATCGAATCCGGCTTCCTGATTTTCCCCGCCGAGGACGGCAAGCAGCCCGTGCCCATTGCCGTGAAGGACGGATTCGCCGCGAAAGCGCAGGAATTAGCGGCTGAAAACGCCTATCTTGGAACGCCGATGAATCTTCCGGAGACGCTGCTGCCGTATGTGTCAGATGAGCTGACCGGCGGCGAAGAACTGGTGGAAATCTACGCGACGGAAGCTGTCATCGTGATGCACACCCGCAGTGCGGCGGACGGCGACGTGCTGCGCTGGGCGGAGTTGGACGGCGGGCAGTATGCGGTGTACCGCAAAATCATCGGGACGGATTTCTGGCTGCAAACGTCAAACGCGGCGGGAAATCTGGCGGAAATTTTCATCGAGGGCGAACACTATGCTGAATACCGCGTTACGCTGAAAGATGGGAAGATGCTGCTGCATTCGGTCTGGGGTGAGCAAGTGTATTTTATCATTGAACCGCACGCGATTTGCAATGACGGCACGTTGACCACCTGCACGAGCGATGGCTATGTGTATGGCAATCACCCGTATTCCGACGTGACCGACCTGCCCTTTGCGGAGTTTCCGACGACCTATGAAGAAGCCGTGCAGCACCTTGACCGCACGAACTGGGCGGTTGTCAACAACCCAAATCCGACCGATCGTCTGCATTTGCGCGAGAAACCCGACCGCAAGTCGGTATCGCTGGGCAAGTTCTACAACCGAACGCCTGTCTATGTGGACGAAATCCGCGGCGAATGGGCGCATGTCACCATCGGGTGTGACCTCTCTGGCTGGATGCTGACGGACTATCTGGCGTTTGGCGCGGATATGGACAAAGTGGCGTGTGCGTTCCCGCAGTTGATTGTCAAGGACGAGCATCAGGAGTATGGGGCGGACGAATTTGTCTACGAATACCGCGTGTTCGATGCGCCGGACTTGTCGGCGGACACGATGCGCTGGAACAGCATGGAAAGCTACTACCTCATCGGCGTGTCAGGGGAGTTCTACATCATCATGAACAGCGAAGAAGCGATTGGCTATATCCCGCAGGACTGGCTCTGGGAGGGCAATGGGTAAATCAAAAGCGTCGGACAGCCATGAAAACTGTCCGACGCTATTTTACTGCATGTTTTTGAGGTACGCGAAGATATCGCGGGCAATCGGCGCAGCGGTGGAGCCGCCGCCCTGACCATCGTCGATATCCTCGACGACGACGCACAGCGCGTAGGGGACATCCTGTGCGAAGCCGATGAACAGACCGTTCGTGATGGCACGCCCGTTCAGCGATGTTTCTGCGCTGCCGGTTTTGCCGCAGATAATCATCCCGCTGACGGCGGCACGTGTGCCTGTGCCGCTGGTGACGACCGCGCGCATGTACTCCGCCAGAATCGCGGCTTGCCCCTCCGTCATCACCGTGCGGTAGACACGGCTGGAGCGGGTATAGCGCGTGACGCCGGACGGGCTGGCAACGCGGTCAATCAGCACGGGTTCCATCATCACGCCCTTGTTTGCGACGGCGGCGGCGAGCAGGCACAGGTGCATCGGCGTGGCGGTGATGGCGGACTGCCCGAAGCCGCTCATGGCGATGTTGAAATTGCTGCGGCCCGTGGTCGGATAGACGCTGTTCTCCACAACGAGGTCGCGGAAAAGGAAGTTGTCGTTGAAGCCAAAGGATTCCGCCGTTTCGCGCAGTGCCTTGTCGCCCATGGACAGCGCGTACTGCGCAAAGGCGTTGTTGCAGGAGCGCATGAACGCGGTTTTCAGGTCAATTGCGCCGTGGCTGGCAGAGCCGTAGTCGTGGATGACCTGCCCGTCTACGGTCAAATTGCCGGTGCAGTTGACCTGCATCGTCTGCGCGGAGGGGTTCACGCGGAGCTGCGCGGCGGCGGTCACAAGTTTGAATGTGCTGCCGGGCGTGTAGGGGTTCTGCGTGACGCGGTTCCAGTAGGCGTTGGAGGAGGCGGACACGGCGCTGCTGCTCATGGGGTCGAACGTCGGCAGGCTGACCATCCCCAGCACTTCGCCTGTCTTGTAGTTCATCACGACCGCCGCGCCGGATTTGCCGGGCGCACGCCGCTGGAAGGATTGCAGAATCGTTGTGCAGAGGGAACTGTCCACGGTCAAGGTTACGTTGTCGCCGTGGCGCTTCTGTCCGGTCACAAGCGCCTGAATCCGCTCCCAAATCCCGGTCTGGAAGCCGTAGAGGTACGCCGTTTGAAAACTTTCAACCCCGTTGGCAACCTGCCCGTCGGAATCGCCCAGCAGGTGCACAACGGCGCGGCGGGCAGCTTCATCCGACTGATAAACGCGGGTGACGGTGCCGTCCTCGCTGACGGAAGAGGTCGCCAGCACCACGCCGCTGCGGTCGAGAATATCTCCCGGCACAACGTTCTGCTTCTGCGCCCGTACACGCGGATTTTTCGCGTAGGTGAACCAGCGGTTGCCGTAGAGGGCGATCGAGTGCATCCCGTATGTGCCGAGCAGGGCAAAAAGCGCGAAGAGGAAGAACGCAAGGAGCTTGAATTTGAACCGCTGCCGCTTCATGCCGCACCTCCACCGTAATCCGCCAAGTCCGCGTCGCGCGCCAAATCATCCTCATTGACGCTGGAAACGCCCTGAATCAGCCCAATCAGGCACAAACACGCCACCAGCGACGTGCCGCCGTAGCTGACGAACGGCATCGTCACGCCCGTCAGCGGAATCAGCTTAATCACCCCGCCGATGATGATGAACGTCTGCAAGCCAATCATGGCGGTGCAGCCCATTGCCAGCAGCCCGTGGAAGCGGGTGCGCGCCGCCATTGCGATGGATGTGCCGCGCCAGATGATGGCAACATACATCAGCAGCACGCACGAGCCGAACAGCATCCCGAACTGCTCGCAGATGACGGAGAAGATGAAGTCCGTGTGGTAAACGGGAATCGTCGTCGGGCTGCCCAGTCCCAAGCCGACGCCTAACACGCCGCCGCTGGCAATTGCCATCAGGCTTTGAATGAGCTGATAGCCCGCGTTGTCGTAGTCGCTCCACGGGTCGAGCCAAATCGCGACGCGCTTTTTGACGTGCGCAAACTTCTGATAGCCCAGCAGCGCCGCGCCGACGCCGCCGCCGATGCCGCACAGCATCAGCACCGGATTCCCGGACGAAGCGAAATAGAGCATCAGCGCCACGCCGTAGTATAGCAGCGCCGTGCCGAGGTCGGCTTGCAGCATCAGCACGCCAAGACATGCCACAGAGAAGCCAAGCCACGGAATCAGCCGCCGATCCGCCATGAATCGGCTGATGACGATGATGAGCGTCAGCTTGACGATTTCGCTGGGCTGAACGGAGATGCCGCCGACATAGAACCAGTTTTTCGCGCCGTACGTCTCCTTGCCGATGAACAGCGGGAGGACGAGCAGCACGAGCGAGAGCAGCATCATCGGCCACACGAGCAGCCGGAAGCTGCGCCCGACGCGGATGAGGTAGATGCACACGACCATCGCCGCCAGCCCGACAAAATAGTAGATGGACTGGTGGTAGGCATACGTCGGGTTGGTGTCGTAGAGGACGAGCAGCCCCAGCGCGCACAGGAAGTTGGTCAGCGACAGCAGCAGCTTATCCACCGGGAAGAGCCGCGGCAGGAAGCCAGTCGTGAACGCGCTCGCCAGCGGTACGGCGACGGCGAGTGCGAGCGCCTGCCATTGGTAATCGCGCAGGAACAGAAGGCAGAATGCGCTGATGTAGAAAATCGAGACCGCCCGCGACAAAGAGCGTCCGGGGTCTTTCTGCTTTTCACACCCGCGCCGGCGGTCACGCGCCAAGGAAATCACCTCGCAAAAAATGAAATAGGCGCCTTCTGGCGCGAAAATCTGATTATCATAGAAAGGTATTGTGCGGAAAGCGTTTTGTAACCATAAAAATAAGCAACACGCCAATACAAGTATGGTAGTGTGCACGCAGGGTGCAGGGGCAGCGCCCCTGCCGGAGTCCAGAGGCAGAGCCTCTGGCGCCTCCCTTTCGTACTGAAGGAGAGATGAGAATGGCAATATTCGGACAGTTTACGAAGCGCGCACAGCAGGTGCTGATGACGGCACAGGAATGCGCGACAAGGGAGGGGCAGCCGTATGTGGGCACGCTGCACTTCCTGTATGGCCTGCTGGACGTGGGCGAAGCGCCGGAAAGCGTGACGCGCCATATCCAGAAGGAAGACGTGAAGCAGGTGCTTGACCAAATCGACGATGAGGTCAGTTTGCATCCGGGGCATGGACCGGTGCAGATGACGCCGCGTGCGCGCCGGGTGCTGGACGGCAGCATCATCGAGAGCCGCCGTCTGGGGCAGCTGTACGTCGGCACGGAGCATATGTGGCTGGGGATTCTGGCAAATCCGAACTGCAAGGCGGCGGAGCTGCTGGCGCACCGGGGCGTGGACGCATCGGAAGCGCGCGAAGAGCTGCTGGCGCGCATCCGCCAGCGCAAGGCGGAAACACCCACACCGCCGTTTGCCGCGATGGGCGATGGCAATGGCGATAACCGCCAGCAAGTGCCGCAGATGCCCCCGCCTCGCCGCAAGGATGACCAGAGCGCCCTTGCGCAGTACGGCCGCGACCTCACCCGCTGTGCCGAGAATGACGAGCTTGACCCCGTCATCGGCCGCGACACCGAAATCACCCGCCTGATTCAGATCCTGATTCGCCGCACGAAGAACAATCCCGTGCTGATTGGCGAACCGGGCGTGGGCAAGAGCGCGGTGGTAGAGGGGCTTGCGCAGCGCATCGTGGCGGGTAATGTGCCGGATATGCTGATGGGCAAGCGCGTTGTGTCGCTGGATATCGGCAGTATGGTCGCGGGCAGCAAGTACCGCGGCGAGTTCGAGGAACGGCTCAAGAACGTCCTGTCCGAGATTCAGAAGGCGGGCGACGTACTGCTGTTCATCGACGAAATGCACACCATCGTCGGCGCGGGTTCTGCGGAAGGGTCGCTGGACGCGGCGAATATCCTGAAACCCGCTTTGGCGCGCGGCGAATTGCAGTGCATCGGCGCGACGACGCTGGACGAGTACCGCAAGCACATCGAGAAGGATGCCGCGCTGGAGCGCCGCTTCCAGCCTGTGCATGTCGGTGAACCGACGACCGAGGAGACACTCGCCATCCTGCATGGTCTGCGCGAACGGTACGAAAAGCACCATCAGCTGCACATCACCGATGAGGCGCTCGAAGCCGCCGTCACCCTCTCCGACCGCTACATTGCCGACCGCTATCTGCCCGACAAGGCGATTGACCTGATGGACGAGGCGTGTTCGCGCGTGCGCATTCAGGCGTACACCGCGCCGCCGGACGTGCGCAAGCAGGAGCTGGCGCTGGAGAAAGTGCTGGCGGACAAGAAGGAAGCCATTGCGCATCAGGACTACGAAACTGCCGCCCGCCTGCGCGACGAGGAACGCTGCCTGAAGGCCGAAATCGACCAGAAGCGCGAAGCGTGGAACGAGGGCAAGCCGAAGGTGGAGCTGTCCGTGTCGGAGGACGACGTGGCGGCGATTGTCTCCGGCTGGACAGGCATTCCGGTGACGAAAATGACGCAGAGCGAGAAGGAACGTCTGCTCCACTTGGAGGATGTGCTGCACGCGCGCGTGATTGGGCAGGACGAAGCCATCAGCGCAATTTCCCGCGCGATTCGCCGCGCCCGCGCCGGCCTGAAAGACCCGAAGCGCCCGATTGGCAGTTTCATCTTCTTAGGCCCGACGGGCGTGGGCAAAACGGAACTGTGCCGTGCGCTGGGCGAAGCGATGTTTGGCGACGAGAGTGCCGTCATCCGCGTGGACATGAGCGAGTATATGGAGAAGCACACGACCTCGCGGCTTGTCGGTTCGCCGCCCGGCTACGTCGGCTACGAGGAGGGCGGTCAGCTGACCGAAGCCGTCCGCCGCAAGCCGTATTCCGTCGTCCTGCTGGATGAGGTGGAGAAGGCGCACCCGGATGTGTTCAACATCCTGCTGCAAATTCTGGAGGACGGCCGCCTGACCGACAACACGGGGCGCACGGTGTCGTTCAAGAACACGATTATCGTCATGACCTCGAACGCGGGCGCACACGACATCGGCGAAGGGCGCGCGATGGGCTTCGGCTCGAAGGCGCTGGCGGACGCGACGAACTACAACGCCATGAAGGACGCCGTGATGAAAGCGGTGAAGGACGTGTTCCGCCCCGAATTCATCAACCGTGTGGATGAACTGATTGTGTTCCATCCGCTGACGGAAGTGGAAATCCGCGCGATTGCGGGCATGATGCTGGGGCAGGTTGCAAGCCGCCTGAAGGAGCGCGCAATCGCCCTGACGTGGGATGACGAGGTGGTGGAGAAGCTGGCGCGCGAGGGCTACGACGTGAAGTTTGGCGCGCGTCCGCTGCGCCGGCTGATTCAGCGCACGGTCGAGGACACGCTGAGCGAAGAGCTGCTGGGCGGCAAAATCGCGCTGGGCGACCGCGTGCGGCTGAAGGTCGCAGATGGAAAGATTACGGTGGAGAAGGAAGCATAAGAAAACGGGGTGCCGGGAGGTTGATTCTCCTGACACCCCGCTATTTATATTTGTTGCCTCCATAGGCGCGAGTTCCCTTGCTCCGATAAAAGTCAACTCCGGTAGTGGCGACCCGAAGGTTTCCAAAGGGCGATCGGAAAGCCCTTTGGTCGCCTCCGCAGAGGCGAAATCTCCTGCAAGAATGAAAAATGTCAGCTTTTTTGAATAGCCAGAGTTGATTTTTCTATCAAACTGGTCGTTAGCATAGTTCCAGAGGGCTTTCCGATCGCCCTCTGGACTCCTTCGGCGGTCGCCTCCCATGTTACTTGAACTGTACTTGGAAGGTTTCTTAGTTACTGGCAGGGACGCTTCGCTGCCTGCGCCTTTGTTGACTGTTTCCTTTGAGTTGAGCGCCCGAAAAACAGTTGGGGCGTTGCCCCAAACCCCACAAGGGAGCTCCGCCCCTTGACCCTGCAAGGGGCAGACGAAAAGGGACGAAGTCCCCCCTTGACCCTTTTTTTGCAGCCATACTTGGTCGCTTTTCCCTTCACCTTGGGTTAAGTGGCTTTTTATTTTCCACCCAGCAATTTATTCAAAGGGCTGCGATACACCGAAATCGCCTTCGCCGGGCACATCTCCTGACAGCAATAGCACCGAATACACTTTTTGTAGTCGTATTTCGCTTTCTTCCCATGCCCGCTGTGCACCGCCTTCTCCGGCACAGGGCATGCCTCCTGACACACCCCGCAGCCAATGCACTTCTTCAAATCCACCTTCGGGCGGTGCTGCAAAAACGGCAGCAGCGGCATCAGCTTCGGCAATAGGCCCTTCTTCATCGTGCCGCGGAACACGTCAAACTGCGCATTGCCGTACTTTTCCCGCGCCTGCGATACCGTCAGCACCCCGTCCGGCGTCAGCACGTCAATCAGCCCTTCGTCCATCACGCCGATGCCGCCCTTCGCGCCGCGCACGCAGGTGGGGACAGTCGCCGGGTCGAGGTGGATGAGCGCGGCATACACCGTGTCCAGCGCAACGGGGTCGGCGGAGAAGAGCAGCACATTCATCGCAATCGGCGTGCCGGAGGTCGGGCCGTTGCCTTCCATCGCGATGATGCCGTCCATGATGTGCAGGCGCGGGCGGACGCAGCGGTGCAGGTCGGTCAGCATATCCGCGAAAACCCAGCTGTCGGGGTACGCGGCGTGTCCAGCCGCCTTGTTGACCCCGGTGATGCAGCCGTACAGATTTTTGACTGCGCCCGTGATGCGCTCCAGCGCGTGGGTTTTCATCTTGCAGATGTTGATCATCGCGTCGGCATCCTGCACGCCCTTGCAGAGGTAAAACGACTTTGCCGTGTGTCCGTCGGGGAAGGGAACGACACTGCCGGAGAAGAAATCCGCCATTTCTACGCCGTAGCGCACAGCGACCTCCGCAATGCCGGATGCCTGCGCCGCCTTGTCGGGCGAGGTGGTCGGGTTGCCGGGGCTGTCGCCGTAAGACAAATGCGTATAGCCGCTTTCGTGCAGCAGGCGGCAGACGGCGGAGAAGACAGCCGGGTGCGTCGTAATCGCCTTCTGCGGCAGGGCGCGGGAGAGCAGATTCGGCTTGAGCAGAACGCGCTCTTCGGGCTGCACAAAGCGGGCAATGCCGCCGAGCAAATCAACGCCCTGCAAAACAGCGGTATCCACCGCAGCTTGATCATAAGTGGCAATCGGAATCAGCGCGACGGGATGCTTCTCCATGCGCAAAATCCTCCTTGTTGAAAAGCATTGCCCTCATTATACACCGCGAAAAAAGAAAAATCCACGCTTTTCCGGGTGCAATCCTGATTTTTGCTTGCAATTTTTACAATTGACAGGCTTTCAGGGGTTGAGATTATCCGCCGTTTAGGGTATAATGGGGGTATGCCTGAGCGCAACTAACGGAGCAAAGGAGTAAAGACGCTTTGGATCAGAATAATTATCAGGATAGATCCGTGCAGCAGCCAGCTGCCGAAGAAAAGACCACGCCGCGCCGCCGCCGCGCAGATATGTACCAGCAGCAGGGGAATGCGGCAAATGTGACGAACGCGGAAACGGCGAAGCCCGCCGTGGAAGATGTCCCTGGCACGACGCAGAAAATGCCGCCGATTCGCAGCACCTTCCAGCGCAATGCGGAAGCGGGGGAGACGAAGCAGGTGAAGCCGGTCGCACCGGTCGCGCCGGTCGCGCCGGTCGCACCGGTCGCACCGGTCGCACCGGTCGCACCGGCAGCGGAAAAGCCCAACGCGCCGTTTGGACAGAATCGGAGTGCGAATATCCCGACGCCCGGTGTGCCGCGCCCGGATGCCTCGCGCACGAGCCTGCCGCCGATGCGTCAACCGCAGAATGTCATCCGCCGCCCGGTTAAGCTGGACGGCATGGGCGAGGTGAAATCCGCCGCAGAACGGCAGGAGGAAGCCCGCCAGCGCACGAACCTGAACATGGAGCACGCAGGCGCGTCCTCACGTCGGAATCACTTGCAAAACGAGTTCGCGCGCCCGCAGGAGGACGTGGAAGAGGAAGCGCCGCGTGGCAAGAAGAGCGCGCTGGCGGTGGTGATTGCCATCGTGCTGGTGATTGGTCTGCTCGTGGTGGGGCTTCTGCTGATTCCGGACAGCAATACCGGCTTCCTGGGCAACCTGAAGCGCACGATTACCGCGCCGCTGACCGGCCGCACGCAGACGCAGGCTGTCGCACCGACGGCATCGAGCTTCACCGCGTCGATTACCTCGTCCACCGCGCCGTATCAGATTACCTTCAACCTCGTCACCAGCAACAATGTCACGGACGTGCGCGTGGTGGATGAAAACGGAAATCCCTTTGACACGGTGACGCTGATGAGCCAGTCCAACACCGATAACACCGTCGTCTGGATTTTCACGCTGACGACCGCTGACGCTTACTCCGGCGTGATTGAGGCAGAAATGCTCAGCAATGAGGCGTGGATTCCGACCGGGTTCCGGCAGACGGTTTCGCTGGGCGGAAATAGCCCTGCGTCCATTTCCAACCTGCCGACGAATTTCTCCACAGCCGCAAACAATCCGGCTCAGCCGGATGCTCACGAACTGACCGCCGATTCCACCACGGAACCGACGGTCAGCCCTGCAATGGCGGAGAATACGCAAAATTTGGCGCTGACGATTTCGACGGAAGCGCCGACCGAAGCGCCGACGCTGATGCCGACCACAGTGCCGACCGAAATTCCGACGGAGATGCCGACGGAAGCCCCGACGCAGGCGCCCGTGCTGGTGACGCTCGCACCGACGGAAGTGCCGACCGTTACCCCGACGATGGCCCCCGCGCCGCAGAAGACGGAAGAAATCATCCTGCCCGAAGAGGAAACGACGGAAACGCCTGAACCCGATCCCACGGAAGTGCCGACCGAAGAGCCGACCCCCGAACCGACTGCTACCCCGCGCCCTGTGCTGACTTTCTCGGCGGACGCAAGCGCTGATCCGTCACTGATTGCCGATACCGTGGTCTATCGAGATGACAGCCGCACCGCCGTGAAGGAATACACCCGCGACGAGAAGGAAATCATCGACATGCCCGCAGACGACGACTACACGACGCGCAAAATCGGTGTGCTGACCTACCGCGGCACGGCATTCCGCCAGAACGCCGCCGTCGGCACAGTGGAAGACGCGACGCAGCTGACGCAGGTGTGGGCGGTCGAAACCGGCAGCCTGAAGGGCAAGAGCCGAACCTACTACGGCTTCTCGTGGGCGAATCAGCCCGTGATTGAGCAGTGGGCGCGCCGCGTGCGCCAGGATATGCCCCTGCTGGACGGCAAGAACGACAAGACTGCATTGAAGGAAGTTATCGCCGCCAGCTTGGACGGTAAAATCTACTTCCTTGACCTTGAAGACGGCAGCAAGACCCGCGAACCGATTGAACTCGGTTATCCGATGCGCTCCACGCCCAGCCTCAGTACGCTGGCGTATCCGCAGATGTCCGTCGGGCAGTACGCGCGCTTCCTCGCCAACAAAACGGGCAGCATCGGTCAGCACTTCTATGATCTGCTGACGAACAAGGAGAACCTGACCATCGACGGTCTGGACGGCGGCAGCAAGAAAGACCGCGCATACAACGATGTTGGCGCGTTCGACGGCTCGGCGCTCTATGACCGCAACAGCGATACATACATCACCGCCGGCACGAACGGTATGCTCTACACCGTGCATATGAACACGGTCTACGAAACGCCGACGGATGAATCCGGCAACCTGAAAGTCAGCCCGACCATCACGATGATGAAGAGCCGCACGAAGAAACAGAAGGATGCCTACACGGCGGTGGAAGCACCCATTGCGATGTACGGCAGCTATGTGTTCTATGCGGATGTGGAGGGCGTGCTGCGCTGCGTTGACACGACGACGATGACCACCGTCTGGGCAGTCGAAACGGGCGACGCGGTCAAGTCTGCCGTTGCGCTGGATTTTGACGACGACGGACGCCTCTGGCTCTACACGGCGAACACGCTGCTGAACCGCTCCAAGGGCGACGTTGCCATCCGCCGCTACGACGCGACGACGGGCGCGGAGGATTGGTCGCTTGCCCTGAACGCGACGAAGAAAAAGGACTACACCGCGGGCGCGATGGCGTCCCCTGTCATCGGGCAATATCAGCTGGGCGACTTGGTGTACTACACGCTGTCCTACATTTCCGCTTCCGGCAGTGAAAAGCTGTTAGGCAGCGGCGCGAAGGCGCAGGAAGGCGTGCTGGTGGCGCTGAACAAGCAGACGGGCAAAGTCGTCTGGGCGAAGTCGCTGGGCGGCTACTGCTACTCGTCGCCCGTCGCGGTCTACAACGAGAACGGCAAGGGCTGGATTATTCAGGCGACGAGCGATGGCGTGCTCATGCTGCTGGACGGCTTGACGGGCGAAACCATCAACACCTTGCAGCTCAATGGCACGATTGAAGCGTCCCCCGCCGTCTACCAGAACATGCTCGTCATCGGCACGACCGGCAAGGGCACGAGTTTCCTCTACGGCGTGAAGATTGATTAAGTGAATCCGATGTGCGCTGGAATGACTGCCGTTCCGGTGTGCAGCAAAAAGTGCCTGCAAGGAGGCAGTCGGTTCGGCTGACCTGCTTGCAGGCGCTTTTCTGATGAAAGATTGAAAAAGGAGAGAAAAACTATGATTCTTGATTTGCAGCATATTTCTGAAACGCCGATTCACAACTTCAAGGGCGGCGACGGCATGGTGTATACGCGGATGTATTCGGACGATTTGAACCGCATCATGCTGGCGCGGATTACGCCCGGTTCGTCGATTGGGATGCATACGCATGAGACGAATAGCGAGATTGTGTATGTGCTGTCGGGGACGGCACGGATTATGATGGATGATGGGGAAGAGATTGTCCATGCCGGACAGACGCACTATTGCCCGAAGGGACATCGGCACGCGACCTACTGTGAGGGCGATGAAGATTTGGTGATTTACGCCGTCGTCCCGGAGCATGGAACGGGCAAATAAAAAAGCCGCTTCACCCAAGGAGGTAGGGAAAAGCGACCAAGCCGGGCGACAAAAAAGGGGTCAAGGGGCAATTGCCCCTTGCAGGGTGCAGGGACAGCGTCCCTGCTGGGGTTTGGGGCAACGCCCCAACTGTTCCGCGGGCGACCAGCATGTCAAACGTGTCCAACAAAAGGCGCAGGCAGCGAAGCGTCCCTGCCCCTAACTTTGCGCGTCCTCAGACGCGCCCCCCAAGCTGCTCTTTCAACCAACCATGCTGTGTCGCGCCAAATGGGCGCGACCAGATTGCCGGTCTTTCAAACATAGTTGCTTTTAATGCAAGCAGGGGATTTTCCGTCCAAGTGGGAATCAGCTGACTTTCCCCGCTTTGTGCGCCTTGAGCTTCTTCGCCGCGTCAAGCGCGTAGTCTACCAGCGCCACCAAAGCCAGCGCAACCGCAATCCAGAGGATGATTCGGTCCAGCGGCAGCGACGCCGCGACAAATTCCTTGTGCCAGAAGGAGAGAATCAGCGCCGCGATAAATGAAAACTGCGCTGCTTTGCCCAAGATGTTCGAGTAGACGACAATGCCGTTCTGCAGCATGTAGATGCCGCCGATAATCATCACAACCTCCTTCGTCATCACGATGAGAATCGCAGGCCACGGGAACACACCGGACAGCCCTTGCCCAAGCAGGGCGGTGCAGACCATCAGCTTGTCCGCCAAGGGATCCATCAGCTTGCCGAAAGCGGTAATCTGATTGTTTTTGCGCGCAAGATACCCGTCCAGATAATCGGTGATGCTGGCAATGATAAACACGGCGAGCGCCCACTTCTCATATCCGGCGAGAAATAACCCTGCGAAAACCGGAATCAGCACGAGACGGAGCATTGTCAGGATGTTGGGGAGATTCCAAATGTCTTTGAGATACTTGCTGCTGAAACTACCCACGAAATAAGTCCTTTCTAATAAATTTGCCGGCAGGAATACCGGGTTACCTAAAAACTCGCGCCTCTAAGCATACCACAAAATGCGCCGAAAGAAAAGCCCAAAGCGCGAATTTTGATGCCGAATCAACGATTTTCGCGGAAGTTTCGGCAGGAAAAACACGCAGCGCGTCGAATGAATGCAGAGAAAGTACAGAATAACGGAGGAAATGAGATATGCTGACACGAAACGATGGCAGGGCGCCGGAAATGGGGCGCCCTGTGACGATTGAAACCGATTTTGTGCGCACGGCGGATGGCTCGTGCCTGATTTGCACGGGCAATACAAAGGTTATCTGCACCGCATCGGTGGAGGAGAATGTGCCGCCGTTCCTGCGCGGAAAGGGGCAGGGCTGGGTGACGGCGGAATACGCCATGCTGCCCGCCTCGACAGGACATCGCAAGCAGCGCGACGGCGTGAAGCGGGACGGCCGCGGTGTGGAGATTTCCCGGCTGATTGGGCGCAGCCTGCGTCAGGCGGTTGATTTGACGGCGCTGGGCGAACGTACCATCACGCTGGACTGCGATGTGCTGCAGGCCGACGGCGGAACGCGCACCGCGGCGATTACCGGCGCAATGGTGGCGCTCGTGTGCGCGGTCAGCAAGCTGCTGGACGAGGGCAAGCTCCTGCGCTCACCGATTACGCATCAAATCGCGGCAATTTCCGTCGGCGTGGTGGATGATACGCCCTGCGTCGATTTGTGCTATGAAGAGGACAGCCGCGCGCAGGTGGATATGAACATCGTCATGAACGAAAAGGGCGAGTTTGTTGAGCTGCAGGGCACGGGCGAGGGACGCTCCTTCACGCAGGCGGAACTGAATGCGCTGCTGGATATGGGCGCGAAGGGCATCCGCGCGCTGATGGAGAAGCAGAAGGATTCGCTGGCGGAATCCAAGCGGCATTTGAGCGCCAAACCGACGCTTGTGGTCGCGTCCTCCAATCAGCATAAGATTCGCGAATTGCAGCACATTTTCGGGGATTACTACACCGTTGTTTCGATGGTGGCGGCAGGTTTTAATGCGCCGATTGAGGAAACGGCGACGACGTTCGCTGGCAATGCGGCCATCAAGGCGGAGACGGTCAGCGCGGCGACGGGACTGCCGACGCTTGCGGATGACAGCGGTTTGTCCGTCGAGGTGCTGGACGGCGACCCCGGCGTGTACAGCGCGCGCTACGCCATGATGGCGGGCGAGGGCAGCGGCGATGCGGCGAACAATGCGCTGCTGCTGCGCCGCATGAAGGGCAAGACTGACCGCTCCTGCGCGTTCATCTGCGCGCTGGCGCTTAAGATTCCGGGCAGGGAGACGCTGATTGCGGAAGGCTCCTGCCCCGGCGTGCTGCTGGAGGAAGAACGCGGCACGGGCGGCTTCGGCTATGATCCGCTGTTCCTCTATGAACCGCTGAACAAGACCTTCGCTGAAGTGACCGAGGAAGAGAAAAACCAAATCAGCCATCGCGCACGGGCGTGCGAGAAGATGCTCGAGATTATGAAGGGGCTGCACGAATGATGCGCGCACTGGTGCTGTCCGACATTCACGGCGAGGAAAGCCAACTGCGGTGGATGCTGGAAGAAACATGGAAGATGACGGGGAAAATCGACGGATACTTCTTTCTGGGCGATGGTGTGGATGATTTCGCACAAGCGGAAAACTTCATCCGCCGCCGCGATCCGGATGCGCTGATGCTGGATGTGCGCGGCAACAACGACTTCTGCTGCCCGAACGCCCCGTATTACCGGGTGACGGACTTCGGCGGGGTGCGGCTGTACTTGACGCATGGGCATTTGGAGCGCGTCAAGCTGACCCGTTCGTTCCTCTATGAGCGGGCGCGGGAGGAAAAGTGCGACATTGCCTTCTACGGCCATACGCATGAGCCGGATATGGTCACGGGCGTGCCGATGCTGGTCAATCCGGGGGCAGTCTGCCGGGAGCAGATGGCGATGCTGGAGGTAGAGGACGGCCGCCCAAGGGTGAAAATGCTGGTATTTTGAGGAAGAACTGACGCAATGAGGTGACCAGATGGTTGCCGAATAAGTCAGAGATTCCGTGAAGGAGGACAAGATATGCGCGGACTGGTGCGCGTGGGGGCGGCGGTTCCGTCGCTGGCGCTGGGGAACGTGAAGGAGAACATGAAGCGCCATCTGGCGATGATGCGGGAAGCGAAGGAGAAACACGTCAGCATCGTGACTTTCCCGGAGCTGAGCCTGACGGGGTATACCTGCGGCGATTTGTTTTTTCAGCGGCGGCTGCTGGACGATGTGACGGACGCGCTGCTCGCACTAAAGGACGAAATGCCGGAGGGAATCCTTGCGGTCGTCGGTGCGCCGCTGGAAATTGAGGGCGCACTGTATAACTGCGCGGTGGTGCTGCACAAAGGCGAAATCATCAGTGCGGTGCCGAAAACGTTCCTGCCCAATAACGGCGAGTTCTACGAGAAGCGCTGGTTTCAGTCGGGTGATGCGCGCAGGGATGCATCGGTCGCCATTCCGAAGCTGAAAACGGATGTCTGCCGTCAGGCAATATTTGAAACGGAGGACGGCGTGCGCTTCGGCATCGAGCTGTGCGAGGATTTGTGGGCGCCGCTGCCGCCGAGCACGATGCTGTCCGTTGAAGGCGCGGAAATCATCCTGAACCTGTCCGCCAGCAACGAGCTGCTGAGCAAGCGTGAGTACCGCCAGCAGCTCATCAGCCAGCAGAGCGCGCGCTGCCAGTGCGGGTATGTGTACGTTTCGGCGGGCATGGGCGAATCGTCCTCCGACCTTGTGTTCTCCGGGCATAGCGTGATTGCCTCCTGCGGCACGGTCATCCGGGAAAGCGAGGGGTATCTCGCGGACAATTACCTGATGACGGCGGATATTGACATTGACCGCATCCGCGCCGACCGCATGAAGCAAAGCAGCTTCGCGGACTGCGCGGCGCAGGTGCGCGCCATGTGGAAGCAGGAGCCGAATATTCTGAGAACGATGGAAAACGCGCTGCTGCCGGACGACGCAGCGCCGGATTACCGCGTCAGCAAGCACCCGTTCATCCCGTCGGACAAGGCGTCCCGGCAATTGCGGTGCGCGCAGATTCTGGCGATGCAGGCGACGGCGCTGGCGCGTCGCTTGGCCGTCACGGGCGGGAAGGTCGTCGTTGGCATCTCCGGCGGATTGGACTCGACGCTTGCGCTGCTGGCGGCGTGCAAGGCGGTGGACATGCTCCATCTGCCGCGCACGAACATCCTCGGCATCACCATGCCGTGCTTCGGCACAACCGACCGCACCTACCACAACGCGCTGGATTTGATGACGAGCCTTGGGGTCAGCCAGCGGGAAATCCCGATTCACAACGCGGTTCGCCAGCATTTTGCCGACATCGGGCACGACGAGAGCGACCACTCCGTCACCTACGAGAATTGTCAGGCGCGCGAGCGGACGCAGGTGCTGATGGACGTGGCGAACAAAATCGGCGCGATTGTCCTTGGCACAGGCGATTTGAGCGAAATCGCGCTGGGCTGGTGCACTTACAACGCCGACCACATGAGCATGTACGGCGTGAACAGCGGCGTGCCCAAAACGCTGGTGCGCTGGGTGATTCAGACGGCGGCGGAGAACGAAGCCTTCTCATCCAGCCGCGAATGCCTGCAAAGCATCCTTGACACACCCATCAGCCCTGAACTGCTGCCGCCGGATGAGAAGGGAAATATCCTCCAGCAGACGGAGGATGTCGTCGGGCCGTACGCGCTGCACGACTTCTTCCTCTACTATGCGATTCGCTTCGGATATCCGCCGAAAAAGGTGTTCGACCTGTGCTGCATTGCGTTTCAGGACGATTTCAGCTGCGAAACCATCCTCAAATGGCTGAAAAATTTCTATCGCCGCTTCTGGACGCAGCAGTTCAAGCGGAACTGTATGCCCGACGGCGTGAAAATCGGCTCCATTGCCCTGTCTCCGCGCGGCGACTGGCGGATGCCGTCGGATGCGCAGTACAAGGCGTGGATGGACGAATGCGATTGCATAAAGGCATAAAATGATAACGATAGGGCTTGCGTGAAACCACCAAATCTGGTATAATGGCAGCGAAACATCACGATGCGCCACAAGGGAGGCGAACGGCATGAGGTGTCAATACTGCAACTGCGCGGAGAGCAAGGTCATCGACTCGCGCCCGACCGAAGAGGGCAACAGCATTCGTCGGCGGCGGGAGTGCATGGGCTGCGGGCGGCGATTCACGACGTATGAGAAAATCGAGATGCTGCCGCTGATGGTTGTCAAGCGCGACGGCCGGCGGGAAACCTTTGACGCGCAGAAGATTAAGGCAGGCATTCTTCATGCCTGCGAGAAACTTCCGGTGTCCATGCAGCAGATTGACGCGATGACCACGAGCATCGAGCAGCGCGCCTATGCCAGCATGGAAGGGGAGATTTCCTCCCAGCGCATCGGTGACATGGTGATGGAGGAGCTGAAAGCAACAAACGACGTGGCATATGTGCGCTTTGCGGCGGTGTATCGCCTCTTCACGGATATTGGAACGTTCATGCAGGAACTGCAGAAGCTGCTGGATGAGGGGAAAAAGTAAAGCTGATACCATGGGTGCTACCAATGTGGATTAACCCCAAAGGTTGCGGCGCCGAAGGTTTCCAAAGGGCGATCGGAAAGCCCTTTGGTCGCGCCCGCAGGCGCGAAAATCCCCTGCAAGAAGCTGTAACTTATTGTAAGAAAAAATGCGCTGGACGCGGAAAAAATCGCGTTCCAGCGCATTTTTATTGCACGAAAAAGGAGAAGCCGCTGATGCAGCTTCCCCTGATTTTTGCTTACTTCAGCATGGATTCTTCCCAGGAATCGAACGGCTTGATGCCCAGCAGACCCGCCACCGTCGGGGCGACGTTCGCCAGACCGAAGCCGTGGCCATCCTTCAGTTCGTGACGCTCGTCCTTGTCGTACACGATGAAGGGGACGGGGTTCAGGCTGTGCGCCGTGCGGACGCTGATCTTGCCCTTCTTGTTCTTCTCCAGCATCTGGTCGGCATTGCCGTGGTCAGCCGTCACGCAGAGAATCGCACCGTACTCGTCGCACGCCTTCTTCACGCGCGCAAGGCACAGGTCAACGGATTCCACCGCAATTTCGGTGGCCAGCAGGTTGCCGGTGTGGCCAACCATGTCGCCGTTGGGGTAGTTGCAGCGGATGAAGCCGTACTTGCCGCTCTTGATGGCGTCCACCACCAGGTCGGTGATTTCGGTCGCCTTCATCCACGGGCATTCGTCGAAGGAACGCACGTCGGAGGGCACTTCCACCCACGTTTCCAGCTCCTTGGAGAACTTTTCGGAGCGGTTGCCGTTCCAGAAGTACGTCACATGACCAAACTTCTGCGTTTCGGAGCAGGCAAACTCGTTGACGCCGTTGGCGACAAGCAGCTCAGTCAGCGTGTTGCGGATTTCCGGCGGGTTGACGAGGAAGGACTTCGGGATGCACAGGTCGCCGTCATACTGGAGCATACCGGCGTACTTCACCTTGGGCATTTCGCCGCGGTCGAACTTGTCGAACGAGCTGTCGCCGTCGAACGCCATCGAAATTTCCTGCGCGCGGTCGCCGCGGAAGTTAAAGAGGATAACGCTGTCGCCGTCCTCCATCTTGCCAACGGGCTTGCCATTCTCCGCAATCACGAATGCCGGCAGGTCCTGGTCAATCACGCCGGTTTCCGCGCGGAAGGCCTCAATGGCTTCCTTCGCGGTCGCAAACTGACGGCCGATGCCATGCACATGCGTGTCCCAGCCCGCCTTGACCATCGGCCAGTTCGCCTGATAGCGGTCCATGGTGATGGTCATGCGGCCGCCGCCGGAAGCGATCTTGCCGTCGAAATCCGCGTCATTCAGGGATGCGAGAACGTCTTCCAGCTCCTGCACATACTCCAGCGCGGAGGTGGCGGGCACGTCGCGGCCGTCCAGCAGAATGTGGCAGCGGACGTGCTTTACGCCCTCCTTCTTGGCTTCCTTCAGCATCGCAATCAGGTGCGAAATGTTGGAGTGCACGTTGCCGTCGGACAGCAGACCGATGAAGTGCAGGGTTGCGCCATTGTCCTTCAGGTCGCTGACGAGGTTCTTCCACGCATCCGAGGTGTAAATCTTGCCGGATTCGATGGATTCGTTGACAAGCTTGGCACCCTGCGAGTAAATCTGACCGCAGCCGAGCGCGTTGTGGCCGACTTCGGAGTTGCCCATATCATCATCGGAGGGCAGACCGACTGCCGTGCCGTGCGCCTTGATGATCTGCCACGGGCAGGTTTCCTTGAGTTCGTTGAGGGTCGGGGTCGTGGCCTTTTTGACCATGTTGCCCAGTTCTTCAGGGGTTTCGCCTACGCCGTCCATGACGACGAGAACAACCGGCTTTTTCATTGTTCAAAAATCCTCCTTAAAAAATACAGTACCGGGGAGAATCTGGTAGGCTGGGACGGGTGTCCGAGCCCACCCCATAGAATAGTCTATTTTTTCACGGATGTCAAGGGGCAGGGGCGGTTAAAAGGAATAAACACGCGGGAAAAGCGATAAACACGCGGGCATAGTATGACGAAGCGACCAACTGAATCGCGCGGAGGGGTCAAGGGGCGGCGCTCCCTTGTGGGGTTTGGGCAACGCCCCAATTGTTCCTCGTTTAATCTACTCCAAGGGAAAAGTCAACAGGTGCAGGCAGCGAAGCGTCCCTGCCAGTAACTTTGCGCTCCCGCAGGAGCGCCCCCAAGCTGCTCTTTCCACCTTGCTGCACATTGTCGCGCCAAATGGGCGCGACCGCCCATCCCGGTGTAACACGAAAAAGCAGCAGAACGCGCCGCCCTGCTGCCTTCATCTGCCTGATTCACTTCGCCCAGTGCTTCAGCTTTGGCAGCATGTCCGCCAAATACGCGCGCACCTGCTCCGGCTGCCACGCATCATTTGACATGTGCGGCACCAGAAACGCCAGCAGCTCTTCCAACGAACTGTACGCAAATTTCCCATCCGTATAACACCACTTGCAGTAGTCTTCGTTGAATGCGCCGCCGGGTTCGCGGCTGATGGTCGTGTCGTCAAGCGGCATACCGCAGCACTGGCAAATCAGCGTCCGCGGAGAACCGAGCAGCGTGTTAATCGAGACGTCGTAGAGCTTCGAGAGCAGCTTGAGTGTCTCCGTGTTCGGCAGGGTATCGCCCCTTTCCCAGCGGGACACAGCTTGGCGCGTCACAAACAGCTTCTCCGCGAGCGTCTCCTGCGACAGCCCGTGTTCTGTCCGCAGCTTCAAAAGCACATCCTTGGCTTCCATCAGTATCATCACCTCGCCCTTACTATATCACATTCGCTTTTCCTGCGCAAGCAACTGCCAGTTGCCCCGCTTGCGTCCGCCGAAAATGCCCTTTTTTTGTTTTTTCCGGTGTAAACGGTTGAGTTCTGTTTCGCGCTGTGCTACACTATCGTTGGGAAAATTTCATTTCCCGACACCAACACCGAGGAATAAGCATCATGATTGAAAAATGGACAACCCCCATCCCGAAGCTGAGCGGGCGCGAGGGACGAACCGTCTATGTGTACGTCCCCGACGAAGCGCAGGAGAACCCCGAAGCGCGCTATCCTGTGCTGTACATGTTCGATGGTCATAACGTTTTCTTCGATTCCGACGCGACCTACGGGAAGTGCTGGGGGATGAAGGAATATCTTGAATCGACAAACACGCCGCTGATTGTCGTTGCGGTGGACTGCAACCATTCGCCGAATAACGGGCGGCTGAGCGAATATTCCCCCTTCACGTTTGAAGACCCGAAGCTCGGCTACATCCGCGGGCGCGGGCGCACGACGATGGACTGGTTCGCACATACGCTCAAAGGCATGATTGACGAAAAGTACCCGACGCTGCCGGGGCGCGAAACGACGTGGATTGCGGGGTCGAGCATGGGCGGGCTGATGAGCCTGTACGCGGTGACGGCGTTCAATGACGTGTATTCGCGCGCGGCGTGCCTTTCGCCGAGCATCTGGTTTGCCACGCGCAGCCTTGACCGCCTGATTCGCGACGCGCAATTTGCCCCGGACACCGTGATTTATATGGACTACGGTTCGCGCGAGATGGCGCACCACGACAACATGCGCAAGCAGTACGCCGCCGTAACAAGCCGTCTGCTGGAAAAGCAGGTGCTGCTGACGAGCCGCATCGTCCCCAACGGTGACCACTGCGAAGCCTGCTGGGAAGAGCAGATTCCCTTCTTCATGCACGTTCTGTTCTACAATCGCGAATAATTGGAGGCGCAACCCATGCAGACATACTACACAAAATGGTACAGCCCCTCCGTCGGGCGGGAGATGGAAATCAAGGTGTACGGCCACGCCGGCCGCCCAGTGCTGTTCATTCCCTGCCAAGACGGGCGCTTTTTCGACTTCGAGAACTACCGCATGACCGACGCATGGGCGCCGTGGATTGAATCCGGGCAGTGCATGGTCTTTTCCATCGACACGCTGGATAAGGAGACGTATTCCGCGTCCTACGACCCGCACGACCGCATCCGCCGCCATGAAGCGTGGATGAACTACATCGTGCGGGAGGTTGCGCCGTTCATCCAGTCCATGACGAACGACCGCAACGGCTGGGACGGCACGCCGGGCATCATTGCGTTCGGCTGCTCCTTGGGCGCGACGCACGCGGCAAACCTGTATTTCCGCTTCCCGGAGACGTTCGACGGTCTGCTGGCGCTCAGCGGCATTTACACCAGCGAATACGGCTTCCCCGGCTACATGGATGAGCTGGTGTACGCCAATTCTCCGGTGGATTATCTCGCCGGAATTTCACCCGACCACCCGTTTATTCGCCTGTACAACGACCACAAGGCGGTGGTCGTCGTCGGGCAGGGCGCGTGGGAAGTGCCGGAGAGCACATTCCGCCTGCGCGACATTTGTGCGCAGAAGGACATTCACGTCTGGTTCGACATTTGGGGCTACGATGTGAAGCACGACTGGGACTGGTGGTATCAGCAAGTGGCTTATCATGTCCCGCACATTTTATGAGGGGAGGCGCCAGAGGCTCTGCCTCTGGACTCCGGCAGGGGGACTTCGTCCCGTTTCATTTGCCCTGCACCCACGAAGGGTCTTCGACCCTCTCGACACCCATTTCGCGATTGAGTTGGTAACACTTTCAGGCAATGCCCGCGTGTTTATCCAATGAACCTTCGGTTCAGTAAAAACAAAAGGATGAATCAAACCATGAAGAATTTCGTTTTCATTTCCCCGAATTTCCCCGTCAACTACTGGCAGTTCTGCCGTCAGCTGCGCAATAACGGGCTGCGCGTCCTCGGCATCGGCGATCAGCCCTATGATACCCTCCTGCCCGAACTCAAGAGCGCCCTGCACGAATACTACAAGGTCGGCAGCATGGAGAATTACGACGAGGTGTACCGCGCCGTCGCGTTCTTCATCAGCAAATACGGCCGTATCGACTGGCTGGAGAGCAACAACGAATACTGGCTGGAGCGCGACGCCATGCTCCGCACCGATTTCCATATCACCAGCGGCTTCCAAGTCAGCGATATGCCGCGCATCAAGTTCAAGTCCAAGATGAAGGAATACTATCAGAAGGCCGGCATCGCGACGGCGCGCTACCATATGGTGGATAATTTCGATGGCTGCAAGGCGTTCATCAGCGAAGTCGGCTACCCCGTCATTGTCAAGCCGGATAACGGCGTGGGCGCGTCCCACACCTACAAGCTGTCCAGCGACGATGACCTCCGACACTTCCTCATCATCAAAGAGCTGGAAGTTTCCTACATCATGGAGGAGTTTATCCACGCCGAAGTCAACAGCTACGACGCCATCATCAACAGCAAGGGCGAGCCGATTTTCGAGACGGGCAACGTCAGTCCCGTCTCTATCATGGACATTGTGAACAACGACGACAACTCCGTGTACTACATCGTCAAGGACTTGCACGATGATGTCCGCAAGGTGGGGCGCGCGACGGTGAAGTCCTTCGGCGTGCGCAGCCGGTTTGTGCACTTCGAGTTCTTCCGCCTGACCGAGGATCAGCCGTCGATGGGCAAGAAGGGCGACGTGGTTGCGCTGGAGGTCAACATGCGGCCGTGCGGCGGCTTCTCGCCGGACATGATGAATTTTGCCAACTCGACCGACGTGTACAAGATTTGGGCGGACATGATTGCCTATGACAGCACGCTGATGCCGCAGGGTGAGCACGCCTTCTGCGCGTTTGCGGGTCGCCGCGACGGCAAGCACTTCCGCCTGTCGCACGAGCAGCTGATGACGAAGTACGCCGCGCAGATGAAGATGGTCGGCCGTGTGCCGGACGCCTTGTCGGGCGCGATGGGCAACATGATGTACGTCGCGAACTTCCCGACGGAGGACGCAATGAACGCGTTCTACGCGGATGCGTGCGGGACGGTGTAATCCCCCCCAAAAAAATAAGCAGGCTGCCTCTGAACGCATCGGAGGCAGCTTTTTCTTTACTTTTTCGTTTTCCTTTTCCGCTCAATGTCGCGAATTCCGCCCATCGCGCACTTTTTCGTCAAAAAGTTAGCTTTCACTAACCTTTCCGCTTGACAAACAAGCCATTATCCTGTAAAATATCCGTGTTAGCCAAAACTAACACGCAGGAGGACACCATCATGCTGGAACGCGCGCTGATTGACCACGGCTCCCCGACGCTGGCGAATATGAAGGTCGGCAGCCTGTTCACCTCGTCCTGCGCGGATGCGACGGGCTTTCGCGCGGAGTTCCGGCGTGTGCAGGCAGCGCTTGAATCGCGCAGCGTGTCGCTGACCATCCTGCGAGTGCAGCAGGAGCGCGCGCTGGTGTACGTCTACCGGCAGGAGGCGCTCGCGGCGCTGCTTGCACAGGCGGATGTTCAGGCGTTTCTGCGGGCAATGGGCTACGGGGACACATCACCCGATGGCGCATTGGCATTCCTG
>FR899849.1:67066-81797 GCA_000437595.1 Faecalibacterium sp. CAG:74 | reverse complement strand
CATTCCTGCGGCAGCGCTTGGCGGAATCGCCCTGCTTCCCGCACGAAATCGGCGTTTTCCTCGGTTACCCCTTGAGCGACGTCATCGCGTTCATGCGCGACGGCGGGCGCGGCTGCCGATGCAGCGGATGCTGGAAGGCATACACGAACGAGTGCGAAGCGATGCGCGTTTTCCAGCGCTACAAGGCGTGCCGCGCGGCATACCAGACGCTTTTCCGCGCCGGATGGCCGCTTGAACGGCTGACCGTCCGCGCATAATTTCCTATTTTCTGCGCTCTCCTGAGCCATCGGCTCATCCTCGCTTGAAAATAGGACGACATTGAAAGGAAGTTTTTCTCATGAGCAAGATTGCGGTTATTTACTGGTCGGGCACGGGTAACACGCAGCAGATGGCGGAGGCCATTGCGAATCAGGCGCACGCGGATCTCTTCACCGCGAGCGAGTTTACTGCCGATAAGGCGGCGAACTACGACGCGTTCGCTTTCGGATGCAGCGCAATGGGCGCGGAGCAGCTGGAAGAGGACGAGTTCGAGCCGATGTGGAACGCGGTTGCGCCCGTGCTGGGCAGCAAGAAGGTTGTGCTGTTCGGCAGCTACGGCTGGGGCGGCGGCGAGTGGATGGACATCTGGAAGCGTGACAACGCGGGGCTGAATATCGTCGATACGGTCATCTGCCAGGACGCGCCGGATGACGACGCGCTGGCGGCGTGCCGAGCGGCGGCGGACAAGCTGGCATAATCAGCAAAATTGCATCAAAACACAGGGCGGTCGGCATAAAAAGCGGACTGCCCTGCTTGCTTATCCGTTCAAAAGCCGGAGCGCCGCCAGCGTTTCCGCGTCTGCCGCACCGGATGCGCTCAGGCCGCTTTTCTGCTGGAATTGGCGGAGCGCCTGTTCGGTTTCCGCGCCGAAATTGCCGTCCGCGCCGTGCAGGGGCAGGGGGAAGCCCGCCGCCATCAGCGCGCTTTGCAGGCCTTTCACCGCGTCGCCGGAATCGCCGATTTGCATCAGCCCCATCCGCCCCGCGAACATCGTCAGCATCCCGTGAAACTGCCAGCGGGTCGCGCTCGTGTCCGCCTTCACGCCGCCGCCGGAGCAGTGCAGAATCCGCAGCGGGTTCGTCTGCATGACAACGCCGACGTGGTAGTAGTCGCGGCGGTCGGCGGAGGAGGCGTATCGGCTCGGCAGGGCGTACCCCTTCGCGCCGGGTTCGTGCGCGCGAAAGACGAGTTCGCCGCGCCGGAGCTGCCCCGCGCCGCGCAGGGGATTCAAGTCGTGCATGGCGTTGCGCGCCGTCCAGTTTGTGCCGTGGATGCCGCGCCATTGTCCGCCGCTGCGGCGAATCGCGCCGATGACCAGCCCGATGCAGTCGCAGTAGCCGTCCGAGCCGTCGCGCCCCAATCGGTAGCGCGGATCAGCCGCCTGAATCCGCCGTACATTCGTCAGAAATTCGTCGATGGTCATGTTTTCACCCCGATTCAGCCTATGCGAAAAGGCGGTTTGGGGTGCAAAAAAACGGAGCAGCCGCAAAAGCCGCTCCGCAATCAGTTCACTTTGGATTATGCATCGACGCGGAAGGCGTAGATGGTCGTCGTGTCGTAGATTTCGCCGGGACGCAGCGTCGTCGTCGGGAAATTCGGGTGATTCGGCGCATCCGGGTAGTGCTGCGTTTCCAGGCACAGACCGGAGTAGGGCAGATAGTGCATTCCGCCCTTGCCATCCGCGTAATCGGTGGTGCAGGCGGTGTAGAACTGCACGCCGGGCTGGTCGGTGATGACCTCCATCGTCCGGCCGGATTCCTCGTGGTGCACGCACGCGCACAGCCCCATCGCGCTGCCCTTGCGCAGGACGTAGTTGCAGTCGTAGCCCTTGGCGTAGCGCATCGGCACGCACTCGTTCATGCAGTCAAGCCCGTCGCCGATGAGCATCTCCTCGCGCAGGTCAAGCGGCGTTTGGCTGACAGGCATGTAGCCGCCCGTCGGAATCAGGCCGCTGTCCACCGCCGTCACCACATCGCTGTCGATGTAGATGGCGTGGTCGCGCACGGTGCCGTGGTCATAGCCGGCGAGGTTGAAATAGGTGTGATTCGTCATGTTGATGACGGTCGCCTTGTCGGTCGTCGCCTGATAGTGGAACGTCAGGTTGCAGTCGTCGTCCCACGAGATGGTCACGTCCGCCGTCAGATTGCCGGGGAAGTTCTCCTCCATGTCCGCGGAAACGTAGTGGAACTTGACGGAATCCACCGTATCCCCCGCGACGGGCGTCGCCTGCCAGACCTTCTTCTGGAAGCCGGCTTTGCCGCCATGCAGGGTGTTTTCGCCGTCGTTCTGGTAGAGGTGATATTCCGTGCCGTCGAGGGTGAAGCAGCCGCCGCCGATGCGGTTCGCGAAGCGCCCGATGGTATCGCCCATCGCGCCGTGGCCGCCCTCATAATGCGCCAGCGTATCGAAGCCGAGGGCAACGTCCGCCAGCTTGCCGCTTTTGTCCGGCACGAGGATATTGGTCACAATCGCGCCGAGGTCAAGCATGGACACGGACGCGCCGGAATGGTTCGTCAGGGTATACATCGTCACGTTCTGACCGTCTTGGGTCGTGCCGAACGCGCGGGTGGTAATCGCCATAGTGTTTCCTCCTCCTACTCTTGCGTGAATCACGCTTCGGCTTTATTGTACATCACGCGGGGGATTTGTGCAAGAGGGAAGGAAGAAAAACGTGGGCAATATGACGTTCGAACAGAGCGGCGCATTTTCAATCCCTATACAAATCCCCCAAATTGTCAAGCGAAAAAATCCCCCTCCTTGCAGGAATGCGCCCCCTTCGCGGCGAATCAACATAGAAACGGCAGCTGTCTGCCGCAAAAATCAAAATGCAAACAATCCGCCGATTTCGGCGAATGTGAAGGGAGCGCTGACTATGTTGGATTTGGGCGAAAATTTGCGGAAGCTGATTCTGGCAGGCGTCGGGGTCGCGGCGGTGACGAAGGAAAAGGGCGCGGATGTGCTGAATGAACTGGTCAAAAAAGGCGAACTGACCATTGAACAGGGCAAGGTGCTCAACGAGGAACTCAAGCACAATATTAAGGATGCCATCCGCGAGAATGTGACGATTGTCACGCCGCCGGATGACGTGATTTCGGCGGTGGATTCGCTCTCCGACGAGCAGCTGGAGGCGCTGAAAGCCCACATTGCGGCGCGCGAGGCGACGAAAAAGACGGCGGCATCGGCAGCATCCGACGAACCGAACGAGAACTGAGGGCAGACAGCATATGACAGAGAAGGAACAGCAGCCGGTTGCGCCGGAAATCCCTACCGAAGCGGCGGACAAGCCCGAAAGTGACAATCCGCCGAAAAACGAGAACCGCCGCGGCGCGAATCAGGCGGAGCGGGAGCGGACAATCGCCCAGAATCGCCAGCGCCTGCGCGAAATTGTGGACGTGGTGCGCAAGCATGACATCCTGCACGGCATCACGCCGGAAAAACTCTGCGCCATCATCGAGGATCTTGGCCCGACGTTCATCAAGCTGGGGCAAATCCTCTCCATGCGGTCGGATATTCTGCCGCGGGACTACTGCGAGGCGCTGAAAAAGCTGCGCTCGAACGTGTCGCCCATGCCCTTTGAGCAGGTGCAGCGCGTGGTGGAAACCTCCTACGGCTGCCCGATGGAGGAAGTGTTCGCGTCGTTTGACGAGAAGGCGCTGGGCAGTGCGTCCATCGCGCAGGCACATGCCGCCATCCTCAAAAGCGGAGAGCGCGTCGTCGTCAAGGTGCAGCGCGAGGGCATCCACGAGGTCATGAGCCGCGACATCATCCTGCTCAAACAGGCGTGCAAGGTGCTGAAGTACACCCCCGCCGGCAGTCTGGTGGACTTCAATCAGGTGCTGGACGAAATGTGGGTCGTTGCGCAGGAAGAAATGAACTTCCAGACCGAAGCGGCGAATCTGGAGCGCTTCCACGCGCTGAATCAGGACGTCGTGTTCGTCACGTCGCCGATTCTCTACCGCGCGTATACCACAACGAACGTGCTGGTGATGGAGCGCATCGACGGCATGGGCATCGACGAACACGACAAGCTGGTGGAAGCGGGCTACGACCTCGCGGAAATCGGCGCGAAGCTGGCGGACAACTATGTCCGGCAGATTATGGAGGACGGCTTCTTCCACGCTGACCCGCATCCGGGCAACATCCGCATCCGCGACGGTAAAATCGTCTGGCTCGACATGGGCATGATGGGCAGCTTGAACGAAAAGGAACGCAAGCTCATCGGCAACGCGATTGTCGGCGTGGCGCGCGGCGATATTGCCCTTGTGCGCGATGCGGTGCTGGGGCTGGGCGAATTCCACGGCACGGCGGACAAAAAGCAGCTCTACCGCGACATTGAGGCCATGCTGGATAAGTACGGCTCGGCGGATTTGGGCACGATGGACTTGGCGGAAGTGTTCGAGGACATGACCAGCGTCATGAAGACGAACGGCATCGCCATGCCCAGCAGCCTGACGATGCTTGCGCGCGGTCTGGCGACGATTGAGGGCGTTGTCGCTGACCTCAGCCCCGAACTGAACATCATGAATGTTATTACTGCGCGCATCGGCGACCAGATGTTTGACAACGTGGACTGGCGTGCGCTCCTGACGCAGGATGCCCGCGCCATCTACGAGAGCAGCCGGAAGTCGCTGGAAATCCCCGCGCTGCTGGCGGATATCCTGCGCACAGGCTTGAAGGGCGAAGCGAATCTCGGCGTTGAGCATCACGCGGGCGAGGACGTCCGCAAGCTCGTTATTGCCATGGTGCGCAAGCTCTGCCTGATGCTGCTGTCGCTGGGGCTGCTCATTTTCGGCGGCGCGGTTGCAGGAAACGGCCCGCAGGTGTTTGGCTTGTCCATATACAGCAGCGGCTGCTTCGTGCTGGCGCTGTGTGCCGCCGGATTTGCGCTGTGGAACAAGAAAAAATGACGGAAATTCCTTTTGTATTGTTGACACGTCAATAAAAATGCGCTACAATGGGTTGTGACAACGAAGAGGAGGAACAATCCATGCGCGTGGATAAATCCGTGATTGTGCTGTTTCGGCAGATGAACCTGTTCCTGAACCGGAAATTGCTGGACGAGAAGCTGACCTCGTCGGACGTGCTGTATCTGGCGCTGCTGTATGAGCAGGACGGGCGCACGCAGGACGAGATGGCGGAGGCGTACACGGTGGATCGCGCCGCGACGACCCGCAGCCTGCAGGGCTTGGAGAAGAAAGGGCTTGTGCGGCGGGAAGTGGATACGTTCGACCGACGGATTCGGCGGGTGTATCTGACGGAGAAAGCGATGCAGTACCGCACGGCGATACGGCGGATGGCGGATGACCTGGCGAATGCGCTGTTTGAGGGCATGAGTGAGGAAGAAGTGAAAGCGTTCATGGAGCAGGTGGAAGCGATGGGGCAGAGGGCGCGTCGCCTGAACCAGCGCCAAGAGCGCCTCAAAGCGCAGGGAATAGACAAGTAAGGGAAGCGCGCTCAAGCCGCTTTCCCCATAACTTGCATATTGTCGCGCCCATTGGCGCGACCGACCATCCCAAAACAAAAATAAACGGTAGGTGCAGAGAATTTCTCACACCTGCCGTCTTTTTAGCCCTTGTTATACTAATTCTCATCTAAACCATGACATTCGCACAGCATCTTTTCCGCCCCGGCTTTGCTTCGTTCCGCTCGCGCGTACCTCCAGTACGCCTCGCTTCACTCAGCTTTGCCGGAACGAAAAATCTGCTATGCTCGATGCCATGTTTTAGAATCGAATTAGTATTAAACCTCCGGATTCAGCACAAACGCGCCCACCGTCATCTCGTCGCCGTACAGCACAATCACCATGTCATACGGGTTTGTTTCGTCCTCCGCCACCTCGATGCCCTTGCGGATGAGCGTGCAGTACCAGTTCGTCCCTGTGATGGGTTCGGGCATCCCGCTCAGATTGCGAATGACGCTGATGTCGTAGTCCTCCGGATTCAGCCCGCACGCCGCGAGAATCGCCTGCAAGCGCGCATCCAGCGCCGCATCCGCCGTGTAAGCGGCATCGTTCGGGTCAAAATAGCCTGTCAGGATGGCATGAAGGTCGTCCGCCGACGCAATGCCGTAGATGCGCTGACGTGCCGCCAGACTGTCCTCGGAATCGAAGCGAATCATGCCGATGGCGTCGTACACGTCGGCGCTGACCAGTAGTTCAGCCTCGGTCAGCTCGTCCGCATAGCGCGTCACCATATCGTCGAAATGCTCCTTGTAGACAATCTCAATGTCGTTGTCCAGCGGCGCGCCGGAAACGGCGTCGGTGGATTCGGCGGTCGCCGCCGTCCAGCAGGAGAAAATCAGCAGTACAGCCAAGAACAAAGAAAAAAACTTTTTCATGCGTGTCGTCCTTTCTATGATGTAATACTATTTCCAGAGACGTCGGCGCGGAACGGGTTTGCATCCCTCCTTTCAATCGGATTTGCCCGTTCTGGAAATTGGAAAGCAACAATACAGTTGTTCAAAAAAACAATATGAGTATAGTGTAGCACAAATATTTGAACAATGTGCAAATAGAATGAAAATAAAATGTTAAATCTATTGATTATAAAAGCATAATATTGATACATCATGAACAACTTTCCCCCATTTTCCGCCCCCCTCTTGCATAAACGCCCAAAATAGCGTATACTGTGGTCAGGAAAGAAGAAAGGCAGGGGACAAGCGTGCAGCAGAAATCCAGCGGAGGAATGACGACAAAGCGGCTGATTGCCATGATTGCGCTTGCCGTACTGGCGGTCGCGGTCATCGTGTTCGCCGTGCGTGAAATCCGGCTCTATGGTGATGTGCAGGTGGAGCAGAGCCGCACGCCGACGCCTGTGCCGGGGTACGGCAACGTCATGCAGGTCACGATTGACCCATCCCTGCCCACGCCCGTGCCGGTGCTGCGTTCCGGCGCACAGGGAGAAGCCGTCTGGCAATTGCAGGAGCGTTTGCAGGCGCTGGGCTATTTGACCGGCAGCGTCGATGGACAGTTCGGCCCGGCGACGAAAGAGGCGGTGCAGCTGTTCCAGCGCCAGCATGGGCTGACGGCGGACGGCATCGTCGGGGAAGATACGCGCGAGCTGCTCTATTCTGACAGCGCGCAGCCGTATGCCACACCGACGCCCGCGCCCACCCAAGCCGCGCAAGTCACCGAGGCTCCCGCAGCGGATGATATGATCCTCCTGACGGCGGAGTCGGAAAACACGATCCCGGTTGGCTTCACGGCGGATGGGCTTCCGCTGCTGGTCAACCGGGATTCTCCTTTGCCTGATGATTATCAGCCGCAGCAGCTGGTCAACATGCGCGACTACTGTGACAGCAGCATCGTGAGCATCAAGGGCAGCGAAATCGAGGGCGAGCAGATTGCGGTGGATGCGCTGCTGGCAATGCTTATGCAGGCGCAGTCGGAAGGGCTGACATCATGGCAGATCAGCGCGGGCTACCGGAGCGTTGCCTATCAGCAGAAGCTGTTCGACGACAAGGTGTACAGCTATCGTCAGCAGGGCATGACTGGCGCACAGGCGCGGAGCGCGGCGCGCAAACTCGTCGCTGACCCCGGATGCAGCGAGCATCACACCGGGCTGGCGTTCGACATCACCGTGCCGGGAACTTCCTTCGGCGGCACGAAACAGGCAAAATGGCTGGAAGAACACTGCTGGGAGTGGGGATTCATCCTGCGCTACCCGGCGGACAAGACCGCCATCACCGGCATCACGAATGAGCCGTGGCACTTCCGCTACGTCGGGGTGGATGCGTCAATGGAGATGCGGGAGACAGGGGAGTGCCTGGAAGAGTATGTGGAGAGGAAGCAAAATGACGAATAAAGAGAACGAACAGCAGGAAACGCCGCAGTACGAAACAGTATCGGATGAAATCCTGCTAAAAATCGGCTTGCAGCTGATTGAAAAGAACCGTCAGGCGTATGATGCGTTAGCACGGGGCTGAATCACCCCATCCCCATCGTATCCAGTGCCATCATGAGGACAAAGCCCGCCAGCGTCGCGAGAACCATCAGACGCTGCCGCGGGCATTTTTGGCATTCCGGCAGAAGCTCCGCCAAGATGACCGTCACCATGGCGCCGCCGGAGAGCGAAAGCAGCAGCGGCAGGGCGGCGCGGACGCGAATCGCCAGCAGTACGCCCAGAATCCCCGCAAGCGGCTCGACTGCGCCGGATAACTGTCCGAAGAAGAACGAACGGCGGCAGGAATAACCGTCGCGGCGGAGCGGCAGACTGACCGCCGCCCCTTCAGGGAAGTTTTGCAGCGCAATGCCGATGGCAAGCATCCACGCGCTGCGCCACGCCGCTCCGCCGGGGGACGCCAAAGCACCGAACGCGCAGCCGACCGCCAAGCCTTCGGGAATGTTGTGCAGGGTGATGCTGCCAATCAGCAGAACGGTTCTGCGGCGCACGTCTGACAGCGGCGTTCGGCGCATCCGGCGTGAAAGCAGCGCATCCGCCAACAGCACGAGCAGCCCGCCGAGCAAAAATCCGCCGCTGCACATCAGGAGCGGACTTTGCCGGAGGGACTGCGCGGACATCAGCGCGGGCGCAAGGAGCGAAAAGTACGACGCGGCGAGCATGATGCCCGCACCGAGCGCCATCAGCAGGTTCATCACGCTTGGGTGAAATCGCCGGAGCGGGAATACGAGCGCCGCACCCAGCGCCGTCAGCAGATACATAAGCAGCGTCGCGAGAATAGCGGCGGACAAGGGAGATAAAGTCATCACAAACACATCCTTCCAAATGGAAAATTGCAGCACCGAGCAAACGGCAGGAGGATTCTGCCTTCATCATACGCCGAGGATGGAAAAAAGTGCGGAAAGTCAACCGGATGCATCCAGCGTCAAAAAAAGATGAAAAACCTTCCGCCTGAAAGCAGGAATTTCGCCGAAAACGTAGAAAGAATAAGGGTTGCAATTTTGGCTCGAAGGATTTTTTTTGCCTTTGGGCTTTCAGAAAGTGTGAGTGTGATTCAAGCATGACCCAAGTCCCCTACACCCTGCGCGTTCTGGCGGGCGAAACGGAAACCCGTTACGGTGAGCGGCTGTATCACAGCGGCGCAGTGCATATTGTGGAGAAGAGCGCAAAGCGCCTGAGCTGCAAGGTCGCGGATGGCGAAATGTATGATGTGGTATTCACCGACGACGGCGAAAGCCGCTGCAGCTGCCCGATTTACGAGGAAGCCGGCGCGTGCCGGCATGTGGTGGCGGCAATGATCAAGTGTCAGGATGAAGGCGCAATGGGCGATATGGTGCGCCGCAAGGCGGAAGCGGCCGGCCCGAAGCTGATGGCGGCAATGGATCGCGCGCTGCCGGAGGAGGGCACCATCCACATGGAGGTTCGCCTGACACTCGAACCCGTGCGCGAACAGATTACGCCCCGCATCCGCATTTGCCTGCTGATTGGTGAAGAACGCCTGTATGTGGTCAAGTCGATTCCGCAGATGATTGATGCCATTGACACGCAGACGCCTGTGGAGTACGGCAAGGGCTTCGTGTTTCACCCGGAATGGATGCGCTTCGGCACGGTGCAGGAGCGGATTTTGAAGATTCTGCGCGCGCTGTGTCTGGCGCAGAAGGAAGCTGGCGCGCTCCTGCGCGGCGCGGAACAGCGTGATTTGGCGCTGCCGGAGCCGTTCGCGGAGGAAATCCTGCGCGAGCTGATGAACACGCCGTTTCGCCTGAAGGTCGGGGAAAAGACGGTTGCGGTCAAGCCTGTGCGCGCAAGGAAAATCCCCTTGCAGTTCCGCGTCTCCAGCGACTTGCACGGCTTGACGGTCGTTGCCATGTTCCCCAAGGAATTCCGTCCGCTGCTGCCGTCCTGTTCCTTCGCGCTGGTGGGGGAGAACGTCGTGGCGGTGGAGGAGCAGCAGCGCGGCGTGCTGCGCGTGCTGTATCAGGAGCAGTTGGGCGGACAGTGCAGCTTCGACTATCCCGTGCGCGAGGCGGCGCGTGTGATGGGCGAACTTGTGCCGTTCCTGAAACTGACCGGGCTGGTGGAAATCTCCGATGAGCTGCGCCGTCAGCTGATTCAACTGCCGCTGGTGGCGCGTGTGTATCTTGACCGTTCTGCCAATGGACGCGATGTGGTGGCGCGGGCACAGTTCCGCTACGGCGATCGCACCATTGACCCGTTTGACGAAACGCCCCTGCCGGAGAATCTCCCGCGCGGCGAAAAACTGCTCTTGCGCGACGCGGCGGCGGAACGCAAGGTGCTGGATGCGCTGGGGGCGGCGGGCTTCATCGTCAGCAAAGGGCATGTGTATTTGACGGGGCAGGAAGCCATTTTCAACTTCGTCAGCGAAGGCTTGCAGCATTTGCAGGAACTGGCGGAAGTGTACCTGTCCAACGACTTCAAGCGCATGACGCCGCGCAAGCCGAAATTTGCGGGCAAAATGCGCTTGAACGGCTCGGCGCTGGAGCTGAAATTCACCCAGGACGACGAACCCGCGCAGGAAATCCTTGCAATTATGGAAGCACTGGCGCGCCGCCGCCGCTATTTCCGCCTGAAAGACGGCTCGTTCCTTGATTTGTCCGCGATGGACGAGTGGCTGCCGCTGGCGGATTCCATCTTCGAGGCGGCGCAGGCGGAGGGCGCGGAGTCGGTCGCGATGGGGGACGACACCATCCGTCTGCAGGCGTACCGCGCGTGCTATCTGCAAAGCCTGCTGGAGAGCCTTGGACTGCCCATCGAGGTGGATGAAAAGACGCAGGAAACCGTTCGTCTGCTGACCGACCCCGGCAAGGTGCAAGACGTGAAGCTGCCCGACGGCTTGAGCCTGCGCCCGTATCAGGAACGCGGCTTCCAGTGGCTGCTGGCGCTTGATCGGCTGCACATGGGTGGTGTGCTGGCGGACGACATGGGCTTGGGCAAAACCGTGCAGGTGATTGCGCTGCTGATGGCGACGCGGCAGGAAGGGCAGGTCAGCCTTGTTGTCGCGCCGACGACGCTGACATATAACTGGCTGAGCGAACTTGGCCGCTTTGCGCCGGATTTGTCGGTGATGGTGCTGGGCGGTTCGGCGGCACAGCGCGCCAGCCAGATTCGCCACGTCAAGGAAGCGCACGACGTGGATGTGCTGATTACGTCCTACCCGCTGATTCGGCAGGACATCGAGCAGCTGACGACGATTGAGTTCCGCTTCGCTATCTTAGACGAAGCGCAGCACATCAAAAACGCGGGCAGCAAGGGCGCGCAGGCGGTTCGCCAATTGCAGGCGCAGACGCGCTTTGCCCTGACGGGTACGCCGCTGGAAAACGGCGTGGGCGAACTGTGGAGCATCTTCAACTTCGTCCTGCCGGGGTATCTGCTCAGTTACAGCGCGTTCCTGCGCCGCTATCAGGATGGAACGGACGCGGAGGATCTGCGCCGGCGCATCAGCCCGTTCCTCATGCGCCGCCTGAAGAAGGAAGTGCTGACCGAACTGCCGGACAAGATCGAATCCGTGTTCACGGCGCAGATGAGCCCGGAACAGGCGAAGGTATACGAGGCGACGATGATGCGGCTGCGTCAGCGCGTGGACTCCATCGTCAAGGAAAAGGGCTTCGAGCGTGGGCGCACGGAGGTGCTTGCGGCGATTACCCAGCTGCGCGAAATCTGCTGTCATCCGTCGCTGGTTTTGGACGATTATACGGGCACATCCGGCAAGCTGGATATGCTGCTGGATATGCTGCCGGAAGCGATTGCGAAGGGGCGGCGTGTGCTGCTGTTCAGCGCGTTCACCTCGATGCTCAAAATCCTTCGCCGCGAGCTGGATGATGCGGGCTATGAAACGATGTACCTTGATGGCGACACGCCCGCACAGCGCCGCGTAGAGATGGCGGAGCAGTTCAACGCGGGGCAGGGGCAGATTTTCCTGATTTCGCTCAAGGCGGGCGGTACGGGCCTGAACCTGACGGGCGCGGACATGGTGATTCACTACGACCCGTGGTGGAACCCGGCGGCGGAAGATCAGGCAACCGACCGCGCGTACCGCATTGGGCAGACGCGCAAGGTGGAGGTGATTCGTCTGGTAACACATGCTTCGATTGAGGAGCAGGTGGTTGCGCTGGGGCAGCGGAAGAAAGCGCTGTTTGACCAGCTGATTAAGCCGGGGGAATCCATGGTGGGCGGACTTTCGCCGCAGGAGATTATGTCCCTGTTCCAGTGAGGGAAAAGGGCAAAAAGCCCCAAAAGGGTACAGCATGGGAAAAGCGCTCAAGCCGGGCAGCCGAAAACCGTCACGGAAGCGCACTCAAGTCGGGCAGCCAAAAAGGGTCAAGGGACAATGTCCCTTGCAGGGTGCAGGGACAGCGTCCCTGCTGGGGTTTGGGGCAACGCCCCAACTGTTCCGCGTCCGACCAATCCCAAGGAAGCCGCCAACAAAGGCGCAGGCAGCGAAGCGTCCCTGCCAGTAACTTTGCGCTTCCGCAGAAGCGCCCCCAAGCTGCTCTGCCCACAACTTGCATATTGTCGCGCCAAATGGGCGCGACCGAGTAGCTGGTCTTACAACCAAAGCTGCTCTTTTGCGCAAGCAGGGGTTTCGCGCCTGCGGGCGCGACCAAAGGGCTTTCCGATCGCCCTTTGGAAACCTTCGGGTCGCCACTACCGGAGTTGACTTTTGTCGTGGCAGGGGAAATCCGCGCTTGCGGGCGTGAATCCTGCCATCATTGCCTTGCTATGGGACGGAAACCCACGCTGACGGATGCAAAAATCACCCGAATTGTGACCAAAAGATGAAAAATCCGCGCAAAATGGTCATAATGCTTGCGCGGGAATAGGTTTTTGTGATACAATGCAGGATAGGACGGTGCTGCATCGTTCTATTTGTCGAAAGGAAAACGGATGGCGGAAATCCGCCTGACCGTCCTGCGCCGCGGCGGGGATGAATATCCTCCTGACCGCAGAAAGGATTACCATGCAGTCTTATCAGCCCGAAAAACGGCAGCGTCGCGCAGAGCCGAAGCAGATGCCGCCCGCTGTGAAATATCGTAAGAAGAAACGCCGTGTGCTGAATGTCCTCATCTGCGCTGTGCTGATTGCGCTGGTGGCAATTGTGGTCATCGTCAGCCCCAAAAAGCCCGTGCAGAAGGCGTATTATTCCGCAGGGTCGCAGGATAATCTGGTGCATTCCACAGGCGGCGCGCTGAGTGATTATGAGGGACTGGTTTTCAGCGAGGTTATGGCGGCGAATAGAACCGCGATGCCGGATGAAAACGGCAATTACCCCGACTGGCTGGAAATCTGGAACAGCTCCGACCACGCCATCAACCTCAAGGACGTCGGCCTTTCCAACAAGGGCACGTCAATTAAGTTCCTGTTCCCGGATATGGAGCTGGCGGCGGGCGAACGCGTGATTGTGCTGTGCGACAAGAAAAATCAGGCGATTGCGGGAAAGCCGATGCACGCAAAGTTCTCCATTTCCTCCAACGGCGAGGAACTGTACCTCTATGACCCGAACGCTTACCTCATTGACTCGGTGAAAACCCCGATTCTGGGGGTGGACGAGAGCTATGCGCGCCTGCCGGACGGCAGCTGGGGCACAACAAACGAGTACAGCCCCGGCTACGAGAACACGACGAGCGGACATCAGGAATACCGCGCGGCGACGCTGGTGACGGACGGCGCGGTCATCATCAACGAGGTCTGTCCGAATCCGCTGACCGGCTACACCGATGCAAGCGGCAACGTCTGCGACTGGGTGGAGCTGTACAACACGACCGATCAGGTGATTTCGCTGGATAATTACGCGCTGAGCGACAACGAAAGCAAGCCGCTTCAGTGGCGCTTCCCGGAAGGCGCGACGATTCAGCCGCACGGGTACTATCTGGTCTACTGCAACGGCGATGAAACGCCCAACACCGACCCGAATGCCGTGCCGCACGCGAACTTCCGCCTCAGCGCGGAGCATGATAATGTGGTGCTGTCGGACAGCCGCGGACGGCTTGTTGACCGCGTGACGCTGGATAACGTGCCGAAGGATGCGTCCTATGCGCGCAACGAAAACGGCGTGTTCATCATCACGCAGAACCCGACGCCCGGTCTGCCGAATACGCAGGAGGGAGCGAGCAGGATGGATTCCATCCTCCGCTCCCTCAACCCAACAGGCGTGTATGTGACCGAAGTTATGGCGTCCAATGATACGGCGGTCAAGGCGCCCTCCGGCGGCTATACTGACTGGGTGGAAATCTACAATTCCTCCAATCAGGCGGTCGATTTGTCCGGCTACGGCCTGTCCGACAATATTGGACGCGCACGAAAATGGCAGTTTCCACAGGGAACAACCATCAATCCGGGTGAGTACAAGGTCATCTGGTGCGACGGCGATACGGCCCTGAGCAACGCTGGCGAACTGCACACCTCCTTCAAACTGAAAAAGAGCGGCGGCGAGGTGCTGACGCTGGCGGATCCGACGGGAAAAATACTGGACAAAGTGGTGCTGCCGGAGATTCCAACAAATGTGTCCTACGGCCGGAGCATCGGGCGCGAGGGCTTTTTTTATTACGAAACGGTCACCGCGGGCGCGCAGAACGGCAATGACACGTTCCTGGGCTATGCCGATGCGCCGGAACTGACCCTCCAGCCCGGCAAGCACTACGGAACGGTCACGGCGGGCTTCACGATTCCCGCGAACACAACTGTTTATTATACCACCGATGGTTCTACCCCCACGCAGGACAAGGGCTACCTGTACACGGGGCAGGATATTACCTTTACCCACACCACGACGC
>FR899849.1:0-67038 GCA_000437595.1 Faecalibacterium sp. CAG:74 | reverse complement strand
ACCACGACGCTCCGTGCCCGCGCGTTCCCGGCGAATCCGCTGTATAAGGCGAGTACCGTGACGACCGGGACGTATCTGATGGAAACGTACTACACAACGCCGATTGTCTGCATCACCGTTGACCCGGATGAACTCTGGAATGAAGAGAACGGTATGCTTGCGGCAGGTCCGAACATCGACAAGTCCGGCGGCATTCCATTCAAGAACACCATCTATCGGAAGTATGGCAAAACGCCGCGCGAAGGCTACATGGAGTATTACGACGTAGACGGCACGCAGCTGATCAGCCAAGGCGTCGCCATCGGTCTCATTGGCAACTACTCGCTGGATATGCCGCAGAAATCCATGAAGCTGCGCGCCAAGTCCCTCTATGGCAGCAAGACGTTCGCCGCTGCACTCTTTGATGACCGCCCCTACACGGAGTATAAGTCGCTCGTCCTGCGCAATTCCGGCAACGACGCCATGTCCACGCGCCTGCTGGACGGTTTCCAGTCGCGTCTGCTTGATGCGTATGGAACGCAGGTGATTCATCAGGCGTGGAAGCCCGTAACGGTTTTCCTCAACGGGAAGTACTGGGGTCATATGAACCTGCGTGAACGTGTTGACCGCTTCTTCATTGCGCAGTTTGAGGGGCTTCCGCTTGATCAGGCGGATGAAATGGACATCCTCGAAGCAAACGGCTCGGTCAACTTCGGCTCGAACAAGGCATACCGCGCGATGCTGAAGAAAATCAAGGCGGGCAGCCCAGCGACAAATCCGGATGATTTGCAGTACATCCTTGACAACGTGGATGTGGACAACCTGTTTGAATACATGGCGCTGGAAATGTTCGTGGGCAACTCCGACATCGGCAACATCCGCTACTACCGTCTGCATCAGGAAGGCAGCAAGTGGAAGTGGATTTGGTATGATGCGGACTACGGGCTGTACAGCTCCAAGTTCAACAGCCCGTGGAGCTACCTAAAGGTCAAGGGCATGGGCGAACAGAAAATCGACAACACGATTTTCCTGAAATTGCTGGAACATCCCGACTACAAGCGCAAGTTCCTCGAAAAGCTGGCGGATGTGTACAAGACGTTCACGACGGAGTACATGACGCAGGTGCTGGACGGCGTGCTGGCGGAGATTCAGCCGGAGATGAAGAACCACTGGGAACGCTGGGGCGAGCTGAACGACAAGGCAGTGACCAGCGAAGTGCCGACGACGATTGACGGCGCGTACACCTACTGGGAGAGCCGCGTGAATCGACTGTACAACACCTTGAAGGTGCGCCCGCATCGCCTGTGGGATTTCATCAAGGATGAGTTCAAGCTGACAAAGACGGAGATGGAGGAGCTGTTCGGCCCGCAGCCGGATTATCCGGATGATGCGGTGCTCTAATCCGCAGGGGTTTCGCGCCTGAGGGCGCGAGGAGGGGGCTTTCCGATCGCCCCCTCCACCCCTTCGGCACCGCAACTTTTGGGGTTATCCATAGTTGTGCTAATCCATTCCCGGATAAACACGCGCATACTGTATGAAAGCGTCACCAACTGAATCGCGCGAAAGGGTCAAGGGACGAAGTCCCTTGCGGAGTCCAGAGGCAGCGCCTCTGGTGGGGGTCTAAGGGGCGATGAGACGAGACGAAGTCTCCCCCTTGCGTCTCCCTTAAAAACATGATATAATGAAAAAACGGTATTGATAGGAGGAAAAAACGGATGGGAACCCTCAACGTGACATCTACGTCCAATGGCATTATGGAGCAGCTTAGGAGTGCATTGTCGGATCAGTTCAGCGCGATTGCGCCGTTTGAAATTGTGCTGGGTCTGGTGCTGGGGCTGCTCGTCGGTCTGCTGATTGCGTTTGTGTACAAACGGTGCTTCCGCGGTGTGCTGTACAGCCCGTCGTTCGCCATGACGCTGGCGATGCTGACGCTCATTACGACCCCGGTCGTCATGTGCATTTCGTCCAACGTCGCGCTGTCGATGGGCATGGTGGGCGCGCTGTCGATTGTCCGCTTCCGCACGGCGGTCAAAGACCCGATGGACACCGCCTACATGTTCTGGGCGCTGACGATGGGCATCCTCCTCGGCGCAAAGCTCTATGCGATTGCGCTCGTCGTCGCGGCGGCGATTGCGGCGATTATCTTCCTGCTCACTTTCGTGCATTTCACGACGCCGAACTCCTACCTGCTCGTTGTTCACTATGATGAAGAGGCGGAATACGACGTTGACCAGATGATGCGCCGCAGCGTGAAGAACCGCCGCCTGCGCTCCAAGACGATGACCCGCTCCGGCGCGGAAATGACGTGGGAGGTTCGGCTGGACAACAAGCAGGACTTGGTAGCGCTGATGCTGGGCATCGAGGGCGTGCATGACGCGACGCTCGTGGCGTGCCAGACGGAAGCAGGGACTTAACCATCAGAAGGGGGCGAAAGCCATGGCTCGCAATATCCCTCTTCGGCATGAGCTGAAATTTTTCATCAACGAGATGCAGTATCAGGTACTGTCGCGCCAGCTTGACCGTGTGCTGTGGCGCGACCCGAACGGTGATGTCAACAACGAATACCATATTCGTTCGCTATACTTCGATACCATCTTCAATGACGCCTACTTCGACAAGATGGACGGCGACCAGAACCGCGACAAGTATCGCATCCGCATCTATAACATGCGCGATACGAACATCAAGCTGGAGTGCAAGACGAAAGTCGGCAGCCTGATTTCCAAGCGCAGTCTGGGTATTCCGCGCGATTTGGCGGAGCAAATTATTGCCTGCGATCCGACTGGGCTGGAACAGACACGCTACGGCCTGCTGTCCGACCTCTACCGTGAAATGACGTGCAATCTCCTGCGCCCGGTCGTCATTGTTGACTATGTGCGCGAGGCATATCTGCATCCGGCGGAAGAGGTGCGCATCACGTTTGATAAGCAGCTTCGCTCCGGCATGAACAGCATCGACCTGTTCAACCCCGCCGTGGCGACCGTGCCGCCGTTTGATAACAACGACATCATTCTGGAGGTCAAGTATAATCAGGTGATGCCGCCCTACATCCGCGATTTGCTGAATTACTACTGCCCGAACGCGCTGTCGAGCGCTATCAGCAAATACACATGGTGTCGGCGCTTTGAGGCGATGGAAGTCTAAGATTTTCCGGCTGTGTTCCACAGGAACGTGGACGCAGCCTTTTTTGCGGATGAGCATATTCACCGGCGAAATCGCATAGAAATCACAGGAGAAAGTGACGTTCCATCTTGTGGAGAGAGAAAATATCGTGTAAAATAGGAAAGGGGAGGAATGCACATGCGTGAAAGCACTCTGCGTGAATTGACGCTCCGGCTGAAAAACGCCGCGCCCACCCTCCAGTTGGAAGAAAACGCGGATATGGCGCGTTATACGACGCTGCATTTGGGCGGCCCGGCGGATTTGATGGCAAATCCGGACGACCCAGCGCAAATTCCGCTGCTGATTGAGACCGCGAGGGCACTGGACGTGCCTGTTACGGTCATCGGCAATGGCAGCAATCTGCTCGTGCGCAGCGGCGGTATCCGCGGACTGGTGATTCGCATTTGCCGCAATTTGCGCGGTGTGGAAGTGAACGGCGACCGCATTCGCGCACAGGCGGGCACGATGATGTCGAGCCTGTCGATGGCGGCGGCGGACTGCGACCTTGGCGGATTGACCTTCGCCAGCGGCATTCCGGGGACGATTGGCGGCGGCGTGTACATGAATGCGGGCGCGTACGGCGGCGAAATGAGTCAAGTGGTGACGCTGGTTGAGGGCTACAACATGGCGGGCGAACCGTTCCGTTACAGCCGCCCTGACCTGCATTTCGGCTACCGTTTTTCGCGCCTGATGAAGGAAAACAAGATTATTACGCACGTCACCGTCCAGCTGCCGCCGGGGCAGCGCGAAGACCTGCTTGCGGAAATGGTGGATTTCAACCGCCGCCGCGCCGAAAAGCAGCCGCTGACCTTCTTCAGCGCGGGCAGCACGTTCAAGCGCCCGGAAGGCGCATTCGCTGCGCAGCTGATTGATGAGTGCGGCCTGAAGGGCGCGCGCATCGGCGGCGCACAGGTGAGCGAAAAGCATGCCGGTTTCCTTATCAACCGCGGCGGCACTGCCGAAGATTTCCTTGCCTTGATGGCGCACGTCCAGCGTGTCGTCTATCGGCAAAAGGGCATCAAACTGGAGCCTGAAATCAAGATTCTTGGCGAAGATGCACCTGTGGAGCAGGTGTAAGGGGAACAAGGATGTCTCCTGCAACGGAAAAATCAGGAAAATCATCGTTATCCTGCTGAAAGCACAGCAGCTATGCGTGCATTCCGCGCCGATCGCAACAAAGGAGGAGTTTTATCATGCGTTTTCTCGTGGTGACAGGTCTAAGCGGCGCGGGCAAAACGTCCGTCAACCGCTATTTGGAAGATATGGGCGCATTCTGCGTGGATAATCTGCCGCCGAATATGATGTTCCGCATGATGGAAGCCATCGAGAAATCGGCGCTTCACCGCCCCCTCGTTGCGATGGCGGTGGACGTACGCAGCGGCGAGTTCTTCGATGCAAAATCGGTCAGCGACCTGATTGCCGAGAGCCGGCAGCTCGGCTATCAAATCGAAACGCTCTACCTTGAAGCGTCGGATGACGTGCTCGTCAGCCGCTATAAGGAGACGCGCCGTGACCATCCGCTGGCGGGGGAGAACGTGTCGCTGATTCAAGCGATTGGCAAGGAGCGCGCTATCATGCAGCCCCTGCGTGAAACAGCGAATTACATCATTGACACCTCCGTCTTGAAGCCGCGGCAATTGCGCCAGAAGCTCGAAATGATTCTCAGCGGCGACAGTCAGCCTGACGCCATGCACATTGAGATGAATTCCTTTGGCTATAAGCGCGGGCTGCCCATGCAGGCGGATCTTGTGTTTGATGTGCGCTTCCTGCCGAACCCGTTCTACATTCCGGGGCTGGGGCGGCATACCGGGCTGGATGCGGATGTGCGCGACTTCGTGCTGAATCACCCCGTGACGCAGGAGTTCATGACGAAAATGCAAAGCCTGCTGACGTTCCTGATTCCGCACTATCAGGAGGAGGGCAAGCACCGCTTGTCGATTGCCATTGGCTGCACGGGCGGCGCACACCGCAGCGTTGCTATCTGCGAGGCGCTCGCGGCGTTTTTGCGTGAGCAGGGCTATGCCATCAGCGTTACCCATCGCGACTTGGAGCTGGAGCAGGCGCACTGGAAGGAAAGGCCGGAGGTGCAGTAAATGTCGTTTTCTGCCACGGTCAAGGATGAACTCTGCCGACTGGAACTGGGGAAAAACTGCTGTATGCTCAGCGAACTGGCGGCGCTCTACCGCACCAGCGGGTCACTGACGTTCCACGGCGGCGGGCGCGTGCAGGTGCAGTATCGCGTGGAGAACACGGCGCTGGCGCGGCGGATTTTCCGCCTGCTGACCGCGCGCATGGCGATTACGCCGCGCCTGCACTACGTCCAGCACGCGCGATTGGGCGGACGGCGCACCTGCGTGCTGACCATCGGCGATGAAGACTCACAGCGGCTGATGCTGGCACTCCACCTGATTGATAAGGACGAAAACGGCGTGGTGTCGTATCGGCGGACGATTGTGCGCCATCACCTGACGCGCCAGTGCTGCCGCAGGGCGTACCTGCGGGCGGCATTCCTTGGCGCGGGGACAATGACATCGCCCGACAAGGACTATCACTTTGAGATTACCGCGAGCGAGCCGGGGCTTGTGCGCGAGCTGACACGAGTGCTGGAGAAGGCGGAGCTGCCTGTGCACACGTTCCAGCGCAAGGGGCAGACCGTGCTGTATTTGAAGGGTGCGCAGCAGATTTCGGACTGTCTGGCGCTGATGGGCGCGTCGGGCAGCGTGTTTGCGCTGGAGGATGTGCGCATCCGCAAGCAGGCGCGCGGGGCGGCGAACCGCGCCATCAATTGCGACGAGCATAATTCGGAGAAGATGCTTAACGCCGCGCAGCAGCAGGTCAGCGCGATTCGCTGGTATACGATTGCGCACGGCTTGCGGGAGCTTCCGCCCGCCTTGCAGGAAATCGCGCGGCTTCGGCTGGAGAATGTGGATCTATCGCTGACCGAACTTGGCGCGCAGCTTGATCCGCCGCTGTCCAAATCCGCCGTCAACCACCGGATGCGCCGCCTGATGCTGCTGATTCAGCAGGCGGAGGAAGCCGACCGCAAGGAAGCCGCCGAACAGAAGCCGGACAAATAACGGGAATGTACTTTTTATGTGCGATTCTTGCATTATTCGCCATGTTGTGATACACTAAAGGCGAAACAAAAGCCGAATCAAGGAGGCTATATTCATGATTGTCAAGCCGATTACCTTTCCGAATCATCAGCCGCTGAACCGCACCCTTGCCGCGCAGGTGGTGCAAACCGCCAGCCGCTTTGACGCGCGCGTGATGATCCGCCGCCATCAGAAGGTTGTCAATGCCAAGTCGATGCTGGGGCTGCTGTCGCTGGATGCGGACGAGCAGAATGAGATGTTCCTCGTCTGCGATGGCGCGGATGAAGAAGCGGCATCGGCGGCAGTGCTGCCGTTTTTTGAGGCGTAATTCACATTTTCCATCTTGACTTCCCGCACTAAACGCGGACAGGCGGAAGGAGCAATCCTCCGCCCTGTTTTGTTTTTGGGGGAACCAAAGGGGCGCCGCAAGGGAGTTCCTCCCTTGACCCTTCCGCGCGATTGGGTTGGTGACACTTTCATGCAGTGTCCGCGTGTTAATTGGGGGGAACCCAAGGGGCGCTGCCCATCAGCAAGAAAAAAATTCATCTTCCCCCGCAACCTTTTGCATTCTTCCCCATCTAACAGGCGGAAAGGAGGGAAAGCGCAGTGACGCAGACGGAATTCACCCAGCGCGTGCTGACGATGCAGGACAGGCTCTACCGCGTCTCCTGCACACTGCTGCGCTGCGAGGCTGACCGCGAAGATGCCGTGCAGTCCGCGCTGGAAAAGGCGTGGCGCGGGCGCTTCCTGCTGCGGCAGGAGCAGTACATGGAAACGTGGCTGACACGCATCCTCATCAATGAGTGCTATGCCATCATGCGCCGAAGCCGCCGAATCATCCCGATGGCGGAAGTCGGGGAAAATCAGCCGGCGCAATGGGAAGCACAGAATGCGGACGAAATGCTGTGCCGCGCCCTGACCGCGCTGCCGGACACACTGCGCCTGCCGATTGTCCTGCACTACATGGAGGGCATGGACATTCGCACCATTGCCCGCACGCTGCGCATACGGGAGAGCGCAGTCAAGAGCCGACTGCACCGCGGCAGAGAGAAGCTGCGGCAGTCCGATGAGTTGAAGGAGCTGGTGGAAGATGAATAAAACGAAGCAGGAAAAATGGCAGCGCGCGTATGGCGACACGCCGGATAGCTTCCGGCAGCGGGTTGCGGCGTCGCTTCCCAAGGGCGAGGAGAGCCGGCATGTGGCGTTCCCGCGGCGCGCGATGGTGCTGGCGGCGGCGCTTGTGCTGGTGCTGACGACGGCGTATGCAGCGGTCGTCACGCACACGGAACTGGTCTGGAACGCGGGGCATCCCATCGAGAACGAAGCGGATGACCACTTGGGGCTGCTGACGGGCAAGGCTGGTACTTCGGGCGACAGCCTGACCATCGGCGGCGTGACCTTCACGGTGCAGGATGGTGTCTACTCCCCGGAGAATGGGCAGCTGTTCGCGTCTGCCGTCATCTCTGCGGATGAAAGTGTGCAGCTGGTCGCGGTGGAAGCTGACATGGAGCATGAAGTGCGTTTAACGACCCCAGTCGACGCAAAACTCGACCCCAGCGGCATTTCGTGGGCGGAATGGGCGGAGCAGAACGGCAAGACGCTCGTGCCTATTGGCATGGAAGCTGCGCCAACCCTGCAATTCCTGAAAGTCAACGGTCAGACAACGGACACACCGCTTATCGGTGCCTTCCTGACGCAGAATCCGGACGGCACGGTGTCGCTGGGGATTCAGGTGGATTTGACCGAGGCGGACATGAGCCATCTGAAATCCTGCGAAGTGCAGCTGGAATGCCGCGTCGGCGCGTTCGGCAAGGATGGCAAGGCGACGCAGTGGCAGAAGGAAATCCTCACCGCGACGATTACGTTCAAATAACGACAAAAACATTTCGGGAAGTATTGACAAGCGGGGTAACTTTCGGTATAATCAACCCCGTCGCAGATAAGGAATGAGTTAGAGTCATTCCGGGTAAAAGACACTGACCCGTCCCGCAAGGGGCGCAAGGCCGAACGGACAGCCGGGTCAAATGCCGATGCGGGGTATAAACTCGCACGCAGCTTTCGCTGTATCTCATTGATTATACGGTTTCCCCATGCGGGTTCGCTCCATTTGGAAGCCGTATGAGTTCAAAGCTCAGTTTCACCGGGTTTCCCTTGTGCGTCACGACGCGCAGCAACTTGTGAAATGGTCAATAAGAGTAGTAAAAGTAAGTCTTTACTTGAGGCAGTCCCGCAAGGAATTGCTGCTGACTCTGACAACCTATCCTTATCTCCGAACGCTTTCTGAAAAGATGCTTTCGGGGTGGTGTGTGCTGTGCAAACATCACCTTTTTTCGTACCCATTTTACCCAGCCAGCCTGCGACGAAATACTTTTTAGGAGGACGACCCCCATGAAGAAGTTCCTTTCCCTGCTCCTGTCTTTGGCGATGCTCCTGAGCGTCGCGGCGCTGGCGGACGAAACGCGCGGCAACTACTCCGACGAGATGAAGATTCCCTACGCGGTGGATCTCAGCCCGGAAGACGGCGCGGACAGCGTTGAACGCGCGGGCGACCATGTGGACAGCCCGTACTTCAGCCGTCTTGACTTCTACAACATGACCTCGACCGACACGCTGACCATCCTGCAGCATTTCCAGACCATGCAGCAGACGAGCGAATGGTCTTGCGGCGTTGTCAGCGCCCTGATGGTGATGAACTGGTACGGCAAGCTCGGCGACTACAACGAGCAGACCTTGGCGCAGCTGCGTGGCACGATTGGCGACAAGCCCGGCGCGACCAGCATGAGCCAAATGGTGGATATCTTTAACGGCGTGGGCGGTTTCAACTGCTACTCCGCCATCGACGCGGGCGAGGACGTTGCGGATATCTTCACTTTCGAGTACATCCAGCAGCAGCTGGCGGCGGGCAACCCCATCATGATTGGCTGGAACGACTGGGGCGGCCACTGGCAGGTCATCATCGGCTACGACACGATGGGCACGGAAACCACGCAGGATGACGTGATTATCGTCGCCGACCCCTACGACACCACCGACCACAATCAGGATGGCTATGGCGTGTATGGCGCCGAGCGCTTCCTGTACAACTTCACGTTCTACAACTTCTTCTCCGAAGAGTCTGGAGAACTGAATGACTACTGCTTCCTTGTGGCGACGCCGGAAGCGTAATTGCAAAATCCACGGTGTCCGCTGGTGAAAATCAGCGGGCATTTTGTCTTTTTGGGGGATAAAAGTTTGCAAGGGGCTATGCAGAATGGGCAGAATGTTGTAAAATAAGAACAAGAATCATCAGGAGGATGAGAGAATGCTTCCCGAATCGCTCGTGGCGGCGCGAAAGCTGCTGGAAGAGATTACCCCGCTGCAAACGGACTGTGGGCTGGTATGCGGCGGCGCGTGCTGCCAAACGCATCCCGGCGAGGAGACGGGGATGCTGCTGTTTCCGGGCGAGGCGGAAATGTATCGCGGCGAAGAAGGCTTTACGCTCGTGGATTCGCCGCACGGGACGATTCTCGTCTGCGAGGGGCGCTGCAACCGCGCGAATCGTCCGCTGGCGTGCCGAATGTTTCCGCTGGTGATGCTCCTGCGCCCCGATGGCGTGAAAATCGCGACGGATGCGGCGGCGCAAGCGGTTTGCCCGCTGGCACGGCAGGGGAAAAGCGCCCTTTCGCAGGATTTTGTCGCGGCAGTGCGTCAGGCGGCGAATCTGCTTGCGCAGGACAATCAACAGGCGTCGCATTTGCGGCGTTTGACGGACATGCAGGACGAATTAAAGGCGCTTCGGGCGCAGTATCGCGGGAGGAAAGAACATGTTTGAGGCGGTAGAAATCTCGCGGGAAATCACCGGGTCGGGGCAAAATCTGCTCCTGTGCGGGGATGCTTACCAGCAGCAGCCCGCGCTGTCAGCGCTGGCGGGGCAGGTGCAGGCGGTGTATATTGATCCGCCGTTCATGACGGGGGAGACGTTCACGCGCCGCCGCCGCTTCGGCACGTCCGGCTGGAAAACGGGTCGCCCGATGCCTGAATATCCGGCGTATATCGACCGCTTTGCCGACACGAAGGAATATCTGGAACTGCTGCGTTCGCTGATTGCGTGCGCGAAAGCCCTCTTGAAACCGACGGGCGTGCTGTATCTGCATCTGGACTGGCGGACGAGCGCGTATGCCCGCTTGCTGTGCGACGAGATTTTCGGGGAGGATATGTTCCTGAACGAAATCGTCTGGAGCTACGAGAGCGGCGGACGCGCGAAGAAATACTTCAGCCGCAAGCACGATACCATCCTGCTTTACGCGCGCTCGAAGGACTACCACTTCGACTTGCGGCGCGTTCCGCTGGCGCGCGCGGAGCACCGCAAGAACCACATGCGCCGCTGCGTGGACGAGAACGGGCGGAGTTACAGCCAAATCACCACCGGCGGCAAGGTCTACCGCTACTACGATGATGCGCCGGTATATCCGGGCGACGTGTGGAGCGACATCAGCCATTTGCAGCAGAAAGACCCGGAGCGCACGGGCTATCCGACGCAGAAGCCGCTGAAGCTGCTGGAGCGGCTGCTGCTGCCCGTCGTGCGCGAAGGGGACATGGTGGCGGATTTGTGCTGCGGAAGCGGCACGGCGATGGAAGCCGCGCAGTCGCTGGGCTGCCGCTTTGTCGGCGTGGACAAAAGCCCGGAGGCGATTTTGACGACAGCGAGCCGCTTGGAGTGCAGCGACCTGACGATTGACTGCCCCTGCACGATGGACGAAACGCCGCTGGAAGGGGAGTACAACGGCCACGGCGGGATGCTGCTGCTGACGGGCTTCCACGCCGCGCACCCGTCCTTCCCGAAGACCGAGCAGCAGCTGGACACGCTGGAAAGCTGGAGTGTGGGCAAAATCACGCCGGAGGGCCTACAAGTGATGCAGCGCTTCCGCCGAAGCCGGAAACAGCCGGAACTGCCGTGGTTCTGCGTCCTGCCGGAAGGGTGCGGGGACATCGCCGTATCGACGGTGGACGCGGCGGGGCGGAAGAGAGTGTATCGGTGGAAAGATTGACTTCTGCAATAAATAGCGGCGCATGTGCATTCCTTCGCACATGCGCCGCCTTCATATATCAATATCAGTCGTCCGAATACACCCTGACCCCGCTGCCCTTGCGAATCAGCACGGGTATGGTGTCCAGCGGCGCGTCCATGCGCACGGTCTGTCCGCCGGCGTATTCCGCGCCCGTCGCGGCGTCCACCCAGTCAGCCCCTGCGGGCAGATACACGTCGCGCATCCTTGCGCCCGCTTCCAGCACCGGGGCAACCAGCACATCCGCGCCGAAGAGGTACTCATCCTCCACAGACCAAGCGGCTTTATCCGCCGGGAAGCCGTAGAACAGGGGACGCATGACTGGGTCGCCGTGCTCGTGGGCGGCGCGCATCACCTCGCGGATGTACGGGCGCATCCGCTCACGCACGAACAGGTACTTCCGCAGAATCTCGTACACCTCGTCGCCGAACGACCAGACTTCGTTGCTCTGACCGCTTGTCAGCTGGCGCACGTCGCCGATGTACTCCTGCTCGCGCTCATACCACGGGCTGCGCTCACCGTGCATCCGGAAGACTGGGCAGAAGCACGCCCACTGGAACCAGCGCACCAGCAGTTCGCGGAACGCCGGGTCATCCACCTGACCGCCGAGGAAGCCGCCGATGTCGCTCGTCCACCACGGAATGCCTGCCATGCCCATGCTCAGACCCGCTTGCAGCTGCTCCCGCATCGCGCGGAAGGTGGAGGAAATGTCGCCCGACCAAGTGAGAACGGCGTATTTCTGGCTGCCCGCCCATGCGCAGCGCACAAGCGACAGAATCTCCGTTTCGCCCGCCTCGCGCAATCCATCGTAGAAGCACTTTGCGTAGCCGACGGGGTAGGTGTTTGTGCATTGCAGGGCAGGGCCGGCGTAATAGCGGTAGTTGTCAAAGTCATACGGCCCGTATTCCGGCTCGGACTCGTCCAGCCAGAAGCAGCGGATGCCATACTGGTAGTAGTTCTTCTTGCACTGCTCCCAGACGAATGCCTGCGCTTCCGGGTTCGTCGCGTCGAAGAAGAATGTATTGCCCATCCACGTCATGACAATCGCGTTGCCGCGGTCAGCCGTCACCAGCAAGCCGCGCTCTGCCATTTCGCCGAAGTTGACGCTCTTTTCGTCGATGGTCGGCCACACGGAGACGACCGTTTCCACGCCCATTGCTTTCAATTCGTCCACCATCGCCTGCGGATTCGGCCAGTCCCGCGGCTCAAAGCGGAAATCACCTTGCCGCGTCCAGTGGAAGAAGTCGACGACGATGGCGTCCAGCGGCAGCCCGCGGCGCTTCATTTCGCGCGCGACAGACAGCAGTTCCTCCTGCGTCCGGTAGCGCAGCTTGCACTGCCAGTAGCCCATGCCGTATTCGGGCATCATAGGGGTGCGCCCGGTTGCGGCGGTGTAGTTCGCTTCGATGTCCGCCGGGGTGTCGCCCGCCGTGATGAAATAATCCAGCTTTTTGGTGGATTTTGCCGACCACTCCGTCACATTCGTGCCGAACGCCGCCGTACCGATTGCCGGATTGTTCCACAGGAAGCCATAGCCGCGGCTGGACACGAAGAACGGCACGCTTGATTGCGAATTGCGGTGCGCCAGCTCCAGCACAGAGCCTTTCTTGTTCAAATGGCGATCCTGATACTGCCCCATGCCGAAAATCATCTCGTCGTCATACGCCTCAAAGCGCGCGGTGAGGGAGAAATCCGTGCCGCCGGGGATGGGCTTCAATTCGCGCGCCGGAACACGCAGCGGGACGCAGTAGCGGTTGATGCGGTCGCGGTTGCGCCAATATTCCGCCGTCAGCACCTCACCGCGCTGGTTCAGGAACGTAATCCACCCCTCGGTGGAGATTTTCGCGGTGATTTTGCCGTTCGTCAGCGTCCATTTCGTGCCGGTTTGGTGGTACTTCGCCCACTCCTCGCCCTTGTACCACGGGTCGGTCGTGTCGATGACTTCGCTGCGGATGACGACGTCCGTCGCTTCAACCGGTTCGGTCAGCGCCCAGTCGTGGTCGTCCATGCCCGGCTCGGCGCTCATGCGCACGCGCAGGCTGTCTTTGCCCCAAGGGTCAATCCAGCATTCGCTTCTGCCATCGTGGATGATGAGCCGGTGATTCTGCTGCTCTACGCGCATGGAAAACGCCTCCTTATCGCGATGCGAAGGGGAAAATCAGCATTTTGCGGCTTCCAGCAGTCCGCGCTTGACGTCCCAAAGCTTCTGGGAGAGGTCAACGTAGTAGGTGTGGGGGTTCTCAAAGCGCTTCACTTCGTCCCACAGCGTGTGAATCTGCTGGCGGCAGTATGCCTTGATGTCGTTCAGTTCGGGCAGCTCGTAGACGAGTTCACCGTTCTGGAAAATCGGCACCTGCAGTTCGCGCACGGTGAAATCGGTCAGTTCCTTGGTCTTCCACGTCGCGTTCGGGTCGAAGATGACGTGCGGCTTCGTCGGGTCAATGACCTCGTCGCGCAGGGTCAGCTCGTCGGCAATCGCCTTGCCGCTTTCGCGGTCGTAGAGGCGGTACAGGCGCTTGAAGTGCGGGTTGGTAATCTTTGCTGTGTTCTCGCTGACCTTGATTTTCGGGATGATGTTGCCTTCGTCATCCTCAATCGCCGCCAGCTTGTACACGCCGCCGAAAACGGGGTTCGATTTGCTCGTAATCAGCCGTTCGCCCACGCCGAAGGTGTCCACCTGCGCACCCTGCATCATCAGGTCACGGATAAGGTATTCGTCCAGCGAGTTCGACGCGGTAATCTTGCAGTTCGGAAGACCCGCCTCGTCGAGCATCTTGCGTGCCTTCTTGGACAAATACGAAATGTCGCCGGAGTCCAGACGGATGGCGAAATTGGTGATGCCGCGCGGCAGCAGAATCTCCTTGAACGCGCGGATAGCGTTCGGCACGCCGGATTTGAGCGTGTTGTAGGTGTCAACCAGCAGCGTCGCGTTGTCGGGGTACAGCTCGCAGTAGGTCTTGAAGGCGTCGTATTCCGTCGGGAACATCTGCACCCACGAGTGCGCCATCGTGCCGCCCGCCGGAACACCGTAGAGCACGTCCGTCAGCGTGCACGCCGTGCCTGCCACGCCGCCGATGTACGCCGCGCGCGCGCCGATGACCGCGCCATCCGCGCCCTGTGCGCGACGGGAGCCGAATTCCAGCACAGCGCGTCCCTGCGCCGCGCGGACGATGCGGTTCGCCTTCGTTGCAATCAGCGACTGGTGGTTAATCTCCAGCAGCAGATACGTCTCAATCAGCTGCGCCTCAATCGCGGGCGCACGGACGGTCAGCAGCGGTTCGCCGGGGAACACGGGCGTGCCTTCCGGGACGGCGTAAATGTCGCCGTGGAACTTGAAGTTCTTGAGGTAATTGAGGAAGCCCTCGTCGAAGATTCCCTTGCTGCGAAGATAAGCAATATCATCATCGGAAAAATGCAGCTGCTGGATGTACTCGACAATCTGCTCCAGCCCCGCGGCAATCGCGAAGCCGCCGCCGTCGGGCACGTTGCGGAAGAAGACGTCAAAATACACATTGCGCTTGTAGAAGCCGTTGCGGTAGTAGCCATTGCCCATTGTGAGTTCGTAGAAATCACAGAGCATCGTCGGGTTTTCCTGCGGTCGATTTGCCATTGCTTTGCCCATCCTGTTCTATCTTATTTGTCGAAATTTGTCACATTGATTTGCAGTCCGCGCATCACGTCGAGCGCCTTTTCGTGCAGCGCCTCGTCATTGGACGCGCACAGCGACGCATCTACGGACACGCGCGCTTCCGGCAGCGCTGCCTTGCACAGCACGGCGTTTGAAATCACGCAGATGTTCGTTACCACGCCGACCAGCTCGATTTCCTGATACGGGTGCGTGTGCAGGTAGCGGGTCAGCTCCAGCGAGCCGAAAGACGGCTTGAAGAACACCATGTCCTGCTTTTGGCGGCACGCCGCTGTTTCCCCGAACAGGCGGTGTCCAGGCGTTCCGGCGATGCAGTGCGGCACGGGGAGATTTTTCCCCTCCTGCGTGGTCGGGTAGTCGTCATTGTGCGTATCCAGCGTGAACATCACGTCGTCGCCGCGGCTGTGATACAGGCGGATTTTCTCAGCAATCCCGTGGTCAAGCGTGACTGCCTTCTCAAAGCCGAGAGAACCGTCCACAAAGTCCTTCTGGTAGTCCACGACAATCAGGCATCGTTTGCCCGTCTCCATGCTCCGTTCGCCTCCTCTTTATCGAGTACCATTTCTTATTATACAACGGAAAATCGGTTTCGTAAAGGAAAAAATGCGCAAGCGTAAGAAATCCGCAAAGGGAAAACGAAATCTGTGTGAACGCATGGACATTCGGCGCAAAACGTGGTAGACTGGAACGGATTATTCAATAAAAAAGGGGCGAAATTTGCCGTGAAGCTCAACACCAAGCGTACCATGCTGGTCGGTCTGGCGTTCTTGTCCATCTGCATTTTCTGGCAGATGTATGACAGCGTGATGACGCTGATTCTGACGGATACTTTCCACCTGAACGAGACGATTGCGGGCGCGGTCATGGCGGCGGATAATGTGCTGGCGCTGTTCCTGCTGCCGCTCTTCGGCGCTCTGTCGGATAAGACGAACACGCGCATTGGCCGCCGGATGCCCTACATCATCGGCGGCACAGCGGCGGCGGTCATACTGATGAACCTGCTGCCTGTGCTGGACAACGCCTATGCCGCGTCGCCCTCGCCGCTGATTTTGGGGCTGTTCATCGCGGTGCTGGCGCTGCTGCTTGTTGCGATGGGCGTGTACCGCTCCCCGGCAGTGGCGCTGATGCCGGACGTGACCCCGAAGCCCCTGCGCAGCCGCGGCAACGCCGTCATTAACCTGATGGGCGCGGTCGGCGGCATTCTGTATCTGGCGCTGGCGGCAGTACTGTACCCCGCGTCGCGCAAGGTGGCGGGACATGTGGATTATCAGCCGCTGTTTATCATCGTATCGCTGATTATGGCAGTATCGGTGCTTGTGCTGGCGCTGACGGTGAAGGAAAAGAGGCTGTCAGAAGAGAACCGCGCGCTGGAGAAGCAGCACCCGGATTGGAACCTCGCCGCGAAGGATGAATCGGGCAACGAAGTGCTGCCGAAGGAGGTCAAGCGGTCATTGACCTTCCTGCTGGCGTCCATTTCGCTCTGGTTTATCGCCTACAACGGCGTGACGACGTGGTTTACGAAGTACATTGAGCAGGTGATGGGCGAGGGCTTGGGCGGCGCATCAACGTGCCTGCTCGTCGCGACGGCGGGTGCGATTTGCTCCTACATCCCGATTGGCGCTTTGGCGGCGAAAATCGGGCGCAAGCGGACGATTCAGCTTGGCGTTGCCCTGCTGACGCTCTGTTTCCTGCTCGGCTTCGTCCTTACCTGCACGTCGAGCGTTATCACCCCGGTGATGTACGTCGTTTTCGCCCTGGTCGGTCTGGCGTGGGCGGCGATTAACGTCAACTCTCTGCCGATGGTAGTGGAAATGTGCCGCGGCAGCGACATCGGGCGCTTCACAGGCTACTACTACACGTTTTCGATGGTTGCGCAGGTCGTCACGCCGATTGCCGCGGGTTCTTTGATGCGCGCCATCGACTACCGCGTGCTTTTCCCTTATGCTGCAATTTTCTCCGCCCTGAGCTTTGTCACGATGTGCTTCGTCCGCCACGGCGACGCGAAGGCGGAGGCAAAGAAGGGGCTGGAAGCATTCGAGGACATGGATGTGGAGTAAGTGAACAAAAGGTGGAAGTTCTGTGGATAACGAAAGCCGCTGCGGGCAAAACGCGGCGGCTTTTTGAATGGGGGGATTTTGCGCGCCTGAATTATGCCCATAGACGCGGTTCTCCATGCAACAAACAAAATCAATTATGGGAGTGTGCGCTGCGAAGCAGTCCAGAGGGCGACCGCAAAGCCCTCTGGTCGCCTCCGCAGAGGCGAAATCTCCCTGCAACGAAAAAGACCAGCACCGAGAAACGAATCGTTCCCGATGCTGGTTGGTCGCGTCGATCTGACGCGACAATGTGCAAGTTGTGGGGAAAGCAGCTTGGGGGCGCGTCTGCGGACGCGCAAAGTTACTGCGCAGGGACGCTGCGCTGCCTGCGACCAAGGCGGCAGGATTGAGCGCGTTTAGCATAATTGGCTTACCGGTGCAACAGTTGGGGCGTTGCCCCAAGCCCCACCAGAGGCGCCGCCTCTGGACTCCGCAAGGGGCAATTGCCCCTTGACCCCTTCGCGCGATTGAGTTGGTTTCGCTGCCATACTCCTTCCGCGTGCTGCGCTTTGGCGTCCCGAAGCAATCAGCCCTTACAGCTTCGCCAATTCCTTATACAGCCCCTTATTCGCCTGATACAGCTTCGTATACAGCGCATACACCTTCTCATACTGCGGCACGTTCTCCGCAATCGGGTTCTGCGCCGGATTCACATGAATCATCGCCCGGCACGCTTCCGGCACGCTCGCGTACAGCCCCGCACCGACGCCCGCCAGAATTGCCACGCCCAGCGCCGGACCTTCCGTGTTCACCGTCGTCGCAACCGGCATCTGGAACACGTCCGCCAGCATCTGCCGCCACAGCGGACTCTTGCCGCCGCCGCCGCAAGCCAGCATCGTTTCGGGCGCAACGCCCATTTCCGCCAGCACATTCAGGCAGTCCTTCAAAGAGTAGGTGACGCCCTCCATGACCGCGCGGAGCAGATCACGGCGCGTGTGCATCGCGCTCAAGCCGAAGAACATGCCGCGGCAGTCCGCGTCAAGGTGCGGGGTGCGTTCGCCCATCAGGTAGGGGGCATACAGCAGCTTGTTCGCGCCGATGGGGGATTGCGCCGCCTGCTTGTTCATCAGGTTGTAGGGGTCTTCGCCCATGAGCGCGGCGGCTTCCTTCTCCGCCATGCAGAAGTTGTCGCGGAACCACTTCAGCGACAGACCCGCCGCCTGCGTCACGCCCATGACGTGCCATGCGCCCGGCACAGCGCAACAGAACGTGTGCACGCGCCCCTTGGGGTCGATGGCGAGCTTGTCCGTGTGGGCAAACACAACGCCGGACGTGCCGATGGTGGTGAACGCGCGCCCGTCCTCGACAACACCCGTGCCGACAGCTGCCGCCGCGTTGTCGCCCGCGCCGCCGACGACCAGCGTGTCTTCGCTCAACCCGGTCAACTCCGCTGCCGCCTTGGAGATGTGGCCCGTCACTTCGCAGGATTCATACACCTTCGCCAGCAGCGACGGGTCGATGTTCAGCATGTTCAGCAGCTTTTCCGACCAGCAGCGGTTCGGCACATCGAGCATCTGCATCCCGGATGCGTCGCTGACTTCAGTCGCGAAATCGCCGGTCAGCATATAGCGCACATAGTCCTTCGGCAGGAGAATGTGACGGCACTTGGCGTACACTTCCGGCTCGTGATTACGCACCCACAGCAGCTTTGACAGCGTGAAGCCAGTCAGCGCGGGGTTTGCCGTAATGGAAATCAGCTGATCGCGGCCGACAATTTCGTGAATCTGGTCGCACTCCGCCGCCGTGCGCTGGTCGCACCAGATAATAGACGGGCGCAGGACGTTCCCTGCTTCATCCAGCATGACCAGACCGTGCATCTGACCGCTGATGCCCATCGAAACGACGTCCTTCTTATCCACACCGGACTTCGTCAGCACGCTGCGGATGGTGTCCACCGCCGCATGATACCAGTCCTCCGGCTTCTGCTCTGCCCAGCCATTGTGCGGCTGATACAGCGGATATTCCACCAGCGCGGAGCAGACCGCCGTGCCATACTGGTCGAACAGCACCGTTTTCGTGCCGGACGTGCCAAGGTCAATACCAAGAACATACTTCATCGGAAAAATCCTCCTCTTTTTATGTACCGAAATCGTGCAAAATGGGAAAGGGGTTTCCATCTACTTCATTGTACCGTGAATCGGCGAATTCGTCAAGCCTTGCGGGGAGAAGTTGAATGAATTTCGCGTGTTCGGTTGACACGGGGCGAAAGAAGCGGTATCATAAAGAGCGAACATAGAATCCTATCTTAACGGAAGGTCGCCCGAAGGGGTCAAGGGGGCAATCGGAATGCCCCCTTGTCGCCTCCGCAGAGGCGAAACTTCCCTGCAATAGATGGAGTTTATGTTCGGAAGCGCCATCTATATAACAGGAGGTCGCAATGATTGTCTTAGGCATTGACCCCGGCTATGCGCTGATGGGCTGGGGCGTGGTGGAGGCGCAGGGCGCGCGGATGCGTCTGCTTGGCTACGGCTGTGTGGAAACGCAGGCGGGTGTGCCGATGCAGCACCGCTTGCGGGCACTGCAATTGGGTGTACGCGACCTCGTGAACATCTATCATCCGGACGACGTGGCGTTTGAGGAGCTGTTCTTTGCGCGGAACGTCACGACGGCGCTGATGGTTGGGGCGGCGCGCGGCGCGGCGATTATCAGCGCGGCGGAGTATACGGAGAGCCTGTATGAGTATACGCCAATGCAGATTAAGCAGGCGGTGACGGGGTATGGGAAGGCAGATAAGAAGCAGATTCAGCAGATGGTGAAGCTGCTTTTGGGGATGAAGGAGATACCGAAGCCGGATGACGCGGCGGATGCGATAGCGTGTGCGATAACGCATTGCCAGTGTGGCGCGGCGAAGGAACAATTCAGGATGAAATAGGGGGAAAAGGCGAAGCAAAGCCAAAAGAGCAGCACGCGGAAGGAGTATGAAGAAGAAGTCAACGCAATCGCGCGGAGGGGTCAAGGGGGGATTCCCCCTTGCAGGGTCAAGGCTTGACCCCGCCAAAGGGTCTTCGACCCTCTGGACTCCCTTTTTCGCGATTGAGCAGGTGACTTCTCCTTACTTCTTCCGCGTGTTTATTGGGGGAAACCAGGGTGGTGCTGCCCCTTGACCCCGCCAAAGGGTCTTCGACCCTCTGGACTCCCCTTTTCGCGATTGAGTTGAGCGCAACTGCATACTGTATGCGCGTGTTAAGTTCTGCGCGGTTTACTTGCGGTTGGCGGTTTCCGCCAGTTCCAGCCCTGCGTTGTTCTCGCAGGCAAGGCGGATGCTCCACTCGTTCTCAAACAGCAGCACATCGCGGTCGCGGCTGTCCTTCGCGCGCCCGGACGTGGATGTCAGCTTCAGCTGGTCGATGGGCTTGGGCGTGCTCACTACCCACCGCACGAAGCGGAAGGGCATGGACTCCATCACAATGTCCACCTGATACTCGGTTTTCAGCCGGTGCTCCAGCACTTCAAACTGCAGCACGCCAACGACGCCGACCATGAATTCTTCGCGCCCCGTCTCTGTGCGGATGAAGGTCTGAATGGCGCCCTCTTCCGCCAGCTGGGTGATGCCCTTCTGGAACTGCTTGCGCTTCATGGAATCCGCCGGACGCACGCGGGAGAAGAATTCCGGCGCAAAGACCGGGATGTTCTCGTAGTGCAGCTTCGGGCCGCCGGAGAGCGTATCGCCAAGCTGATAGATGCCGGGGTCGAACAGACCGATGATGTCGCCCGCCCATGCTTCCTCCACGGCCTCGCGTTCGTCCGCCATGAACTGCTGGGGCTGCTTGAGCGCGACGGTCTTGTTCGTCCCGGAGTGCCAGACCTCCATGCCCTTCTCGAACGCGCCGGAGACGATGCGCATGAATGCCAGCCGGTCGCGGTGCGCGGGGTTCATGTTCGCCTGAATCTTGAAGATGAAACCGGAGAAGTACGGCTCTTCGGGCTGAATGTCACCGATGTCACTCTTGCGGGGCAGGGGCGGCGGCGTGTATTGCAGGAAGCGCTCAAGGAACGGCTCAACGCCGAAGTTGGTGACGGCGGAACCGAAGAACATCGGCGTCAGCTCACCGCGGCGCACCTTGTCGAGGTCGAAAGCGTCGCCCGCTTCGTCCAGCAGGTCGATTTCCTCCGCCAGCCGCTCGCGGTAGTGCTTTGCCAGCACATGCTCCAGCGCGGGGTCGTCAATGGCGATGTCAGTCTTCTGCACCATCGACTTGCCGTGGTCGCCGCCCGCGTACAGCTCGACCATCTTTGTGTCGCGGTGGTAAACGCCTTGGAAATCGCCGTCCGTGCCGATGGGCCAGTTGATGGGGCAGGAGCGGATGCCAAGCACCTGTTCCAGCTCCTCCATCAGCGCGAAGGGGTCTTTCGCCGCGCGGTCCATTTTGTTCACGAACGTGAAAATCGGGATGTTGCGCATCCGGCAGACCTTGAACAGCTTGATGGTCTGCGCCTCAACGCCCTTTGCCGCGTCAATCAGCATGACGGCTGCGTCCGCCGCAACCAGCACGCGGTAGGTGTCCTCAGAGAAGTCCTGATGGCCCGGTGTGTCCAGAATGTTGATGCGGAAGCCGTCAAACTCAAACTGCATTGCGGAGGATGTGACCGAGATGCCGCGCTGCTTCTCGATGTCCATCCAGTCGGACGTGGCGTGCTTATCGCTTTTGCGCGCCTTGACGCTGCCCGCCGAGCGGATTGCGCCGCCGTACAGCAGCAGCTTTTCGGTCAGCGTGGTTTTGCCCGCGTCCGGGTGCGAGATAATGGCAAAGGTTCGCCGTTTTTCCACCTGCTGGTGGAGCAGCTCCCGGAAAGCCGGCGTGTCGTGGGCTGGCAGCATGAATCGTCCTCCTCGTAAAGTGTCTGTCGCTCCTTGAAAGTGGATATTTCTTCCAACTCAAAACGTGCAAAATGCACGAAAAAGACAAGAATGTCCGAAAAGATATTTTACCGCCAAGAACGTGCCTTGTCAAGCCATTTTCCGCGCTGTCATGGCGTTCATGGTGCTATTTTTTCCGATTTCTCAGCAAACGGCAAAAAAAGTTTCAAGCAGCTTTTTGATTGACCTTTCTGCGCGATGGTGCTGACGATGCTTTCATACTTCTTCTGTGTGTGACGCAGGGGTTTAGCAGGATTTCCGCCGTTCAAAGTCGAATATCTTCCCTGTGCGTTTTCAAGCGCTGGAGAATTGTAAATAATCCGCCTGTTTGCTTGACACCGCCCTCGATTTGTAATACAATGTTAACAAACCATCTTTGCGCCTTGGCGCACGAACTTTGAGGTGAACCATTGATGAAGCACAGCTGGCATTGGATGCGGACTCTCCTGACGCTGACCCTCGTGCTGACGCTCTGCGGGCTGACTCCCGCCGCCGTCCCCGACGTGGGCTATGCGGAATCTGCTGCGGAAGGAACGACCGCCGCCGCCGCGTACGGCATGGCAACGGCGGATGATGTTATCGTCCGCAAGCAGCCGTCCACGAGCGCGAACTACTGGTTCCGCATCAATACGGGATTCGTCTGCGAAATCCTTGATACCGTCGTTCGCGGCGACACAACGTGGTATAAGGTCAACAGCACGCATCCGACCCCCAATGGGCGCACCTACATCGGCTATGTGCGCGCGTCGTTCTTCCGTCCGCTGACGGCGGAGGAAACAGAGGCGTACCTTGCCAGCGGCCGCGTGAATGTGACGGCGACCCCTGCCCCCGCGCAGACACCCGCGCTCACGCTTCAGCCTTCGGCGGATGATGCCCTTGTGACCGCCACGCCTGCCAGCGGCAGCGATTTTCCGTTCGATACCAGCATCATGGGCGGTACAACGTCGACCCCGCTTGTCTCGATGATTACGCCCACTCCGACGAACTCTCAAGTCACTTACGGTACAGGTGAAATCACCGCCAGCGGCACGAACTTCCGCGTTGCGCCAAGCCTGAGCGCTGGGGTCATCGGCAAGCTGAACAGCGGTACGGTGGTGACGCTGCTTACCATTCCGGATACGATTGACGAAAATCACTGGTATCAGATTCGCTACAACGGACAGGAAGGCTATATCCAGTCCAACTTTATCCGTGTGCTGACCGCGGCGGTGACGGCGACACCTCAGCCTTCCGTCTACGGCACGGTGAAGCTGCTGTATGACTCCGCGAACCTGCGCGACGCGCCCAACGGCACGACCCGCGCGCTCTGGCAGGGCAAGGGCTCGACGCTCTCCGTCGCTGGGATTTCGCAGGATAAGGGCGGCTTCACCTGGTATCCGGTGTATTACGGCACGGACAACACAGTCTATTATGTCCGCTCGGACGTGGTGGAATACACGGCGGGCAGCGGCGTCATCAACACGCCCACGCCTACGCCGGCATCCGGCAGCGCTTACGGCTACGTCATCACCACGGCGGCAGGCGTCAACCTGCGCCTGAGCGCGGGCGGGGAAGTCATCGTGCAGGTTCCGCGCAATGTTGTGCTGACCTGCATCGGCGCGCCTGTCCAGACCTCTGGCAGCAGTTATCTGTGGTATTACGTCCGCTACAACAATCTGGCGGGATACATCCGCGGCGACTTCGTGCGCGTGTGCGACCAGAACGGCAATCCGCTGGGCGAAGCGACCGCTGCGCCTTCCGTTACCGCGACCCCTGTGGTTTATTCCGGCTATGTCAAGCTGACGAAAACCGGTGTCAACCTGCGTGTTTCCCCCGCGGGCAGGTCACAGGGACAGTATGACATCGGGCTGATTCTCCCCATTGCGGGCGCGACGGTGTCCTCCGGGCGCTACCAGTGGTTCTGCGTCCGCACGCCCGACGGCAAGACCGGCTATGTGCGCTCCGACTGCGCCGTGCCGTGCGACCTGAACGGCAATCAGGTGACGGTCACGCCGACGCCCACGCCGACCACGACCACGAGCATCAGCACCTACGGCTATATTCAGATTACCAAGCCCAGCACGAATCTGCGCCGCACCATCGGCGGTGAAACCATCCACCAGCTGGCGAACGAGTCTGTCTGGCCGCTGATTGGCACAGTTATCACCACCAACGGCGTGACGTGGTATCCCGTCTCGGCGGACGGCTACACGGGCTTCGTGCGCGGCGACTGCGCCTACAAGCTCTCTGCCACGCAGGAAGCCAGCTACCTCGCGGGCAAGGGCATCCCGAAGGAAACGCCCGCGCCTACGGGCAGCATTCAGCAGACCAGTTATGTTCAGACGACGCTGGATTACGTCAACCTCCGCCAGACGGCCAGCCGCGACAGCAAGTCCGTCGCGAAGGTGCGCACGGGCACGGTGCTGGCATTCAACGCCACGACCACGGCGGGCACGTCCACTTGGTACCGCGTTGTCTACAACTCCACGGAAGTGTGGGTGCTGGGCAGCTGCGTCAAGGTGATGACGCAGGCGGAATATCAGGAGTGGCTGAACAAGAACCCCGGCGCGGCAACGCCTCAGCCTGACGCGGCGAAGGGCTACATCGTTACCACGCGCGACGGCGTGAACATCCGCGCCACCGCGAACGGCAGCAGCATTCTCACCCGCGTGAAGAAGGGAACGGTGCTCCCGTACTATACCGAGAATATCAAGGCGGGCAGCTATACATGGTATCTCATCCGCCTGAGCAACGGCACGGAAGGCTACATCCGCTCCGATATGGTAAGCAAGAGTAACAATAACGGCGGCGCCCTGCCGACCGCGACACCCGCGCCCAGCAGCAGTCCCACCACGAAGCCGAGCGCAACCTATACGACCCTGCGCCTTGGCTCGACAGGCGACGCTGTAACCCGCCTCGTGCAGGAGCTGATCAATCAGGGCTATTATACCGGCAGTGTCACGAATGTGTATACCTCCGCGGTTCAGGCGGCGGTTCGCGCCTTCCAGAGCGCCAAGGGCTTGACGGTGGATGGCATTGCGGGCAAGCAGACGCAGCACGCGCTGTTCGGCACAGTTGAACCCGGCGCGGACGACTACACGGACTACAACTTCCAGTTCTACCCGGCAGAGAAGATTGACTGGTACACAGGCGGCATCCAGCAGCTGTGGGCGAAGGGTGCCAGCTACAAGATTTACGACGTGAAGACGGGCATCGTTTGGTGGGCGCGCCGCTGGGCGGGTTCCAGCCACGCGGACATTGAGCCTGTGACGGCCGCCGACACCGCGCGCCTGTGCCAGATCTACGGCGTGAGCAACGCGCAGGAAATCTGGGATAAGAACCTGTGGCAGCGCCGTCCCTGCCTGATTACCATTGGCAACAGGACGTTCGCGTGCTCCCTGTTCGGTATGCCGCACAACCCCGACGGCGATACCATCCCGGACAACAACATGACGGGTCAGATTTGTATGCACTTCACGAATTCGAAGGGTCACGAATCTGGCAAGGTGGATACCTACCATCAGCAAGCCATTGAGTACGCATGGAAGAACTGCCCGGCAGGACACAAGTGACAAGGGGCGGCGCTGATTGACCTGTCCGCGCAATTTGCAGCGGCAGCGGAAGCGCAGGAAATCACCCCAAAAGAAAAAATGCGCCCGGCGAGTGGAGGAACAATAATCCTCCATCCGCTGGGTGTTTTGTTATACCACGGCCATGCCCTTTTCTTCCGTCAGGCGAAGAATCGCGCCGTCAATGCACTGCCCAATCTGCGTGCAAAGCCCAACTTGCAGCGCTTCGTCCTCTGCCAGCGCATCCCGAATCGTCTGCGCCATCTTTTTCTGATTGCTGTCGCTGAGCAGCCGCTGTTCATTCGCCGTCTTCCGCAGAAGTTTGGGGATGTTCATCTGCCGCATCAGCGGACGGGTCAGCTTGTCCAGCGCAGGACGGCTGACGAACATGGCAATCAGCCCGATTGCCGCGCCGATGACCAGCCCCACCGGACCGGACGCAATCAGCGCAATCCCGCCGCCGCCGCAGAGGTTCGCCGCCATCATCGCGACGATAATATCCAGCAGCACCTCCATCAGCGGCATTTCCGGCATCGGCAGATTGTCCCGCATCGGCAAAGTGCTCGTTGTCACCATGGCTTGCCGAATCTGCAAGCGCTGCACATCCACGCCATATTGCTCGCAAAGGCGGTTGAGGTCACGCTGCACGTCCATCAGAATGTTGTCCAGCCACGGCGAAACCACTTCTGACAGCGCTGCGCTCCATTCCGGTGACATCAGCAGCGATTCCGCCTGCTTCTGGCACGCATCTTCCATGTCGCCCAGTGTTGCCGTTTCGCCCTGCCGCCACTTTCGGTATTCCGGCACGAGCACGCTGTCCGTCAGCTGACGCGCCATTGCGTCGGAAAGCTGCTCTGTCAGCGCGGGCATAGCGGACTGCACCTTCTGCTCCACCGCATCGCTTTCCACATATGCCGCGGCATCCGCCTTCAGCCGCCTGACCATTTCGTCCACATGCCCCGCGTACGCCAATCCGCGCGCAATGTCAAATTCCGGCGTGGCGGAAACGTGCAGCACGCTGTCCGGGAATGTCTCACGGCAAAGCTGCTGGAAGAACGTCATCCGCGACGCGCCGCCTGTCAGCAGGACGACCTTCGGCGGACGCTGCGCCGTCATTTGCTGCGCCATCAGCAGACAGTTCATCATCCGGCTGCGGAAGGATTCACCCTCCAATAGCGGCGACGGGCGCTCGCACAGTTCCTCGACGATGGCGGCGCTGATGGTGAGGTTCAGCACATGCCGCCCTTCGCAGAAAATCGTCTCGCGTCTCGTTAGCTCTTCGCCTGTGCCGAGCGTGAAGAACTGTTCCTTGAGCCGCCGCGCGGACAGCATCATCCGGCTCTTCCACGCGCTTTTTTCGCGCAGGATTTCCCGCACAAGTTCCGCTTCCTCTGCGCACAGCGCGTCTACCGCCTGCTCCAGCAGCAGCTCATCCAGCATACCGCCGCCCAGCTGCACGCCCATTGTGCTGACGGCGTACTCCCGGCCGTCGCAGACATACGCTAAATCCATGGTGGAGGAGCCAAGGTCAATCACCAGCGCGCAGTCCATCAGCGCCCGGCGGAGCGTTTCGTCCTCTTCCGCGGTCGACGCGGACAGGAATGCCGCCCGCGATTCTGGCACGATACGCACATTGGGCAGCCCCGCCGCCATCAACAGGGACGCATAGCGCGTGCGGTCGCTGTCCGCCCAATCCGCCGGACAGCCCACAATGAAACTGACGTCTTCCGTCTCCATGATATGGCGGACGACGCTATGGTCTTGCAGGGCGGTCAGGACGCCTTTTGCGAAGGCGGCGACGGTCTGGTTGACGAAATCGCTGTTGGTGCGGAAGTTGCGCTTGAAGCAGACGCGGAGGTCTTCAGCCTGGGGGTTATCGCTGGCAAGTGCGCCAACGACGGGATGACCGTCATAGCGGGCGAGGGCCGTGATGAAGCTGTTGCGCCCGTGAACGGGGAGGATAACGGGAGCAATGTGCTGGTCGGAATAGAGGGCGACACAGCTTTCGCCGTCACCCAGGTCAAAGCCAAAATAACGCATAATTCACCTCACTGGGATAGGAATAAGAGAATAAACACGCGGAAGAACTATGGTAGAGATGCCAACTCAATCGCGCGGAGGGGTCAAGGGGGGATCCCCCTTGCAGGGTCAAGGGGCAGCGCCCCTTGTGGGGTTTGGGGCAACGCCCCAACCGTTCCACGGGCGACCAACTTCAAGGAAGCCGCCCACAAAGGCGCGAACCGCTCTACCGCCAGCTGATGGCGCGCATTCGCGACGATGTGTTCAGCGGCGTGTATCCGGCGGAAAGCCAGATTCCCTCCGAGCAGGAGATGTGCGCGCGCTACGGTGTCAGCCGCGTGACCGTCCGCCGCGCCATCAGCGAATTGACGGACGAGGGAATCCTGCGCAAGCAGCAGGGCAAGGGCACGTTCGTCTGCACGCCCAAGCTATGCCGTGACCTGCGGGACATCAACAGCTTCCACGAGTGCTGCCGGATGCAGGGCGTTACCCCCGGCACGCGCCTGATTCACGCGCAGCTGTCCCACGCGGATGAGCGCACCCAGCGCGAACTGGAACTGCCGGATGACCGCGTGGTGGAGATTGAGCGCGTGCGGACGGCAGACGGCGTGCCGGTGATGCTGGAAACGAACAGTTTCCCGCTGGCGTACAGCGACCTGCTGCAAGCGGATTTGAGCCAATCGCTTTACGCAGTATTGGAAGGGCGCGGCATTACGCCCAAGCGCGGGATTCACGAAATCAGCCTGCACTACGCGACGAACGCACAGGCACGTTTGCTGGAAGTTGACCCCGGTCAAGCGCTGCTGCTGCTGCGAGAGGTTGTGTTCGACCAGCATGGCAGACCGCTCCACACGTCGCATCAGCTGATTCGTGGAGACAGGTTCACGTTCCGAATCTAACGCAGAGACGAAACCCTCTGCAGCCTGCTTAAATCAATCATCATAGTACGCTGCCCTCCGCAGCAATAGGAGAATTATCACAATGGCAAAATTTGCAATATTCGTTGACCTCGAAAACTGCGGCGCAAAAGTGCCGACCCTCAACTCCATTCTCGAAAAGGTCAAAATCCGCGGCGATATTCTGCTGGGCAAGGTCTACGGCTATACCGACCGCTTCTCTGACCTCAAGGAACTGCTGCTCAGCAATACCTTCACCGTCGTGCCGTCCCTGCGCTATGGCATCGCGCAGAAGAATAACGCTGACATTCAGCTTGTCGTTGATGCCCTCGAAGTCGCGTTCACCAACCCGCTCATCGACTCGTTCTGCATCGTCTCCGGCGACAGCGATTATACCCCCCTCGTTGGGCGTTTGAAGAGCATGGGCAAATTCGTGCTGGGTATCAGCCGAAGCGAAGCCGCCAGCACTGTATTTATCAACGCCTGCAATGAGTTCCAGTTCTTGGAGGGCGTCAGCGGCAGAACCGTCGCTCCCGCTGCTCCGAAGAAGCATCGCGCATCTACCGAGGAAGCTGCTGATGAAGCGGAGCTGAACAAGCTGATTATCTCCATTCTGGAGGAGTCCGCCGACACGGACGGCATGTACGCATCGGAACTGAAGGGGATTCTTTTGCGCTTGCGCCCGGACTTCAACGAGAAGTCCTATGGCTGCTCGTCGTTCGGGAAGCTGCTGACGAAATTGAGCCAGCGGTTTGGCGAACTGCGCGTGAAGAATGACAATTTTAACATGATGGTCAATCTGAACAGCGCGGAATCGGCGGAAGGGCGCCCGCAGCTGACGAAGGATAATTGGCGGGAGGCGTTTGCGGCACAGCTGCAGGCGTATAAGGACGGTGGATTTGAGCGCGTGAATCCGTCCATTTTGAAGGCGGATATATTGACGTCGTATCCGGATTTTACGGAGCGGAGTATCGGGTTTAAGCGGTTTTCGGATGTGATGAAGCAGCTGGAGAAGGATGGATTGGTGGTAGTGGAGATGGATGAGCAGAAGACGATGCTGATAAAGTTATTATAATGGCAGAAAAGGGTCTTAGGCGAAGCCCAAAAGGATAAACACGCGGGCAAAGCATGAAGAAGAGACCAACTCAATCGCGAAAAGGGGTCAAGGGGGGATGCAGGCAGCGAAGCGTCCCTGCCAGTAACTTTGCGCTTCCTCAGAAGCGCCCCCCAAGCTGCTCTACTCACCACTTGCCCATTGGCGCGACCACGCTGCTGGTCTTGTAGACATGGCATGTCTTTTCTGCAAGCAGAGGATTTCGCCTCTGCGGAGGCGACAAGGGGGCTTTGCGGTCGCCCCCTTGACCCCTTCGCAATGCACACCCATGTTTCTTGATTTTGATTGTTGCAGGGGGATTCGCGCCTGTGGGCGCGACAAGGGGGCAGCGACGGCGTTACCCCTTCCTTAAATACAGTCCCCTCTGCTGCACAATCCCGTCCGCCTTCTGCACAATCGCGGGGCGGCGCTGCTGGGTGATGTCCGCGTCCATCACGTCGTAGAACATCGCCGTTTCCGGCGTGTAGTCCACCGCTTCGCAGCCGACCGCATTCAACAGGCGCTTTGCATTCGACAGCGGCCACGAGAGCGCTTTTTCCTGATTTGCGTCGCCGTCCAGCCGGGCGTCCTGTGCCATTTCGTACAGTGAGGCATATAGCTCTGCTGCCGTTTCCGCGCCTGTGCTGATGATGGTAACAGATTCCTGCGCAAAAAGCGCTTCGATGGTCTGCGCGTCCAAAGCGATTCGCCCTTCTGCTTCCACCAAGCGACGGCGAAGCTCAGGCTCATCCGCCACCACAACAGGCTTGGGAGGCTTGCGGCGCATGGCGCTCACAATGCTCCCGATGGCGGCGCAGAGCGATACCGACTGCGCAACGATGCACAGCGCGAATCGCCCCATCCAGCCGCTGTTTTCCGGCGTCACGCAGTTGGGCAGCGTCAGCCAGAGCGCCAGCGCACCCAGATTCAGCACCGCGGCGGCGAGCGGGAAAATCAGCGGCTTCCAGTCCCGCTTTTGGGCGGCGGGGATTTCAGCGCGTATCAGTGTCATGGATTGCAGCGCGGCGGCTTCCCGCGCATAGAGCAGATGCAGCAGCTGCCGGCGCGCAGGGTCGGTTTCGCTGGTCAGGCGCGCCTGCTCCGCGGTTTGCAGCTGCTGTACAGCGGCTTGCAGCATTTCTTCGGTCGATCTCATGTCAATTTTCTGCCTTTCGGGGGATGCTCTCCCCAATACAAGGGTACTGCATCTGACTTTCTTTGTCAAGTGCGGCGAAAAAAACAAGGATTTTCGGGATTTTTGCAGAATATTTCATTCGGTATGCTCTGAAAGGGCTTCCATGCGTAGAGAGAATGAGAAAGGCAGGGCAAATCCTATGGCGATGAGCGCCGAAGAAAGACAGCAAATGCTCCTGACGCAGCCGGTGGAGAAGATTATCCCGAAAATGGCGCTTCCCACCATCTGCTCAATGCTGATTACCTCCATTTATAATATGGCGGACACCTATTTCGTCAGCCAAATTGGCACGGCGGAAGCCACCGCAAGCGGCACATCCGCCTCCGCCGCCGTCGGCATTGTCTTTTCCGTGATGGCGATGATTCAGGCGCTGGCGTTCATGTTCGGCATGGGCAGCGGTACGAACGTCAGCCATCTGCTGGGCATGGGCAAGCGCAAGGAGGCGGAAGTGTACAGCGCGGTCGGCTTCTTTTCCGCAGTGGCGGCGGGCGTGCTGATTGCGGTGCTGGGCAATGTGTTCAATGAGCCGCTGATGCGCCTGCTTGGCGCGACGGAGACCGCTATGCCGTATGCGCTGGATTACGCACGGTATATTTTCCTCGCCGCGCCGTTCATGATGGGGTCGTTGTCAATGAACAACCTCCTGCGCTTTCAAGGCTTGGCGACGTATGGCATGGTCGGCATCATTTCCGGCGGCTTGCTGAATATGCTCCTTGACCCGCTGCTGATTTTCGTGTTCGACATGGGCATTGCGGGCGCATCGATTGCGACGGCAATTTCGCAGCTGACGAGCTTTGTCATCCTGCTGGTGATGTGCAGCACGCACGCCGACGCCATCACGATTCATCCGCGCAACTACCGCCCAACGAAGCAGATGTACGCCAAAATCCTGAACAACGGTCTGCCGTCGCTGGGGCGGCAGGGCATCATGAGCGTGTCGACGTCGCTGCTCAACAATGCCGCGGCGGTCTATGGAGACCCGGCGATTGCGGCGTTCGCGATTGTCAGCCGCTGCCTGAATTTCGTCAACTCCACCGTTGTCGGCTTCGGGCAGGGCTTCCAGCCGGTCTGCGGCTTCAATTACGGCGCGAGAAAATATGACCGGATGCACCGTGCGTTTTCCTTCAGCGTCAAGGTAACGACGATTGTGCTGCTGGTGCTGGGCGCGGCGGGCTTCGCCTTTGCCGAGCCGGTCGTCACGCTGTTCCGCCGCTCCGACCCGGAGGTCATCCGCATCGGCACGGAAACCTTCCGCGTTCAGATTCTGACCGTGTGGGCGTGGGGCTTTATTACGCTGAGCAACATGTACACGCAGGCGATTGGCTACGGCATCCGCTCGACGATTCTGGCGGCGGCGCGGCAGGGCTTGTTCCTGATTCCGACGCTGCTGGTGCTGCCGAACGTGTGGGGGCTGCGCGGGCTGGAAGTCTGCCAGCCGCTGGCGGATGTGCTGACACTTGCCCTCGCCGTGTGGATGATGACAAAGGTCATTCGTGCGCAGAAGGCGCAAATGGCGCAGGAAACCGCGTGAAGCCCTTGCAAATCGCATGACAGAATGGTATAATAGCCCTTGCGATTGACCCCATTTTGTGCGAATTTGAAGGGAGCAGCCTTTATGAAGCAGATTACATCCGCCCAGCTGCGGGAAATGTTCCAGCAGTTCATGGAGTCCAAGGGACATCATCGGATTCCCTCCGCCTCCGTTATTCCGGAAAATGACCCGACCGTCTTGTTCACCACCGCCGGTATGCACCCGCTCGTGCCGTACCTGATGGGTACGCCCCACCCCGCCGGCACGCGCCTGACCGACGTGCAGAAGTGCATCCGCACGGGTGATATTGACGACGTGGGCGACCCCAGCCACCTGACCTTCTTTGAGATGCTGGGCAACTGGTCGCTGGGCGACTATTTCAAGAAGGAAATGATTCCGTGGAGCTGGGAGTTCCTGACGAGCGAAAAATACCTCGGTCTGGACCCCGACAAGCTGGCGTTCACTGTCTTTGAGGGCGACGAGGACTGCCCCCGCGACGAGGAAGCCGCCAATCTCTGGCGCAGCTGCGGCGTGAAGGATGACCACCTGTTCTATCTGCCGAAGGAACACAACTGGTGGGGCCCGGCGGGCATCACCGGCCCGTGCGGCCCGGATACCGAGATGTTCATCATCACCAAAAAGCCCTGCGGCCCGAACTGCTCGCCTGCCTGCCACTGCGGCGCGTATCTGGAAATCTGGAACGACGTGTTCATGCAGTACAACAAGCAGAAGGACGGCACGTTCATTCCGCTCAAGCAGAAGAACGTCGATACCGGCATGGGCCTGGAACGCACGATTTGTGTGCTGACGGGCAAGAAGACCGTCTATGAGACGGACGCCTTCACCGACATTCTGGCGAAGATTGCCGAACTGTCTGGCAAGGAGTACGGCGCAGATGAGGAAACGACCAAGGCGTTCCGCATCATTGCCGACCACATGCGCACGTCCACCTTTATTCTGGGCGACGACCGTGGCGTGTCCCCGTCCAACACGGATCAGGGCTATATTCTCCGCCGCCTGATTCGCCGCGCGGTGCGCTACGGGATGCAGCTCGGTATGCCCGACGGCTTCACCTGCGAAATCGCGAAGGTTATCATCAACCAGTACAAGAATGCGTATCCGGAGCTGGAGCGCAACGCGGCGTTTGTCATCGACCAGCTGACGCTGGAAGAAGGCCGTTTTGCCCGCACGCTGAAGCAGGGCAACAAGGAGTTCGACAAGGTGGCGTCCCGCGCGGCGGACGGCAAGATTGACGGCGAGACGGCGTTCCACCTCTACGATACCTACGGCTTCCCGATTGAGATGACCGTGGAACTGGCGAAGGAGCGCAATCTGACGGTGGATACCGCCGGATTCGAGGAAGCGTTCCGCAAGCATCAGGAGCTGAGCCATCAGGGCGCTGAGCAGAAGTTCAAGGGCGGTCTGGCGGACACGAGCGAGGAAACCGCGCGCCTGCACACCGCGACTCACCTGCTGCACGCGGCGCTGCGCAAGGTGCTCGGCGACGAAGTGGCGCAGAAGGGCTCGAACATCACGGCGGAACGTCTGCGCTTCGACTTCTCCTTCGGCCGCAAGGTGACCAAGGACGAACTGGCGCAGGTCGAAAAGATGGTCAATGAAGCGATTCAGGCGAAAGTGCCGGTTGTGTGCGAAGAGATGACCGTGCCGGAAGCGAAGGAGAAGGGCGCAATTGGCCTGTTTGAGTCCAAGTACGGCGAGAAGGTTCGCACCTACAAGATGGGCGATTACTCCTTTGAAATCTGCGGCGGCCCCCACGCGCAGAACACCGGCGATTTGGGCACGTTCAAGATTCAGAAGGAAGAATCCTCTTCCGCTGGCGTCCGCCGCATCAAGGCGGTTCTGATTCCCGACCAGAAGTAGTGTGCGCTGCGAAGGGGTCAAGGGGGCGACCGCAGACTTCGTCTGTTCTCACTGCCCTCTGGTCGCCTCCGCAGAGGCGAAACCCTCTGCAACACAAAAATCAACTTGCTTAAGCAAACATCATTGCCTTTTGCCCCAAGGAGGATTTTCCCCATGCAAAAAATCCCCCGCCTGTCGCACAACAGACGGAGGAAATTGATGCAAACTCTACTTGAGAAGTGACGGAACCACCCTTGCGGACGATTACGCTTCCTCGTGGGTCTTGGGGAGCGCACGCATCACATTGCCGCTGCGCAGGCAGCGGGTGCAGACGTTCATACGCTTCGCAGAACCGTTGACCACCACGCGGACACTCTGCACGTTGGGCGCCCAGGTACGGTGGGTCTTACGGTTGGAGTGGCTGACGTTGTTGCCGTTCAGCGTACCCTTTTCGCAGATCTCGCAAAACTTACCCATGGAAATCCACCTCCTTGTTGGAGTATGCACACATCAAGCCTTGACAGTATATCATACTCTGCGGCAAAAAGCAAGGGGTTTCCTCAAAAATTCAGCATTTGGAAATTCGGGGAAATGGGGGTGGTAACTATCGGAGGAATGCGGGCAGTGCGGCTATCGGGTCGCGCCCATTTGGCGCGACACAGCATAGATGTTGAGCACCCGTCCGCCCTGCTGAACGGCCAGCACGCCTTCGCGGCTGACACCGAGCTTTATCAGGCACTGTTCAACGGTCATGCCCTGTTCGAGTTCCATTTTCTTATCTTCACAAGCAATCAACATTCTTTGATTCACCTCGTTTCACCAGAGGCGCTGCCTCAAGCGTCCCTGCCAGTAACTTTGCGCTCCCGCAGGAGCGCCCCCAAGCTGCTCTCTCCCTCAACGCAACATTGTCGCGCCAGATGGGCGCGACCGAACTGCTGGTCTTTCAGACATAGCTGCTCTTTCCCGAAAGCAGGGGATTTCGCCTCTGCGGAGGCGACCAAAGGGCATGAAAACAGACGAATGTCTGCGGTCGCCCTTTGGAAACCTTCGGTGCCCTCTTGCATAGTAGGTTTTTACCGTTACTTCAATTAGTTAGTGTTCCTTTCGTTCCCCCAAGTAACAAGCGCAGTCAAGTCGCATGGGAGTGTCCGCGCCGAAGGGGTCAAGGGGGCGACCGCAGACTTCGTCTGTTCTCATTGCCCCCTTGTCGCGACCGCAGGCGCGATTCCCCCTGCAACAACCAAAATCAAGCCGCATAGGTGCAGCCTGAAGGGGTTCAAGGGGGACAATCCAATGCCCCATTGAACTTATCCCCAATTTATCCACTTTTCATCCCCAAATCATTCACAGATACACCGCTTTATCCCCAGCCCCGTCCGACGAAAAACGCGGTGAAAAGGCACGTTTCGCCACATTGTCCTCCGCGGGGAGCGCTCATGCCATTTGGGACAAGCACCAAAGAACGTTTATGCACAGAAATGAATAATTATCCGCAAAATGCGAACATCCGACACCATTTTCTGGTTATCTGCAAAAGAATCCACAAGCCGCGCAGGGGGTGGACAACTTCTGTGGATAACCCTGTGGACAATGTGGATAATTTGCGGTCATACGCGGTTTGTCAAGGCAAAATCGGCAAAAAACACTGTGGATAATCCTGTGGAAACTGTGGATGCTTTCGCCCAATTTGAAACGATTTGAAGGACGGGATACATATACAGCGGATGGATAGCAGACTTGGATACATCAACAAAAGCATAATCATGCGTCAATTTGGTGTGCTTCGGACATGCCTATACCGTATCCGACATAGACTGGAGAGAGGAGGTGGGTTTCTTGGCAGAAAAATCGCCCTTTTTCCGCAATTTCGCATCGCACATCCTGCCGGTGCTGACCTTTGCAACGCTGCTTGTCGGTACGGCACTGGTGGGTGTTGCGCTGACTCGAATTCCCCAAAGACCGACGGACGCAGCACCCCCGTCTCCAACGCCGGAAACGACATATATCGCCGCGGGCAGCCTGACTGGGCGGACGATTCTCGTTGACCCCGGCCACGGCGGCTATGACGGCGGCGCGCGCTGCCGAGATTCCGGCGTGTGGGAGAAAGAGGTCAACCTCGCCGTAGCGCTGGCGGTGGAAAAGAGCCTGACGCAGCGCGGCGCGACGGTGCTGATGACCCGCCGGACAGACACCGATCTCTGCGACGACACAACCCGCCCAGCAAATGTGACGAAGAAGCGGCAGGACATGCAGTGCCGCGTGGACATGGCGGTCCAGGGGCAGGTGGACATGGTGCTGTCCATCCACATGAACGAATACCGCGTGCGGTCGGAATCCGGGCCGCAAGTGTTCTACCGCGCGGGCAGCGGCGCGGGGCGTCTGCTCGCCGGAACGATGCAGGAAGCGCTCATTACCGCCCTTTCGCCCCAAAAGGAGCGCGCCGCCATGCCGGGCGACTACTTCATTCTTCAGCTGGATACGCCGTCGGTGCTGGTGGAATGCGGCTTCATTTCCAATCCGGCGGAGGAAGCGCTGCTGCTCTCGCCTGCTTATCAGGAGAAGTTGGGCGAAGCGATTGCGGATGGCGCGGCGGAGTATTTCCGCTTGGCACAGGCAGAAAAATGAAGGTTGCATTTTTTCGCCGCGCATGGTAAAATAAGAAGAAAAGGAAACGCATTATATCCGGAAAGGAGTATCGAATGAACATTCACGAATCCGCTGAGGACTATTTGGAAGCAATCCTCCGCCTGAAAGAAGCAAAAGGCTATGCACGCTCTGTGGATATTTCTCTGCTGCTGGGGGTCACGAAGCCGTCTGTCAGCGTGGCGATGAAGCGCCTGCGCGAAAACGGCTATCTGACGATGGATGCTGACAACTTGATTACGCTCACGCCCGCCGGGATGGAAATTGCGAGGAGCATTTATGACCGCCACAAGACGCTGTCGAGCTTTCTGGAGAGTTTGGGCGTTGATTCCGATGTTGCCCGCGAGGACGCCTGCAAAATCGAGCATGATATTTCCGAAGAATCGTTTACCGCGATTCGGAAGCTGATGCAGGAGCGGGAGCAGCACCCCGAAAATCCGCAGGAGTAATGGCATATCAAAAACAAAGCCGGGTCGAATCTCCCCTGTTTCGGAGGATTCGCCCCGGCTTTTCTGTATTACTTACTTCTCCGTTTCCAGTGAGCGGTATGTCCGTACCAGCACGACCGCTGAGAGAATTGCCGTCAGCACATCGGCGGCAGGCATGGAATAGATCACCCCGTCCAGCTGGAAAAACTGCGGCAGGAGCAGCACCAGCCCCACGCCGAACACAATCTCCCGCGCCATCGACAAAAGCGTCGAGGCAGCCGCTTTCCCCAGCGATTGCAGGAAGATGAACGTCCCTTTGTTGATGCACGCCAGCACAATCATGCTCAGGTACACCCGGAAGCAGCGCCGGGCAAAGAGCGTGTAGTGGATGGACTCGTTCTGCGCGCCGAAGAGCAGCATCACCTGATCGGGCAGCAGCTCCACCACAAGCAGCGCAATCAGCCCGACAACTGCCTCCGCCGCCAGCAGCCGCGTCAAAAGCCCTTTCACACGGTCATACCGTCCTGCGCCCATGTTGTATCCCGCCACGGGAATGCATCCCGCCGCCAGCCCAATCGCACAGCTGATGACGATTTGGAACACTTTCATGACAATGCCGAAAACCGCCATCGGAATCGCGGAAAATTCCTCCTGCGAGAAAACAGCGTCCTGCGCGCTGCAAATGCGCAGCATCGTGTTCGTCGCCGCCATTGCCGCGACCAGGCTGATTTGCGCCAGGAAGGATGTCATGCCGAGCTTGGCGCATTTCCCCAGTAAATGCGCGCGCGGGCGGAAGCTGTCCTTTTGCAGGTGAATCTGCTTCATCCGCGTTAGATACCAGATGGACAGTCCAGCGGTCAGCGCCTGCCCGGCAACCGTTGCAATCGCCGCGCCCGCCATACCAAAGTGGCAGACGAAAATCAGCAGCGGGTCAAGCACGAGGTTTGCCGCCGCCCCCGCCAGCGTGGCAACCATTGCGAATGTCGGGCTGCCGTCGGAACGGATGACCGGGTTCATTGCCTGCCCAAAGACGTACAGCGGCACGCCCAAGGCAATCCAGAAGAAATATTCCTGCGCCTTCTCGAATGTCCCGGCATTGACGCGCCCGCCGAACCACGTCAGCAGCGTGTCCGGGAACAGCAGGTATGCCGCCATCAGGACAAGCCCCGCGAGGACGCTGACCGTTACCGTTTCGCCGACGGCACGGTGGGCCTCCTCCTGTTTCCCTGCGCCAAGCATCAGGCTGACAAACGCGCAGCAGCCGTCGCCGAGCATGACCGCAATCGCCAGCGCCGCGACCGTCAGCGGAAAGACGACCGTCGTTGCTGCGTTGCCGACGCTGCCCAAGTCGGGCGCGTTCGCAATGAACACCTGATCGACCATGTTGTACAGCGCCGCCACGACCAGAGAGGTCATGCACGGAACGGCGTAGCGCCGCATGAGGCGCCCCAGCGGCTGTGTTGCCAGCGGGCGCGCGTTCTGCGCTATGGAGGTTTCGGATTCTGTCTGCATAAAAAAGCACTCCTTTTCGTTGATTGGAGCGCAGTGTCAAGGCAAAAAAGGCTGCCCCTACCGCGCGTCCGACAGATGGACTTACGCAGCAAAGGCAGCACTCTGTACCGCTATTTTACCGCATCGGAGCGGATTTGTCAAAGGGGTGTATCATCATTTTTTCCCGCCCGCCACAAGGCTTCCTGCAAAGCACGCGCCGCCTGCGATCCAGTACCCCATTACGAGTCGACTCGTCGTGCCGTAAATCTCCAGCGCTCCTTGAAACAGGCAGCCGACTGTCAGCGCAATGATGCCCCAGTGGTACAGCCGCACGCACCAGCGCCCCGGCAGCGCTTTCCCGCGCAGGGCGCGAATCAGCAGCGGACACGCTCCCAGCACCAGCAGCGGCAGGAACGCATACACCATGAAGTCCGAGTAGACCCCGTGGCTGAACTGCTCATACACGAATCCGCCCAGCGCGGTCACGGCGGCAAAAAGCAGATCGTAGAGCGCAAGTTTCACGCATTTGCGGTCAATAGCCGATGTAGACAATGTCGCTCACGCTCCTTTCGCGGATGCTGCGCCCGTTCGTGGTCGGGTTGTTGACGACGCGCCCCTGAAATACCATGGTTGAAGAGCCGCCGCCGTCGAGGTTGTAGGCGATTTGTGCGCCCAGCGACTGCATCAGCTCTGCCAATTGCCGCAAGGAAAGCCCGGTGCTCTCCTTCGTCCGCCCGTCGGACACGACCAGCAGGTAATGCCCTTCGCTGATTTGCCCGATGGCGGTGCGCGGGTTGGAGGTCATGGCGCGCCCGACCTCGTCGCTGCTCCTGACGGTCACTTGTCCGTCCTTGACCAGCGCCGGGCCGAACGTCAGCACCTGCCACGCGCCTTCACGCACCAGCGTGTCGGCACTCGTTTCGCCCTCGGTGATGATGCGGAAATTGCCGTCCGCACCGATGACCAGTGCGTCCGTGCCGCTTTGCGCCGATGCGCGGTACAGCACGCCGTTGCGCAGCACATACCCGCGCTCCTGTGCGCCGTAATAGTCGCCGTTGATGGCGAGAATTGCACCCGCGTTTGCCGCCTGCACAGAGGTCGTCTCGGTCAGGTTGCGGGCGTAGGTGTTCCCCGCCAGCGCCGTTTTGAGCAGGGAAATATCCGCAAGCTGCACGTCCGCGACGTACACCGTCGTGTTCTCTACGCGCATCGTTGTCAGCACAATGTCGATTTGGTCATCGTGGTATTCCGTGTCGGTGGAAATGGGCGCGGTGGTCGCCTGTTCCGCGGGGGATTCCGTCGCAGTCGGCACGGCGGTCGGAGCTTCCGTCGGCGCGGTGGAGGCTTCAGCGGTTGCCGTCGGCAGCGTGTCCGGCGTTAGCACACGGACAATCACGAACGTGTCCAGCGCCGCATAAACCGTGTACGCTATCAAAATCAAAGCAAACACCATGTTTGCGAAATGCCGCTTCATGGAGCTTCACTCCTTTCCGCTTCTATCATATCCCCGTCAAGTGACGAACAGATGACGAACCCATGACTGCTGCCGGAAAAATTCCCTTCCCTTGACGCAATCGGGGGAAAGGCGTATACTGGAAGCGGAAATTTCCGCGGATGACCGCGAAAAGGAGAAGAATGATGCAGAAACTACGGGGATATTTGGCGCTGGGAACATTCATCATGGGTATTGCATCGTTTTTATGCCTGCTTCTGCCGCTCATCGAGATAACGGATGATGCGCTGATGCTGATGGTGTTTGCTGTGCCGCCGCTTATCTGCGGATTGTTCATAGCATTGGCACTGCATATGCTGCTGTATACGCTGCTTCTGGTGCTGTACGGCTGCAGAATACAGCTGGTGGATTTGTACTTTCTTCATATCCGCAGGAAAACCGTCGGCTGGCGCGTGCAGTACCTTCCGGCGGCGGAGCGCAATGTGGGCATACTGCTGGCGGCTGTTCCGTGGGAGCAGGAAACCGGCGACTTGCAGCAGCGGGCGCAGATTGTCCTGTACTATGTGCAGAGCGTACTGGCAATACTGTTCTATGCGCTGGCAGTCAATTTGTATGGGACAGCATCCGCCATTGCCTGCCTTGTGCTGGCGTGGGGTTATGCGTTTCTCAGCATCATCATGCCGCCAAGCGAAATTCGGAAAGTATTCCAGCCCGAAAAACGGCGCAAAATGTGGCAGATGCAGTGCCTGCTGGCGGAGAACCTGACGGATCGCCTGCTCACGGAAATGCCGGAGGAGTACTTCACGCCGCCGGACAAAATTCAGGATCAGAATGATGCGGCGCTCATGATTAACCGTTCCGCGCGGCTGATGATGCAGAACCGCTATGGTGAGGCGCTGGACATCCTGACCATGCTGGCGCAGGAGCATCGGGAGCAGACGAAGCGCCTTTGGTGGCAGCTGATTCCGCGCGGCGTTCTGTGTGAACTGGCGCTGGACAAGCCGGGATACTTCCTGAAAGAGTATGACACGCTGTACATGCAGAAGGAATTGCGCAAGCATGAAAAGCAGCCGCTTGTCTGGCGGACGGCGTATGCGGTGCATCTGCTGCGTGACGGCGATGAGCAGAAGGCGGAGCAGTGCCGCAAGCAGTTCCTGCGCCGCATCCGCCATACGACCATGCCGCGCTGCTATCAGTGGACGATAGACCGGATGACGCAGGAAAAGGAAATCTACGAATCAAGAAAGGCAAAGGAAGCGCAAGAATGAAGAATCGGACATTTCAGCGCCTGTTTCCGCTCCTGCGGATGGGCAGCATCCTGCTGGCGGCGGTACTGTTCTGCGCGGCACTAATCGGCGTGAACGCACAGCTGACTGTCGGGACGAATGAAGAGCGGAATCTGGCGACGTATCTGGGGCTGGCACTGACGGCGGTTGTGACGTATCTGCTGCAAGATGTGCCGAAAATGCTGGTCGGCAGGCACTTTGGCTGGAAGCTCGTGCGTTACGAGGCGTTCGGGCGGGTCTATCAGGCGGACGGCACAGGGGCGTTTGTGCGCATTCAAGCCCCGGCGCAAAGTCGTCTGCGCTATCAGCCGTATCTGCTTCCGCCGGAGGATGCCTCTCGGCACGACGTGACGCTGTACATGCTCTGTCCCCTGCTGTATGGCGGGACGCTGGCGGTGGTGTTTGGCGTGCTGACCCTGCTGACGCTGGGGCAGCCGGTGTCACTGGTGCTGTGCGAACTGGCGATGGGTGGCGTGGTGCTGGTGATGACGTGCATTCTGCCGATGGATGAGCGGTTTATCGCATCGCCGATGGCGATCGCACGGATGCTTCGAGATCCGGAACAATTGGCGGAGTGGCTGTATTTTGCGCGTATGAAGGCGAATGGCGGGGTGGAGGTGACAGATGTTTCGATTGAAAACATTCCGAAGCCTGCAACAGTGAAGACATGTCAGGATGCAATCTGCGTCTTTCAGCGAGCGCAGATTGCGCTGATGGTTCAGTGTGATGCACAGAAGGCGTATGGGCTGATGAAACAGGTGCTGGAAAGCGAGGCGCGGCTGTCATATACTGCATGGAAACTTCTGCTGAGCGATGGGGTGGTTGCGGAACTTCTGGCAGGTGAACCGGGTGAATTTACGGCGCTCTATCGTGGAAAAGCCGGCGCAGCAATACGGCAGGTGATGTTTCGCATGGTGGACTATGCGCTTCCTGCCTATGCGGTGACGACGCTGGTGACACATGAAGCGCGGGAAGCAGAGGTTGTGCGGAACACGCTTGCGCCAGTGCGAGAGAAAATGCCGGAGCTTGATGCTTTGATGAAAGCCATCGAAGAAAAAGCCGCACGAATCGAAAGCTGATTCGTGCGGCAGGGGTTTCGCCGCTGCGGCGGCGACCAAAGGGCATGAAAACAGGTGAAACCTGCGATCGCCCTTTGGAAACCTTCGGCGCCGCAACTTTTAGGGTTTCATGTTTGTTGGCTTGAACCGAAGGTTCATCGGATAAACACGCGGGCACTGCATGAAAGTGTCACCAACTGAATCGCGCGGAAGGGTCAAGGGAGGGGACTTCGTCCCGTTTCATTCTCCCTTGTGGAGTCCAGAGGCAAAGCCTCTGGTGGGGTCAAGGGGCAACGCCCCTTGGGTCACTCCCCCTTTTGTGCATCCTCCCACGCGCGGCGGATGGCGGTGAGGATGTCGCCGTGGGCGTCGCGCAGGGACATGGTGGCGCCGGAGACAATGTCGGCGGCGCGGGCGCGGTCGTCGTCGGAGAAGGCTTCCCAGCGGGCGCGATCAGCGTCGGAAGAGGAATTTTCCGTCAACGGGCGGCCGTTCTCGGCGGAAAAGTACCGCCCAAACCACGTCTCTACCTCGTCCACCGTCATGCCGACCATCATGTTCTGATAGGCGTCCATCTGCTCGCGCCATGAACCGCTCGTCAGCTGGTAATGGCGTCCATCTGCTCGCGCCATGAGCCGCTCGTCAGCTGGTAATCCTCTCCACGGGCGCGCTTGCTCGTCCATGCGGCAATTTCCTGCATGTAGTTGTCCTCGCTGTCCTCGGTGTAGCCGACGACCTTCCCGGCGCTGTCATCCCAGAGCGAATAGCCGCCCTGTCCCGGAAAGCCGCTGAACTGCGGCATGGACGCGCCGCTGTAATTCGGCGTTGCCACTTCGAGCTGGTCAACCGCCATCGACACGATGCGCCCGTCCTCGTCGAACGTCCCGTGCGCAAACACGACGTTGAAGGAGTAAACCTGCCCGTCTTCGTCATCCTTGCCCGGCCCGACGCGCCCGGTCGCCGCCATGCCGATGCCCTCGCGAATCGCCTGACCCGCGCGGTTTGCCGGATTGCCCGTTGCCTCGTCCATTGTGTCCGATGCGTTCAAGGCGACGCGGACGGCTTCACGCAGAGCATTGCTCGTCATCGTTGCGCCCGTCACGACATCCACATCCCATGTGTTCATGCGAATCATCTCGTCCGGCAGAATATCCAGCGCGCGGCTGCCGATGCCGTCCGTCTCATGCTGTTCCAGAATGTTCACGGCGCTGATGGCGCCGTCCTCCATCATCACCTGCACGCGCAGGATGCCGCCGTAGCCATCCGCCTGACCCGTGCGCGTGTCGGCGCTGGCGCGGCAGGACGCAAGCAGAACGGCGCAGGAACACAGTGTCAGCATCGTCAGCAGACGTTTTTTCATTTTTCGGCTGGTTTGCATTAAAAAATCCCCTTTCAATCTTCCAGATTGCAGGGAAATCGCTCCCTGCGACGTTGTTATTGTGTCCCGCGCAAGAAAAGTCATTCAATCAACACGCTTTTTGATGCAGATTTTTTCCGCAAGCAGGAAAATCGCCCTTGCGCGGCGAATAGAGATAGAGAATATGCCTGTGCTGACTGATTTTCTGCCGCGCGGGCATCCTGATGAAAGGGTTTCACCCGAAAAGGCAGGTGTTTTTCGTATATGAAGAAGTCATCCGGGAAGAAGCGCGTCAGTTCGCTGACGTTCCTGATTGCGACGACGGCGGTGCTGGCGGCGGTGGCGGTGCTGTGCCTGTTCGGCAGCAATCTGCTCTACGCCATGCGTGTGCGCAACGTCAATGAGCAGCGCGCCGAGGTGGAGAAGCGCAACACGGAGCGCTACGAAGCGTATCGGCAGGAAGTGCAGGAGCTGCAAGACCGTCTGACGGCGAACAACAACATCAGTGCCGACTGGCCCCAGCCGGACACGCAGGAAGGCATCTCCATTGTCGACCTGACGAATTATCCGCTGGATAACCCCGGCACGGTCACAGTGTCGCGTCAGGACGTGATGCTGGGCGGTCTGCTGCTGGTCAACGAGTGGCATTCCCGCCCGTCGGATTTTGACGAATCATCGCTGGTGTCCATCATGACCTATGCGCGGAGCATGGGCGTGACGAAGAGCATTTGGCGCAATTCCGACCAGCGGCTGTTCCCGGTGGCGGCGAATGCCCTGCTGGATGCGCTCAATGCCGCAAAAGAAGCAGGGCTGGAGGGCTATGTCGTCCGCGAGGCGTACCGCAGCATTTCCGACCAGCAGACGCTCTGGGACGCGGAATACAACCGCTTGAAAGGCCGCCACAGCGCGTGGACGGACGATGAGCTGATTGCCGCCACAAAGAAGAGCATCAACCTGCCCGGCACGAGCGAATATAACTCCGGCTTGGCTTTCACGCTGTACCTCTACGAGAACGGCAATGACGAATTGAACAAGATGGTGTTCTCCGAGAGTGAGCAGGGCAAGTGGATGTACGAAAACAGCTGGAAGTACGGGCTTGTGTTCCGCTTCCCGCTGCAGGACTTCCCGACGAAGGGCACCGTCAGCCGCGCCTACAAGACGGGCGTGAACGTGGAGATGAATCTGTTCCGCTTCGTGGGCATTCCGAACGCGACGGTGATGCACCATCTGGACATGTGCTTGGAAGAGTACATTGAGTACCTGATGGCGCACCCGCACATTGCCGTGTTTGAGGACGGTCAGCTGAAGTACGAAATCGTCCGCCAGCAGGTGGGCGACGACAGCAGCACCTTCTCCGTCAGCATCAGCCGCAAGACCAGCAACTACACCATGTCGCTGGACAACATGGGCGGGCTGATTACGATTTACGAGTATTGATAGGGATACGAATCCCCCGCCAGCGGATGATGATGTCCGGCTGACGGGGGATTTTTATGATGGGATGATTACGGTTGCAGAGGCGAAATCCCCTGCTTGTGGGCAAAAGCAGCTATGGTTGCAAGACCAACTACTCAGTCGCGCCCATCTGGCGCGACAATATGCAAGTGGTGGGTAATCGGTCGCGCCCATTTGGCGCGACAATGTGCAAGTGGTGGGGAAAGCGAGTTGGGGGGCGCGTCTGAGGACGCGCAAAGTTACTGGCAGGGACGCTTCGCTGCCTGCGCTTTTGCGGGCTTCTTCCTTTGAATTGGTCGCCCGTGGAGCAGTTGGGGCGTTGCCCCAAACCCCACCAGAGGCGCTGCCTCTGGACTCCGCAAGGGGCAACGCCCCTTGACCCTTTTTCGCGATTGAGTTGGCTTCACTGCCTTACTTCTTCTGCGTGTTGCTCTTTTGGGTGTTAGCCCTAACCCTATCCCTTACCACTTCATGAACCAAGTCGAAATATACCCGGTCTTGCCATCAACCTCAACCTTGCACCAATCCGTGCCATGCTCCAGCACCTTCACTTCCGTACCCACCGGCACGCGCGCAAGTACTTCCGCATTCAGCGATGCGCCCTTCCGGAAATTCACATAGCTGCCGCCGTTGACGTTCCACAGCTTTGCCGTGAACGGCTTCACTTCGCCCGCTCCCCCGCTCACCTTCAAATACTGCTTCATCATGTAGCCGATCTTGCCGTCCTGCACCTGTACTTTGACCCACTTGCTGTCCACATTGCCCAGAATCGTCACCTTCGTGCCGTTGTGATAGTATGCCAGCACCTGTGCGTCGAGGTTCGGTTCGCGGCGCAGATTCAGCACCTGCGTGCTTTTCGGGTTATGAACGACAGCCGCCGTGCCAGACACGCTGCCGGAAGAAGAACCGAAGTTCAGGTACTTCGTTGCCACATAGCCCTCGCGGTTGCCGACCTTGACGCGGCTCCAAGGGCTGCTCTTCTGCAGGACGCTGACGGACTGACCGTTCTTGATCGCCATGATAATCGTGCCGTTCATGTTCGGCTGCTCGCGCAGGTTCAGCCCCGTGCCGGTGTTGGTGCGGACGGTCGCGGAGATAGCGCTGTCAGCGCTATTCAGGTACTTTGCCAACATGTAGCCGGTTTTGCCGTTCACGCTGACACGATGCCATTCGCTGCCTGCTTTGATGATTTCCACCAGCGTCCCGGTGGGGTACTGCCCCAGCACCTTCGCGTCCAGCGACGCGGTTTCGCGCAGGTTCAGCGCGCCGCCCTTGACGAGCGCGCTCTCGGTCGTTTCTGCCATCGCCATGCCGCTCAGCGCGAGCATCGCCGCCGCGCTCAGGCCAGCCACACAGGTCAGATTCTTCTTGTTCATGGATTGTTGCCTCCTTTTGCTTTCCATGGAAGAGGATGTGCTTTTGAAGCGGCGTTTCTTTCCGCTTCACCCATCCAACGACAGGGGGCGGATGTTCGTTGCTGGCGCATTTTGGGAGATTTGGCGGATGCGCTGGAAACAGCGTCGGATTCTTCCTCATCCTTGTGGCGCAAATCGAGAATTTTCCGCGGAATAGGTGGAATATTTTTCTGCAAACCGTCTTTTTTCCGCGATTTTCTGCGCAAAGTTTACATTTTCCACACATTTCGAGGGTGTACAAGGGCGGATTTTTGCGGTACAATAGCATTGGTAAATCATATCGTTTCCGAAAAAAGGAGCGCTTGACGATGATGAAACGGATGTTCTGTCTGCTGCTGACGGTCTTGATGGGGGTAAGCTGCATCTTCGCATCGGCGGAAGATGCGCAGGACAACAGCGCGGATGCCCTGACGCTGGCGGAACTGCAAGCCTTCGCCGCGCGGATGCAGACGCTGGCAATGGCCTCTACGCCCCTGAACGATCCGGCGGATGCCAAGACCGAGGACGGCTATGCCTTCGAGTATTCCTTCGGCACGATTTATGCCGATTCGCCCGCGATGAGCATTGACACGCAGCTGCTTTCCATCGTCCTGACGAGCGCCGAAGAGCGGGGCCCGCGCGATATTCAGGTAGGCGACGAACTGTCCATCGTGCTGGAAGCGAATTACAGCGAGAATCCGTCTCTGCGCGGCAGCCGCGAATCCGCCGTGCTGTATGTGCTGGACTTGCTGCCGGAAAGCATGAGATGGGGCGAAGTGAAGCGCGACGGTCAGCGCGTGCAGACAGTGGAATACGCCGTGCATGAGCGCGTAGAAACCGATGGCGAGGGCTACACGGACACGGGCGTCATCTTTACGATGGAGGACAATATCGTCAGCGCGATTCGCGTTTACGGTCTGTCCGCGCGCACGACCGAGGCGGAAATCAGCACTGTGCGCGACAATCTCCGCTTCGATGCGCTCTTTGACGACTATGTGCAGGTTCCGTCGAGCTACAACGGCGCGGATTTGCCCATGTTTGACGGGACGGACTTGCAGTTCTCCGGCATTGACTTCATGAGCCTGACGCCGGAATCCGCTGCGGACGTGCTGGGAGACGTGATTGACGACGTGTGGGTGGAGAACGGCACAGACGGCTATGTGCGCACGATGACGTTCGCGGCGTGCGACATCACGTTCCTCTACGACGCGCAGAAGCAGAACCCGCAGGTGGAAATGCTGCTGATTGCCGCCGATGGTATGGAAGGCCCGCGCGCGAGCCGCATCGGCGACACTTTCGCGCAGGTATACAACCGTTTCCGCAATGACAACACCGCGATTGACGAGAACGACACCGAGCACCTTTACGGCGACGAAGAAAGCGGTCAGTACGGCGTGGTGGAGTACACCGTAGACGGCACGGTCATGCGCTTTGGTCTTGTCCTTGATGACGGCGTGCGCGTTGTCCTGCGCCTTGAATTCACCGCCTCCGTCCTCTCTGAAATCATGGTGTATATTGAGTGAGGAGAGGCGCCAGAGGCTCTGCCTCTGGACTCCGCAAGGGAGAATGAAACGGGACGAAGTCCCCTCCCTTGCCCCTTCCGCGCGATTGAGTTGGTGACTTCTGCATATTTCTTCCGCGTGTTTATCTGGGAACGGAATATAGAAGCTACAATACCCCAAAGCATGGAAGTGGCGACTGGAAAGCCCCCCTCCTCGCCTCCGCAGAGGCGAAACCCTCTGCGACAAGAAAAATCAAGTAACAAAAATGCACGCTGCAAAGGAGGCATTTGCCCTTGAAGATTGATTTGAATAGCCCCGTCGAGGTCTGGCGCATTGATGCGCCCAATACCGGCTTTCCTTCCTGCGAGCTGACCCTGTTCAATCTCTCCGGACAGCAGGTCGTCTCCGTGGAAGTCACCCTCACCCTGCTTGATCCAGACGGACAGGAAATCACCCGCATCACCCACCGTGCGCACGGGCTGACCGGCGCACCCATGCGTACATTCTCCATGACCGTGCCGGTGGAAGAGCCCGCGAACGTCGGCGGCTGCGAAGCGATTATCGAGAAGGTTTGGTACGATAACAGCAGCATCTGGCGCCGCGGCAAAGAGCCACTGACGGAGTACACGCCGAATAACCTGCACCGCAGTACCGCGCTGAGTGAGTTGCGCGAGGTGGCAGGCAACATGGCGGCGGGATATCCCGAAATGCAGGGCGACCTATGGCTGTGCGTCTGCGGCCGTCCGAATCCCGTGTCTGTCGCGACGTGCGCCCGCTGCGGACGCGATAAGCGCGATGTGTTCACCCACTTCAGCAAAGAAGCGGTGGACGCCGTGATTGCCGCGCGCGAAAAGGCGACGGATGACCAGAACCGCGTTGCCGTGGAGGAAACATCAAAGCTGCAAGCCCAGCGTGAGCAGGAAGTGACCAAGCGCCGTCGGCACCGCCGCGTGGCGCGGAAGGTGCCCAGCCGCCGACGGCACCGCCGCGTTGTGGCGGGGGCAGTTGCGCTGATTGTGCTGATTCTCGGCGGTGGCTACGGCATCATGTTCCACCTCCTGCCGCAGATGAAGTACAACGACGCGCAGACGGCGCTCACCAATGGTGAATATACCGCCGCGGCGGAGAAATTCGCGGAAATCAGCAGCTACAAAGATGCAGCGGACATGGTGGAGGAAAGCAATTACCGCCACGCAAAAGCCCTGCTGGACAGCGACAATGTGACAGCGGAGGATATTGCACAGGCGCGCACGCTGCTGGACACGCTGACGGATCAGACACGCACGGACGACCTGCGCAAGTCTGCCGACTATCAGGAGGGTCTGCTGCTGCTGAACGAGGGCAAGCTGGATGATGCCGAAAAGCTGTTCACGGCGCTGGGTGATTACGAAAATTCGCGGACGCAGCTGCAGGAAATCGCGTATCGCCGCCTATCCGCCGAAATGGAGACGGCGAGCGACTACGATGCCATCCGCGAAGGACTAACCGCGCTGAATGGGTATCAGGACAGCGCAGCGCTCATCGAAAAAACGTGGTATCTGGAGGCGAAGAGCCTGCTGGAGGGCGACAATCCTGACCCGGTATCCGCCATTGCCTGTCTGGAGGAAATACCGGATTACGAGGGCGCGGCGGAACTGGCGCGTAAGGCGCATTACGCCTATGGCAAGCAGCTGCAAGCGGCAGGAGAAACCGCAACCGCCGCCGAGCAGTTCTACCTTGCGAAGGGCTATGAGGATGCCGATGAACAGGCAAACGTCAGCTATTACGCTCCGGCAGTGAAGGCGCTGGATGCTGGAAAATTCAAGGAAGCAGCGCGGCTGCTGCAGAACATCCGCGATTACAGCGACGCGGACGACCTGTGGAAGAAAGCCATCTATCAGCAGGCGCTGGTGGAAATGAAAGCGCTGGATTTCGATGCGGCGACGGCGCTGCTGAATCAGCTGCCGGCAGATTACAATGATGTCGCGACGCTGCTGAAAGACTGCGTGTATCAGCCGGCGCAGATTGCGTATTCGCGCGGCGAGTATGAAGCTGCGATTGTCGGATTCACGGCTGTTTCGGATTACTCCGAAGCGGCGGACATGATTCGCCTGTGCAACTACGACTGGGCGGCGAAGAAGGCGCAGGATGGCGACTACGACGGCGCAATCGCGCTGTATGAAGCCTTGGGCGACTACAAGGACAGCGCGCAGAAAATCAGCGAAGTGCGCACGATGAAGGCGCAGGCGCTTGCATCGACCGGCGCGCTGGACAATCTGCAGTCCGCCGCCGTCATCTACGCCGAATTGGGCGACGAAGCGAACCTTGCCGCGACGCAGTATCAGCAGGCGGCGCTGCTGCTGCAAAATCAGCAGTACACCGATGCGCGGGAGATTTTCGCCGCGCTGGGAACGTATAAGGATGCCGCAACGCAGCTGAAGGCGTGCGACTACGCCATTGCGCTGCAAAAGAAGGACGCTGGGCAGTTAGACGAAGCGGCGGCGCTGCTGGAAGGCATTTCCGGCTATTCCGACGCGGATGAACAGCTTAAAATCGTGCGCTATGCGCAGGGCGAAAAAGCCGTGGCGGATTCGCTTTCCCTGGCGGCAGCGCAGTTCTTCACGCAGGCGGGCGACTATTCCGATGCCGCCGATCGCGCCGCGGCGCAGTATGCCGCCTACTATGGCCCGATTGCCGACAGCGCCCGCGCACAATACAATCAGCAGGAGTACACGGCGGTGGCTGACTTGCTGATGAATCTGAACATGGAGAATTTGCCCGCGGATTACGCCGATTTGCGCGACATTTTCCGCGAAAGCTGCTATCAGGCGGGCGAAAGCTATTATGCCGCCGGACAGGTGTATCAGGCGTACCCGTACTATCAGGAAATCAGCGACGAGCGCCGCGTGAAGGAGCGCCTGAAGGAAGCGTGCTATCTGGTGCTCGGCACATGGCAGGATACGGCAGGAAACGCCTACACGTTCAATCTTGATGGCACCTGCACACTTGCGGGCGAATCGCTGTATTTCGCGGTGGACGGGCTGACCATCCGCACGGGCACATCCGCGGATGCGCTGACCGCTACGCACCAGCTGACCGGCATCAGCGCCACCAGCGCATGGCTCTTTGATCAGCGCAATGGAGCGAATACGCGGATTCGGCTGACGAAGGTGGAGAAATAAGGGGTAATATAATGGGGCGTCTCTCTCGGAAAAAGGAGAGGGACGCCCCTGATTTTTATACTATTTTCGGATGAAATACGTTAAGATGCTTAGGCTTCTTTCGGGTCTTGCTTTTCCTCATCCAGCCCGGCAAACGCCTCGTCGATGGTCAAAAGACCTTCCGTGCGGATGGATTCGACACCTTTAGCAAGTTCGGCAAGCAGCTTCACCGTCGCCTGAAGTTTCTCATGCTCTGCAAGGCTCTGTACTACATATTTGCCGCGTCCGTTCTTGGTGAGGTAGACGGTCGAACCGTTATCGCAATGGCTGAGAACCTCGGTATAGTTCTTCAAGTCAGAAATAGGGACGATGTTCGTCATGTTATCAACTCCCTTCGTCTGTATTATACCCGAATTTACCGTCAAATTCAACCTGAAATATTGGGTAATTCCGTATATGATGCAGGGCGTCTCTCTCGGAATGAAGAGGGACGCCCCTGATTTTGTATAACCTATTAAGTTGATGCGGCGATAATTTGCCTTATCTTTTCCTCTTTTGCTGCATGCTCCAGCAGTTCTTCTTTGCTAAACAGCAATTCAAGGATTTTCTCGTCCCATTCGATGTTGGAGAAAGTATAATCATACTTTGTGGTTTTCACCGTTTCTTCTCCGAGCAGCCGCCCAGCTTCTGTCATAATATATCCGCCGCAAGGGTGCTTTACTGCCAGACCAGCTGTACAAATACGTTTGTTGATTTCCTGTGCGGTGCACCCCATTTTGTCGCCCAGCGCTCTCGCGGTCAGCTTATTCCCGGTAAGATTATCCAGAACATCCTTGGGGATTGTCGGAACAACAGTTTCCTTCACAGCTGTTGCCGCTTTTTCGATGGCGCAAGGAGCTGATTCGCTTGCCTTGAAAAGTCCCTTGATTGAGTTCCAGTTTTTCGCGACAAAAAATATTCCGATTGCACCAACGCCAATAGCAATCAGCACCGTTTTGTGTTCTTTCACCCACTGAATAGCGCCGCGCTGTTCCGTCCGCGCTGCTTCCATTTGAATGCCTCCTTCCGCCTTTATGTGGACATTTATGTCCGCATCTGCTATAATATTATAGCTGTGAATGTCCGCACAGTCAATAGTCGAAGGTGCGGCATTTTAGGCATAAATGTCCGCAACGGAGGAAGCATTATGGCAAACAAAGCCGTACAGAAAGTTCCGGTAAACAAGCAGCGTTTCTTTGAAGTCCTAAAATGGCGTAATTGCAGTATACGAAAATTGGGAGAAGCCTATGAACAGATAGAGAGAACCGAAAAAACCATCCGTCGGTGTTTAGATGCCGGGGAAATGCCGCCTGACCTTTTAGACAGGATTGCAAAATATCTGGATGTTCACCCAAACTATTTATCAGGCGTATATGATAACGATGTTGACCGCATAGAAGATAAATATTTAAGAGCTGTTTTTAAGTCTTTCATCAAACCCGAAAAGTACCCTTATCTATTAAAAGCTAAAAGTGATATAGGGTATACATTTTATTTTGAAACGCTTCTTACAAGAAATGATATTTCTATGGAGCAATTCAACACGCTTCCTCCCAAAGAACGAGTCCTTTTTCGGCAGGAAATGGATGTCGCAGTTCTTAGCGTGATAGCAAAGCATTTTGAAACCGACTCTTTCGGAAACAATCTTCAAGATGAACTCAATTATTGCAAATCGTTTGTAGGTGATGATGACCCATTTTCACCTTATGCACGCTTAGAGGGAATAGGTCTGCCAGACCCAGAGTTTGACGATGAACCCTTTGATGAAAAAGAAAACACACAAAAAAGCTGATTTATTCAGCAACAACAGCGAGTAAATCAGCCTTTCCTTTATTTCACCCTTTTCGCCGCCCCGCATTCCGCTGCCGCAATCAGTGCCAGCAGCACGACCATCGCGCCGTACCCCACAAACGCGGGCAAGCCGGACTTATCCAGCGCGAACTCCACGCCGACCAGCCCCGCCGCGCACAGGAGCAGCGCGCCAACCGGCCACCAGCGCTTCGCAAAGGACAATGAACCCGCTGCACGGCGGCACTCGGCAAGCAGGATTACCAGCAGTGTCAGCGCGCACAGGAGCTGCTGCACCCGCACGAAGCCCCACTTCATGCACTCCGCCAGCAGGCTCTCGCACATGATTTGCGGCAGCGCCAGATAAAACGCGGTGCGCAGGAAAAGCTGACCATCGCGTCCGCCGGGCTTGCGGGTTAGACCGACAATCGCCACAATGAGCGCCGCAAGGCAGGACAGCATGAAGATGGCGGGATAGCTTTCGCCCCACTCGTTCGTCAGGGCAAAGGGGAAGAACGCCAGCTGTTCGGGCATCTCAAAGCCCGCTGTGCCGATTTCCCCCAGATACTTTTCGCCGAAGCGGGCAATGGCGACCAGCAGCGCACCCGCCGGGGCAAACGCATCCAGCACAGGAAGCACTTTCTGATGCGTCAGCTTTGCGCTGATGATGACGCCCAGCACCACGCCGACCGCGCCGCCGAAGAAGCAGAACGTATCCGGCTGAAAGACAGTGAACGCGCCCCAGCTCCAGCGCGGGAACGCATAGTGCCATTGCAGAACAACATAACTGACTTTGGACAATACCGCGCCCAGCACAATAGCAGGCAGAATCGGCAGATAGCGTACGTTCCGGGCGCGCAGACGCGCCTCCAGCACAACGATGCCGAACGCGACGAGCACCCAATAGACGGTATTCACTCGTCCGCCTCCTCACCTGTCCATGCCGACGCGAAGTACACGATGTCGGAGATGGCACGGGTGTTTTCATTCAGTACGTCGTTGATTTTCTCGCCGTTGAAAATCATCATGGTGGAGTCGCCGCCATCGAGGTTATAGGCGATATACGCGCCTTCGTCAGCGCACAGCCGCGCAAACTGCTGGAGCGTCATGCCCATCGAGCCGCGCGCCTGCGAGGCACAGCAAATCGCCATATATTCCAGCGGGCCAATCTGCGCAATCGCCATGCGCTGCCGCGGCTCATCGAACGCCATGCCTTCCGCCATCGGGTTCAGCACGGCTTTGCCCTCGCGCACCAGCACCGGGCCGAAGAAGAAGCTGTTGATGACCTTCTTGCCATCCACCGTGCCATCAAGCGAATTGCGCTTGGGGCGGAGGACATAGTGGAAATCGCCGTCCTCATCAATCAGGAGAACGTCGCGGTCGCCGCGCAGGTGGTCAAGATACTCCGTGCCCTGCCGGACGATATAACCGATGCCGGTATAGCAGAAATAATCGCCGTCAATGGCAAGGATGGCGTTGCTGCGCTTGGCCATAATCGTGCCCTTGACTGTGCGGGTGGAGTCAAAGCCGCCGGCGGACATGGTGCGCAGCTGGGAAGCATCCGCTATCTTGATATGCGCAACCCAATAGTCGCACTCCGCCTTGCGCTTCTGCGTCACCTGCACGCTGATGGTGGGATCCTCATAGCTCCAAGTGCCGTCGCCGAGGGTAAAGCCGTCCGGATCAGCGGGCATACCGGGAGAAAAATCGATGGGCAGGGAAACCATCGGTTCCGCCGTCGCCGGGGTTTCCGCCGATTCTTCCGTGTTTTCCGCCAGCGATACACTACCCATCAGCACGATGGCGCTCAGCAGCGCCAACAGTCGTTTCTTCATCAGGGTTCACTCCTCTTCATGCTTGATTTTGCCACAGCAAAACGTCCTTTTCCCGTCTTTCATTATACCGGAATGGGGAAGGGTTGTCAATTCTGGGGAACAGCATCAGGGCGGATATTTTCCTCCGTATCGCGGCGGTGATAGACGTACTTTTCCGCGCTGCATACAATTTCCGGCAGTCCCAGCAGTTCCGACACCGTGACCAGCTGATAGCCTTCCGCCACCAGCTGCGGAATCAGCACGGACAGACATTTCGCATCCTTCTTCCGCGCATGAAAGAGCAGGATGCTGCCGTTTTGCACGTCCGCCAGTGCCTTTACCGGGTCGGTTTCACTGACATCCCACTTGACAACCGCCAGATAACCAACCGCCGCGACACTTTCCTCCACCTTCGGATTCGTTTTGCCCATCGGCGGGCGCATGACCTGCATGGGATAATGGCAGTCCAGCAGCGCATCCACTTTTTCCTGTGTCCGAAGCATCTGGAACTTGATTTTCTGCCGGCTCAGCTTCGTCAGGTAAGTGTGTCCCCATGAGTGATTGCCGATTTCGCACCCAGACGCTACAACCTCCTGCCATAGCGCCGCGTCCTCATATTTGAGCGCCTTGCCGATGGGGAAGAACGTCGCGCGGACGTCGTTTGCCTGCAAAATATCCAGCACCGCCCGAACGTCCTCTGCGTGATAGCAGTCGTCAATCGTCACCGCAATTTTCTGCTCCTCGCGGCTGCCGAAGCGGTAGGTAATATCCACCGCTTTCTCCGCACATGCGCATCCCAGCAGCAGAAAAATCATCAGCAGCAGTGTTCCGCGTCTGCCCATACGCTCCCTCCTTTTCCAGCCTGTTACCTATTAGACGAATCAGAGATGCCATTCGTTGCACCCAAAATGCAAAAACAGAAAAAAACTGTTCAAGCATTGCCCCCTTGCCTAAATCATGCTATAATGGGAACAAAGCAGCCCGGAGGTGCATGTTCATGAAGCAGTACGGCCTGATTGGGGAGAAGCTGGGGCATAGCCTGTCCGTCCCCATTCACGAGGCGATTTGGGAGAAAATCTCTCTGGAGGCGAGCTACCGGCTGATTGAGATTCCGCGCGGTGAATTGGCGGCGGTTGTACCGGAACTGCTGCGTACGCTGGACGGCTTCAATATCACCGTGCCGTACAAGACGGACGTGATGCCCCTGCTGGATGAGATTACCCCTTTTGCGCGGGAGGTTGGGGCGGTCAACACAGTGCTGACGGGCAAGACAAGCCGCGGCTACAACACGGACGACCCCGGCTTTGAGCAGATGCTGCGCCACTTCGGCATGAATCCGGACGGACGCCCGGTGTTCATCCTCGGTTCAGGTGGGGCAATGCACGCCTGCCGGAACGCCGTGGAGCGCATGGGGGCGCGCGAAACGTGGGTGGTATCCCGAAATCCGAAGCACGCGGATGAAATCAGCTACGACGATTTCTATACGCGCTTCCCCGATATGGGCGGGCTGATTGTCAACACGACCCCTGCCGGGATGTACCCGCGCGTCGAGGGCTGTCCGATAGATGCGGCGCACTTGACCAGCATCGTCGCCCGCGCCGACGGCGTAGCGGACATTATTTTCAACCCGGCGGAAACGGTACTGACCGCCGCCGCAAAACGTGCTGGAACGCCCGCCTGCACAGGGCTGTATATGCTCATTGCGCAGGCGGTGGAAGCCGAAAGCATCTGGCAGGGATGTTCCATGCCGCCGAACCTTGCGGAAACGCTGATGAAGGAGCTGCATTTGCTGTGAGCGAACCGAAAAAGATTCTCATTCTCAACGGCCCGAACATCAACCTGACTGGGCTGCGTGAAAAGGCAGTTTATGGCGCAAAGACGTATGACGATCTGCTTGCGCTGTGCCGCGCGGAAGCGGAAAAGCTCGGCGTGGAGGTGCGCTGTGTGCAGTCCAACCACGAGGGAGACCTGATTGATGCGCTGCAAAAGGCGTACTTCGACGGCTTCTGCGGCGCGGTGTTCAATCCGGGCGGATACACGCACACGTCTGTTGCGCTGCATGACGCAATTGCATCTGTGCCGATGCCGGTCATCGAGTGCCACATGAGCAACGTCCACGCGCGGGAGGAATTCCGCCACAAATCCGTCACCGCCAGCGCCTGCCGGGGGCAGATTGTCGGCTTCGGCTTCTACGGCTATGTGATGGGAATGCGCGCCCTGCTGGAGGCGGACTCATGACCGCCTATCGCCCGAACTGCCGCAGAATCCCGGAGTTGAACGGGCTGCGCGTGCTGCTGGTGTTCATCGTCAGCTGGTACCACTTCTGGCAGCAGTCGTGGCTTACGCCGTCGATTGGCCGTTACTCGCTGGACTATCTGCTGCGCGCTGGATATATGCCGGTTGACGGCACAATTCTGCTGTCGGGCTTTCTGCTGTTCCTGCCGTATGCGCGGACGATGATGCTGGGCGAGCGCGTGCCGGACACGAAGGCGTTCTATCAGCGGCGCATCATGCGCATTGTGCCCAGCTATTATTTCCTGACGCTGCTGATGCTTGTCGCCGTCGCGATTCCGTACAACCTCTACGGGCGCACATCAGAAGCCGTCCGCGACGTCCTCATGCACCTGACGTTCACGCAGACGTTCAATTACGCCACCTACATTGCCACGCCTATTGGCGTTGCATCGTGGACAATCGCCATCGAGATGCAGGCGTACCTGATTTTCCCCCTGCTGGCGAAGGGCGCGATGAAGAACCCGCTCGGTACGCTGATGAGCATGGCGGCGGTCGCGTTTGCGTTCCGCGGCTGGTGTTTATGGCGGTTGGACGAGTACAACATGGTTGTCAATCAGCTGGCGAATTTCCTTGATGTTTACGCAATGGGCATGGGCGCGTCCATCTTGTATGTGCGCCTGACGCAGCTGTACCCGGCGGAAAGCCGCCGCAAGTGGCTCTGGCAGGGCGCGGCGACGCTTGTGTTCTGCGTCTCTCTCTACGGGATGCTCCGCGTCATCCGCGCACAGGCGTACACGTCCGGACAAGCTGCCATGCAGGCCGCGCAGATGATGCGCCGCCCACTGCTCTGCCTGACGATTACAGGGCTGATGCTCTCGCTCCCCTTCGCCGTGCGCCCCCTGCGCTTCCTGATGGGCAACCGCGTCATGGGCTGGCTTGCCGCCATCTCGATGAACTACTACCTGCTGCATCAGAACCTCGCTGTCCACCTGAAGCGGCTGCACATCCCGCCGTCCGTGAGCAATGAACCAAACCGCGTCGGAGAACAGCCGTGGCAAAACCAGTACATGGCGCTCTGCTTCGGTCTATCCCTCCTCGGCGCGATTCTCATCACCCTGCTGATTGAAAAGCCCTGCGCGTGGGCGCTGAAAAAGCTGTTTACTCGGAAGCAAAAGGCTTGACCTTTTTGTGCGCCCGCAGGTGCACCCCTGCAACAAAAAGCACTTTCCCAATAAACCCGCGTAACCAAGGCAAAAGAGATTCTTTTGCCAATCATTTCTTACCCACAAAGAAAGGAGTCTTTTCCCATGATGGTTCTCTACCCCTACGGTCTGCGCAAGGCGCTGACCCTCTCCTACGACGATGGCGTGGAAACCGACATCGAACTCATCCGCATCCTCGATGAATACGGTATTCTCGCCACCTTCAACCTCAACAGCGGCTGGTTTGCCCCAGAAGGCACGGTTTACCCTGCCGGCACGATTTACCGCCGCATGAGTGAATCCGCCATTAAAGCGCTCTATGCCGGCGGCCGCCACGAAGTCGCATCCCACGCGCTGACCCATGCGTCGCTGTCCGCGATTCCCGCGCCGAGCATTGCCTATGAGGTTCTTGCTGACCGCGATAATCTGGAAAAGCTGTTTGGCAAAATCGTCCGCGGCTTTGCGTACCCTTACGGCACATACAGCGACGAAGCCGTCGACACCCTGCGCACCTGCGGCATTGCTTATGCCCGCACTGTCGTCAGCACCCACAACTTTGAGATTCCCAACGAATGGCTGCGCCTCAACCCAACTTGCCATCACGATGACCCGAAGCTGGACGAGCTGTGCGACCGCTTCCTTACGGGGAAATTGCCATTCGGGCTGAAGCTGTTCTACCTGTGGGGACATAGCTACGAGTTTGAGCAGCATAACAACTGGGAGGTCATCCGCGCCTTCTGCGAGAAAATGAGCGGCAAGAAGGATATTTGGTACGCGACAAATATCGAGATTGTGGACTACCTGAACGCCAGCCGCCAGCTGCGCACCAGCGCCGACGGGCACATCGTCTTTAACCCGACCGCCACCGACATTTGGGTGGAGAACAAAGGCGAGGTCATGACGATTAAAGCAGGGGAAACGGTCAGAGTATAACAGAACAGCTGCATCGAAAAGCGCCCTGCTCCGGCGGATGAGTTTGCCGGGGCAGGGCGCATCATTATGCGGTTTTGTGGAGGAAAGCATACAATCCGTTCGCGCCTGAGTTGGTCGCGTTATCATGCTTTGCCCGCGTGTTTATCCTCGTGTTTGGAGCTCCCCTTTACTTTGACCCATATGTCCCATTTGTATCACTGAAAACGCTTTCCCCTGTCTTTACCCGCGACGTTGCCCGACGTTCATTGAGCTTCTCCAAAAACAGCTCCTCGTCAATCGGCAAAGTCACCGGATGCCCCAGCCACGAGGACAGATGAATCGCATTGGACAGCATCAGCCCATTGATGCCCTCACGCCCGTCCGCGACCAGCGGTTCACCGCGCAGGATATGCGCCGCAAACGCGTTCAGCACCGCCGGATGCTGCCCGTTCTGCCCGTCCGTCTCGACCTCCATCGTTTCGTAGGACGGCGCACGGAAACCTTCCCGACACGTCGCGCACCATTCACGCTCATCCATTTCCAGCTTCTTCATGATGAGCTTGCCATCCTGACAGATGAGCGTCGCCTTCGTGCCTGTAATCTCCAAACGGTTCGTGCCGGGGGCGTCGGCGGTCGTGGTGATGAAAACGCCCGTGGCGCCGTTCGGGTACTCGAAATAGGCGGTCACGTCGTCCTCGACCTCGATGTTGTGCCACTTGCCCTCGTGGCAGAAACCCTGCACCTTGCACGGCAGTCCCACCAGCCACTGCACCAAATCCAGCTGATGCGGGCACTGGGTCAGNNTCCCCCAACTCCAGCTGCTGCGGCCGCTGGTTCAGCAGCACACCGCCGCCTTCGCCCGCCCACGTCGCGCGCCATGCGCCGGAATCGTAGTAGAACTGCGTGCGGTACCAGTCGGTGATAATCCAATTGACACGCTTTAAGTCACCGATTGCGCCGCTGTGAATCAACTCGTGCATCTTGCGGTAGGTGCAATTCGTGCGCTGGTTGAACATCATGCCGAAGGTCAGTTCCGGGTGACGGTCCGCCTCGGCGTTCATCTCGCGCACTTGCAGGGTGTAGACCCCGGCGGGCTTCTCCACCATGACGTGCAGCCCGTTTTTGAATGCTTCAATCGCCAGCGGCGGATGCTGATAGTGCGGCGTGGCAATCAGCACGGCTTCGCACGCGCCGCTATGGATGAGATCTACGCCCTCTTCAAAAACCTTCACGCCGGGGAGGTTTTCCTTCGCCCACTCGCGGCGCGCCGGATTACGGTCAGCCACCGCCGTGATTTCGATTTCTGGCATCAGACCGTCCAGATAGTTCTTGCTGTGACCCGTGCCCATATTGCCGACGCCGATAATACCCAATTTCACCTTTGCCATCGCTCAATACCCCATCTTTCTCACATTGTCATAGCTGCGCTTCAAGCAGTCAAACGCGCTTTCGCCGTAGCAGTCATCCTGTTCGACGAGCATGTACTTCGTCTTGCCCAGCGTTTGCAGCTTTTCGAGGATTTTCGGGAAGTTCAGATTGCCCTCGCCGACGACCGCCTTGCGCTGGTCGAAGCCATTGACCGACATGTCTTTCAGGTGGACGCAGGGGATGCGGTCTTGCAGGATGTCAATCCATTCCAGCACATCCGCGCCCGCCGCCTGCACCCAGTAGGTATCCAGCGTCACGCCCATCAAGTCCGCCGGCATCTGTTCCAGCAGCACGTCCATAATCCGGCGGCCGTCGCGCAGGCGCGTCCATTCCAGATTGTGATTGTGGTACATCAGCAGTTTGCCCGCGTCGCGCATCTTCTTCGCGGGCGTCGTGAAGTCTTTCGCGAACTGGTCAATCCACTCTGCGCGCTGGTACTTCGGGTTCATCATGCCGATGCCGATGTAGTCGCAGCCGAGGATGTCATGGTCGCGGATGACGCCCTCCGGGTCGGAAATCATGCGATCCGGGTTCGTATGCGTCAGGACGATTTTCAGTCCAAATTCATCGCAGATGTCCCGCTGCGCCTGAACCGGCACATTGCCCACCGCCGACAGCTGCACGCAGGTATAGCCGATTTCCGCAATACGCTTCATCGCTTCCCGGAAGTCCCACGTCGTCTGCATATAGTCCCGCACGGTAAATGTCTGCGCACCCAGTTCCATTTTCATCTGAAATTCCCCTTTCTATCCCGTCAATGTTATTTCAGAAGCACCAATGCTTCATAAGGCTGCAAAGTGATGGTCTGCTCCGTCTGCTGTGTCCGCCCGGTGTTGGAAATCAGCACCTGCGCGCCCGCGAAGCCCGCCGGCATTGTCCATTCTCGCCTCTGCTCTTTGAAGTTGCACATTACGAGCAGCTGCGCATCATCCAGCGTGCGCGTATAAATGAACAGTGCCGGGTCGTCCTTTTCCAGCAGTTCATAGCGCCCATGCACAATCACAGGGTGTGCCTTGCGCAGGCGGATGAGCTTCTGGAAGTAGTAGAACGTTGAATCCGGGTCAGCCATCGCCGCCGCCGCGTTGACCTCCGTGTAGTTCGGATTGACGCGGATCCACGGCGTGCCGTGGGTGAATCCAGCATTCGGGCTGTCGTCCCACTGCATGGGCGTGCGGGCATTGTCGCGGCTCTTGAACAGCAGGTAGGGGAAGAACTCGTCGTGCGTGAGCGGCCCGTCCGTCACCCAGCGGCGATACCCGTTCAGGCTGTCAATATCCCGGAACTCGTCCAGCGACTGGAACGGGCAGTTCGTCATGCCCAGCTCTTCGCCCTGATAAATGTAGGGTGTGCCCTCCATCATGTGCAAGCAGGTTGCCAGCATTTTCGCGCTGCGGACGCGCCACTGCGGGCGGTCATCGCCGAACGCGGACACGGTGCGCGGCTGGTCGTGGTTGCCGAGGAAAAGGCTGTTCCACGCCTTGCCGTGCAGCTCCGTCTGCCATTTGCTCAGCACCTTTTTTAGGAACAGCATCGGAATCTGTTCCGTGCGCCACGCCCCGTATTTTCCGGCGACGTCCACATGCTCGAACTGGAAGACCATGCTCAGCTCATGCGAATCCTCTCCGGCGTACTTCTGTGCTTCCTCGATGGTCACGCCCGCCGTTTCGCCCACGGTCATCAGGTCATAGCGGGACAGCACCCGCGCGTTCATTTCCTTCAGGTATTCATGCACATGCGGACCGTGAATGCAGTATGCGCCAAAGTTTCCATAACCGCCGACGGGGGCGTTCGGGTCATCCGGCATTTCATCGGGTTTAGAAATCATGCTTATGACATCCATGCGGAAGCCGTCCACGCCCTTGTCGCACCACCATGTCATCATGCGGTACACGTCGTCGCGCAGTTTCGGATTCTTCCAGTTCAAATCGGGCTGCTGCGGCGCGAACAGGTGCAGATAGTACATGTTCGTTTCCGGGTCAAGCTGCCACGCCGATCCGCCGAAGCACGACCCCCAATTGTTCGGCGCACTGCCGTCCGCTTTCGGCTCGCGCCAGATGTAGTAGTCGCGATAAGGGTTATCCTTGCTCTTCCGACTCTCCACGAACCACGGATGCTGGTCGGACGAGTGGTTGACAACCAAGTCCATCACGATGCGAATGCCACGCCGATGCGCCTGTTTAAGCAGCTCATCGAAGTCCGCCATCGTGCCGAATTCCGGCTGAATCGCCTGATAATCGCTGATGTCATAGCCGTTATCGACGTTCGGGGACTGGTACACAGGCGACAGCCAAATCACATTGATGCCCAGCTCCTGCAAGTAGTCCAGCCGCGACGTCACGCCCTGCAAATCGCCGATGCCGTCGCCGTTTGCATCCATGAAGCTGCGCGGATAGACTTGATAGACGACGGCTTCCTTCCACCATGCGTCCTTCATGACTGATTCTCCTTTTTCATTGCTGATAGACCCGCCGGGATAGTGACCGAAGCCGTTCGCCGCGCTGCTGGTCGGTATAATACTATTTCCGAATTCACCTGCACCATCTGCTCGCGCCTTTTCCATTCTGGCGTCCGGTCGTTCCACTTAGCGTAGCGCTGCTACGCTGCGTTTCACTCCCGTTAGCCAGAATGAAAAATTCGCTTCGCATTTTGGCGCATTCTCATTTGGAAATAGTATAAATCAGCAGCACGTTGGGCGGCGAAAGGGATTCATAGGTTCTTCCTCCGCGGTATCAGAATTTCTCAAATGCCACGCCGTCGTCGGGATTCAGGACGCTGTTGTCCTTGATGTACTGTACAATCTCGTCCACATACCCGAACGCCAGCCCGACGCAGGTGTCCGCCGAGCCGTAATAGATGGCAATACGCCCGGTGTCCGCATCCTGAACTGTCGCGCAGGGGAAGACGACATTCGGCACGAAGCCGCTGACTTCATAGGGCATTTCCGGCGTCAGCAGATAATTCTCGCACCGGTACAGCACCTTCGACGGCTCGTCCCGGTCAAGAATCGCGCCGCCCATGGAGTACACAAAACCGTTGCAGGTGCTGGCGACGCCGTGGAAGAACATCAGCCAGCCCTCGGTCGTCTCAATCGGACACGCGCCCGCGCCGATTTTCACCGCTTCCCACCACATCGGGCCGCGGCTCATCACATGCCGGTGGCGTCCCCAGTAAATCAGGTCGGGGCTTTCGGAGAGGAAGATGTCCCCGAACGGCGTATGCGCGGAGTCCGACGGGCGCGACAGCATCTTGTACATGCCGCCGATTTTTCGCGGGAGGAGCACGGCATTGCGGTTATAGGGGATAAACGGGTTCTCCATGCGCGTGAAATGCTTAAAGTCCTTCGTCTTCGCCATGCCGATAGCCGCGCCGTGGAAGTCCGTACACCAGATGATATAGTAAGTATCCTCCACCTTCACCAGACGCGGGTCATAGGCGTAGTTAGGCATCCACGGCTCGCCGTTTTCGTCCACGAACTGCACGCGCTCGCGGTCTACATTCCAGTGAATGCCGTCCTTGGAGCGTCCCAGATACACATGCGGCACGCCATTGACCTGCTCGCCGCGCAGCACGGCGATATACCCATCCTGCCACGGCACGACCGCGCTGTTGAAAATGCGCCCGATTTTCGGCGTGGGATTGCGCCCCATGACGGGGTTTTCGGTGTAGCGCCACAGCACCGCACCTTCTTCAAGGTCAGCCGGGCGCTCCTGCCACGGGATATTCGGCAGGGATTGTCCATTAATTATCTTAATTTCGCTCATAAGGATCGTCCTTCCTGCTTAATTTCGCGTTTTTTACAAATTTTCTCCGTTCGTTGCCATAACCTGCTGATACCAGTATGCGCTGTCCTTCAAAATGCGCTCCTGCGTCTGATAATTCACATAAACCAGACCGAAGCGCTCCTGATACCCATGCGCCCACTCGAAATTATCGAAGAAGCTCCAATAGAAGTAGCCCAGCACCGGCACACCGTCCGCTACCGCCTGACCCAGCGCACGCAGATAGCGGTGCATGTAGTCCTGCCGATTCGGGTCATGCACTTTGCCGTCCAGACTGACCGCATCGTGGGCATCCATGCCGTTTTCGGTAATCAGAATCGGCGTATGATAGCGCTCATAGAGGAAGCGCGGCCCCCAGTACAGCCCGTCTTCATTGATGGGCCATTCCAAGGCGTTATGCGGATGACCCGCCGGGTAGCGCACATGCTCCGGCTTGCCGTCCGCCCCCCTGCGCCACCATTGCCCCTGATAGATGTTCTGCCCGTAGAAGTCCAGCGGCTGATGGATGGTCTTCAAGTCCTCCTGCCAGCCGTCGGGAAGGTACTGCTCGTAGCCGACCAGCCCATCCGCCGGGTACTGCCCCAGCATCACCGGGTCAGAGAACCACGCAATATTCCACGCAGGCCCGACTTTCTCGTCAATATGGACGGTGAAATACTCCTTGCGGGCGGCGGCGATGTCCTCCGGCGAATTCGTATACGGCACGCACGGGTCGCCGCAGGGGGCATAGCCGACGCGAACACCGGGAACGTGCGCCCGAAGCACCTGAACCGCACGGCCGTGCGCCAGCATCAGGTGATGCGCCGCGCGAACGATGTCCGCCGCGCAGCATTTCAGCCCCGGCGCGTGAACGCCCAGCGCGTACCCAGAACCAATGATGCACTGCGGCTCATTGATGGTGATGAAGGCCTTCACGCGGTCGCCCAGCGCATCCGCGACGATGGTCGTATAGTTTGCGAACCATTCCGGCATATCAGGACTCAGCCATCCGCCGCGCAGGTGCAGCGCATAGGGTAAATCCCAGTGATAGAGCGTGCAGAAGGGGCGGATGCCGTTTTCCAGCAGGCAGTCCACCAGCTCGGAATAGAACGCAAGTCCCTTTTCGTTGACCGCGCCCGTGCCGTCGGGGAGGATTCTCCCCCACGAAATGGAGAAGCGGTAGTTGCGAATCCCCATCTTTGCCATCAGGCGGATGTCCTCGCGGAAGCGATGGTAGTGGTCAATCGCTACATCGCCGTTCGAGCGGTCTTTCACCGTGCCCGGTACGTGCGTGAATACGTCCCAGATGGATTTGCCCTTGCCGTCTTCATTCGCTGCTCCCTCAATCTGATAGGAGGACGTTGCTGTTCCCCACAGGAAGTCTTTCGGAAACTGCATACTTTTGCCCTTTCTCCCTTACGGGATGTAATTCTTCCAGATATTCGCCGCGCGCGCCGGGTCGGACACAAACAGGAACCGATCCGGGTCTTCCTCGAACTGGCGGTAAATCGACTTGCCCTTTTCCAGCCCCAAATCGCTGTAATCGCGCGGAGGCTTGATGGTCAACTGACTGGTATGATAAGCGGGATTGGGTGTCCAGCGAAGTTTGCCCTCCGCCGTCAGCAGCGGAAACCACGCAATGCCCCCATGACGGCGGACGTCGGCGTACGCAAAGCCATAATCGCGGTCGCACCATGCGCCGAAAGTCAGCGGCTGCTTGGGGTCAGCGCTGATGGTGGCATGAACCCACCCCGGCGGCACAATCACCACATCGCCCGCGCCTGCCTCAACCGCGAAGCAACGTCCGGGGTCATCCTGCCCCGATTCCTGCATATAAATCACAGCTTTGCCCGTCCAAATCTCATAGACCTCAGGCGTAGACCACCCGCAATGCGCGGAAACCTTATGAATATGCCCCTGACTGCGGATGGGTTCATCGCCCAACTGCCCGGCGGCATACGTCACGACGCCATAGAGGAGCATCCGCTGCTGCATGGCGGGCAAGTCCGTCTTGCGCCCGACGTCCATCATGATGGCATAGACGTTTTCCGGCCCATCGCAATTCGGGTCGCGAAGGCTCTTGCGGACGCTGTCGAGCTTGCGGAACTCCGTGCCTTTATCAAAGCAGTCAGCCCCCAGCCGGAAGCCCTCATCCACCGACAGCGGCGTAATATCGAATCCGGGGTCAAAATCAAGTTTCATGGTGTTTTTCCTCTTCTCAAAATACCGTTCAGGTTAAACAAAATGGTTGCTGCATGAAAAGTCAAGTAATAAAAGGGATTTTTCAGCCGCGGAAAAAATCAAGAGACATGGGAGCGACCGCGCCGAAGGTTTCCAAAGGACGATCGCAGACTTTGTCTGTTTCCATTGCCCTTTGGTCGCCTCCGCAGAGGCGAAACCCCTGCGTTCGGGAAAAAGCAGCTATGGTCGCAAGACCAGCAGTTCGGTCGCGCCCATCTGGCGCGACACAGCATAGATGTTGGAAAAGCAGCTTGGGGGGCGCGTCTGAGGACGCCAAAGTTTACTGGCAGGGACGCTTCGCTGCCTGCGCCTTTGTTGACTGTTCCCTTTGAGTAGGTTTGACGAGGAACAGTTGGGGCGTTGCCCCAAACCCTACCAGAGGCGCTGCCTC
>FR899848.1 GCA_000437595.1 Faecalibacterium sp. CAG:74 | reverse complement strand
TGCTCCTTCCGCGTGCAGCTTTTTGGCGCTTCGCCTAAGCCCTTTTTTGCTGCTTACAGCTTGTTGATTTTCTCGATAAACGCCGTCACATTGCGCTCCGGCGTCGCCCACGAGGTGCACACGCGCAGCACGACATGGCTCTCGTCCACACGCTCCTGAAACTCCAGCGCGAAATCCTCCTCCAGCGCCTCCACCTGCTCGTCGGAGAAAATCGGGAAGAGCTGGTTCGTCGGGGAATCGACATGCAGCGGAATCCCCTTCTCCAGCAGCGCGGTGCGGATGCGCATCGCCTGCTTGACCGCCTTCTGCCCCAGCTGGAAGTACAGGCCGTCCGCCATCAGCGCGCTGAACTGCACGCCCAGCAGCCAGCCCTTTGCCAGCAGGCCGCCCTGACGCTTCATCATGTGGCGGAAATGCTTCTTCAGCGCCGGATGGTTGATGACAATCGCCTCACCAAAGAGCGCGCCCATCTTCGTGCCGCCGACGGTGAACACGTCGCACATCTCGGCGATATCCGCCGCGGTCAGGTCGCCGGTCGGGGCGGCAAGCGCATAGCCCAGCCGCGCACCGTCGATAAAGAGGTACAGCCCCAGCTGCTGGCAGGTCAGGTAAATATCGCGCAGCTGCGCGCGGTTGTAGACCGTGCCCAGCTCGGTGGACATGGAGATGTAGACCATTGCGGGCTTCGCGACATGCTCATTGTCATCCAGCATTGCCGCCGCCACGCTGATTTGGCTCGCGCTGATGCGCCCGTCGCGGCTTTGGAGGGCGATGCACTTATGCCCCGTGCCTTCCACCGCGCCCGTTTCGTGCACGTTGATATGCCCCGTGTCAGCGCAGAGGACGGCTTCATACGGGCGAAGCGCCGCGGCAATCACGGTCATGTTCGCCTGCGTGCCGCCGACGAGGAAATGCACGTCCGCATCCGGGCAGGCAAACGCCTTGCGCACGGCGTCAGCGGCTTCGGCGCAGTGGGTGTCCGTGCCGTAGCCGGGGTTCTGTTCGAGGTTCATTTCATTCAGGCGCAGGAGAATCGAAGGGTGGCAGCCCTCGGAGTAATCGTTGTTCAGGCGAATCATCATGGTCTTCCTTTCTTGACACATTCCCACCCATTATAGCGCATTTATGGGGGAGAAGTCAAGAATCTGCGCAATCTGTCACAGGGCGTGCAAACTTCCCGCGAAAAATTTTTTCCACCGGGAACAAAATCCATCCGTCAGCCGTTCTATGGGTGTAAAGGAAAACGGAGGGAGCGGAAGGCTCAGCCGACCGCCCGAATGGAGGGATTTCATTATGAAACGCTTCTTATCATTGGTTCTGGCAATGCTGATTGCCATCACGATGCTTATCATCCCCGCGAGTGCGGAGAATTACGCGACGGCAGTCGTTAAGGGCGGATGGCTGCGGCTGCGCGCGGAGGCTTCCGCATCCTCCGAAACGATTTCCGCCTACTTCACCGGCACGCAGGTGACCATCATCGGCACATCCGGCGAATGGTACTATGTCCTCACGCCGGATGGACATTACGGCTTTATGAACAGCAACTACCTGACCGTGACGGGCAGCAGCAGCGGCTCGACCACCACCGAAAGCACGGCGTATATCTACGCGGCGAACGGCAAGCCCGTCCGGATGCGCTCCGGCCCGTCCACCGACTACGGCGTCGTCGCGTCTTACAGCGTGGGCACGCAGGTAAAGGTGCTCATCAGCGGCGCGGACTGGAGCAAAATTCGCGTTGGCACGCGCACTGGCTATATAATGTCGAAGTTCCTGTCGGTGACGAACATCACCCCGTCCACGCCGTCCAGCTCGTACACCGCGTATGTGACCGCCAGCAACGGCAAGCCGGTGCGGATGCGCACGGGCGCGGGCACGAATTACAGCGTCATCAGCACCTACAGCGTCGGCACACAGGTGACGGTGCTGGAGTACGGCAAGACGTGGTGCAGAATCCGCGTCAACGGCTACACCGGCTATATGATGACCAAGTTCCTGACGACCACCCAGCCGACGATCATCAGCAGTGCAGCGCTGAACAAGAACACGGTCTGGCCCGGCGAAACCCTGACCGTGACCACGAATCCGGCAAACATTAGCGTCTCCTATGAATGGCTGAACGACGTGGGCGCGCGCCTTGGCACGGGCAGTACCTACACCGTCAAGACCAGCGACACAGGCCGCCGCATCCGCGTCCGCGTGACCGGCAAGAACGGCACAACCGGCTCTGTCGTCAGCGGCTGGGCGGCTGTGCAGGGCAACGGCACAGTCGGCACCGTCTATCAGCTCAAGGCCCTCACCCTGAACACCACCAATGCCGTCGTCGGCACGACCCTGACCGCGACGATTGCTCCGTCCGGCGCGACCGCGAACATCTACTGGTATCTCGACAATGGCACTTATCTGGGCTACGGCAGCAGCTACACCGTGCAGCCCAACGCGCTCGGCCGCCGCATCTTCGCCTACGCCGAGGGCACCAACAGCACCACCGGCACGGCGACCAGCGCCTACACGGACACTGTGACCGCCGGCGCAACCCCGTCCATCGTGCTGAGCAGCGTGACCCTCTACAACTACTCCCCGACCGTCGGCACGGTGCTGACGGCGACCATTGCCCCCGCGAACGCAACCGCCACCATCCTCTGGTACCGTGACGACAACGTCTACCTCGGCACGGGCATGGCCTACACCGTCACCGCGACGGACGTGGGGCATCGCATCTACGCTTGGGCACAGGGCACGGGCAGCACAAGCGGCAACGTCACCAGCCCCTACACGCAGCAGGTGACGGCGGGCACGAGTTACCGCATCGACAGCGTGACGCTGAACAACCTGAATCCCATCGTCGGGCAGACGCTTGTGGCAAGTGTCGCCCCCTATGGCGCGACCGCGACCATCACTTGGTATCGCGATGATAGCAAGATTCTGTCCTACGGCGCCACCTACACCGTGCAGGCGGACGACATTGGGTACTCGATATACGTCTGGGCGGAAGGCACGGGCAACACCACCGGCAGCGCGACCAGCAAGATTACCAGCGAAGTGAAGGCGAACTAATACTATTTCCAGATTCACCTGCGCCATCTGCTTGCGCCTTT
>FR899847.1 GCA_000437595.1 Faecalibacterium sp. CAG:74 | reverse complement strand
CATTCACCTTGCTGCCCGGATCATCCGGAAGCAGAGGATTGATCAGCCGCTGATCCAGTCCCAGCTTTCTGCCGTCACTGGTAATCTTCAGCATGTTGTCCACCCTGGGATCCACGCTGCCGCCGTGCACCTTTCCTGCACGCTCGGACAGGCTCTCTACCATCCGCTTCTGGATTTCCGTCGGCTGTACCACAACGGTTTCATAGTGCGGTGTGGGCGTAGGCAGGTTCAGCTGATCCGCCGTCTTGATGTCCGCCACTTCCTTGAACATTGTCATCAGCTCCGGCAGATTGAAGAACTTCGCAAACCGTGTGCGTGCCCGGTAGCCAGTTCCCTCCGGGGCCAGCTCAATCGCCGTAGTGGTCTCGCCGAAGGTGGAAGCCCAGGCGTCAAAGTGCGTCATGTTCTGCTTTTTCAGCGTGTCGTACTGCAAATACCGCTGCATGGTGTACATTTCCGTCATGGAATTGCTGACAGGGGTGCCGGTGGCGAATACTACGCCGCGTCCGGCGGTCAGCTCGTCCATGTACCGGCATTTCAGGAACATATCCGTGGACTTCTGCGCCTCAGAGGTGGAAAGGCCGGCTACATTGCGCATTTTTGTGGTGAGAAACAGATTCTTGTACCCGTGCGCTTCGTCCACAAAAAGCCGATCCACACCCAGCTCCTCAAAGGTGACGACGTCATCCTTTCGCTCCTCTGCCTGCAGCTTCC
>FR899846.1:35699-40179 GCA_000437595.1 Faecalibacterium sp. CAG:74 | reverse complement strand
GCTGAAATCCCTGCTCTTTACCTTTTCAGCCCCCTCTGGGCGCTCTTTGGTTACTTTCTGGCGCACCAGAAAGTAACAACATCGCCTCCGCAGAGGCGACGGGAGCAGCGGAAAAAATCAAGAAAGCAAAAGCGGGGAAAATCCAAAGAAGGGAGTGCAAAACCTCTTTTTCTGCCTTGCCGATTGCAACCGCGTCGCCAGTATGCTATAATAATCAAGCACCAAAAGGTGCAAAAGAAGGTGTTTTCAATGCTGAACAGTGAGGAAATCATCGCCGCCATCCACGGCAGCTACGCCACAGGCAGCAAAAACGGCTTCCAGAATGTGCTGACGCTGCTGGATAAAATGCACGTCGCCCTGCGCACGCCGATTGTCCACGTCGCCGGGACGAACGGCAAGGGTAGTACCTGTGCGATGCTCGAAAGCGTCCTGCGCCGCGCGGGGTATCACACAGGGCTGTATACGTCGCCGTTTTTGCAGGCGTATCAGGAGCGGATTCGGCTGGACGGGCTGCCGCTGGATGACGCGCGGATGGTGAAATACGGCAATCCGCTTGTGCAGGCGGCGGAGGAGATGCGGGCGGAGGGCGCGTTTGTGACCCCGTTCGAGATGGGGACGGCGCTCGCGCTCGCTGCGTTTGACGGCGAAAATTGCGATATCGCGATTGTCGAGGTCGGCATGGGCGGGCGCAAAGACCCGACGAACATCGTCCACCCGATTCTCTGCGCGATTACCGCCATCGGGCTTGACCACATGGCGTATCTGGGCAACACGCTCGAAGCGATTGCGGGCGAAAAGGCGGGGATTATCAAGGACAATACGCCCGTCGTCTGCCATCCGGCGAAGGAGGGTGTGCGCCGCGTGTTCGCCGAGGCGGCGGAGAAGCATCACGCGCCCCTGCGCCAGCTCAGCGACGATACGATTCTCTATGCCGCGTGCGACGCGCATGGGGCGACGGTCAGCTATCGCCTGTCGCAGGAGTGGCAGGACGTGCGGCTGAATCTGCCCGGCGCGCACCAAATCGAGAACGCCATGAGCGTGCTGGCGATGGTGGAGGAACTGCGCCGTCAGGGGTGGACGATTCCCGATCAGGCGGTGTACGAGGGGCTTGCGTCAACCGTGTGGCCCGCGCGGCTGGAGTGGTGCGGGCGCATCCTGATTGACGGCGCGCATAACCCGCAGGGCGTCCGGGCGCTGCGGAACTTCGTCGAGGAGCAATTGCCGAATCAGCGCCGCGTGCTGCTGACAGGCGTGCTGGCGGATAAGCTGCAGGAGGACATGCTGCGCGATTTCTGCGCAATTGCGGACGACATTGTGACGGTTACGCCGGATAATCCGCGCGCGCTGGATGCGCAGACGTACGCCGATGCCCTCTGTCAGCACGGCGCGCACGCACAGGCGGCAAAATCGCTGGAAGAAGGACTGACGGAAGCAAAGCGGCTTGCCGGGGACGACGCGGTGATTGTCGCAGCGGGGTCGCTGTATTTTGCGGGCAGCCTGCGGACGGCGCTGGGGCTGGCCTGGCGGTAAAATAAGGAGAACGACATGGAATTTATCCACGAACCGGTGTTATTGCAGGAAGTCCTCGAATGGATGGACGTGAAGCCCGACGGCGTGTACTGTGACGGGACGCTCGGCGGCGGCGGACACAGCGGCGCGATGCTGCGTCTCTCCGGCGGCACGGCGACGCTCTACGGCATCGACCGCGATATGACCGCGATTGAGGCGGCGACCGCGCGCCTGCGGGAGTTCCCCGGCTTCCACGCCCTGCACGGCAATTTCCACGATGGCAAGGCGCTTCTCATGGCGGCGGGCGCGCCGAAGCTCGACGGCGTGCTGCTTGATCTCGGCGTATCGTCCCCCCAGCTTGACCGCGGCGAACGCGGATTCTCTTATCATGAGGACGCGCCGCTGGATATGCGCATGGACGTCAGCCAAGGAATCACCGCGGCGGATTTGCTCAATTCCGCCAGCGAACAGGAGCTGTGCCGCATCATCCGCGATTACGGCGAAGAGAAGTGGGCGGCGCGCATTGCGCAGATGATTTGCGAACACCGCGCGAAGAAGCCGATGGAAACGACGTTTGACCTTGTTCACGCGGTGGACGCGGCGATTCCCAAGGCGGTTCGCCGCAAGGACGACGGCCACCCCGCGCGCCGCACGTTCCAAGCCATCCGCATTGCCGTCAACGATGAGCTTGACCCGCTGGACAAGGCCATCTGCGACTTTGTGGACTGCCTGAAGCCCGGCGGGCGGATGCTCGTCATCACCTTCCATTCGCTGGAGGATCGACTCGTCAAGCGCTGCTTCCAGCGGCTGCAAAACCCGTGCACCTGCCCGCCGAAAGCGCCGATTTGCACCTGCGGCAAAAAGCCGGTCGTGAAGATTTTGGCGCATGGCGCGGTCGCCCCGACGGAGGAAGAAGTTGCCCGCAACCCGCGCGCGCGTTCCGCCAAACTCCGCGTGGCGCAGAAGCTGGAGGTGCTGTGATGCCGACGCTCTATGTGGTGGGCACGCCCATCGGCAATTTGCAGGACATGACCCCGCGCGCCATTGATACCCTGCGCCGCGTCGCGCTGATTGCCGCCGAGGATACCCGCGTGACGAAGAAGCTGCTGACTGTTTTTGACATTGACACGCCCCTGACCGCTTGCCATCAGCACAACGAGGACACGAAGGGCGCGTATCTGGCGGACAAGATGCTGGCGGACAATATCGACATCGCCCTGACGACTGACGCGGGCACGCCCTGCATTTCCGACCCCGGCTACGCGCTGGTGAAGGCGTGCGTTGACCGCGGCATTGAGGTGCTGGCGATTCCGGGCTGCTGCGCGTCCATTTCCGCCTTGTCCGTCAGCGGATTCGACACGCGCGAGTTCGCGTTCTACGGCTTCCTGCCGCGCGAAAAGAAGGATTTGCGCGAGAAACTCCTTCAAATGGCGCGCCAAGTGCCGATTGCGGCGGTGCATGAGTCGCCGTTCCGCGTCGTTGAGCTGGTCGAAGTGGTTTGCGATACGCTGCCGGGCTGCCGCATCAGCGCATCCTGTGACCTGACGAAACTGCATGAAAAGACGATTCGCGGCGACGCGGCGGACGTGCTGCGCCAATTGCGGGAGAATCCGAAGGCGGAAAAGGGTGAATACTGCCTGATTCTGGATTTTCATGACGTGCGCCTGCCAGAGGAAAAATCCCCCGCGGCGGATGTAAGCCTTGAAGCGCGCCTGATTGACGAAATGGTGCGGAACGGTCTGACGCTGCGGGACGCGCAGAGCGAACTCGTGCTGGACGGCGAAAAGAAGAACGCGGTCAAGGCGGCGGCGCTGCGGCTGAAAAAGCTCTTTGAGGAGGACGACGCATGAAGACGGTAAACGCGCAGACCATCACGGAGACGATTGCGCATTTGTGCATCGACGCGAACCGCAATCTGCCCAGGGACGTGGCGACGGCGCTCCATCAGGCGGAGGAGACCGAGCCTTTCGCGCCCGCGAAGGACTTGCTTTCTCTGCTGACGAAAAACGAGCAGATTGCCCGCACGACGCAGATGCCCATCTGTCAGGATACCGGCATGGCGGTCGTCTTTGCCGACGTCGGGCAGGACGTGCATATTGCGGGGGATTTCGCCGAGGCGGTCAACGAGGGCGTTCGCCGCGGCTATGTGGAGGGGCTGCTGCGCAAGAGCGTCGTCGGCGACCCGCTCCGGCGCGTCAACACGGGCGATAACACCCCCGCCGTCCTCCATACGCGCCTTGTGCCGGGCGATACGCTGACGCTGACCGTCGCGCCCAAGGGCTTCGGGAGCGAGAATATGAGCCAATTGCGGATGCTCACGCCCGCCAGCGGGATTGACGGCGTGAAGCGCTTCGTGCTGGACACCGTGCGCGCGGCGGGAGCGAATCCCTGCCCGCCGATGGTGCTGGGCATCGGCATCGGCGGCGATTTCGAGCAGGTGGCGGAGAATGCCAAGCGCGCGCTGATGCTGCCGCTGGGCACGCCGAATCCCGACCCGTTCTATGCGCAGCTGGAGGCGGAACTGCTCGAAGCCATCAACCAGACCGGCATCGGCGTGCAGGGGCTGGGCGGGCGCACGACGTGCCTTGGGCTGCACATTATCGCCGCGCCGACGCACATCGCGGGTCTGCCCGTCGCCGTCAACGTCAGCTGCCACGTCACGCGCCACGCGACGGCGGTGCTGTGAGAAAGGGGAGAATGCTATGCGAAAACTGACCACCCCCTTGACCGAAGAAGACGTGAAGTCCCTCCACGCGGGGGATCACGTCCTGCTCTCCGGCGTGGTTTACACCGCGCGCGACGCGGCGCACCTGCGCATGATGGATTTGATCCGCGCCGGCAAGCCGCTTCCGGTGGACTTGGCGGGTCAAGTCATCTACTACGCCGGTCCGACGCCCACGCCGCCCGGACGTCCCGTTGGTTCCATTGGACCTACCACCTCGACGCGCATGGATTCCTCCACCCCGACGCT
>FR899846.1:34709-35655 GCA_000437595.1 Faecalibacterium sp. CAG:74 | reverse complement strand
AGCACGGTCTGCGCGGCATGATTGGCAAGGGCAGCCGCTCCCCGGCAGTCATGGCGGCAATGCAGGAATACCCGGCGGTTTACTTCGCCGCGGTCGGCGGCGCGGCAGCGCTGATGGCGGAGTGCGTCACGTCGCTGGAAGTCATCTGCTGGGACGATCTTGGCCCTGAATCGGTCAAGCGCCTGACCTTGAAGGATTTGCCGCTTGTCGTCGCCGCGGACTGCTACGGGCAGGACGCGTTCACGCTGGGGCAGAAGGCGTATCTCGAAGGGCAAAATGAAGCATAATCGCGGATGAGATGCCGCACACTGGCAGCCAAATCATTCCGAATTAAAAACGCGCCTGTCACACCCCATTCGTGACAGGCGCGTTCTCTACCATCAGCCAGTTTTCCCAAATCCGCCGCCAGTGCGCGGGAAAATCATCGCGCGGCACGTCCGCGTCCGCCACAAGCGGCACTTCCGCAATCACCTCGCCGCCGCTGATGAGCCGCGCCACGCCAAGTGGTGTCCCGCGAATCACCGGCGCGTCGAGTTCCTCGCTGCCCAAGTCAATCTCGATGCTTGGAATCGCCCCCTGCATGACGACGCCGCGCAAATCCGCCGCCAGCACCGCGTGGACGCTCGCGCCGCCCGAATGCGCCACAGGCAGCGTCCGCAGCGATTCGCCCGCGTTCAGCATCGTCACGGATTCGTATCGCTGGAATGCCCTGTCCATCAGCCGCGCCGCCTCGTCGAACCAGTCCGGGCAGTTCAGCACCACCCCGATGATGCGCATTCCGTTCCGCTCCGCGCCGAACACCAGGCACCGCCCCGCCTTGCGCGTATAGCCCGTCTTGATGCCCGTCGCGCCCTCGTAGGTGGCCAGCAGCTTGTTCTTGCTGCTCAGCACGCGGCTGTACGGCCGTCCCTCCCACGGAATCGTCGCGCGGCGGGAGGCGACAATC
>FR899846.1:31961-34659 GCA_000437595.1 Faecalibacterium sp. CAG:74 | reverse complement strand
GAGCGGCTGCGTCATGGCCTGACGGCTAATCAGCGCCAAATCGTGCGCGGTGGTGTAATGCCCGTCGCAGGGCAAGCCGTGCGGGGTCAGAAAGACCGTATTTTGGCAGCCAAGCTCCGCCGCGCGGTCGGTCATCATCCGGCAGAATTCCTCCGCCGTGCCGCCAATGTGTTCCGCAATCGCGACGGCGGCGTCGTTGCCGGATGCCAGCATCAGCCCGTAGAGCATGTCGCGCAGGGACAGCGTTTCCCCCTGCGAGAGGTAGATGCTCGTCCCCGGCACACCGAAGGCGTTGCGGCTGCACGTCACCGGGTCGCCTAAATTCCCGCGCTCAATCGCCAGCAGCGCCGTCATCACCTTCGTGGTGGATGCCATCGGCAGGGGCGTTTCCGCGTTGTGGCTAAGCAGCACCCGCCCGGACGCTTCGTCGATGATGATGCACGCCTTCGCGCTTGTCGCGACTTCCTCCGCCTGCGCGCGCGGAATCAGCAGGAGGACGAGCAGCAGCGTCAGGAGGGGGAAAAGCAGTCGTTTCAGCTTCATGATTTGCCTCTTTATTCATGCGTCAGGAAAGACTTCACATCCTCGACGACCGTCGGAATCAGGTCGACGACGCGGTCGGCGACGGTCGCGCACGTCGCGGGGAGCATCCGCACGGTGTCGCCGGAGAGGACGAGAAAACCGACAGGCTGGAGGGATACGCCCGCGCCGCTGCCGCCCGCGAAGGGGAAATCCGGCGCGTCTTTCGCAGGCTTGTCGGCCAGTAAATCGCCGCCCGCGGTCATGTAGCCGAACGTGACGCGGCTGATGGGGATAATCGTGCTGCCGGAAGATGCCTGCACCGGATGCCCGACGACGGTGTTCACGTCCACCATGTCCTTCATCGACGACATGGCGGTCTGCATCAGTTCGCTGATGGGATGTTCCATGAGGATGCCTCCTTCCACGCGGTCAGCGCCATCGCCGCCGCAACGATGATTGTCCCCAAATGCAGGAAGATTATGCACCGCGCCGCCAAAACCGTCTGCTCATGCAGAAAATCGGGCGTAACGGCGATGCGGACTTTCTCGCGGCAGTTCACCGGAATCAGCAGCCGAATCTGCCGCAGGAACGCCGTCGCCAGCGCCGTCGCCGCCGGATCGCGCAGGGCGAGGGAGACGTGGACAAGCAGCTGCTCCAGCGCGGTTTGGCGCATTAGCATCCGCACGGGGCGCTTGAGCTTGGGCAGGGCGCGCAGCAGCGCCTTGCCTTTTTGAAGCTGCTGGGCGGACGGGGGTTTGGGGCGCATCGGCGCTTGCGAATGGTCAAAGCGCAGGGGAATGCCCCAGATGCGCAGGAGAATCCGGAAGCGCGTGCCATGTTCCTGCCGAATTTCCGCGCGGCAGGAGATGGGGGTCACGAGCAGCAGAAGCAGCGTCAACAGGGAAATCCACATGGGCAGTCGCCTCCCGCGAAAATGATTGACGAAGCACCGAAAACAGGGTATAATGGTACTATTCTGATGAATCAGGGGGATTGCAAGGATGATTGGTCTGATTGGCGCCATGGCGGTTGAGGTGGAGGCGCTTGAAAAGAAGCTCGAAGGGCGCAGGGAAACGCAAATCGGCATGGATACGTTCGTCAGCGGCAAGCTGTTCGGGCAGGATGCCGTGCTTGCCGTCTGCGGGCCGGGCAAGGTGAACGCGGCGGTTTGCACACAGAAGATGATTACGGCGTTTTCGCCGGATTGGGTGCTGAATCTGGGTGTCGCGGGCGCAGGCGCGGACGGCGTGCGCATCGGCGACCTCGTGGCGGCGACTGCCGCCGTGCAGCACGACGCGGACACGTCCCCTCTGGGCGACCCGGTGGGCATGGTCAGCAAGGTGAACCTCGTCGAGCTGCCCTGCGACGAAACGCTCCGCGCGCGGCTGGTGGCGGCGGCGAAAAAGGCGAATCTGACCGTCCATGAAGGCATTATTGCCACGGGCGACCAGTTTATACACGACGGCGCAACCCGCGCGCGCATTCATCAGCTCTTTGGCGCCTTGGCGGTGGAGATGGAGGGCGGCGCGGTGGCGCATGCCTGCCTGCTCAATGGGGTCAAGTGCGGCGTACTGCGCTCCATCAGCGATCAGGCGGATGGCCATAGCGACATGGACTACCCGACCTTCACGGCGCTGGCGGCGGCGCACTCCCAGCAGGTGGTGGAAAACCTGCTCCGCGTATGATCGCCTACATCACGGGCGCGTCAAGCGGGCTTGGCGCGTACACGGCGCAAGCACTGGCGGATAACGGCTGGACGGTCGTCGCGGGCGCGCGCTCGTTCACGGGGGAAACCGACGGGCGCATGACACGTCTGCCGCTGGACGTGACGCGGGACGACAGTGTGCGTGATTTTATGGAACACGCGAAGCAAATCGGCGCGCCGGATGCGGTCATTCACTGCGCGGCGGTGCTGTGCTTCGGCTCGTGCGAAGAGACGGCACTGGCGGATTATGCCCGTGTGATGGAAACGAACTTCCTTGGCATGGTGCGCGTGAATCAGCAGGTACTGCCGCTGATGCGGGAAAAAGGCGGCGGCAAAGTGGTGCTGTTTTCGTCCATCAACGGGCTGATGGGGCTGCCGTTCCAGAGCGCCTACACCGCCAGCAAGCACGCCATTGAGGGCTACGCGGAGTGCCTCGCGCAGGAGGTGACGCCCTTCGGCATTCAGGTGATG
>FR899846.1:11459-31916 GCA_000437595.1 Faecalibacterium sp. CAG:74 | reverse complement strand
AGGGCCGGGCGCCCACCGCGGCGGCTCGTCGCGCTGCCGATTGACCTCCGCTGCGATGACAGACGCATCCCCCTACTGGGCGGATTTCCGCAAGGGAACGGAAGCCATCCGCCGCGACGAGGAAAATGGGTCTGACCCGGCGAAACTGGGGCGGCGCGTCGCGGAGCTTCTCACGCGCGAGAAGCTGCCGTTCCGCAAGAAAATCGGCAGTCCGGCACAGATGCTCGCCCCCGCGCTGCACAAAGTTCTGCCCGGACGCGCCATGAACCGCATCCTGCGCCAATATACCCTTGGTGGCAAATAATTCGCCAAATTATCATTGCATTATTGTGTTTTCCGAAAAAATGCGGTATAATAGAGCTGGATCGACACATGAATTTGGAGGCTTGAAGGATGTACAAGCTCTTACTGGCGACGAATGACCCGGCGGTTGTCGAAGCGTTCAGCGCAGTCAAGTGGGAAGAACTCGGCTTTAAGCAGCCGCGGGTGGTCTCCACGGCGGAGGAAGCGCTGAGCAGCCTGCGTGTCAACCATGCGGACGCGGTGGCAATTGGGCTGCCGAAGGAGCAGGATGATCTGCTCGTCGGGCAGCTGCTGGAGAAAAATCCGATGCTGCCGATTATGGCGGTCAGCACGAAGCCCGGTGTGATTGAAAGCTATGCCGTGGAGCTGCGCCGCCTGCTGGGACGCATCAACGCCGATGTGAGCAACGACGCGTTCTCCACGGCGGACTTGCTCAAAGAGTGCCGGCATGAGTTTTTCCGCGCGCTGATGGACGGCAAGGCAACGTCGGAGGAGGATGTGCTGCGCCATTTGCGCCTCATCCGCAGCAAGATGGATCCGACAAAGCCGTGCGTGGTCGCGGAGCTGGAAATTCCGGCGGATAACGACTTCCTGCGCGGCCGCTGGCAGTACGGCAGCGATCGGCTGGAAGTGGCGCTGCGCAACATTTTCGGCGTTGAGGCGCACGGGCTGCGCATTCTCGCCTGCGTCCTGCCCGGCGACCGCATTGTGCTGCTCGGCTGCCCGATGCTCTTCCACGAAGGCCCGGACGAGGACGCGTCGATTACCGGCATCCTGTCCGACCACATCCGCGACAGCATTGAGCATGTGGACGAGTATATGGGCATTGACCTGCGGATTGCATCGATTCGCGTGCTGCCGTGCCTGACGGCGCTCGCGCATAAAGACTGATGGCGTAACATACAGTTATGATTAGACAGCAAGGAGGCAAATCATGGGCATTTTTGACAGCATCGGCAACATCGTCCGCGGACAGTTGATTGATGTCATTGAGTGGACGGACAGCACGAACAACACCATCGTTCACAAGTACGACATGAACGGCAAGGAAATCATGATGGGCGCGCAGCTGACCGTCCGCGAGAGCCAAGTGGCGATTTTCGTCAACGAAGGCAAGCTGGCGGACGTGTTCCAGCCCGGCCGCTATGAGCTGTCCACCGCCAATATGCCGGTGATGACGGCGCTGAAGGCGTGGAAGTTCGGGTTCAATAGCCCGTTCAAGTCCGACGTGTACTTTGTGAACACCAAGCAGTTCCTTGACTGCAAGTGGGGGACGACGAACCCCGTCATGATGCGCGACGCCGAGTTCGGCATGATTCGCCTGCGCGCGTTCGGCGCATATTCCTTCCGCGTTGCTGACCCGGAGGTTTTCCTGCGCGAGGTGTTCGGCACAAGCAGCGAATACACGGTGCAGGATGTCGAAGGGCAGCTCAAGCGCACGCTGGTGTCCGGCCTGTCCGACGCGATTGCGGAAAGCAAGCTGCCCGCGCTCGATTTGGCGGCGAACTACGACGAAATCGGCGATTATGCGCTCAAAACCATCAACCCGCGCATTGAGAAGCTCGGCTTGACGCTGGCGTCGTTCGTCATCGAGAATATCTCCCTGCCGGAAGAAGTCGAAAAGACGATGGATAAGCGCACGTCCATGGGCGTGCTGGGCGACATGAACCGCTACACGCAGTATCAGGCGGCGGAAGCGATGCGCGAGGCGGCGAACAACCCCGGCGGCATGGCGGGCGCAGGCGTCGGCATGGGCGCAGGCGTGGCGATGGGTCAGGCGTTCGCGCAGGCGATGCAGGCGACGCAGCAGCCCGCCGCGCCGGTTCAGCAGCAGCCGACGGCACAGAAGGGGAGTTTCTGCGCAAACTGCGGTGAGCAATTGACCCCCGGTGCGAAATTCTGCCCGAACTGCGGTCAGAAGCAGGAAGCGGCGAACGTCTGCCCCGCGTGCGGTCAGAAGGTGCAGCCCGGCGCGAAGTTCTGCGCCAACTGCGGACAGAAGCTGTAAACGAATCACAAAATAAACCGGGAGGTACACCGCATGGTGCGTCTCCCGGCTTTTTGCGTATCATTTTTGCGGATTCACGTCTCCTTATTCCGCATTCCGCATTCCGAATTTTCCTCCAGCCGCTCCCTTGCCACTTTCCCCGCCGCTTTCATCGCCGTGGGAATCGTCAGCGCGTCCATCTCGTCCAGCGCAACAAACCGATACCCCTTCGGCGCGTCCGCAGTTACGGCTTCCATTTGGTACAGTTCCATCCGCCAGATTTGGTGCGTGAAAACGTGCTTCGCTTCCCCTGCCGGGCGGACGTTCCGAACCGCAAGGTGCAGCTGCGCACCCAGTTCCGCCGGATGCTCACTGTGCCCCGGCAGCATCGGGAACACCCACAAGCCGTGCAGCATCGTCTCCGTGCGCTGGCGCATCAGGACTTTCTCGCCGGAAAAAATCAGCAGCACGTCCCAATCGAACGGCTTCGGCGGATTCTTCTGCGGCAGCACGGGCAAATCCTCCGCGTCGCCCGCGTCGTACGCGTCGCAATGCGCCCGGAGCGGGCAGATATCGCAGTTCGGCGTGCCGGGGACGCACACTGCCGCCCCCAAGTCCATCAGCGCCTGATTGAAATCGCCCGGACGCGCCGCTGGCACAAGCGAATCCACCTTTTCCTCCAGTTCGCGCCGAACGGAAGGGATGCCCACGTTCTCGCGGATGCCCATCACCCGGCTGGCGACGCGGATGACGTTGCCGTCCACCGCCGGAACGCGCTGGTCAAACGCGATGCTTGCAATCGCCCCGGCAGTGTATGCCCCGATGCCCTTCAATTGCCGCAATTGCGCCACCTCGCGCGGCATTTCGCCCCCGAAGTCGCGCACCACCTGCCGCGCCGCCTGATGCAGATTCCGCGCGCGCGAATAGTACCCCAGCCCCTCCCAGAGCTTGAGCACGTCCGCCTCATCCGCCGCCGCCAGCGCCGCCACATCCGGGAAGCGCGCCAAAAAGCGCTCGTAGTACCCACGCACCGTCTCCACGCGCGTCTGCTGCAGCATCGTCTCGCTCACCCATGTGCGGTACGGGTCGTGGATGCCGCGCCAAGGCAGCGTCCGCGCGTTCTGGTCGTACCAAGCCAGCAGCAGTGCCGAAATCGTCTCACGCATTCGATAAAATCCCCCTCTTTATCGTCCTATTGTACCACAGAAGGAGACTTTTGCCCACCCCACGGCTGATTTTTCCCGATTTGCAGAAATTTTTTTGCATTTAGAACGTTTGTTCGCTTGCATTCGTTCGCGTTTTGGTACATAATACTCCATGTTGATTAGCACTCATGCAAAGTGAGTGCTAACAGCCTGAAGAGAAGCAAGGAGGAAATGACACTATGACCGTGAAGCCTTTGGGTGACCGCGTTGTCATCAAGAATGTTGAAGCCGAGGAAACCACCAAGTCTGGTCTGATTCTGACCAGCGCCGCGAAGGAGAAGCCGCAGATGGCGGTTGTTCTCGCTGTCGGCCCCGGCGGCAATGTGGATGGCAAGGAAATCAAGATGCAGGTGACGGAAGGTCAGAAGGTTATTTACAGCAAGTACGCCGGCACGGAAGTCAAAATCGACGGCGAAGAGCTGATTATTGTGCGCCAGAGCGACATTCTGGCTGTGGTGGAGTAATAAGCTGACTCCGCAATTTATTGAAAGGAAGTAAGTTTTATGGCTAAGCAGATTCAGTATGGCGAACAGGCTCGCCGGAGCCTTGAAAAGGGCGTGAACGCGCTGGCGGATACCGTCAAAATCACCCTCGGCCCGAAGGGTCGCAACGTGGTGCTGGACAAGAAGTACGGCGCGCCGCTCATCACCAACGACGGCGTGACCATCGCCAAGGAAATTGAGCTGGAAGACCCCTTTGAAAACATGGGCGCGCAGCTGGTGAAGGAAGTCTCCACCAAGACCAACGACGTCGCTGGCGACGGCACGACCACCGCCACCCTGCTCGCACAGGCGATTATCCGCGAAGGTCTGCGCAACCTCGCCGCCGGCGCAAACCCCATGGTGCTGAAGAAGGGCATTGCCGCCGCGACGGATGCCGCCGTGGAAGGCTTGAAGGAGCTGTCCCAGCCCATCAACGGCAAGCAGGCGATTGCCAACGTCGCCGCGAACTCCGCTGCGGATGAAACCATCGGCAAGCTGATTTCCGACGCAATGGAAACCGTCGGCGCGGATGGCGTTATCACCGTGGAAGAAAGCAAGACCATGACCACGGGCATGACCATCGTCGAAGGGATGCAGTTCGACCGTGGCTATGCGTCCGCCTACATGGTGACCGATACCGAAAAGATGGAAGCGGTTCTCGATGATCCGCTGATCCTTATCACAGACAAGAAGATTTCCGTCATTCAGGAAATCCTGCCCCTGCTGGAGCAGGTGGTGCAGATGGGCAAGAAGCTGCTCATCATCGCCGAGGACGTCGAGGGCGAGGCGCTGTCCACGCTGGTTGTCAACAAGCTGCGCGGCACGTTCACCTGCGTTGCGGTCAAGGCGCCGGGCTTCGGCGACCGCCGCAAGGAGATGCTGCAGGATATCGCCATCCTGACCGGCGGCACCGTCATCTCCTCCGAAACCGGCATGGAGCTGAAGGAAGCGACGCTGGATATGCTCGGCCATGCGCGTCAGGTGAAGGTGAACAAGGAGAACACCACCATCGTTGACGGCGCGGGCGACAAGGATCAAATCGCGGCGCGCGTGGGTCAGATTAAGGCGCAGATTGCCGAAACGACCAGCGACTACGACCGCGAGAAGCTGCAGGAACGTCTGGCGAAGCTGGCTGGCGGCGTGGCTGTCATTCAGGTTGGCGCGGCGACTGAAGTGGAAATGAAGGAACGCAAGCTGCGCATTGAGGACGCTCTGGCGGCGACCCGCGCGGCGGCTGAGGAAGGCATTGTGCCCGGCGGCGGCATTGCCCTGCTGAGCGTGCAGCAGAACGTGGCTGCCCTGCTGCCGAAGTACAGCGGCGACGCCAAGACCGGCGTGCAGATTATCCTGCGCGCGCTGGAAGAGCCGATTCGCCAGATTGCGGCGAACGCGGGTGTGGATGGCTCGGTGATTGTCGAGAACATCAAGACCACGAAGAAGCGCAACGCGAAGAAGGCTGCCGGCTATGGCTACGACGCGCTGAACGACGAATACTGCGACATGATTGAGCGCGGCATCATTGACCCGACGAAGGTCACGCGTTCGGCGCTGCAGAACGCGGCGTCTGTTGCGGCGATGGTGCTGACCACCGAATCGCTGGTGGCGGACATCCCCGCGCCCGAACCCGCGGCTCCGGCTGGCGGCGCTGGCATGGGCGGCATGTACTAATTTCCTGATTTGCCTTGTGCAGCAATGGGCTGTGCCTTTTCCGACGAGGAAGGGGTGCAGCCCTTTCTTTGTTATTTTATCCTGATTGATCCTTACTTTGCTGCTGCAGGGGATTCGGCGAAAACAGGCAGGGCGCTTTTTACCGAAAAACAGCAAATTATGACGAGCTCATAACTGTTGTTCAAGTCCAAGCCCCCTCGGATTCGGAATATCGCGAATAATTTCAAGTTTGTTCATGCAGCTGTCATAATAGTATGATATGATAAAAGTGGCGGACAAGTAGTATTGCGCTTGCGCCGCCGCAAAACGCTGTATATTTGTCAGCGCTGCTGCATAAGGTTTGCCATCCATGCGGACAAAGTGCTTCCTGACTTGTTTTGTCGGGTCAAAAGCGCTTTTGCCGAAGCGGGCGAGCGGGGCTTCTATTTCCCCGCGCCGACGCGTAGACTATGAAAGGATGGAGGGCAAGCCATGACCCATTCCACTGCACCTGCGCATCCGAAAAAGGCGGCGTACACCAGCGCGGCGCTGTGTCTGCTGCTCAGCGTACTGACTTTCTGCTACGCCGGGCCGCTGCATCAGGACGCGACGACCGTACTCGCTGCCAAGCGGATTCTGCCGGTTTACTCCGTCGAGCGCGACGACCGCGTGATCTCGATTTCCTTCGACGCCTCGTGGGGCGGCGATCAGACCATGCGCATCCTCGATTTGCTGGACGAGTACAATGCCAAGGCGACGTTCTTCCTCGTGGGCATCTGGGTTGACAAATACCCGGAGCTGGTGAAGGAGATTCACGACCGCGGGCACGAAATCGGCAATCACTCCAGCAAACATCCGCACATGACGAAAATCAGCGAAAGCCGAATGCGGCAGGAGCTGTCTGACATGGCGGAGAAGCTGGAAGCGATTACCGGGGAAAAGCCGACGCTGTTCCGTCCACCGTATGGGGACTACAACAACACGGTCGTCAGCGTCGCCCGCAGCGAGGGGTACGAGGTGGTACAGTGGAGCATAGATTCGCTGGATTGGAAGAACAAGGGCGCTGCTGATTTGATTCGGCGCGCGACAACAAACGTTGCGCCGGGCGACATTGTGCTCTTCCACAACGATTCTAAATACATTCTCGACGCTTTGCCTACCATTCTGAAGACTTACCACCAGCAGGGGTTCACGCTTATTCCTGTGGGCGAGCTTCTGCTGGAGGGAAACACAACGATCGACGTGCAGGGCAGACAGCATCCCGCAAAAGCGGAGTAGCCCCGCCGTCAAAAAGAAAGGTGAATCGCTATGGAAGAGAACGGAAATTTCCTGCATTTGAGCGGCGTCTTGACGGACAACCCCGTCTACGGGCATGAAGTGTTTGGCGAGAAGTTTTACTATGCCACCCTGTCTGTGCCGCGTCTGTCCGGGGCGGAGGATTTGCTGCCCATCACGGTGTCTGAGCGTCTGATGGATGATACGCCGCTGACCATCGGATCGAAGCTGGCGCTGGACGGTCAGCTCCGCAGCTACAACAAGGTCATCGAGGGCGCGGGACGCCTGCTCATCACGGGCTTCGCGCAGCATCTGGTTGACCCGGACAGCGACGAGAACCCGAATCAGGTGCAGCTGACCGGCGCGCTGTGCAAGCTGCCCTCCTACCGCACGACCCCCTTCGGCCGCGAAATCGCCGACCTGATGCTGGCGGTCAACCGCGCTTATGGCAAGAGCGATTATATCCCCTGCATCACCTGGGGCCGCACCGCGCGCTTCGCCAGCCACCTGAAGGTGGGCGACAAGGTGACGCTGCTGGGACGCTTCCAGTCCCGCGCGTACCAGAAGCAGCTGCCTGACGGCACGGTCATCGGCAAGACGGCGTACGAAGTGTCCGTCGGTCGCCTGACGATGGCGGATGCAGCGCCGCAGCCCGCGCCGTTTGTCATTCACCCGGAGGAAACCCACACGGTGGAGACGCTCGTGCAGCCTTCGACCCCGGTTCAGGTGAATCCCTTCACCACGCCCACAACCTGATTTTTGCGCCGTCGCTGCCCCTTTTTGCGGGGGTGGCGGCGGACTTTTTTTAATTCGGAATTCGGAATGCGGAATGCGGAATAGGGGAGCAGGCGCAAAAATCCATATCAAAAAAGAAGGAGCCGGTCATGAAAACCGACGCCTTCTTTTCAAGATGGGAAAGTGTGAGGAAATTCGCGAAACCGAGGAAACGCAGCTTAATTCTGCCGCGCGAGCAGCCCGCCGACATCAAAGTGCCGCTTGTCGCCCTCGAAGCCGCAGTAGGAGAAATCGTCGCCCAGCCGGCGCAGCTCCGTCCGAATCTGCTGCATCGGCATCACTTCCGCGTCGAAATTGACCGCGAAGTGCTTCAGGTACGCGCCGCGCATGGTGTCAATCCCCAGCGCATCGCAGCACCAGTCCAGATAGCGCGTGTTGTTGACGTGGCCGTTGAAATCCAAATCGGTGTAGCGCGGCTGGCGCATTTCGGTTTGCAGCGTGCCGGACACCTCGGTCACGGCGGCGGGCAAACCCAGCGGCGCGAGCAGGTCGGAGTTGTCGGGCATCAGCGCCTTCACCACGTCGAGTTTCGTCATGCTGCGTGTGCCGAGGTCAAGCAGCACCCACAGCGTCGCGGCGCGTCCGATTTCGATGCCATTGCTGTCGCGGAAAATAAAGTAGCGCGGGAAGAAGCAGCGGCGCACGGGCATCGGGAACGTCTCGACGGAGAACGTCTCCTCGAACGCCGGATAGCGATCCATATCGACCTCCACGCGCGTGAGCACCCACGCGGTATTCTTTGCCAGCAGGGCACTGCGCCCCAGACCAAGGCGCTCGGAGTGCTGTCCGGCGGCTTCCTGCATCACTTCCAGAATCGCGCTGGGCTTCATGCGGGCGTTCAAATCGGTCTGGTAGGAGCGAACAGTGAAATCCTCCTTGTAGATTTTGAGCATAATGGGTATCCTTCCTTTGGTCATTTTGTTGATAAAAGCAACCAATATAGAAAAGGCTGCAAGAATATTATACGCCATCAGCAGGAAAATGGCAAGTGCTTTTCGCATGAGCGGAGAAAAATCCGCATAGAAAAAACGGGCTGCACCACTCGGTACAGTCCGCTGGGGGGATGGGCGCGTTGCCACGCTTCCGCCCATCCTGCTTCTGCTGATTAGTCCTGCGCGTTCCGCAGTTCTGCCAGGCAGCTCTTGCAGACGAGCTTGCCCTTGTAGGGAACGACGTCACGGGCATCAGAGCAGAAAATGCAGCTCGGATGATACTTCTTGAGGATGATTTCGTCACCTTCGACGAAAATTTCCAGCATGTCCTTCACGCCAATGTCCATCGTGCGACGAAGCTCGATGGGCAGGACGATCCGACCAAGGGTATCCAACTGACGCACAACACCGGTAGACTTCATAGTAATTTCTCCCTTCCGTTCGATAGCGGTAATGTTGCCATGAGGGATTGTCCGGCACTCCTGCACAGCGCAGGACGATTCCACATATTGCATTGTCATTCTACATTTTTTTCTAACGTTTGTCAAGGGGTTTTCATGAATTATAAGTTTTTTCTTGCTATATTCAAGAAAAAAATTTCGAGATACGCTTGAAAAGTTCCGTAGTTTGGCGCGCAGACAATATACAAATATGCGCAAAATGGGTATAACATCCGTGCTAAATTGCTTCTGAAAGGAGAAGTATTTATGGGCAGGGTATTTTTCATCCTGACAACGCTGTCGCTGATGCTGGCACTGCTCACAAACCGTGCGCCTTCAGCGGCGTCGGCACTGCTGAACTCGGCGGAAAGCGGCGTTTCGCTGATGTTGACGCTGCTGGGAACGATGACGCTCTGGAGTGGCTTGATGGAGGTGCTTCTGCGTACAGGCGACGTGGCGAAACTTGGGCTGCTTATCCGAAAATTATTCGGAAAACACAGCCGCGCGCTTCCGGACACTGATTGCTGGGAGGCAGTCGGCATGAATCTGGCGGCGAACGTCCTCGGTCTGGGGAATGCCGCCACGCCGCCGGGTGTGTCCGCAGCGAAGCAATTGGCGGTGCACGGCGAGCCGGGACTGCGCGTGCTGGCGCTGCTGCTGGTGCTCAACAATTCCGGCCTGCAGGTGCTGCCGACGACGGTGCTGACGCTTCGTCAGGCGGCAGGCGCACAGCATCCGGCGGACATTTGGGGCGCTATGCTGATTTCGTCCGCCGCCGCGACAGCAGCCGGGGTCATTCTGCTGGGCGTGTACGACAAAATCCGCCAAAAAGGAGCGAATCCGCATGGAGAAAGCCGCCGCCGTCACCCTCATCCTGACCGTTCTGCTGATTCTTCTGCGCGGCAAATGCGCGGGCGTTGAGGTCTACGGCGCGTTTCTATCCGGCGCGAAGAAGGGCATGGACGCCGCGTGGCAGCTTCTGCCCGCGCTGACGGGGATGCTGCTCATGCTTTCCTTGATGAACGCCTCTGGGCTGACGGCGCTTCTTGTACGCCTACTATCGCCCCTGACGGCAATATTGAACCTGCCGCAGGAGGTTGCGCCGATGCTCATCCTCCGCCCGATGACCGGGTCGGGCAGTTTGGCGGCGCTGCAGGAGATTTTCGCGCAGTACGGCGCGGACAGCCGCGTTGGGCGAATCGCGTCGGTGCTGATGGGGTCAAGTGAGACGATTTTCTACACGATGAGCGTCTACCTCGGCGCGGCGGGCGTGAAAAAGCTGCCGGGCGCGCTGGGCGTGTCGCTGCTGTCCTACCTGACGTGCGCGTGGGTTTGCGGGCTAATCTGCTGAAAAATCAGGAAAATCGCTTGCAGGAAAGGGGAAAATCATGTATAATAAACAGGTATGCCGGATGAAAGGAGCGAAGGAAATGCTGGAAATCATCGGGGACAGCCGCGCGGTGGCTCGTGCGGCGATTCAGCTGGCGATGACGGCGACACGCGAGGAAGAAACCGAGCTGAAGGCGTCGCTGACCGAAAAGGATATTGTCGGCGCGGCATCGGACTTCGGCGGCACATTCGTGGATTCGATGATGAAGATGATTGAGCGCGCCGTGGTCGCCGCCAAGCGCGAGGGCGTCATCAGTGATACGCACCGCGAGGAAGGCGCAGTTGCTGGGGCAGCGCACGACGCGGTGTGCCAAGTCAGCGAGAAGGCGATGGGCTTTTCCGTCGGCGGCAAAATCGGCGTCGCCCGCTCCGGCGAGCATGTGGCGGTCGCAGTGTTCTTTACCGTGGGCTTGGTGCACCTCAACGAGGTCGTCGTCGGCATGGGACACCGGGCGATTTGAGCCTACATAAAAATGTCAACAAAAGGAGACAACAACGCATGGTGCTGAATATTGCCATGGACGGCCCTGTCGGCGCAGGAAAATCAAGCATTGCGGACGCCGTCGCCAAGCGGCTGGGCATCCTCCACCTCGACACCGGCGCGATGTACCGCGCCATCGGTCTAACCGCGCTGGAGAAGGGCGTTCCCGTGCAGGACGAACAGGCGGTCACGGCGCTGTGCCAGGCCCTGTCAATGACGGTCGGTCACGCGGCGGATGGTCAGCATACCCTTGTGGATGGCCGCGACGTGACGGGCTTCATCCGCACGCCGGAGGTCAGCATGGCGGCGTCCACCGTCGCCAAGTACGCGGGCGTGCGCGCGGCAATGGTCGCGCTCCAGCGCCGCCTTGCGCAGGAAACGCCCATGCTGGTGGATGGCCGCGATATTGGCACGCGTGTGCTGATGAACGCGCCCGTCAAAATCTTCCTGACTGCCAGCGCCGAGGAACGCGCCCGCCGCCGCTATCAGGAGATGCGCAATAAGGGCATGGACGCGAATTTCGACGATGTGCTGCGCGATCTGCGCGCCCGCGACGAACAGGACACGCACCGCGCTGTTGACCCGCTCCGTGCGGCAGAGGACGCCGTGACGGTCGATTCGACGAGCCTCACGTTTGACGAGGTGGTCGAGGCGATTCTGCGCATCGTCGCGGACAAGACGGGGGGCGCACAGGCATGAGTGAGCAGAATCAGCCGGAAAAGAAGAAGAATTTCCAGCATCACATGGCTGTTCCGGGCAAAAAGGGCATCATCTATACGATTGCGCGCGGGATTTTTTGGATTTACTTCCACCTGTTCTGCTTTATGCACTGCACGGGCAGGGAGAAGCTGAATCTCGACGCGCCATACATCGTCATCGCGAATCACACGTCCTTCGCGGACCCGATTATTGCCGCGATGCTGATTCGCCGCTACGAAGTGAACTTCCTGGGGAAAATCGAGCTGGCGAAAGCGCCCGTGGTCGGAAAACTGCTGATGCACCTGCACATGATTCCCGTTGACCGCCACCACAGCGACATGGAGGCGATGCGCGCCTGTCTGCGGGTGACGAAGGCGGGCGGCGTGCTGGGCATTTTCCCCGAAGGCACGCGCCACAAAGAGGGGATTATGGAGCACGTTGAGTCCGGCGTGGCGCTGATTGCCCTGCGCAGCGGCGTGCCGATGATTCCCCTGTACATCGGCGGCAAACCGCGCTTGTTCCGCCGTCTGGACGTGCGCGTCGGCGACCCGATTGTGATGGACGACCTGCGTGCGCGCGGCGTGAACCGCGACACCTGCGAGGAGCTGCTCGCCCGCATCACCGAAACCTACCGCGCGCTGACGGCACACCCGGAGGCGTGAACACCAAAATCTGCGTGAAATCCTGTTTTTTCGCGCTTTTTTCGCGAACAAAAAATTTTTTCAAAAAAAATTGCGAAGGAAGCAGGAAAATCAGAAGATATGTAGAATCAATATAGAGGTCAGAAAATGGTCTGACCATGCTGGAAAGGATGCAAACGGGAAATGCCGATTGAAATCGCGGCTCATGCGGGGTTCTGCATGGGCGTCCGCCGCGCGGTCGAAAGCGCCGTGCAGGTGGCGGACAGCGGCGTGCCCTCTTGTACGCTGGGGGAACTGATCCACAACCCGACGGTCGTGGATATGCTTCGCCAGCGCGGGATTCCGCCGGTCGCTTCTGCCGAGGAAGCAGCGGGTCGGCAGGTGCTTATCCGCAGTCACGGCGTCGCGCCGGAGGTCATCAAGCAGCTGGAAAATGCCGGCTGCAAGGTGGTTGACCTGACCTGCCCCTTCGTCAACAAGCTCCACCGCGTCGTCGCGGAGGATACGGGCGAGGATTGCCCGCTGATTATGGTGGGCGAACGGGAACACCCGGAGGTCAAGGGAACATGCGGCTGGGCGCGCGGCAAGGTCTACGTCGTGGCGACGGCGGAGGAAGCGGCGCAGCTGCCCGAAATGGATCAGGCGGCAGCCGCCGTGCAGACGACCTTCCCCCCGGAGCGCTGGGAGGCGATTGTCGCCGTTTTGCGCGGGCGTGTCCAGCATTTGAAGGAGCATAACACCATCTGCAACGCCACCGCGGTGCGCCAGCGGGAAGCTAAGAAGCTTGCCGCGGCATCCGACGCCATGATTGTCGTCGGCGGCCGCACCAGTGCGAACACGCACAAGCTCTTTGAGGCGTGCAAGGCGCTTTGCCCCCGAACAATTTTGGTAGAGTGCGCGGCGGAAATTCCGCCTGCCTTTGCAAATATTCATTCCGATAAAATTGGAATAACCGCCGGTGCTTCCACACCGGATGGCTCATTAGAGGAGGTTGCAACCCATATGACCGACAACGAAAACATGGCTCAGTCCTCTGACTTCACCATGGACGCCATCGTGGCCACGATGACGCGCATCAAGGCTGGACAGACGGTGACCGGCAAAGTTGTGCAGGTGACCCCGGACGAAGTGTATGTGAACATTGGCTACAAGGCCGATGGCATCATCAAGCGCTCCGACCTGACCCAGCAGGACGTCAAAGAAGGTGACGAACTGGAAGCTGAGATCGTCAAAGTGAACGACGGCGAAGGCAATGTCGTTCTGTCCCAGCGCAACATCGTCAACCGCAAGGCGTGGGAAGCGCTCGTCGCCAAGTACGACGCGGGCGAGTATGTCAAGGGCGTTGGCAAGGAAGCCGTCAAGGGCGGCCTGATTGCTGATGTTGAGGGCGTGCGTGCTTTCGTGCCCGCCTCCCAGCTCGCGCAGCACTATGTTGACAAGATTGAAGAGTTCGTTGGCAAGGAAATGGAACTCAAGATCATCGAAGTGGACAAGCAGAAGAAGCGCATCGTGGCTTCCCGCAAGGCTGTCATTGCTGAGCAGACCGCTGCCCGCAAGAAGGCTGCTTGGGAGAACCTTGAAGAGGGCGCTATCATCCACGGCGTCGTTCGCCGCCTGACCCAGTTCGGCGCGTTCGTCGATGTCGGCGGTGTGGACGGCCTGATTCACATCACGGATCTGTCCTGGGGCCGCATCAACCATCCGTCCGAGGTCGTCAAGCCCGGTCAGGAAGTTGACGTGAAGATTCTGTCCCTCGACCGCGAACGTGAACGCATCCAGCTTGGTTACAAGCAGCTCCAGCCCCGTCCGTGGGATAACGCCGCTGAGCGCTATCCGGAAGGCTGCATCGTCGAAGGCAAGGTTGTCCGTATTGCGGACTTCGGTGCGTTCGTTGAACTCCAGCCCGGTCTGGATGGCCTGGTGCACATCTCCCAGTGCGCGCAGAACCGCGTCGCGAAGGTCACTGACGCCGTGCAGGAAGGTCAGATTGTCCGCGTGAAGGTGCTGAGCGTTGACACCGAGAAGAAGCGCATTTCCCTGTCCATCCGTCAGGCCGCCGAAGACGAATTCTCCTTCGACGACGAGGCGATGGGCGAGGAAGCTCCCGCGGACGCGGAAGAAGCGCCCGTGCAGGAGTAATTGCGGAATTTCTGATTTCGCCCCGCAGCAGGAGGCAAGTGGGATACTGCTTGTCTCCTGCTTTCTTATTATATTGAAGGGGATTTTTGGCTTCTCGAAGCGACGAGGGGCAATGAAAACCATCATCAAAGCGAGGAGAACTGCTATGCCGCGCTGCATCATCCTGACGCCGCTGTATGCGGGCGAAGAGCTGCCGTGGATTGCGCCGCAGCCGGGGGATTTCCTGATTTGCGCGGATGGCGGCTGGGCGTGCGCGCGGCAGTTCGGGCTGACGCCGCAGCTGGTTGTCGGGGATTTTGACTCCATGCCGCCTGCAATGCGCCCGGATGTGCCCACGCTGACCTTGCCGACGGAAAAAGATGATACGGATTTGGTCGTCTGCCTGCATGAAGGGCGCAAACGCGGGTACACTGAGTTTATCCTCGCGGGGGCGATTGGCGGGCGCTTCGACCACACGCTATCTTGCCTGCAATGCGCGGCGGACTGCGCCCTGCGCGGCGAACGCGCGTGGCTGGTGGATGGGCAGAATCGCGCGACGATTCTTGCGCCGGGCACGCATCATCTGCCGAAAATGCCGGGGCGGAAGCTGTCGCTGCTGGCGTATTCGCCGGAGGTGCGGGATGTGACGCTGACGGGCGCGAAATGGACGCTCACCCGCGCGACGCTGACATACCACTATCCGCTGGGGTGCAGCAACGAGTTCACGGCGGACATGGCGGAGGTCACCTTCCGCGAAGGGCTGCTGATGGTGTGTTTCAGTGCGGATAAAAATCCTTGACTTTCGTGAAAAACCGACAAACTTTTGCAAGCTGCGGAAATTCCCTTGTCCTGCGGGGCGAAAAATGGTACAATAAACCCTACCCGCAGAGGAATCTGTACGCAATGAAAGGGGCGCTGGCGCGATGGAACTGGGCAAGCTGCTGACGGAAGGAAAAGGCAAACGCGTTTACGCAACCGACGATCCGGATCAGGCAATCGTGTACTTCAAGGATGAGGCAATGGCGTTTCATGGGCTGAAGCGCGGGCGGATTCTGGGCAAGGGCGAAGTCAACAATGCGATTAGCGAACAGTTCTTCAAAATGCTGGAAGAAAACGGCATCCCGACGCACTACCTGCGACGGCTGGACGCGCGGCAGAGCCTTGTCAAGCGATGTCAGATTCTGCCGGTATCCGTGAAGGTGCGCAACCGCGTGGCGGGGTCGCTGGCGAAGCGCATCGGTCTGCCGACGGGCACGAAGCTGGACACGACCGTCATCGAGCTGGAACTGAAGGGCAGCGAGATGGACTACCCGCTCATCAACATCACGCATGTTGAGGCGCTGCATCTTGCGACGCGCGAGGAAATGAACTACGTCATCGAGACGGCACGGAAAATCAACCAAATTCTGTCGGATTTCACGTCGGAAATCGGCGTAGAGCTGGTGGATTTTAAGCTGGAGTTCGGGCGCTACCACGGTCAACTGCTCGTTGCGGATGAAATCAGCCCTGATTCCGCGCGCTTCTGGGATGCCCGGACGCATGAGCCGATGGACCTCGACCGCTTCCGCCGTGATTTGGGCGGCGTTGAACAGGCGTATCAGGATTTGCTGCACAGGATGATGGGCGAATAAAAACTGTATTTCTGCCCGTCTGCCGCGATAAAAAAATCGTTTGCAAGGCTTGATTTCTGCGGAAATCGGGTCTTTTTTTATTGACAAAGGCGACAATTATCGTTATAATAATAGATATGTTGTTTGTTTTTGTGGGGGGGGGCAAAATATGGAAAACATAGGCGAAAAAATCATGCAGGCACGCAAGACAAAGGGCATGACGCAGGACACACTGGCGCAGCTGGTCAACGTGTCGCGGCAGACGGTGTCGCACTGGGAGAACGGGCGCGCCATGCCGGACGTGGCGACGGCGGCGCAGTTGTCGAAGGTGCTGGATGTGAACTTTCTGGCGGATGAAGCGGCGGAAGACGCGGCAGTCCAGCCGCCTGAAGCCGTACCGACGGTGCAGGAGCCGGTACAGGAAACACAGGAACAAACCGACGGTCGGTTTGTTAATCCGCCGTAGCAGCCGAAGCAGCCCAATCAGCGCAAGCGAATCGCGGTCATCTGCGCGGCAGTCGTCATCATCGTGGCGGCGGTTGTCGGCATTGTGCTGCCGATGCTGCCCAAGGCGCAGGCGCAAATCGAACTGTCCTATCCGCCGGAAAATGCGTACATGATGAAAGAAGACGACGGGTTTGTCGGCTGGATGATTCACTTTTACAGCACGAATGTCAGCGACGTGCCGTTCACGCCGACCTATGCGCAGGCGAAATGGTATGAGGGTGACAAACTAATCGGTTCGGTGCCTGCCATTGATTACGAATACATGCGCAAGTGGATGGAGAGCGACGCGCTCGTCAAGGGCGAAATGCCGCTGGATTTGTACTGCGGAACAGACAGACTGAATGTCGATCGCGGCGTGTTCATCATCTCCGGCACGGATGCGAACGGTCACGAGCTGAAATTTTCTATCAGCATCGACCTGATTCACGAGTTTCCGCCAGAATCAGAAAACTGAACGCTTGTTCGCAAGAATCGTCCCTTCGGGGGCGATTTTTTTGCGTTTTGGCGGAAAAAAGCGCGATAAAACACAAATGTACACGTTTTGAGCGCGATATCGGGCGAATGTAAACATCGTGAGCGTGACATTTGAGGGGTGCGGCGCTACAATGCAGACAGAACCAAGCGACAAAGAAGGGAGGAACATGACGTACTGGGGATGGTTGCTGGTGGGCATCGCGCTGCTGCTGACCGCGCTGAGCGGAACGCAGACGAGCCTCTGCCAGCGGATGAGAAGCGTACCTGTTTACCGCGGCCTGACGTACTGGGAGGTTCAACAGATTGCGAAGGCCGCACCGACGAGCTTCACCCCGTGCGGGGAGGACACCATCCGCCGCTGGGTGAGCGGACGTTACCAAATCGCCCTGCGCTTCAACAGATACGACGTCTGTCTGGGCGTGGAGGAAGAAATCGACGGATAGATAATTGAGAGGATAGCATATGGAAAGTGGAAAGTTTGCTAAAATCATGGGGATTATTCTGGCTATTTTGCTGATTCTGGGGGCTCTGGCGGACGTATGCTCGGATAGTTACTCTTTCGGTTACTCTTTGGGGTATAACTGGCGATGATAATCCCGAAGAGAATATCCTTCCTATATGACTACGCGAGAAGCAGCTTAGTCCATAATGGCTGCAATTAGAAACAAGAACAAAAAACATTTACCCCAAGGAGGCTTTACCATGCCCACCATCGTATCCTTCTACCAGCGCTTCCCGAACGAGGCGCCGCCGCTGAACCTTTCCGCTTTCGACCACACGGGCTACACCTATGCCGAAAACTTCCGCCGCAATGAGCGCTGCTATGAAGCGGAACAGTGCGAGGTGACGAGCGACGACGGCAGCGTGGTGCTGTCGCTGGACGTGCGCATTCGTCCGCGCGGCGGCGAAATTGAGGCGCTTCCGCGGGTGATGCTGTCCGTGTACAGCGAGGGAATGCTGTTTCAGGTGCGCCGGATGGAGCTGCGCACGGGGGATACGACGTACGCGATTCTGCCCGACAACGTGCAGCAGTACACCATGCGCGGCGACACGGACGGCGGCTTTCTGGAAACGATGGCGATTCCGCTGGGGAAAGTCGGCATGAAGATGCTGCTGGAGGCGTCGGATGCGGCGGAGGCACGGTGGGTGATTCAAGGCGCGCGGACGGCGCAGACGCTGCCCCTCACGGCGGCGCAGAAGAAGGCGATTCGCCGCTTCTGCATGGACTGCGAGGAATCCGCCATCACCTACCAGCCCGCGTTCCTGTGGTACAAGGATTACTGTACAAAAGCCTGACACACAACTTACTCTCCCTTCCTGCGTCCACAGCTTGCACCTGTGGACGCGTTTTTTGTGCTTTGTGCTTGACAAAAAACAGACAGATGCATATACTAAAATTGCGACGAAAAGGCGCGAAAAAGGAGGCTTTTTTTCATGTTCAATAACATCGGTCACAAGATTCAGGTGCTGGCGAAGGTGCTCTGCTGGATTGGCATCATCTGCTGGGTCATCACGGGGCTTGCCCTCATGGCTGGCGGCTCATCCATGACGTATCGGCTGAACGGCGAGTTTGTGCGGGCTAATAGCGGCGCAGGCGTTGTCGCGGGCATCATGACCATCATCGTCGGTGTGCTGGTCTCGTGGATTGGCTCGTTCCTGCTCTACGGCTTTGGTCAGCTGGTGGAGGACACCCACGCAATTCGCGCAAACACGGAAAGCAAGAAAGACGCATAAAAAAGGGAACCCGAATCCTCGCTTTTCAGCAGGGGAAACGGGTTCCTTTTCTTTGCGCTTATTTCTGCAAGTCCGTGCGGATAATCAGCAGCATGTCGTGTTCCATGCCGTCCGCCACGAGGTCGAAGCTCGGCACATTCGCCATCTGGCTTTCGAGGTTGTCGAAGAGGTTAAGCGCCTTCTGCACGTCGCCGCTCAGCAGGTCAAGCCCTTCTTCGGTCAGCTTCGCCTTGAGTTCCGCCAAACCGTCGGAGAGTTCCGTCATGCCGTCCGACAGCGTGTTTGCGCCATCGTAGAGCTGGGACGCACCGTTGCCCGCCTGCGCCACGCCGTCGGTGTACGCCTTCAGGCCGTTCACGAACGTCTCCACGGATGCCAGCTGCTCCTTCAGGCGCTTGAGCGAATCCACCGCTGCGGCAATGGTCGCCTTCTTTTCCGCCACGGTGTTCTGCACGTCCTCGCTGGCGTAGTTCTCTTCCACCAGCTTGTCAATCTGCTCGGTCACAGCGGCTTCCAGCTTCGCCTGCACATCGGCGGATGCGAAATTCTCTTCCACCAGCTTGTCTTCCTGTTCGGCGACGACGGATTCAATCTTCGCCTTGATGTCACCCGATGCCATGCTCTGGGCAATCAGCTGATTTTCTTGCTCAGCGACGGCGGATTCAATCTTTGCCTTGATGCCGTCCGTCGCCATGTTCTGCGCGACCAGCTGGTTTTTCTGCTCGGTCACAGCCGCTTCGATTTTCGCCTTGATGTCATCGGACGCCATCATCTGGTCAACCGCCGCGCTGATCTGCTTCTGCTGCGCGTCCGGCACCTGACCCGCCGCAACCGCGTCCTGATACTGCTGCGCCGTCATATTGAGACCTGCCTGCGCCAGCACGCCCTCCAGCACTTGCGCTTGAACCGCCTGCGTCACGCCGGCGCGGATGGTGTCCTCCTGCGCTTGAACCGCGTCCTGCACCTGCGCCTGAACCGCCTGCGTCACTGCCGCGCGAATGGTGTCTTCCTGTGCCGCAACTGCCTGACGCACCTGTTCCTTCACTACGTCGGTCACAGCGGCGCGGATGGTTTCTTCCTGCGCGACAACCGCGTCACGCACCTGACCGCGCACCACTTCGGTCACGGCCTCGCGAACCTTGTCCTCCTGCGCCATGACTGCCTCGCGCACCTGCGCCTTCGCCAAATCCTCGATGGTCTTGTCAATGACAGCGGGGTCAAGCTGGGCAATCAGGTCGTCCAGCACGGCTGCGTAGTTGCTGGCGGTCAGCGTCGGCACTTCGATGCTCAGCGCATCCAGCCCCGCGGCGGCCAGCTGCGTGTTCGCGGTATCCAGCACAGCGGCAAACAGCTGCGCCGCGCCGTCGTTGAGCGCAGTGCTGTTGCTGCTTAGCGTATCCAAGCCGTCTTTGAGCGCCTTTACGCCGTCCAGCAGGGTGATGGAGCCGTCTTTGAGCTGCGCCGCGCCGTCAAAGAGCGTGTTCAGCGCGGTCAGCAGTTCGTGAATGTCTTCGTTGCTTTCGGGAATGTCCGAGCCGTCCGCCAGCGCGTTCAGCCCCGCCGTCAGGTCGCTGACGAGGGTGTGCGCGTCCGCCGCGTGGTCGGAGAGCGCGTCGGTCAGCACCTTCACGGGCTGCGCTGTCGCAATCGTCATCATCCAGTTCAGGTCGGCATGATCCACATGCGCCGTCATGGTGAAGGAAGAGGGCAGTTCCAAATCCGCATCCGCGCCGGGAAT
>FR899846.1:10831-11427 GCA_000437595.1 Faecalibacterium sp. CAG:74 | reverse complement strand
GGAATGCCGAAGCCCATCAGGAAACTGTGCGCGCCGTCGGTCAGCACCGCGCCGTTGTCCACGGTCACGCTGGTCACGTCGTCCGTCAGCGGCATCACCGTCACGGCGAGGAAAGGGGATTCGGCGCGGTAGGAGACGGTCATCACCAGCTCACCGGATGCGTTTTTCACGTCCGCGGCGGTGACTTCCTTGCCGTCCAGCGTCATGTGGACGACGGGGGTCACGTTCAGCGCCTTGTCCGACGTGCCCTGATAGATGATACTGTTTCCGTCGGCTTTCCACGTCACGGTTTCGCCGCTCTGGGTGAATTTTTCCGTGCCGCCGACGTTTTCCAGCGCGGTCAGCAGCGTCCGGTCGTCGATTTCCGCCAAAGCGTCGCCGTTTTCAAGGCGAACGTTGTCGATGACGGTCAGCGCGTCGCCGGCGGCATTCGTCACGGCATAAACACGCTCGTGTTTCACGGTTTCCGCGCTGGCAAAGCAGGTCAGCGTCATGCAAAGCGCAGTGATAAGAGCAAAAGCACGCTTTTTCATCGGATTTTTCCATCCTTTCTACCAATAAGGTCAGTTCTTCACGTTCATTTTCAGCGTCGTGTG
>FR899846.1:7927-10785 GCA_000437595.1 Faecalibacterium sp. CAG:74 | reverse complement strand
CGTGTGGATAATCACCTTGTCCAGCACCAGCAGCACCGCCGGCAGCAGGAACAGCACGACCACCACCGAGCACAGCGCGCCGCGCGCCATCAGGGAGCACATGGAGGAAATAATATCGACATTGGAGTACAGCCCCACGCCGAACGTCGCGGCGAAGAAACCGATGCCGCTGACGAGAATCGACTGCGCGGAGGACGCGACCGCCTTGCTGACGGCCTCGCGCTTGTCAGATCCCGCACGGCGGTTCTGCAAGTAGCGCGTCGTCATCAGGATGGCGTAGTCCACCGTCGAACCCAGCTGAATGGTCGAAATCAGAATCGGCGCGACGAACGGCAGCGTCACGTTCGTGTAGTAGGGGATGCACAGGTTTGCGGCAATTGCGGTTTCAATGACGGCGACCAGAATCACCGGCAGGGAAATCGAGCGCAGCACCAGCGCGATAATCAGGAAAATGGCGATAATGGAAATCAGGCTGACGACCTCGAAGTCGTGGTCGGTGCAGGAAATGAGGTCTTTCGTGCAGGGCGCTTCGCCGATGAGCATCCCGCCCTCGTCGTACTTTTTGAGGATTTCGTTCAGCTCATCAATCTGCCGATTCACCGCGTCGGAGGAAATAATGTATTCCGAGGAAATCAGCATCAGCTGGTATTCGTCGCTCTTGAGCTCGCTGAGGATTTCGTCCGGCACCATGCTTTCGGGGATGCCCGCGCCCAGCAGCGAGTCAATCGACAGCACCTGCTTCACGCCATCGACTTCCGCCATTTCGTCCGTCATGGCGACGACGTCCTTCTGCGGCACGTCCGCATCGACCAGCACAAGGTGATTCGTGGACACGTCAAAGGTTTCGGACAGCTTCGTGTTCGCCTTCACGCTTTCCAGCTCCTGCGGCAGGCAGGCGGACATGTCGTAATACTTGCCGACATTGTTGTAGCCGTAGAATGCCGGGATGCACAGCACAATCAGGACGACGAACAGCACCTTGTAGTGCTTCGTGACGAACTTGCTGATGCCCGCAACGCTGGGCAGCAGCGGCTTGTGCGAGGTCTTTTCCAGCGCGCGGTCAAGGATGCGGATGACGCAGGGCAGCAGGATGACCGTGCCCAGCACGCCGAGGATAACGCCCTTGCTCATCACGATGCCGAGGTCACGGCCGAGCGTGAAGCTCATAAAGCAGATGGCAACGAAGCCCGCGACCGTCGTCAGGCTGCTGCCGACGATGGAGGAAATGGTCTTGCAGATGGCGCTCGCCATTGCTTCGTCCTTGTCCGAATAGGTCTGCTGCTCTTCCTTGTAGCTGTGCCACAGAAAGATGGAATAGTCCAGCGTCACGCCCAATTGCAGCACGGCGGCGACTGCTTTGGTGATGTAGGAAATCTCACCGAGGAAGTAGTTCGTGCCCATGTTCCACAGAATGCTCACGCCGATGCACAGCAGGAAGATAAACGGCAGGAGGATGGAGTCCATTGTCAGCATCAGCACGACGCAGCACAGCGCAACGGCGATGGCGACGTAGATGGCTTCCTGATCCTCCACCAGCTGCTTGGTATCGGTCACAACCGCCGACAGACCGGACACGAAGCACTGCTGCCCCGCAATTTTGCGGATCTGCGCAATGGCTTCCATCGTCCCTTCCGCCGACGACGTGTCATCGAAGAAAACTGCCATCAGCCGCGCGTCGCCCTTCTCGAAGATGTTCCGGTATTCGTCCGGCAGAATCTCGGAAGGAATCGTGCCCTTGGTGATGGACGCATAGCCGATGACCGTATCCACATGCGGCACGTCGCGGATGGCGTCCTCCAGCGCCTGCTGGTCGGTTTCGCTCATCCCTTCCGTGATGCACAGGGAGAACGCGCCCTTGCCGAACTCTTCCATCAGGATGTTCTGCCCCTTGACCGTGTCAAGGTCTTCCGGCAGATAATACAGCAGGTCATACTTGACCTTTGTGGCGTTCATGCCCAGCACCGACGGAATCAGCATCAGCAGACAGATGATGACGACGGCGACACGGTGCTTGACAATCCACCTTGCGAATCGGTTCACAACAGTTCCTCCTTTTCTGAAATCCATAACTTTTAGTGAACAATGTGTTGACTTTCTCAACGAGGGATAGTATAATAGCATGTGTACCGAAAATCAATCATCAGATTCAGTTTCGGACGCTGATTAAACGACAGGACAAACGCCAATTGCGGAAACAATCAACAAAATTGGCAAAAGAGTTGAAAAACAAGGGGGTCGCCATAATGACAGAAAAGGATACGATGCAGGTTAAGCCGGAGAAGAAGGAAGACCGCCGGGTGCGCCGGACGAAGAAGCTGCTTACCCACGGGCTGATTCAGCTGATGAAGGAAAAGCAGGTGCAAGACATTACCGTGCGCGAGCTGGCGGATTTGGTGGATGTCAACCGCGGCACGTTCTACCTGTACTACCGCGATATATTCGACATGCTGGACAGCATCGAGCAGGAACTGTTCAATCAGGTGAACCAGCTGATTGCCGCGCATAAGGGCGAAACCGTGCTCACGCACACGCTGCCCGTGCTGAAGGAATTGTTCCGTTTGGTGGAGGACAACAAGGAACTGTGCCAAGTGCTGCTGGGGCAGAACGGCGATATGAAGTTCCTGAAAAAGCTGTCCGACGTGGTGCAGGAGGCCTTCCGCCGCGAATGGCTGATGATGAAGAAGGACGAAGTGACGTTCGATTACAGCTATGCGTTCGGCGCGCTGGGCTTTGTGGGTCTGCTGCGGACGTGGCTGGAGCGCGACTGCGTGGAGAAAGCCGACGACATGGCAGTCCTCAGCGACCGCATGATTCGCTTGGGGCTGACCAGCAGCCTGCCAACGCCATAAGCCATTATT
>FR899846.1:4709-7819 GCA_000437595.1 Faecalibacterium sp. CAG:74 | reverse complement strand
CAAATTCCTCGATTTACCGCCAGTAAACCTTCGGAATTTGCATTTGCATCTGACGAAAAATCCATTCGCCAGCCGACCACCTCATTTGTGCGGTGTTACCTTAAGGAAGCAATTGGGCAGGGAAGCCCTGCGCAAGCAGCTTTTTGCGGAACATGCTGCCCACGCGCCATCTGTATCGTCAAAACTTCTGCCAAAACAGCGCATGGAGAAGGCGTATTGTCTGCTGGCGAAACAGATGCTCATTGCAACCGGAAACTTTCACGGCGGGGGGAGTCCAGAGGGGGCTGTCGCTCAGACTTGGACATTCGACAGCCCCCTCTGGGCGTTCTTTGGTTACTTTCTGTCGCAACAGAAAGTAACAGAATCGCTTCCGCAGAAGCGACTGAAGCCGCGAAAAAAGTCAAGTCTGCTATTGAAGTCACGCAAGACACATCCCCAATTCCATCCCATATTCCGTCAGCAACCGACGAAAAAACCCTCAGCCGCTTGCATTTGCCGCGCAAGTGTCCTATAATGAAGAGGACGCGCGAAACATGTCTATTTTCGCCGCGTTCGGGAAAAAGGCAAAGGAGCTGCTTCCGCTTTGAAGAAAAAATCCGTTTTCGCCAATCAGACCATGCGCATTGGGCTGCTCATGCTCCTGGACGCATTGCTGATTTCGGCTTCGCTGCTGATGGGCTTGCAGGTGTATTATGACATGCACGCCCCGGCAGCGCATATCCTCCACGTCTGGCGCAGCCTGCCGCTGCTGATTGTCTCCACCGTCGCGCTTTTGCATATGATGGGCTTCTACCGCGGCATCCTCAAATACGCGGGCGTGGATCTGCTGCTGCAAATCGCCTGCGGTACGCTCGGCGGCACGGGGATAACGTACCTCGTGTCGTTCCTGTGCTATTCGATTCGCCGCGAACCGAACATCTTCCTCATGCCGCGCCCGGTCTACCTTGTGCAGTGGCTGCTGCTGATGGTGATGCTTGCGGCAAGCCGGTTCGTCATCAAAGTCGCGCAGGGCGGCGGATGGACGCACTTCTTCACCGGCGGCAGCGCCAAGGCACGGCGCGTGATGGTCGTCGGCGGCGGCTGGGGCGGCGCGCAGGTCATCCGCGATATGCAGGCAGGACGCTATGGCGACTGCGTGCCGGTGATTGTGGTGGATGACGACGAGAGCCGGCGCAACACCCGCATCGGGCGTGTCCGCGTGGTGATGGATACGGGGAAAATTGCTGACTACGTCAAGCAGTACGCGATTGACGACATCATCATCGCCATTGCCACGCCGAAATCCGACCTGACGGAGCTGATGCACACCTGTGTGGACACCGGCTGCCACGTCCGCCGCTATACCGTGATGCAGGAGATGAACGGCGGGCAGGGGCAGATGCGCGACATCAACATCGCGGACTTGCTGGGGCGCGACGAGAAGCACCTCGATATGTCCGAAGTGGAGCAGGTGATTGCCGGGCGGCGCGTGCTGGTCACGGGCGGCGGCGGGTCAATCGGGTCGGAGATGTGCCGGCAGATGATGGCGTTCATCCCCGAAAAGCTGGTGCTGTACGACATCAGCGAAAACTACATGTATGACCTGTTCGCCGAGCTGAAAAACAAGTACGGCGAGATTGTCAAGAACACGGTCGTCCTGCGCGTCGGCTCGATTCGCGACGAAGCGACGCTGAATCAGGTGTTCGACGAGTTCAAACCGGAAATCGTCATCCACGCGGCGGCGCATAAGCACGTTCCGCTGATGGAGGACAGCCCCGAACAGGCGGTGCGCAACAACGTTTTCGGCACATATAACGTCGCCAAGTGCGCCAAGGAACACGGCGCAAAGCGGTTCGTGATGATCTCCACCGACAAGGCGGTCAATCCCACCAACGTCATGGGCGCCTCGAAGCGCATGGCGGAAATCATCATCGAAGCCATGCAGAAGCAGAGCAGCACGACGCAGTTCACTGCTGTCCGCTTCGGCAATGTGCTGGGGTCGAACGGCAGCGTCGTCCCGCTGTTCGAGCGGCAGATTCGCGCGGGCGGCCCGGTCACGCTGACGCACCCGGACATCATCCGCTACTTCATGACCATCCCGGAGGCGGCGAGCCTTGTGCTGCAAGCCGCGTCGATTGCCCGCGGCGGCGAGTTGTTCGTGCTGGACATGGGCAAGCCCGTCAAAATCCGCGAACTGGCGGAGCGGATGATTCAGCTGTATTCCGACCCCTTGAAGCCCCCGGTGGAAATCGTCTATACCGGCTTGCGTCCGGGCGAAAAGCTCTACGAGGAACTTCTGCGTGACGAGGAAACCGACACCGCGACGAGCAAGGAAAAGATTTTCATCGCCAAGCCGGAGCAGGTGGAGTGGGCGGACGTGGAAAACATGCTGCGCACGCTGCACGAATGCCTCGACAATCACGGTGATATCAAGGCGTGTATGCACAAGCTGCTTCCGTCCTTCAAAACGCCGGAAGAGGTCAACGGGCGGGTGTAAGGCGTGCAGAACGCAAATTTTCCCCGAAAAATGCCGGAGAAAATGCAAAAACCCTCTTGCCAAATGCCTATGCGGTGTGGTATAATAATCGGCGTGACATACGGGCGGTCCTCTTTCCGGAAAACTCTGACCTCATGCGGAGCCGGATACGAACGTCTATGAAGGAAGGAGGAACCAACATGAGCGAAATTATCCGTTCTATCGAAGCGAAGCAGCTGCGTACCGACATCCCCGCGATTGCCGTTGGCGATACCGTCAAGGTGATGGTGAAGGTTGTGGAAGGCAAGACGGAGCGTCTTCAGGCTTTTGAGGGCGTTGTGATTGCGAAGCGCAATGGCGGCATTCGTGAAACCTTCACGGTGCGCCGCGTGTCCTACGGCATCGGTGTGGAGCGCACGTTCCCCGTGCATTCTCCCCGTCTGGGCAGCATCACCATCATCCGTCACGGCAAGGTGCGTCGCGCCAAGCTGTACTACCTGCGTTCTCTGCAGGGTCGTGCTGCGAAGATCAAGGAAGTCAAGCGCGTCTGAGTACGGTACGGGGATGCGGGACGTCACAACCCACAGCCCTGAACTCGGAAACAGAACACAGAAGGGAAAGCGGAGCAATCTGCTTTCCCTTTTTGCGTGCGGAT
>FR899846.1:0-4502 GCA_000437595.1 Faecalibacterium sp. CAG:74 | reverse complement strand
CGGCGGGGGGAGTCCAGAGGCGACGGGAGCAGTGGCAAAAATTCACCATGATTTCAAAGTCAATTATGCCGCCCGCTTTGCAATCATCAGAAGAATCCGCCGCGCATTTTCCGCTCAAAAAAAGTATAAAGTCCACCCCTCCCTCATATGGTGGAGCAAGCGAAGCAGAGGAGGGACAGAAATGGAAAGCGCGACGTTTGATTTGTATCGCGATATTGCCGAGCGCACCGACGGCGACGTGTATCTGGGCGTTGTAGGGCCGGTGCGGACGGGCAAAAGCACCTTCATCACCCGCCTGATGGAATTGCTGGTGATGCCCAAAATCCCCGAAGGCGCGCGCAAAGAGCGCATTGCGGATGAGCTGCCGCAGAGCGGGTCGGGCAGAACCATCATGACGACGCAGCCGCAGTTTGTGCCCAGCGAGGCCGTCACGGTCAGCCTGAGCGACAACGCCCCTGTGCGCGTCCGGCTGGTGGACAGCGTGGGCTACATGGTGCGCGGCGCACTCGGTTCGGTGGACAAAACCGGCAGCCGCATGGTGCATACGCCGTGGTATGACCATGATATTCCCTTTGAACAGGCGGCGGAAGTCGGTACGCGCAAGGTGATGACCGACCACGCGACCATTGGCGTCGTCGTGACGACGGACGGCACAATCGCCGAGCTGCCGCGCAGCGCCTATATCGAGGCGGAGAACCGCGTCGTCAGCGAGCTGAAAGCGCTGGGCAAGCCGTTCGTCATCATCCTCAATTCCGCTGTGCCGAACAGCCCCGATGCGCAGACGCTGCGTACTGATTTGCAGGAGGCGTATGGCGTGCCGGTCATGCTGATGAGCGTGAAGGACATGCAGAGCGCGGACGTGCAGAAGGTGCTGGAATCCGTGCTGCTGGAATTCCCCGTGCGGCAGGTGCGCTTGAGCGTCCCGAAGTGGCTGGAAGCGCTCGACGAAGGGCATTATCTCGTGCAGGAAGTGCTGGCAGGGCTGAAGAAGGCGGGGCAGGAGACGCACCGGATGCGCGAGACGAACCTGCTGACGCCTGCGTTCGCGTCGTGCAGCGAGTTGGATGGCGTGCAGCTGGAACAGCTTCGGCCCGGCGAGGGGCGAATCGACCTGTCGCTGACGATGAAGGACGGAATGTTCAACCGCATTCTGGGTGAGGAATGCGGCACAGAAATCCACGGCGATAAGCACCTGCTGCGCCTGATGAAGGAGCTGGTCGCGGCGAAAACGGAGTACGACCAGATCGCTGGGGCGCTGAAATCCGTGCGCGAGACGGGCTACGGGCTGGTATCGCCGACGATGGCGGAGATGACGATGGAAGCGCCGGAAATCGTGCGGCAGGGCGGGCAGTTCGGCATCCGCCTGAAAGCGCACGCCCCGTCGCTGCATCTGATTCGCGTGGATATCGAGACGGAAGTCACCCCGACCGTCGGCACGGAGGAGCAGTCCGAGGAGCTGGCGCGGCAGATGAGCAACGAGCTGGAGAGCGACCCGCAGAAGATGTGGGCGATGTCCTTCTTCGGCAAGCCGCTGAGCGACATGGTGCGCGAGGGGCTGAACGGCAAGCTGATGCGGATGCCTGCCGACGCGCAGGAGAAGGTGCAGGAGACGCTGACACGCATCATCAACGATGGCGACGGCGGCATGATCTGCATCCTGCTCTGATCAATCCGTACAAACGCGCCAGTTTGTTCAAAAATGTTGGGAAATCAATTGACAGAAGCGCAATTTCGCGGTACAATAGATTGTAAAAAGCGCACGAGAATGCGCCGCTACAATTTGGAAATAACGAAGGGGATACGAAATTATGTTGACGCATGAAATGACCATCGCGGGGCTGAAGCGCGCGCTGCCGATTTGCCGCGTGAACGACAACCTGTATATTGGCGCGTTTGTCATCTTCGGCGACTGTGAGCTGACGATGGCGTGCGCGACGGAGCTGCTCAAGAAAGCGCCGGAATATGACTACCTTATCACGGCGGAGTCGAAAGGCATTCCGCTGGCATATGAAATGGCTCGTCAGCATGGCGACAAGAAGTGGCTGCTGGCGCGCAAGGGCGCAAAGCTGTACATGCAGAATGTTGTCGGCGTGGAAGTGAAATCCATTACGACCGCGGCGGTGCAGAAACTCTACCTCGACGGCGAGGATGCGGCGCTGATGAAGGGCAAGCGTGTGCTGATTGTGGACGACGTGATTTCCACGGGCGAATCCCTCCACGCGCTGGAAGCGCTGGTCAATCAGGCGGGCGGCGAAATCGTGGGCCGCATGGCGATTCTGGCGGAGGGCGACGCGCAGGAGCGCACGGACCTCATCTACCTCGAAAAGCTGCCGGTGTTCAACGCGAAGGGCGAAATCATCGGGTAAATCAAGTCAATCTGGGGTCTCGGAAGGAACTGGATGCAGTTCCTTGTTCGGCGGCGTTCGTGATGCAGCGGGCGCCGCTTTTTTTCGTGTATACAAAATGAAAATCCGGCGCATCCTTCCTCAAAAAGGAGGAATGCGTATGGATTACAGAACAGACTTGGCGATGGAGCGCACTGTCCGCCCCGGCGGCATGGGCGAGGGCGTGTCGGTGCACACGCAGCAGCAGGCGGGCGCGGAGGTGACGTGGGTGCGCGTGTCGTCGGAGAAGGCGGCGGAGCGGCTCGGCAAGGCGCAGGGGCTGTACTGGACGCTGACACACCCGAAATTGCCGCACATGCTGCCGGAGGAGCGGATGGACATTGCCCGCGAGGTGGCGCAGATGCTGCGGATGATGCTGCCGCCGCAGGGTGACGTGCTGGTGCTGGGGCTGGGCAATCGGCGGATGACGGCGGACGCGCTGGGCGACCGGGTGGTCAGCGGCATCCTCGTCACGCGGCACATGCAGGAGGAACGCCTGCGGAGCGTGTGCGCCGTTGCACCGGGGGTGCTGGGCATCACAGGCGTGGAGACGGCGGAGCTGGCGCTGGGGCTTGCGGAGCGCGTGAAGCCATCCGCCGTGATTGTGGTGGATGCGCTCGCAGCGATGGAGACGAACCACATCGGCACGACGATTCAGCTGACCGACACCGGCATCCGCCCCGGCAGCGGCGTGGGCAACCACCGCAAGGGCATCACTGCCGAGACGATGCACGTTCCGGTGATTGCGGTGGGCATCCCGCTCGTCGTGTACGCTTCGACCATCGTCCGCGATGCGCTGGCGGATATGATGCAGCGCGAATCAGGCGACGCACAGGCACTTGCGGAGCAGCTGACCAGCGGCTATCCGCGTGACTTCGTGGTTACGCCGCGCAACATCGACGAGCTGGTGGCGGGGCTGGCGGACTTGCTCGCGCTGGCAATCAACAGCGCGCTGCAAACGAATCTGGAGATGGAAGAGCTGTCGCACTGCCTGCACTGACGGGCATAATTGGCATTTGTGCCGCATACAATCCACCGATGGATGAAAGGCGGTGGAGGACATGAAGGCGCTTCGGCGGATGATGGCGGGACTTGTGTGCGCGGCGCTGCTGTTCGGGCGTGCCGCGGGCGAAGCGTCGTTTGACTTTACCGACGGGATGCCGGAGACCTCTGAAACCGCCGCGCCCACGGAAAATCCCGCGCCGACTATCACACTGTCGCCCGCGTTTGAGATGACGGTCATCCGCCCGGCAGCGCAGCAGCACCACGGCGCGATTCTCATCTACCACACGCACACTTGGGAGGCGTACCGGCAGACCGACGAACGATACCAGGAGACGGAAAAGTGGCGCACGAAGGACGAACGCTACAATGTCGTTGCGGTGGGCGAGGCGCTGACCCGTGCGCTGACGGCAATGGGCTATACGGTCGTGCATGACACGACGGCGTTTGAGCCGCCCAAATTGGCGGATGCTTACGCGCGTTCCCTGACAATGCTGGAGCAGCGAACGGCATCTGGCGAAACCTATGACCTCTACATCGACCTGCACCGCGACGCAATTTCGTCCACCTCCACCATCCGCCGCACCGTCAACATCGGCGGCGAGGACGCGGCACGCTTCATGGTGCTTGTTGGCAAGGGGACGACCGGCGGCTATCATGAAATGCCGGATTTTGCCGCAAACCTGCACATTGCGGAGCTGCTGACGGACAAGCTCGAAGCCCAGTGCGAGGGCCTTTCGCGCGACGTGAAGGTGCGCACGGGACGCTTCAACCAGCATATCGCGCCGCGTTGCGTCCTGATTGAGTGCGGCACGAACGAGAACACGCTGGAGGAAGTCCTCTGCGGCATCCCGTACCTTGCGCAGGCGATTGCGGAAACGCTTGATGCGCTGGAAGCAGAGACAATGAGCAATGAGGAATGAGCAATGGGCAATTCGGAATGCGGAATCAAGCGTGGCGGGCGCGAATCGTCCTCCACAAAAGATTTTTCAGGGGAGAACGCCAAACACGATTTGCTATAGAAAATTGTTACGGTCGTTCATTCTATGGATTATCCCCAAAAACTGCGGCGCCGAAGGGGTGGAGGGGGCGAGCGGAAAGCCCCCTCCTCGCCTC
>FR899845.1:32367-69223 GCA_000437595.1 Faecalibacterium sp. CAG:74 | reverse complement strand
CGGGGAGCGACAGATGGCGGCGAAGTCGTCACCAAGGCCATGGGCATTTCAATCCACGCTCCCCGCACGGGGAGCGACGAGCAGGAGCGGCAAGCACTTATCACGTCCACGTTATTTCAATCCACGCTCCCCGCACGGGGAGCGACTGCGCAAAGTAACAATTCTGTCGATCAGAATCATAGGCTTTGCACAAAAAGTATACCACAAAACAGTCCTTTTGAGAATCAGCTTAGCCGAAAATGCGGTAATTTTCAACTAAAAAACCGCGAAATCCGGTGCGAACCTCCCTGCAAAAGGCTGGAGGCTTGCGCTTCGCACGGGCGATTCGCGCGGCGCGCCCTTACAGCATCAGCAGCCCTTCCGGGGCGTAGCTCGTCTTCACGCCAATGTGCTCAATCCGGCTTTCGTAGTGATTGCCGAGGTTGTAAAAGCGCAAACTGTCCTTTTCCGGGTCAATCAGCTGCCGAAGTTCCGCCTGAAGCAGCTTGTACTGCGCGGCATCCAAAGAGCACTCAAATACGGAATTCTGCACGCGCTGACCGTGGACGACGCAGCGCTTGGCGACTTGCCGCAAGCGGCGTTTGCCGTCTGCATCGACGGTGGAAACATCGTAGGTGATTAGAACCAGCATCGGGAACGCCTCGCTTTCGGGTTATTTCCAGAGGAATGGGGGATAACCGTCTGTGTCGCCGCGGAGGGTGCGCGCAAGCAGCAGCGCCTGTACATAGGGAACAAGCCCCCACATGATTTTCTCTTTCAGGAACGGGTGGGTGATTTCTTCGCGTTTGCGGTTTTGCCACGCGGTCAAGAACTGCTTGCGCCCGGCATCGTTCAAGAAGACGGCGCCGCTTTCCTGCCGGTCGAAGTGCTTGTCCTGCAGCACACGGTTGTTCGCCAGCGTGATGCAGAGGCGATCTGCCATCGGGGCGCGCAGTTCTTCCATCAGGTCAAGGGCGAGCGACGTGCGCCCCGGACGGTCGCGGTGCATGAAGCCGACGTAGGCATCCAGCCCTACGCTTTCCAGCGCGGCAGCGCAGTCGTTGGCGAGCAGCACATAGGCGAAGGAGAGTAGGGCGTTCATGTTGTCCTGCGGCGGGCGGCGATTGCGGCCGTTCAGCAAGAAATCCGCCTTTTGAGTCAGTATCATTTCGTCGAATACCGAAAAATAATCGGCGGATGCGTCGCCTTCCAGCCCGCGCAGCACATCTAAATCAACCGCTGATTCAATTTGCGGCAGCTTGGCATCTAACGCGGCGGAAACATCCTTGAGTGCCTGCACATTCACGCGCAAGGCGTGGTCGCGGATGGTACGCTCCAGCACCCAGCGCTGATTGTATACCTTGCCGAAGATGAAATTCCGTGCAATCAGGCAGCTGGCGGATAGGCTGTCGGCGCGCCGATACTGCTCGCGGCGCAGCAGAACATTGCCGCGCTCGCTGCCGCAGACGCGTGCTAAAAATCGCCCGCGCGGCGTCAGAAACGTCAGCCCAATACCGCGCTCTGCGCAAGCACCCATGAGTGCTGGACTTGCGCCTTTGTAGGAGAAAGTCAGAATGCCCTCCAGCATCAGCAGGGGATACTGCGCGCGCTTTTCCTCGCCCACATGGACGACGATATTCTCGTTTTCCAGCGACAAGTAGGCGTCTTCCGTCGTCACGAACAGCGTATTCAGCATCTTTCTCATGGCGAATCCTCCGCAATACGGGCGTGCATGTAGGCGCGGACGCTGCCAGTTCGGCTGAGCCGCGGAACGCATACATCCTTGAGCGAGCAGGCATTGCAGCCCTTGTGCGCCCGAACGGATGGCGTATGTCCGCGCGCCTGATTCTCCAGCAGTTCCGCCAGAAGCGACAACGTCCGCGCACGGAGGGATTCATCCAGCGCGACCCGCGTCCGTCGGCGGGGTTCGCCATAAAACAAGCTGCCCTCCGGGATGGCACAGCAGAGCATCTCCTCCAAGCAGAGCGCCTGTGCGCACAGCTGCACCTCGTCGGCATCCTGCGTTTTGTCTGACCCTTTTTTGTATTCTACCGGGTACGGCAGCCACAGCCCTTCGCGTCCGTGCAGCGCAACACCGTCGGGACTGCGGTGGAACTCCACCACGTCGCTGACGCCGTGTAGGTGCAGGCGGGCGGATTCCAGCCGCACTCCGCGCAGAATCAGCGTATCGCCGCGCAATTCCGCTTCCGGACCGTGATGCGCCGTTTGGTGGAACACTTGCCCCTCCGCCGTGTGCGCATTTTCTGCCCACTGCTGCTCCAGAAAAATCAATCCCCATTGGCGGCGGCAGTAGGCGTAATGCTGCAAGGCGGAGAGGGTCGCGTCCTGCTGCGTCACCCCTTCACTTCGCAGGTGACGCCGTCCGGCAGATTCGCGTCATCCACCGTCCATTCGTAGTCCGTAAAGCTGCGCGGAACCGTCACGTCCGCCTTACGCGCTACACGCACGCGTTCAAACAGCTTCCACGCGGGGGCGTTGCCCAGTTCCTTCTCATGGCGGAAGATGATGAGCTTGCGCACTGCCATCATGCCGCGCGCGGCGGAGTGGTCGTTTTCAAACATGTTGAGGATGGCATCCCACAACAGGGCGAGGTCTTCTTCGCTGAATCCCGTGGTCTTGCGCGCCAGATTTGCGGATACGAACCCTTCCACGCGGTACAGCCCGTAGGGGACGATGTACTTGCGCCCCATTTCGGTGCCCTTCTTCTCCGCGTCCTTTTCCGTCGTGATGGCGACGCGGGTGATGGTGATTTCCTGCGGCACAATGGGGTCAACGCTGCGGGCAAAGCCCAGCTGCACCGGCCCGCGCACCTGACCGCAGTTCAGCGATGCCTTGACAAACGTCGTCATCACCGCGCCGAACGTCCGGATGTCGTAGTAGTGGCTGCACATATAATCGCGCAGCTTGCGGTCAATCTCCGGGTCATTCGACTTCAGTTTCTTTTTGAGGTCGTCCTCCTTGATGTCGCCGTAGCCGCAGGCCTCCAGCCCTTCACGGTCGCAGCGATTCAGCGGAACGCCATCCTGAATATAGATGCCGTAATGCGGGTCGCCCTCCTTGACGGTCGCCACATAGTCGCGAATCTTGCGCTTCAGGCACACGTCCGTCACCAGCCCAAGACCCGTTTCCGGGTCGGTGCGGGGCATATTGCCGGCATCGGGGTCACCGTTGGGATTGCCGTTCTGCACGTCGAACAGTACCACGAAATCATAGCGATTGCGAATCACATCAGACATTGCTGTTTTCCTCCTTTTTCGTGAAGAACTTCTGCTTCTGGTGATAGTAGCCCAGCTGGAAAATACCCTGATCCTGCAGGTTCAGGCGCGCAGGGTAGCTGTCAGTCAAGCGCCCGCACAGTTCCGTCATCTGCTTGTCGTAATAAATGAAATAGCCGGTATCAAGTTTCTTCAGGTGACTCTGCGCCAGCTTCAGCAGCGTCGGGAAAACGATGCTGGGCGTTGCGCAGGCAGCGTTGAAGTAACGATCCATGATGGTAGCGTTGATGCCGGGATTTGCCTTCTGCTGGAGGCTTTCCAGCACCGCAAAGAGACGACCCAGCACATATGGTGCGTAATTCGTCTGTTCGTTGAGTTGCACGTCGATGACCTCCTTGTACTGTGGATTGCTGCCGTTTTTCAGCAGCCACGCTTTGAGAATTGCCGCCTTGCCGCGGCTGACACTGTGCTCCGCATGGATGCGCAGCTCTGTTTGCGTCAGCAGCGAAACAGGGTAAGGCGTATCGCCAAGAATGGCGCGGAGCAAATCGCCCACCAGATGCGACGGCGGCAGCTTGTCCCTGCTGTTGGGATTCGCTGTTTCCTTGAGCAGCGAATAGGCGGAAAGTGTTTCACGCGTGTCATAGGATGGGCGAATGATGTTCAAACGCTCCTGATGACGCGCCAAATTCGCGGCAAAATCGCCAAACGTCCCTTGCAGGAAGAAACGAACCGACAGACGGGACGCATTCGGCGACAGCCCCAGAATGTAGAAGGGTGTACGGGAATCAAGCGGAACATTCTCCCACTGAAGACCCTGCCCAAGGCGGATGGCTTTCATGATGCCGTCCAGCGTATTCTGCGTCATGTCTTCGTTTGTCCCCAGCAGAGCGGCAAAGCAGTCGCTGTAAGCGGATTGCGCCGTTTCTGCCCAGTAAACGAGAGTGGCAGATCCCAGCAGACTGTGATAGTCCTTCACGCGAAGCATGTAGTTGAGCGCTTCGCCGTAGGCAAAGGCGGCGTGATTCCCGACGGGGGCGTTTAAACCCTGACTGCCACTCCGCCCGTAGGATTCAAAAGCGAAGGCGTTGAAGGAAACCAGCGACGCGCCAGAGGACTGTGCGCCAACAACGCCCTTGATGCTTGGATGCAGAATGGCGATGGTGTCTTGTGTGCCTGTAACCAGACAGCGACCAAAGGTAGAACGTTCCGAGCTATTGGAGACGCTTGCATCCCACGCAGCTTGAATTTCAGGCACGTTCTGCGCTTCTGTAACAGTTCCCAATTCGTTGATGAGGCAGAAAAGCAGATTGCCGCCCTTGCACAGGTCATCGAAATGCTCCTGCAGGGCAGGGGACTGCGCCGCCTTTTCAGGCTGCCAAGTGTCAAAAAAGCGGAGAATTGCCTGCGCCATCGGGCAGGATACACCGTCCAGCAGCTCGTGATGCTTTTTGGCACTGATGCGGAAACAGGCTTCTGCCTCTTTGGCGGGATTTTTGCCTGTGCCGTCGTATGGCTCGTTGGTGATGCCAAATAAATATTTCGCATTGTCACACAAGAAGCAGGTTGCCTTACCGCTGGTGCGCTTGACAGGGGTGGGAAGAGGCTTCTGTACAGGGATTGGCTTGCCTTTCTCATCGGGTTTACCGAGTAACTCCACCGATACCAGTTCGCCGTTTTCTTTCAGACGCAAGCCCCACTGCACCTTGACGGATGACCAGCCGGGACGCTCCAATTTGCCCTGTGCGGCGAGCGAATTGTAGCACCGCACGAGCGATTGCAGAATCATTTCACCACCTCACAGTCTGTCAAATCAATCACGCCATGCACCATCTGCGCCCGGAAGAACATCGGTTGTATGTTTTCCGGGTCGGAATATTCCATGTCGTAAAGCATATAGCCCAAATCCCGCGTTTCGTCGATGGTGGGAATGTCGCCGCCCTCCCAAAGGCGGAAATGCGCCGTGCATTCCCGGCAGCCCAGATACGGCTGCATGTATGCCTGACCGCTGCGAAGACGCCGCTTCACGATGTCCTGAAACTTGCCGGGATTGTCCGACGGATTGGCTTTGTCGGTCATCTCGAAGTGCGCTTCAATGACGTAGTGCACGTTTCGCAGCATGGTGGTAGCGCGCTGCTGAATATCGGCGTTTCGGTCGATGTAGGAGCGCTTCTTGCCGTTGGCTTCGGTCAGCACGTTTCTGACGGAAATCTTAGATGCCACTTCGTTGCGGAGAATGTTCGTGAAGCGGATGGGCTTGCAGACGTAGATTTTATCCACATGCCATTTTAGGCCTGGATGGTAGTATACACTTTCTACCATTCCGCGGGCGGCGCTGGGCGTGGGAACGTCATAGCTGACACGCTCAACCTTCATTTCAGGCCGGGTGAAGCAAGCGTACTCGCCCCACACCTCCATTTTGATGGACATTGGTTCACCTCCTCATTCTTACTTCTCAATCAACACTTGCCGATGTGGGCAAGTGACAGTTCGCAAGGGGACGAATGGGTGTATCGTCAGCAACTCACTTCCTTTCGTTTGACAAGAACAGTATAGCACGGCACAGCGTATATGTCAAGAAGAAAATTCACTAAACTAGAAAATAATTTTTAGATTGAACAGAACTATCAATCATGGTTTGACACGCCAGCGAAAAGATGATAAAATGCCAAAGTCGGATGGAAACGGCGGGCAATTCGCTGCTTCTATCTGTGGGTTGAAATACTAAGCTAGACAATCGTCTAACGGGGCGGGCGGTGAGCGCAATGCTTGCCGCCCGTTTCAGTTTTCCTTCATTATATATGTCAGGCGAATAGCCCCAGTCCGCTCGTGCAGCTGACCTGCAAGCCGCATTCCGGCGTGTACAATTTGATGTCGCTTAGAATGCCGCAGTGCGCATCGGCAATTTCCGTGACGCCGTAGAATGCCGCAGTGCGCATCGGCAATTTCCGTGCCGCCGCCGATGCTGCACAACGCCTGATACTCGCGGCGGTAGATACTCACGCCGCAGCGCCCCAGACGGCGGAAAAGCTCACGCGAATAGTGCCCATCACGCAGGGCTTTGATGTCCTCGCTGTTTTCAGGTGTCGGAATGTACACCGTTACCGTATCTGTGTCGATAAAGCGGAAATGCTCGGCGGTTTCGCGGAAAGCAAATCTTGCTTCGGATGACAGCGTTTTGCTGGTATCCAGTAAATCATTTTCGGACGAAACGGGTCGTGAACGCTGCTGATTTTCGCCGCGCTTGAAGAGCAAATCGCAAAAATACGCGTGGATGGCTTTGCGGCTGCCGATGTCCTCAGCATACAGGCGCAGCACTGTGCGGCAGCTTTCAATGTTTGGGCGCATGATGGGTGGAACCGCGTGTTCGGTCTGGTAGATGTGGACGATGCTGTCCTGCGCCGCTTCCTTTCCCTCGCGATTGCAACGTCCGGCGGCTTGCAGAATGCTGTCCAGTCCGGCTAATTCGCGGTATACGGTCGGAAAATCCACGTCAACGCCCGCTTCAATCAGGCTGGTGGAGATGACGCGGCAGCACTGTTTCTTGTCTAAGCGTTCGCGAATTGTGGCAATGGTGCGTTCACGGTCGATGGCGTTCATCAGCGTGGAGAGATGGAAACGCCCCTCTTCCGGCAGGGCTTCGTACAGGCTGCGCGCCTGTTTGCGGGAATTGACGATGCACAGCACGGCATTTTCCTGACGAATCCGCGCGGCTAATTCCTCGTCCGAAACCATCCCGTCCTGCTGGAAGGTGACGCGGCGAAGGCTGCTGAACAGCGCATCCGGGTCGGGAACAAGCTCTTGAATGCGGGTGCCCGCGGTGAAGCCGCTGAAAATGGACAGCAATTCGGGCTGCGTCGCGGTACAGAGAACGGCGGTGACGCCGTAATGCTGCACCAGCTGGTCGATTACCGAGACGCAGGGGCGCATCAGCGAAATCGGCAGCGTCTGCGCCTCGTCGAAAATCACCACGCTGTTGGCGACGTTGTGGAGTTTGCGGCAGCGGCCGGGCTTGGCGGCGTAGAAGGATTCAAAGAACTGCACGGCGGTCGTGACGATGACGGGGGCATCCCAGTTTTCGCAGGCAAGGCGCTTGCGGAGGGCATCGGGCGTTTCGGCATCCGTATCGGGCAAATCCACCTGACTGTGATGCTCCACCACGTTCTCATCGCCCAGAATATCCCGAAAGACCTTCGCATTTTGGTCGATAATGCTGGTGTAGGGGATGACGTAGATGATGCGCTTCATCCCATGCTTCACTGCGTGGCTGAGCGCAAAGGCAAGCGACGAAACCGTTTTGCCGCCGCCCGTGGGGACGGTCAGGCTGTACAAGCCCTGCGGATCTTCGCTGCCACGCAGGCAGCGCCGCAGCACCTCGTTGCGCAGCGCGCAGAGGTCGGACTTGGGCTCTTCCAGCCATTTGGCAACGTGCGCTTGCAGCTTTTCCAGCAGCGCGGGCATGGAATCGCCGATGCCGCGCGGCTTTTCTTCCTTGCTGAGCGCGCGCTCCGTGTCCAGAAAATCAGCATCCACCAGACAGGAGAACAGCATCCGGATGTACATGGCAGTCAGGCGCACATCATTCCGCGGAAGCCACGGCGGTGTGGGCTGAACGCCTGTTGGCAAAGAAATCTCACTGCGCCACGCGGATGGATCGTCGCCGCCGGTCAGTTTTTTGTTCAGCCGTGCGCACAATGTGCCATCATCGAGGCTGAGACGGGTTCCCAAGTCGGGCAGACCGCCGTGATGCCCCGCAATGGCAAACGCCGCGTGCATATCGTCCAAATCTGCCGCCGCCTTCGCACCTGCCGTGCTGTGGTCCACCTTGGCAGTGTGTTCCGGGTCACGCTGGCGGCGCTGCCCGTTGGGGCTGTACTTGCCGATATCGTGCAGCAAGGCTGTTCTTTCGGCGTGAGAACTCGCTCCAAAAGAAGCGGCGAATTTCGCAGAACGCGTCGCTGTGCCTTCCAAATGCTCCTTGAGCGGCTGATAGCTGCCGTCCTCGCGGAGGTGGGTGACGTATTCCATACAGAAAACCCTCCCGATATAATCAATTTGTGTGTATCTAATGTTAATAATAGTATAGCACTATAATAACCTGTTGTCAAGAAGAATAAAACTATCGAGCACTTTTTGTCAAGCACTTCCGGGAAAAACAATGCGCAAAGCAGGAATATATTTGTGCGCTGCTGCCCTTGCAATGCTGCCGCCAAAATGGTATGATGGAAATGAACAAAAAAATACAGAAAAGGAGTCTTCCACATGGCAAAGAAAACGAAAACCCAGCCGAAAGCGCGTAAAACAATCACCTCCAATAATCTCGCTGATTTATCAAAACTCGTCAAAGAGCTTGCACAAGACGATGAGAATCCGGAAAATCAGCAAAAGCCATCGGCGCTTGACAAGAAAATCATCTACAATGAGTTCCAGAATTCAACGTACACGCTGGTGTCGCCGATGGCATACCTTATTGGCATCGACAAAGAAAACTTTGGCGAAGAAAATGCAAGGCCATTTCTGCTGAAAAGCTACGAAGAGCTGGATGCGCACAAAGAGGCGCGCATTATCCGCAATCTGTGCCGCATTCGCACGGCGATGGAACGCAATTATCCAGCCATTGTGAATGAATTTCGCATGAGTTTCCGCAATATTGGCAGCGTGCCGAATCTCATTCCATCAGAAGCGGTGGCGCAGCTGGAACAGGACGGCGTCAGAATTTACAAAGCAAAGCCGGATATTGACGAATACATTATCAGCATCAATTGTGAAATCAGCAACCGAATTAATCAAGTGGCGCGCTTTTTCCCGGAATGGGTGAAGTGGGACTATGTGAAACCCATTTTCCTGATGCCGAACGGGACGAAGAAGGAAGGCGTCAAAAAAGCAGGGGAATATTACAAAAGCGACAACCGACGCTACCCGTTCCACTGCTGGATTAACTGGGATGCCGTTTCCACAAGCCCGGAGAGCAAGGGGAACATCCTCTATAATGATGAAAAATTCGTAACGATTCTCTATGAGCGCCACGAAGACCGCTTTGAAAATCTGTCGCTGGTGCGTGATGCGGGCAACAGCACGATGCGCAATCTGGGCAGGCTGCTGGGGCAGTGCAAAAAATGCCTGATTGCGGTGGACTGCGAAAATTCGGATGCCGTGAAGCTCGCGGCGGCGCTGAGCAGCCTCCCGACCGAGCAGCTGGGCAAAATATCCAAGGTGATTCTGTTTGACAGCGAGTATACAACGCCACAATGGAAAACGCTGGTTGACCGCACGCTCTCTACGGCGGTGGATGAAAAAGCGAACCTTGAGCTGGAACATATTAAGGTCGAGCGGCTGAACCAGAACAAATCGCAGTGTGATATGGCGCTGGCGGTGCGGACAAGCCGCGAAGTGTATACCTCCGGCGTGGATGCGGTCATCCTTGTGTCGTCGGACAGCGACTACTGGGCGATGATTCGCCAGCTGGACAGCGTCCGCTTCCTTGTTATGCTGGAGAAGGGCAAAACGGGCATGGCCATCATGGACACCTTGGCGCGGCATGAAATCCCGTTCTGCTTCATTGACGACTTCTGCACGGCGGCGTCGTACAACATCAAAACCAGTACGCTGATCAATGCAATTCAGGAGCAAATCAATCAGCAGCTGGCGGGAGAAAGCGCGAAACCATTCAACGTTCGCGAGATGATGGAGACGGCGCTGCAAAACTCGTGGATTATGATGACGGACAAGGAGAAGGAAGCGTTTTACAAGCGATACTTGCTGTGCATGAAATTGAATGTCAGCCAGGATGGCGCGGTCAGCATCACGCTGGGATAAAGGGCAGCGCCTCTGAACGGTGGAGCGAAGGTCTTTTCGGGCATAAACAGCATCGGCACAGCGCCAAGTTTTCATTTGGCGCTGTGCCGATGATTTTGTATGCTGCTATTTCCGAATTGGTTCATCACGGAATCGATAAAGAAGGAAATATGCGTTTTTATCCTCTTTTTTCCTTCTTTATCCGTTTATATTCCTCACGCTGCCCCTTTCCACAAGGTGCACCGGCAAAATAACCTTCTTTTGCGCAATTTCTTCCTTCCGCAGCTGCGCCAAAATCATCTCCGTCGCCAAAGTGCCTTTCTTCTCCGAATCCTGATGAATCGTCGTCAGCCCCGGAATCGCCAGCTGCGAAATATAATGATCATCAAAGCCCACAATCGACTTATCGCGCGGCACACTTACCCCGCACTCATGCAGCCCGGACATGATGCCCGCCGCCAGAATATCCGCCGAGGCGAAAATCCCCGTGATTTCGGGACGTGTGCTGAGCTGATGCCCCAGCTTCTTGCCCTCCTGCACGGAAATTTCCTGCGTAAAGACAAGCGCCGGGTCGTACGGCACGCCGTATTCCGCCAAGGCACGGCGATAGCCCTGCAGGCGCAGTTCAATAACGCCCGCGGGGGAAATCGGCGGCGACGCGAATGCAATCACGCGGTGGCCGTTCTCCAGCAGGTGCTTCGTGGCGAGGTAGCCGCCTTTTTCATCCTCCAAGCCGACGCAGCAGATGTTCGGGTCGTCCACATAGCTGTCGATGAGGACGACGGGAATGCCCAGCTTTGCTACGGCATCGAAGAACGAATCCTGAAACAGCCCCGTCATAATCAGCCCGGAGAGCCGCCAACTGTGAATCAGCCCCTCCAGCGCGGCGACGCTTTCGGCGGAGCGCAGCATCAGGTAGTAGCCGGCTTCACGGGTGCGCTGCTCGACGCTGGCGGCGACGCTGCTCATGAAGGGGTCGCTGACGGTGCTGCCGGTGGTGCGCGGCGTGATGTAAGTGACCATGGCGATGATGGCGGACTGGTCGTTCGCCAGCGAGCGCGCGGACATGCTGGGAACGTAGTGTTCGCGCTCGATAATCTCCCAGATTTTTGCAACCTTCTTTTCGGAAACGCGGCTTTTGCGGTTATGCACCACGTTGGAAACGGTTGTAATGCTTACGCCTGCTTCGGCGGCAATGTCTTTGAGTGTGACCATGCGATGCTCCATTTTATGCAGTGTTTTAGAAATGGCAATATGCGCAGAAAACCATGTCCGCAGACGTGAAACGAAAACGGACGAAGTCCGCGTGCGCATCATAAAAAGTATACCAGTCTTTGAAGTTGTTCGCAAGCGGTTTCTGGAAAAAAATTAGGGCACCACCGCACAATTCGGCGGCGCGTCTGGCGATGTCTTTTCCGCCATCTGCGGCATGCAAATTCCTCGATTTACATCCAGTAAACCTTCGGAATTTGCATTTGCATGCAAATTCCCCGATTTACATCCAGTAAACCTTCGGAATTTGCATTTGCATCTGACGAAAAATCCATTCGTCATCCAACCACCTCATTTGTGCGGTGTTACCTTAGTAAAAGAAGGGGGAGACAGCCGAAACTGTCCCCCCTTTTTTGAACGTTTTGGAATTATTCCAGTTCAGCCAGATAGTCCTTAATCGGCAGGTCGCCGGGCTTGCCGGTTTCCGGCGCGGTCAGACCAGCCTGAATGGTTTCGGAGCTGGTAGCGTCGATGGGCGCAACGGCTTCAGAGAAGGTGATTTCGTCCAGGTAGATGACGCACTTGGCGAACGCGCGGATGTGCAGGGCGTTGGTCATGCCCGGGAAGCCGGACGCTTCAAGGTCGATGACGAGATCCTGCCATTCGGTGGTGATGACCGGATGCGTGCCGTCCGCCAGCACAAGGTCAGAGAAGCGCGCCGCGTAGAACTTGGCGTCTTCCGGATGCCAGTCCATGATCAGCTTGTTCTCTTCGCCGCCTTCCGCGCCCTTGATGCGGATGGTCAGGTATTTGCAGTAGGAGACGCCGTCCAGACCCCACATGTCAACGGCTTCGCCCCAGTTCGCCATCCAGTCGGCGGCATGGGCGTAGTAGTCGTCTTCGCTGTCGTAGTCTTCCGGGTCATACGCCTTGGGGCGCATGTCGAGCTTCAACGCGCCGTCCTCATTCTTTGCGCGCAGGTTCGCCCAGTTGTCCCACCAGAGGTGCACGCCGTTGGGCGCAAGCTCAGGTTTGGCATTCGGGTCACGGTCGTCAAAGTTGTCCCACAGGTAGGTTTCGCCTTCAGCGAACGCAACGGCTGCCATCGCGAACACCATCGTCAGGGAAAGCAGGAAAGCAAGGAACTTCTTCATGGGGATACCTCCTTTATGATGTTGACGGGTGGATAGGTTTAACGCTCAACCTATCGTTGACATGATTATAACATACCATTTGCCACATGTCAATAGGGGAAAAGAGGCTTTTTCTGAAAATTTTTATCTTCAGGCACATTGCACATTTCCAAATTTCCTGCTATAATCATGGTACAAGTTTAGCGCTTAACCAAATGCGGATGATTTCCACACGCTGGAAACGCCGCGGCGAACAAGGAGGACATGAACGATGAAGAGAACCACCCCCATCCTGATGCTTGTGCTGATGCTTCTGCTGACCGCGTGGGTGATGCCCGCGACTGCTGAAGCGAATCCGACGCTGCTGACCCTCTACGAAGGCCCGAAGACGATGACGACCTCCGCGACGGCGAAAGTTACCGCGAACGGCAACGACCTGTTCGTCTATGACGTGATGGTCAACCACGAACACATCTGGAACGCCAATACTCAGCCGACGACCACGCCTATGACGTACTTTGACTTCGAGGGCAAAGTGCGCATCGAGGTTGAAATGCCCGGTCTGCCCGACAAAGTAGAGAGTGCCGCCGTCATTCCGCAGTCCTGGGGGATTGCGCCCGAAGTCAAGGACGGCAAAGTTTCCTTCATAATTACGGAGCCGGGGCAGTACACCGTTGTCTTCAACGATAACGTCAACAAGGCGCTGCACATCTTCGCCAATCCGCTGGAAACGGACGTCCCTGATCCCGACGACCCGAACGTCTACTATATCCCCTCCGGCGAGTGGGTCATGGACGCCATCGCGCTGGAAGACGGGCAGACGCTCTATATCTCCGGCGGCGCGGTGCTGCATTCCATTATCTCCGTCAATAACGCCAAGAACGTCACCATCTGCGGGCGCGGCATCATCGACGGCAGCGACTACGATGCGTGGAATCAGCCCGGCTCGTATGCGCGCGTCCCGATTGATCTCAATCACGCAAAGGATGTCACCATCGACGGCATTATCGTCGCCAATTCCAACTGCTGGAACGTCAATTCTTACTCCTCCAAGCATGTGGAAATCAACAACGTCAAGGTCATTTCCGGCCGTCAAAATGGCGACGGCTTCACCTTCCAGTCCTGCACCGACCACACCGTGACGAACAGCTTCGCCCGCACATGGGATGACAGCCTTGTCATCAAGAACTACTCCGGCTCCACCAAGGGCATCACCTTCCGCAACATGCAGGTATGGACGGACCTTGCCCAGTCCATGGAAATCGGCTACGAAACCGACAAGGGTTGGACGCTTGACCCCGAAATCAGCGATGTGCTGTTTGAGAACATCACTGTGCTGTACAACTTCCACAAGCCCGTTATCAGCATCCATAACAGCGACGATGCGTATGTGCACGCCATTGTCTACCGCAATATCGTCGTCGAAAACGCCTTCATGCAGGGCGATAACGGCAATAATAAGGAATTGATTGAGATGACGCTGCAAAATTCGGCGTGGTCGACGGTCAAGGATGAGTTTGGGTCGATTGATGATGTGCTGATTGATGGCCTGACGGTGCTTCGGACGCTGGATGGGAAAGTGCCGGCGTCGAGATTGTCGGGGTATGGGGAGGATAATCGGATTACAAATGTGACCTTGCGGAATGTGACGATTCTGGGGGAGAAGATGACGAATTTGAAGCAGATGAAGCTGCGGTATGATGATTATTGTGAGGGGATAGTGGTGGAGTAAGGAAAAAAGAGGATAAACACGCGGAAGAATTAAGGGAGTGAGACCAACTCAATCGCGCGGAGGGGTCAAGGGGGGATCCCCCTTGCGGAGTCCAGAGGCAGCGCCTCTGGTAGGGTTTGGGGCAAAGCCCCAAGTCCGCACTTTATTATGAGGTGATTGGAATGCGTAAGGCGATTATTGCGGGTAACTGGAAGATGAATAAGACCCCCGCGGAAGCGGCGGCGCTGGTCAATGACTTGAAGCCCCTCGTGAAGGACGCGAGCTGCGACGTGGTCGTGTGCGTCCCGGCGGTGGACATCGCGGCGGTCAAGGCGGCGGCGGAAGGCTCGAACATCCATGTGGGCGCGGAAAACGTGCACTGGGCGGCGTCCGGCGCGTACACCGGCGAACTGTCCGCGGAGATGCTCGTGGCTGCTGGCGTGGAATACGTCATCATCGGCCACAGCGAGCGCCGTCAGTACTTTGGCGAAACCGACCAGACGGTCAACAAGCGCGTGCTGGCGGCTGTTGCGGCGGGTCTGAAAGTCATCCTGTGCGTCGGCGAAATGAAGGACGTGCGTGAAGCGGGCGCGACCGACGGCTTGGTGGATTATCAGACCATCATGGCGCTGAACGGTCTGACCGCCGAGCAGGTGGCGGACGTCGTTATCGCTTACGAACCCGTTTGGGCGATTGGCACCGGTCTGACCGCGACCGACGAGCAGGCGAACGAGACCATCGGCGTCATCCGCAAGGCGGTTGCCCGCAAGTATGGCCAGGAATGCGCCGACAAGGTGCGCATCCAGTACGGTGGATCGATGAATCCCAAGAACGTCAAGGGCTTGATGGCGCAGCCCGAAATCGACGGCGGCCTGATTGGCGGCGCGTCCCTGAAGGCGCCCGACTTCTCCCTCGTCGTGAATTACGACAAGTAAGGCAAGTCGTATTGACCATCCGCACGGTCAGTTCTGCGCTGACCGTGTTTTTTTTGTGTACTTTGAATAAAAGTGCCGCGTTAAAACATGACTTTTTGCCGCCTTTGTGCTATGATAATTAAGGAATACACGAATGCTATTTCCTGCATTCACCTGCGCCATGTGCTTGCATCTTGGCGCATTCTCATTTGGAAATAGTACAAGGAGTTATTATTATAATGAAGAAAACGTTTTTCCCAGCGCATCTTATCGGCACGGTCAGCGCGCCAGCGTCCAAATCCGAAGCGCATCGGCGCATGATTTGCGCAGGGCTGACCCAAGGTGAAACGATTCTGACCGGCTTTATGGATTCTGCGGACATGGCGGCGACGATGCGCTGTCTCGGTGCGCTTGGAAGCACCTTCAACCGCGACGGCGACACCCTGACCATCAGCGGAATGCAGGGGAAAATTGCGAAAATGCCCGTGATGGACTGCGGCGAAAGCGGATCGACCCTGCGCTTTTTTGTGCCGATTGCGCTGACGGTGGCGGGCGGCACGGTGTTCCGGATGCATGGGCGGCTCGGTTCACGCCCGATGGACGTGTACCGCGACCTGTTTGTGCCGCGCGGGGTGCGCTGGTATATGGGCGTGGGCGCGGACGGCGCGGCGGAACTGACCGTGCGCGGCAAAATGGAGCCGGGCGACTATGTGCTGCCGGGCGACGTGTCCAGCCAGTTTGTGTCGGGGCTGCTGTTTGCGCTGCCGCTGCTGCCGGGCAATTCGACGCTGACGGTGCAGCAGCCGGTGGAAAGTGAGAGCTACATCCGCATGACCATCGAGGCTATTGCCGCCAGCGGCATCGAGGTGCAGGAAAGCAACGCGTTCAGCTGGCGGATTCCCGGTCATCAGCAGTACAAAAGCCACTCGTGCCACTTGAACGGCGATTATTCGCAGGCGGCGGTGCTGTGCTGCGCGGGTGCGCTGGGGCATGATATCACCGTCACGCATCTGTCGCCCGTGACGACGCAGGGCGACCGCGCGATTCTCCGCCACCTGATGGCGTTGGGCGCAACGGTGGAGGAGAGCGACAACCACATCCGCGTGAAGGCGGGCAAGCTGCACGGCGCGACGCTGGACATGCACGACTGCCCGGACATTGCGCCGATTCTGGCGCTGACGGCGCAGCTTGCGGAAGGGGAGTCGCGCCTGACGCACTGCGGGCGGCTGCGCCTGAAGGAGTGCGACCGGCTGGCGGCGACGGTGGAAATCCTAAACCTGCTGGGCGGCGACGCGAAGGCGGACGGGGACGACATTGTGCTGCACGGCGTGAAGCAGCTGCGCGGCGGCGTGACGCTGCCGAACTACGGCGACCACCGCATGGTCATGCTCGCATCCATTGCGGCGACGAAGTGCGAGCAGCCCATTGAGATGGACGGCATTGAAGCGATTGACAAATCGTGGCCGGAGTACCTGAAAGTTTATCAGATGCTGGGAGGAAAGTGCGAATGAGCAGCGCTTTCGGGCAGTATTTGAAGCTGTCGATTTTTGGCCAGAGTCACGGCGAAGCGCTCGGTGTGACGCTCGATGGCTTTCCGGCAGGTATGACGATTGACATGGAGCAGCTTCTTGCGGAAATGGCGCGCCGTGCGCCGGGGCAGAGCCTGATGACGACCGCACGCAAGGAGCCGGATGCGCCGGAGTTCTTGTCAGGTGTGCTGAACGGGCGGACGACGGGTCAGCCGATTTGCGCCATCATCCGCAACACGAATCAGCGCTCGAAGGACTATGGCGACGGCGTGGATTTGGTGCGTCCGGGTCATGCGGATTACACCGGGCATGTGCGCTACTTCGGCTTTGAGGATTGGCGCGGCGGCGGCAGCTTCTCCGGTCGGCTGACGGCGGGGATTGTGCTGGCGGGCACACTGTGCAGCCAGTATCTGGTGCATCAGGGCGTAAAAATCGCCTGCCACATCCAGCAATTGGGCAATGTGCGGGATGCGTCGTTCCTGGCGGCAGATGCGGCGGCGGACTATGCGTTCCTCAAGGGGATGCACCTGCCCGTGCTGACGGCGGGGCTGAATCAACAGATGGAAGAAACGGTGCTGGCGGCACGGGATAAGCAGGATTCCGTCGGCGGCGTGCTGGAGTGCATGGTGACGGGGCTTCCGGCAGGGCTGGGCGCGCCGTTCTTTGATAGTGTCGAGAGTGTCCTGAGCCACTTGCTGTTCGCGATTCCGGCAGTCAAGGGCGTTGAATTTGGTGAGGGCTTCGGCTTTGCATCCATGCGGGGGAGTCAGGCGAACGACCCGTTCCGCATGGAAAACGGCGAAGTTACGACGGAAAGCAATCATTCCGGCGGCATCAACGGCGGTATCACGAACGGAATGCCGGTGATTTTCCGCTGCGCCGTGCGCCCGACCCCCTCCATCGGCCAGAAACAGCGGACAGTGTCCCTGCGCACGGGCGAAAACGCGGACTTGGAGATTCACGGGCGGCATGACCCATGCATTTTGCCGCGCGCCGTGCCGGTGGTGGAGGCAATGGCAGCAATTGGCATGATGGAACTGTGGAAGGAGCGAGCAGCGTGTCTGGACGGGTCGAAGTGATTGCGTTTCCAGGAACGAGCGGAAGTTTCTCCGGTGCGGCGGCACAGGAAGCGTTCCCGAATGGGCAGTGTGCCGGTTTCCCGACCTTCCCGGAGGCAGCGAAGGCGGTCATCGAGGGCCTGGCGGATTATGCGCTGCTGCCGGTGGAGAATTCCTTTGCGGGCGCAGTGCTGCCGACGTATTCGCTGCTGGAAAAGCTGCCGCTGCATATTGTCGGGGAGACGATGAAGGCGGTGCGCCACAACCTGTTAGGCGTGCCGGGAGCGACGCTGGCGGGGATTCGGCGGATTGCGAGCCATCCACAGGCGATTGCACAGTGCGACGTGTTCCTGCAGGGGATGAAGGGCGTGCAGATTACGCCCTCGGAAAACACGGCGATTTCCGCGCGGGACGTGGCGGCACAGGGCGACCCGTCATATGCGGCGATTGCGAGCGAAGAGGCGGCGCGCAGCTTCGGGCTGATTGTGTTGGCGAAAAACATACAAACCAGCAGTGCAAACACGACGCGCTTCCTGATTCTTTCGCGCACTGAAACACCGCTGGCAACGCCGAGCAAGGCGACTGTCGTCTTTACGGTCAAGAACGAGGTCGGCGCGCTGGTGCGGGTGCTGGCGTCGTTTGCGGAAAGCGGGCTGAACATGTCGCGCATCGAGAGCCGCCCCATGCCGGAAACGCCGTTCCAGTATTTCTTTTCCGCGGATTTTGAGGGCCGCATGGATGCGGAACACCTGTCGCGCGCCATGGAAGCAGCCCGCCCGTACACCTGCGAACTGCGGCTCTTAGGCGTCTACCCGAAGGCAATTCCGCCGAAAAGGGAAAACGAAACGAATAATTCGTGAAAAATTGCAAAAATGGGGTTGACAAAGCCGAAAAAAAGTGTTATTATAATATAGCTGTCAGGAACGGAAACGCTTCCAAACAAAGCGCTTTCGGCACAGCGTGTGGGCCCGTAGCTCAGCTGGATAGAGTGTTTGACTACGAATCAAAAGGTCGTGGGTTCGAATCCCGCCGGGCTCACTCATTACAGTGAACCGCTCGCTGCTTCCTGACACGCACATGGGCCCGTAGCTCAGCTGGATAGAGTGTTTGACTACGAATCAAAAGGTCGTGGGTTCGAATCCCGCCGGGCTCATCACAGAGGCATAGCCGTAAGGCTGTGCCTTTTTGCGTACTGTAATGGCGTACTTCCGCTGTATTCTTTTGTCGCGTGCGTTGACGCTGGCCGCTGAAAATGCTACAATAGAACCAAACCATAGGGGAGGAAGCAGCATGAACATCGGGATTCTGGGTGCGGGCAATATCGCCGGGTCGATGGCGCGCACGATTTGCGGGATGGCGGCGCAGGGACGTCCCGTCACGCTGTACGCGGTCGCATCGAGGTCGCAGGAGAAGGCGGATGCGTTCGCCAAGGCGTATGGCATCCCGCGCGCGTACGGCAGCTATGCGGCGATGCTAAGCGACCCCTTGGTGGAGTTGGTTTATATCGCCACGCCACACAGTCATCACGCGGAGCAGATTCGCCAGTGCGTTGCGGCGGGGAAGCCGGTGCTGTGCGAAAAATCGTTTACGGCGAACGCGAAGCAGGCGGAAGACGTTCTGCGGGAAGCGGAAGCGGCGGGGGTGTACGTCGCAGAAGCCATCTGGACGCGCTATATGCCCGCGCGGGGAATGATTGCGGACATCATCGCGTCCGGCGAAATCGGTGAGCCGCGGTTCCTGTCCGCCAATCTGGCGTATGATGTGGAGCACAAGGAGCGTATTAGCCAGCCGGAATTGGCGGGCGGCGCACTGCTGGACGTGGGCGTGTATCCGCTGAATTTCGCGTCGATGGTGTTCGGCAACGACATTGTGCGCGTTGAAAGCAGCGTGCAGAAGCTCGGTACGGGCGTTGACCGTACGGAGAACATCACTTATTTCTACCGCGATGGCAAAATGGCGCAGTTGATGGCATCCGTTGCCTTCAATTCTGACCGGCGCGGCATCGTCTATGGCACGAAGGGCTTCCTGACGGTCGATAACGTCAACAATCCGCACGAAATCGCGCTGTATGACAAGAATCAGCGGGAAACACCGCGGGAGGTTCGCCCTGTGCCGGCGCAGATTACGGGCTACGAGTATGAGGTGGAGGCGTGTCTGCGCGATATTGCCGCCGGACAGCTCGAACCTGCCGAAATGCCGCACGCGGAGACGCTGGAAATCATGCGGCAGATGGACACGCTGCGGGCCGCGTGGCAAATCCGATATCCGTTTGAATAATCAATAATTGCAAGGGAAGAATAATGTGGAAGAATTGATGATTCGCCGGGCGGTGGATGCCGATATTCCGGCGCTGGACAGGCTGCTGTTTCAGGTGCATCAGGTGCATCACGAGGCGCGTCCGGATTTGTTCAAGGCGGGCGCGAAGAAGTACACCGACGCGCAATTGAGTGCGATTCTGGCGGATGACAAAACGCCCGTGTTCGTTGCGGAGCGCGGCGGCGCGGTTGTGGGCTACGCGTTCTGCATCCACAAGCAGTTCGTGAACGACAACAACATGACGGACATCAAAACGCTCTACATCGACGACCTGTGCGTGGATGAGCGGGCGCGCGGCAGGCATATCGGCACGCGCCTGTACGAATATGTGCTGGACTTTGCACGCCAGCAGGGGTATTACAACGTGACGCTGAACGTGTGGGCGGACAACGTGAACGCGCGCAAGTTCTACGAAAAAATCGGGCTGCGCGTACAGAAAATCGGGATGGAAAAGATTCTATAAGAAAAGGGAGCATCCGCGAAAGATGCTCCTTTTTGCTATTCTGATTTTTCTTCCTGCCTCCGTGGCTGATCGCGCATTTCGCTCGGCGTCATGCCGTAATACTTCTTGAACGCGCGGCGGAAGCTGGTCGGGTTGGTGTAGCCGAGGTCGGCATAGAGGACGGTCAGGTTGCAGTCGCCGCTGGTCAGCCGCCGCGCCGCCTCGTTCATGCGCAGGCGCTCCAGATAGACGCTGAAATTCTGCCCGGTTTTCTCCTTGAACATATGGCTCAAGTAGGTGTCGCTGATGTTGAAGCGGTCGCCGACTTTGCTCAGGCACAGGCTGGGGTCGGTGTAATTCTCCTGCAAATAGCGCTCAACATCGGGAATCGGCGTGGATGGCGACGACACCTTGACGAAAAACTCGCACAGGCACAGCGCGTCATCCTCCAATTGCGCAAACGTCGGCGCCGGGCTGTACAGGCGCTCGTCCAGCTTCTTCAATTTCGCCGCCATCTCCTCCGACTGCGACGGAAGCACCTGAAAGCGCGCCTTGAACAGCGTGTTCTTCAGGTCAGAAAGCAGCATGTTCAGCAGCGGCAGGGGCAGACTGCGCTCCTCGACGTTCTCGCGGTGGATGAGGGCGAACATGTCCGTCGTCTGATCCTTGTTGCCGGTGGTGATAAAGTGCAGCAGCTTCGCCGAAATCTCGATGGGGTAGTACCAGCTCTGCGTGTCTTTGCGGATGAAATCGTAGGGAAGGAAGATATGGTGCTTGGCGGTGTAACGGGAGGCGGCGCGCGCCTGCTCGTAGCTTTCCCACAGCCGAGACGGCTGCGTGCAGCGGCTGCCCACGCCCGCGTAGAACCACAACCCGGCATCCGCCAATTCGTCGTGCAGCTGAACCACATGCTGCTGGAGTGTTGAGAAGGAATCTGCGTCGCTATTGGCATATGTGACCAGGACGACAAAACTGCCAAACAACGTCGCGTAGTAATACAGCGGATATGCGCCGGACAAGTGCCGCTCCATCGCCGCTGTGATGGTGTCGTACTCCGCATTCGGGTCGGCAACCTCAGAATCCTGCCGATTCGCAATGCAGAAGAGCACATAGTGGTGGACGTCGCCCGTCAGCCCGAGCGAATCCATCATATATTGGAACTCATCCTGCGACGCGACATGCCCCGACAACAGCTTGCGCAGGTATGAGGCGTTAATGACCGGGCGCTGTGTATCGATTTCGCGCTGCAGCTGCGCGTTCGCATCCTCCGCCTCGTCCAGCTGCGTCGTCAGCTGGCGAATCGGCTTCATGGCGCGGCGAATCAGCTGGATGATGACCAGCGCGCCGAGAACGAGCGCGACGAGAAAAATCAGCAGATAGATGCGCAGAAACTGCCCTGTCGCCTGATTGGCCAGACTGTTTGGCAGCAGCAGCAGATACTGCCGCCCGGAAGGGCTCACGCGGCGAAGAATCCGGTAATCGCCTTGAAACGCCGTTTGATTCGCATCGAAGGTGAGGGGAGACAGCGCAACCGCATTGCCGACGCTGAAAAGCGGCGTACCATCGGCAGAAAGCACATACACGGCGGCATCCGCGATATTTTCGGGCAGCAGATATTCCCGGAGCGCACTGCCGTCCAGCTCAAACGCCACGACGACGGGCATCGACGGCAGCTGCGCACCGCTGATATCTATCAAGACTGCCAACTCGCCGCTGCGCCCGGAAAACTGCCCGTAATCAACAAACGTCGGTTTGACGGTCGCACTTTCCATTGTCTCAAGCCAATTTTCGTACTCGCTGGCGCGGAAAGAGCGTGTGTGACGGTAGTACAACTCCGCTGGAACGGACTCGCTTGACGTCAGAATATGGTTGGATTCCTTCAAGTACAATGTCGAGCGGATGACAGGCAGGCTGATCAGCCCGTACTGCCGGATGGTCAGGCTCTGCATCATGCGGTAGGCGGCGAGAACGTAGTTTGCATCCGTCTCGTCGTGCATGTTCGACAGGCGCAGGAGCGTTGTGTCCGTGCGCAATTGCAGGGAGTAGTCGCTCATCAATTGCAGCTGGCTTTCCATGCCGCTGGACACGCGCGTGAGGTGGCTACGCTGCTGCTGCCAGTAGCTGTCGCGGACGCGGCTGTCATAGGTGAAACCGATGATAACAAGCAGCGCCAGGCAGACAAACAGGAACATTGTATAGGAAAGGGCAATCCCAGAGGCGCGTCCAAGGCGCGCGCGAAGGGTCTGCCACGGTTTCTTTCGGGTCAAGAAATTCACCCTCGTCTCTCAAAAATTCGGGAGGCAACCAGATTTTCAACAGAAAGCGCAAAGATACTTTCCATTGTTATTATACCAGAAAACTCGGATTTTTCAAGGGGTTGCGGGGGAAGGGTACAATTTTTGACCCCTTGAATCACCAGAAATGTACCCCGACGGAAAGAATTGTGCCTTGCGCGGAAAGCGCTTTCATGCTATGATGCAATCAACGCAAAGGCGACGGCGGACAACGCCGGGGCAAGCCGATGCAAAAAGAAAGGAAGGGTTCCAAGATGAAGAAGCTCCTCGCAATGGCGACCTCTCTGGCGCTGCTGGCTACGAGCGCGATCGTTCCGATGACGGCGGCTGCCGCAGAGGAAAAGGAAGTAACAAAGCCTGAAAAGATTACCATCATGGTTGACACCACGCTGGTCAATCAGGCGAATGGCCGCGACGCTTTTGAAGCGCGCTGGGAAGAACTGACGGGCATCGATCTCGTCATCAACCAGCCTGACCACTCCGCTTACTACGACGTCATGCAGCAGACGATGGCTGACCCCGACCAGTGGCCGGACGTGCTCATCATGTCTTCTACCTATTATTCCGACTTCGCGGCGAACGGCGCGCTGTGGGATATGACCGAAGCGTGGGAGAATTCCAACACGAAGAACTCCGGCCGCTTCACCGGCGACAGCGTTATCGAAGGCTTGAAGATTAACGGTCGCCTCTACGGCTTCTCTCCTGCCCGCGGCAACGGTTGCGTCACCTACGTCAAGAAGGCGTGGATGGACAAGGCTGGCATCACCAAGGCGCCTACCAATTGGGAAGAATACGCTGCCATGCTCGACGCCTTCTCTAAGCTGGGCGTGGATGGCAAGACCACTTACGGCACCTCTGCTGCCGGCTTCATCGGCAACGAAGCGCCCTACACCAACTACCTGCCGGAATTCTATCAGGATGCGTACCCGTCTTTCATCCTCAAGGATGGCGTGTATGTTGATGGTTTCACCCAGCCGGAAATGGAAGCTGCGCTGGCACGCCTGAAGGAAGGCTACGACAAGGGCTGGATTGACCCCACCACCCTGACCAACTCCACCAAGGATTGCCGCAATAAGTTCTACGACGAGCAGTTCGGCGTGTTCACCTACTGGGCGGGCACTTGGGCAACCAACCTCAAGACCAACCTTGAAGCGAATGGCCATGACTCTGAACTGATTGCGCTGCCCCCGATTGCGGAAGTCGGCGCGTACTTCGACCGTATCCCGCCGGTCTGGTGCATCACCTCTACCTGCGAGAATCCGGAAGGCGTGTTCGCCTATTTCATCGACACCATGCTCGACGGCGGCGATATGCAGATGCTGTGGACGTATGGCGCGGAAGGCACCCACTGGTCTCGTGCGGCGGAAACCGTGCTGGACAAGACCTATGAAGAGGGCACGTTCCACTTCCTCGAAAACCTCGAAAAGGCTGGCACCCTGTACACCAAGAACCACATCGACCCGATGCTGAGTCTCGCTTCCTTCGCGGAAGGCTACCCGGATCCCAAGTCCGTCAAGGAAGAAGCCCGTGCGGCATCCGAACTGTTCAACGCCAACTCCAAGCTGGCCGCCATCGTGCCGACCACCGAAGAAATGGGCGAATACGGCGCGGAACTGACCCAGAAGAAGAACGAACTGATTGCCAACGTCATCATGGGCAAGCTGACCTATGAGCAGGCGATGGAGCAGTTTGAATCCGAAGGTTACGCTGCGCAGTCTCAGGAAATCGTTGATAGCCTGAACGCGCTGCTGAACAAGTAATCACAACGCATTCCGCCGGGGACGGTTGGCATCCGCTGACCGTCCCCGAGACGGGCTAAGACAATCAGCACATTTTTTTCATGGAGGGGGACTACCTGATGCAAGCGCCAGCGCAGATAAAGCATCGCAAGGCACCGCTGAAAACGCGGCTGTGGAACTACAAATGGTTCTATGTGATGTTCCTACCGGTTTTTGTGGCACTCATCGTTTTCCATTACCTGCCGATGTTTGGCATTTCGCTTGCCTTCTTCCGGTATCAACCCAGCAAAATCGCGAACCCGCTTGAGTTCACCGGGTTGGCAAACTTCCAGAAGCTGTTCAGCCGTCCGCAGTTCTGGTCGTCCTTCACCAACACGCTGGAAATCTCCATTATCAAGCTGCTTCTGAACACCTTCATGGCGGTCATCATTTCGCTGCTGCTCAACGAAATGGTCTCCACGAAGATGAAGAAGCTCTCGCAGACCATCATCTACCTGCCGCACTTCATGTCGTGGGTCGTTACCGCCGGCGTCTTCGGGATGCTGTTCGCGCCCACGTCCGCAGGTCTTGTCAATCAGGTGCTCATCCAAATGGGGCTGATTGACAAGGAAATCTACTTCTTGGGTGACAATGACTGGTGGCGTTTCAGCTACTACATCATCAACATTTGGCATGACACCGGCTGGGGAACGATTATCTTCATGGCGACCCTGACCGGCATTGATCCCGGCATCTACGAAGCCGCCTCGATTGACGGCGCCGGCCGCTGGAAGAAGATGCGCTACATTACCCTTCCCGCGCTGGCAAACACCATTGTGACGGTGCTGGTCTTGAATCTGGCGAAAATCATGAACCTCTTCGAGAGCGTGTTCGTGCTGCAGAATGCCGCCGTCTACAAGACCTCGCAGGTGCTTCAAACTTACGTCTATTACCAGACCTTCAACAGCGGCGGCAACGTCAACTTCGGTTATACCACCGCAATCGGTCTGTTCCGTTCTCTTGTGGGCATGGCGCTGGTGCTGATTTGCAACCAGGTCAGCAAGAAAATCCGCGGCCGCGGCATTGTGTAAGGAAGGAGGAACGCCATCATGCAAGCAACCGCAAAGGAAGTAAAACTTCCCCCTGTCAAGAAGGGAAAGAAAAACTTTTCCGTATTCCCGTTTGTCAACGGCCTCTTCTTCCTTCTTTTCTGCCTGTTTATCCTCGTTCCGCTGTGGAAGGTGCTGGTTGACTCGCTTGACCTGACCACCGGCTACGGCATGAAGCTCTGGCCGGAAAACTTCGGCCTTGCGGGCTATCAGTCCGTATTCTCGAACCCGACGCTGCTGCGCCCGCTGATGATTTCCGTCGTCACGACCGTCGCGGGTACGTTCCTCGGTCTGTTCCTCTCCACCGTCGGCGCGTACGTGCTGATTCAGTGGGACATGCCCGGCCGCAACTTCTTCGCCGGCATCATGCTCTTCACGATGATTTTCCAAGGCGGTATGATTCCGACTTACCTCGTCATGAAGAACCTGCACCTGACGAACACACTGTGGGTCGTCATCCTGATGCCCGCCATCAACGTCTATAACTTGGTGCTGATGCGCAACTTCTTCGAGGGCATCCCGACGTCCCTGTTCGAGTCCGCGACGCTGGACGGCTGCTCGCCGATTCAGATTTTCTACAAAATTGTCCTGCCGCTGTCCAAGGCGGCGCTGGCGTCCATCGGTCTGATGTTCGCCGTCTCCTACTGGAACGATTACACCAACTACAAGCTCTACATCACCACCGACCAGAGCCTGTACAACTTCCAGATGAAGCTGCGTTCCATCATCATGGGTTCTGACCTGCCTGCTGCCAACGGCGGCGCGGCGGAGAACACCGTCACCAACGCGGCGGTTATCGTGGCGATTCTGCCGTTCATGATTCTCTACCCCTTCCTCCAGAAATACTTCGTCAAGGGCATCAACATTGGCGCCGTGAAGGAGTAATACTATTTCCCAATTCACCTGCGCCATCTGCTTGCGCCTTTTCCGTTCTGGCGTCCGGTCGTTCCATTTAGCGTAGCGCTGCTACGCTGCATTTCACTCCCGTTAGCCAGAGCGAAAAATTCGCAGAGCATCTTGGCGCATTTTCATTTGGAAATAGTATAACACACGACTTCTTAGCCGCACGGGGCAGTTTTGTCCTGCTGCGGCCATTTTTGCTGAAAAGGGTGAATGATATGACCACAATTTTCTGGGCGGGCGACTCGACCGTCAAGCAGAATTCCATCGCGACGTACCCGCAGACGGGCATCGGGCAAGTGTTCGACCGCTACGTCAAGCGCTATCAGGTGCAGATTGAGAATTACGCCGAGAACGGGCGCTCGACGAAACAGTTCATCGACGAAGGGCGCTTGGCGACCATCTATGACCGCATTCACGCGGGGGATTTCCTCTTCGTGCAGTTCGGCCATAACGATGAGAAGGCATCTGACCCGGCGCGCTACACTGATCCGGAGACGGATTTCCCGGCGAATCTGGAGCGGTTCGTCAACGTTGCGTGGAACAAGGGCGCAACCCCCGTGTTCATCACCCCGCTGACGCGCTACGACCGCAACGCCCCCGGCGCGCAGTTCCACCACGACCGCTGGGCGGAGAGTATGCGCCGCACGGCGGAGAAGCTGCATGTGGCGCTGATTGACCTGACCGCCATGTCCGAAAAGCTGGTGGATGAACAGGGTGAAGCCGCACAAACGACGTACTACATGAACCTGCCTGCCGGGATTTACCCGCATTTCCCGCTGGGGCAGCACGACAACACGCATTTGCAGCCTGCGGGCGCATTGGCGTTCGGTGGGCTGATTGCCAAGAGCCTGCACGATTTGGGCGGGGAGTATGCCGCGCTGCTGTGTGACGAGTACGATCAATGGGAGAAGGAAGCGGCGCAGTTCGGGCAGATTGCAACGTCCGCTGCGGAGGATGTAGAAGCATGAGCGAGATTCTCTGGTGCGCCGACAACGGTGACGGAACGTACCGCAATCCGGTGCTGTACTGCGATTATTCCGATCCGGACGCAATTTGCGTCAATGGTACATACTACCTGACCGCCTCGACGTTCAACTATGTGCCGGGGCTGCCGATTCTCACCAGCCGCGATTTGGTGAACTGGAAGCTGGTGAATTACGCCGTCAAGAACATCCCCGAAGCCCGCTATGCCGCGCCGCAGCACGCGCAAGGCATCTGGGCACCCGCCATCCGCTTCCAGAACGGGCGGTTTTATATCTACTACGGGATGCCGGACGAGGGCATCTACATGGTCAGCACGGAAAATCCGCTGGGGGATTGGGACACCCCCGTGCTGGTGAAGCCGGGCAAGGGGCTGATTGACCCCTGTCCCTTCTGGGATGACGACGGGCGCGCTTACATCATCCACGGGTACGCCAAGAGCCGAATCGGGTTCAAGAGTTGGCTGGGGATTTTCCCGCTTTCGCCCGACGGCAGAACGGCGCTCGGCGACGACCACCTGCTCTACGACGGCACGAAGAAGCATCCGACGATTGAAGGGCCGAAGGTGCACAAGCGCGGCGGCTGGTACTACATCTTTGCGCCCGCGGGCGGCGTCGCGACGGGGTGGCAGGTGTGCCTGCGCAGCCGGAGCATTTCCGGCCCGTATGAGACCCAAGTCGTACTCAAACAGGGCAGCAGCGAGACGAACGGCCCGCATCAGGGCGCATGGGTCGAGACGCCGGAGGGGGAGCATTGGTTCTTGCACTTCCAGAGCCGTGGGCTGTACGGGCGCGTGACGCACTTGCAGCCGATGACGTGGCAGGCGGACGGCTGGCCGTACATCGGCATCCCGGATGAAACGCCTGTGCCGCCGGATGCAATCGCGGTGGGCGAGGAATGCGCGCAAGCGGCGCCGATTGCGAACGCGGCGGACTGCGGCATTGCGGTTGAAACGTACCGGAAGCCGAAAGCGCCGGAATGTGAGCCGTCGGGCGAAATCGGGGATGATGATTTCAGCGGCGCACTGGGGCTGCAATGGCAGTTCATGGGCAACTGGCAGCCGGATTTCTACGAGGTCGGCGGCGGCAAGCTGCGGCTGTATGCGCGGAAACTGCCCGATGGCGGCAATCGACTCTGGCAGTGTCCACAGACGCTGACGCAGAAAATTGCGTGTCCGGCGTTCTTCGCAACGACGACGCTCGATGCGGCGCATTTGCAGGCGGGCGAACAGGCGGGCGTTGGCTTCGTCGGCGGACAGTACGCTTACACGGCGGTTCGGCGGATGGAAAGAGGCGTATCGCTGGTGTTCGTGACGAGCGAGGGCAAGGAGCACACAGAGTCAGCAACGGAAACCGTGCCGATTCAGGACGCGCCCGTGACTTTTCGCGTGACACTGCTGCCGACATCGAGCAGCACAGCAGTCGTGTCGTTCGAGTACGCGCAGGGCGGCGAGTTTCACCCGATTGGTCAGCCGTTTGAACCCGCACGCCACACATGGGTCGGGGCGCGGCTGGCGCTGTTCTGTATGCCGATGAATGGCGGCGACGACCACGGCGGCTGGGCGGAGTTCGGTGCAGTGCGCGTGGAAGCCATCGAAACGCTGTAATACTATTTCCAAATTCACCTGCGCCATCTGCTTGCGCCTTTTTGATTCTGGCGTCCACTCATTCCACTTAGCGTAGCGCTGCTACGCTGCGTTTCATTCGTGTTAACCAGAATACAAAAATTCGCGGCGCATCTTGGCGCATTCTCATTTGAAAATAGTACAAAAACCGACTTTCGGTCGGCAAAAACCGGATTCTGGTCGGAAATCGGTAGAATGCCAAGAAAAAAAGCGCCCGCAGACGCTTTTAATCGTGAATCTTGATGGTCGATTTCCGCCAAATTCTGGTGAAATACAGCGCCAACAGAATCGCCGATGCAATCCCGTTCGACACTACGACTGAGTACCACACGCTCCGCACACCCAGATGCAGCACCTGCTCACAGAATGCGAGCGTCGCGAAACGCAGCACCCATAGGCGTGTCATATCCACTGCGACGGGCAGAAATGTGTGTCCGCTCCCTTGAAACAGACCGCGGGTCGCATCGTGGATGCTGTTTGTCCAGCACCAGAACGCCATGATGGACAGGTAGTCTGCTGCCATCGGGATGACCTCCGCCTCGTCCGTGAAGATGCTGACGATGGCAGAAGCGACCGACGGTCGGGAAAGGACAAATCCACCGAGAAGCAGAAACAGAAGCGCCATTCCCGTGCTCAATTTGTACCCGCGTTCGGCGCGGTCAACCTGCTGCGCCCCCATGTTCTGCGCGACAATGGTGCTGACGGCACTGCCGATGCCGGTGGAGGGAAGCGAAATCAGCCCGTTGACCTTGTTGCCGATGCCGTACGCCGCCATGGCCATCTTGCCGTACACATTGACGTTGCGCGACATGAGGATGAAGCCGAACTGCATGAAGCTTGATCCCAAGGCAGTCGGGAGCCCGATACGCACGATGTCGCGCAGGCAGGCTGCATCCGGGCGAAGGAAGCGGCGATCGAAACAAATCGCTTCGTCGCGGCGGGTGCAGAGCAGGAAGAACGCGATGCACGCGGGCACCATCTTCGCGAACACGGTCGCCAGCGCGGCACCGGCGGCGTTCCAGTGAAGGACGACCATCAGCAGCGGGTCAAGCACCATGTTGACGGCGATGCCCAGCAGATTCAGCAGCATCGGGCGGACGGTGTCGCCCTGCGCCTGCCGAATGGACTGGTAAATGTTGACCATGAACAAAAACGGCATGTCGAGGACGACGAGACGCATGTACGTTACCGCGTGGTCGAAATAATCCGGCGCGGCGCCCATCCAGCCGACGATACCCGGCGTTGCGACCGCCATCACCGACGCGCACAGGAGCGAGAAGAGCATCGCGACAGTAAAAATCTGGTTGGCGATTTTCCGCGCCATTTCCGGTTTGCCCGCGCCGATGTACTGGCTGATCATCACCGCGCCCGCGACGGTGACGCCGCTGCCGAAGTTGATGACCGTATTCTGCACGGGGCTGACGAGGTTGATGGCGGCGAGGTAATCGACACTGAGCTGCCCCAGCCAGTAGGTGTCGGTCAAGTTGTACATCGTTTGCAGAAAACTGTTGACGACGACGGGAATCGCAATGGCGAACACTGCCTTGACCAGCGAGCCGTGCAGGATTAAATCGCGGTTGCCTTTGCTGAGCTTCATGGCGAGAAACCTCCTTCATCGGGAGAATAATCCCATTATAGCGCATTTCCTGCCAAAATGAAAGCGCTATCACAAAAAAATTTCCAAGTGTCTTTTGGAATCGGTTGACACCTATCGAAATTCCCTATATAATGAAGCGGAAATACCCGCAGAAAGGTGCATGACAATGGATATTCAGCAGTATTTTCAACGCTTTCTGGCAAATTACACACCCTACAAGAAGTATTGGAACTATGAGGATGGCTGCGTGCTGAAGGGGTGCATCGACCTCTACCATGCGACGGGAGACGTGCTGTATCGCGATTTCGTGCTGGATTACGTCTCGGCGTATGTCGCGGCGGACGGCAGCATTCCGAATTATGAGATGCGGCAGTACAACATCGATTCCATCAACAGCGGCAAGGCGCTGTTCTTCGCCTTGGAGGAGACGGGCGAGGAGCGCTATCGCAAGGCGATTGAGTTTCACATGCAGCGGCTTCGGGAGCATCCGCGCTGCCAGTGTGGCAATTTCTGGCATAAGCAGCTGTATCCGAATCAGATTTGGCTTGACGGGCTGTACATGGCGCAGCCGTTCTACATGGCATACGAGGCGAAGTTCGACGGCATGGCGCATGTGGCGGATATTACCCAGCAGTTTCAGAACGTGCGCAAGTACCTCTACAACCCGGAGAAGGGGCTGAACTACCATGCCTACGACGAGGCGCGCGTGCAGTTCTGGGCGGACAAGGAAACCGGCTGCTCGAAGAACTTCTGGCTGCGCTCGACAGGCTGGTACTTGATGGCGCTGGTGGACTGCATTGCGCTGTGCTCGGAGCAGCTCTATGAGCATTATCGCGCGCTGGTGGACATCTTCCGCGAGAGCATCCGGGGTGTGCTGCCATACCGCGCAGAGGATGGGCTGTTCTATCAGGTGATTGATCATCCGGAGGCAGAGGGGAACTACACCGAAACTTCCGGTTCCGCGATGATTGCGTACAGCCTGCTCAAGGGCGTGCGCATTGGTGTGCTGGACGCGGAGAAGTATCTGCCGATTGCGCTGGATGTGTTCGAGAAGCTGGCAGCAAACAAGCTCCGCACGGAGGAGGACGGCGTCGTCCGCCTGACTGATATCTGCTGGGTGGCGGGGCTTGGCCCGGACAAGAATCCGCAGCGTGACGGCTCGGTGGCGTACTATCTGTCTGAGCCGAAAAAGTCCGATGACAGCAAGGGTGTCGGGCCGTTCATCATGGCGTACAGCGAATACCTGCGGGCGAAGCAGGCGTAAGGAGCGGAAAAATGGAAATCAGCAAGCTGTTTGTGCAGGCGCGCAGTGCCACGGTGCAGATTGCGGACGGCGGTCTGTACCACACGAAGGCAGTCTATCAGCTGTTCCTGAACGGACAGGCGGCGGGGACGGCGGACACGGCTGTGACGTCGCTGTATGATTTGCAGCCGGAGACAGAGTATGTGCTGTCCGTCCGCTTGGGGGCGGAGGAAGTCGGGCAATGCGCGTTCCGCACAGCGCGGGAGAGCTACACGCTCAATGTCCGGCAGTTCGGCGCGGTCGGCGATGGCGTGCATGACGATACGGCGGCGATTCAGGCGGCGATTCTGCATTGCCCTGCGGATGGGCGCGTGCTGATTCCGGCGGGGCGTTATCATGTGCTGCCGCTGATGCTGAAAAGCCATGTACGCATCGAGCTTCGGCGCGGCGCGACGCTGCTGCTGGAAACCGACCGCAGCAAATTCCCGATTCTGCCGGGGATGATTCTGTCCACCGACGAAACGGACGATTTGAATCTCGGTTCATGGGAGGGCAACCCGCTGGACATGTACGCCGCGTTTATCAGCGGGATGGACGTCGAGGACGTTGTGCTGTACGGCGAAGGTGTGCTGGACGGGCAGGGCGACAAGAGCGACTGGTGGCAGAACTGCAAGGTGCGGCGCGGGGCGTGGCGGCCGCGGATGCTCTTCCTCAATCACTGCAAGAACGTGACCGTGCAGGGCGTGACGTTCCAGAATTCGCCGTCGTGGAACTTGCAGCCGTATTTTTCTAAGGATTTGCGCTTCCTGAACATCCGCGTCAACGCCCCGGCGAACAGCCCGAATACCGACGGCTTCGACCCGGAAAGCTGCGATGGCATCCTGCTCGCGGGCGCGCATTTCTCCTTGGGGGATGATTGCATTGCACTCAAATCTGGCAAGCTGTACATGGGGCAGCGCTACAAAACGCCCTGCCAGCACATCGAAATCAGCCACTGCCTGATGGAAAACGGGCATGGCGGCATGACCTGCGGCAGCGAAATGGCGGGCGGAATCGCGCATGTGCGCCTGCATGACTGCCTGATGCGCAACACCGACCGCGGCCTGCGCGTCAAGACCCGGCGCGGGCGCGGGCAGCAGGGCGTGATTGACGACATTGTGTTTGAAAATGTGCGCATGGAGCACGTCGGCACGCCGTATGTGGTCAACTGCATGTACTTCTGCGATCCGGACGGCAAGAGCGAGTACGTCCAGAGCCGCGAGAAGCAGCCGGTGGACGAGCGTACGCCGCGCATCGGGACGGTTGCGTTCCGTCATGTAACGGCGACGGACGTGACCTGCGCGGGCTACTTCCTTGGTCTGCCGGAGCGGCCGATTGAAGCGGTTGTGATGGAGGACGTGCACATCTCCTGCAACAAGGATGCTACGCCCATGCAGCCTGCAATGGCGCAGGGCGTGCCGTATCTTGCGCGCAAGGGGTTGACGGCCATCAACGTGGCGAAAATCGTGCTGAAAGATGTGACCATTACCGGGCAGGACGGCGCGAAGCTGGAATGCGACGGCATTGGCGAGGTAGAAGAATAATACTATTGCCAAATTCAACTGCGACATCTGCTTGCGCCTTTTCTTTGGCAATAGTATAAACATCAGCGGGCGGGAGCAGCGGCTTTCGTCCGTTTTTGCGTTCGATTTTTCACAATTTTTATCGCGGGGGATTCACAGCAGAGTATCTATATGATATAATAGGAAAGGATTCTATGAAAATGGGGGATTGTTTTCATGAATACGCCGATTCGCAAGACGAAAATCGTCTGCACGATGGGGCCGAACCTGTTTGAGAAGCACCTGATTGCGCCGCTGATGAAAGCGGGCATGAATGTCGCACGCTTCAATTTTTCGCACGGCACTTATGAAACGCATCAGCATTATTACGATGAAGTCTGCCGCATCCGCGATGAACTGGGGCTGCCGGTCGCCACGATGCTGGACACCAAGGGCCCGGAAATCCGCGTGCGTTCGTTCAAAAATGGGCGTGTCACGCTGCAAAACGGCCAGCTGTTCACCCTCACGACTGACGAGGTGGAGGGCGACGAAGAGCGCGTGTCCATCACCTACAAGGAATTGCCGCAGGACATTGCTGTTGGCAGCAGCATTCTGATTGACGACGGCTTGATTGGAATGCAGGTGGAACGCATCGATGGGGCGGACATCGTCTGCCGTGTGCTCAACGGCGGCGTGGTGAGCAACAACAAGGGCGTCAACATTCCGAATGCGCACCTGTCGATGCCCTTCATCAGCGAAAAAGACCATCAGGATATTCTCTTTGCCATCAAGAATGGTTATGATTTCATTGCGGCTTCGTTCACGCGCTGCGCGGACGATATTATGCAGATTCGTCACATCCTGCAGGAGAATAACTGCCATACCATCAACATTATTGCCAAAATTGAGAACATGGAGGGCGTGGAGAACATTGACGAGATTCTCCGCGTGGTGGACGGCGTGATGGTGGCGCGCGGCGATTTGGGCGTAGAAGTGCCGCTGGAGGACGTCCCGAGCCTGCAGAAGAAGCTGATTCAGCGCGGCATTGCGGCGGGCAAGCCTGTTATCACCGCGACGCAGATGCTGGATTCGATGATTAAGAACCCGCGCCCGACCCGTGCAGAAGCGACCGACGTTGCCAACGCGATTTACGACGGCACGAGCGCCATCATGCTCTCCGGCGAATCGGCTGTTGGTGCGTATCCGGTGGAGGCAGTGGAAACGATGGTGCGCATCGCCCTGCGCGCGGAAGCCGATATGGACTACATCCGCCGCTTCTCCCGCGACACGTCCGCCTCGACTGACGTCACGAATGCTATCAGCCACGCGACGGTCACTTCCGCGCACGACCTCAACGCCAGTGCGATTATTACCGTCACCAAATCCGGCTCGACGGCGCGAATCCTCAGCCGCTACCGTCCCGCGTGCGTCATTGTCGGCTGCACGACGGAAAAGCACGTCTGGCGCCAGCTTGCGCTTTCGTGGGGCACGGTGCCGCTGATGATTGCCGAGGAAAGCAACACCGACGACCTGTTTGAACACGCGGTGGATGCTGCCGTGCAAAACGGGCTGGTGCATGATGGCGAACTGGTTGTGCTGACGGCGGGCGTACCGCTGGGCATTTCCGGCACGACAAACCTGATGAAGGTGCATGTCGTCGGGCATTTGCTGTCGCGCGGGCAAGGGCTGCATGGCGGCAAGGTGATTGCACCGCTGTGTGTCATCCGCAATCTGGAAAAGGACGCGAAAGACTTCAACACCGGCGACGTGATTGTCTGCCATCAGACGACGCGAGAGATGTTCTCCATGCTGCGCAAATCCTCCGCGATTGTGCTGGAGGACGACAACCCGGAGGGACACGGCGCGATTGCGGGCATGTCGCTGGACATCCCGGTCATCATCGGCGCGAAGAACGCCACGAATATCCTCAAATCCGGCGCAGTCGTGACTGTGGACGGTGAAAAGGGCACGGTGAGCGCCAATTGACGCACGTTCTGACGATTGACGGGCGGCAGTTCTCGGACGGGAAAGCCGTCCACCGGATGTTGAAAAAGCTGCTCTGCCTGCCGGACTACTACGGCGGCAATGCGGACGCGCTCTATGACGCGCTGGACGAACGCGGCGAACGCATTGACCTGCGCCTGCTGTCACTGGGCGGGGAGGATACGGCGAAAACGCTGCGAAAAGTGGCGTGCGTGGTGCAAGACCTCGGCGGCACGGTGATTTGGGCGGACGAAAAGCAAGAAAGGAACTGAAATTCAATGCGCTGTTCCTGCAAGGAATGCGGCACCTACATGATTCAGGCAGAAAGTGACCATCTGGGCTGCGTCTGCCCGGATTGCGGCTATCGCTGCAACGACTGCCTCGGCACGAACACCGTCGTCGGGCGGGAGAGCCTGAAAGCGCTGGCGTTTGACCCGCGCTTTGACCCGGACACGATTTTCCGGGAAGCCTTCTTAAATCAGGAAGAGGACGAAGAAGAATAATACGATTTCTTGCATTCTCGTTTGGAAATAGTATACCAGAAGGGAGAAATGCATCATGAACGAAATCATCAAGGCAATAGAAGAGCGCCGGAGCATCCGCAAATTTCAGCCGACGATGCCCGCCAAAGAAGATTTGGCACAGATTGTGGAAGCCGGGCTGTACGCGGCCAGCGGCATGGGCAGGCAGTCCGCCATCATCGTGGCGGTAACGAACAAGGAACTGCGCGACCAGTTGGCGAAAACGAATGCGGAAATCATGGGCAAGCCGGATTTCGACCCCTTCTACGGCGCACCGGCGATTCTGATTGTGCTGGCGGACAAATCCTGCCGCACCGCCATCTACGACGGCAGCCTCGTCATGGGCAACCTGATGCTGGCGGCGCATTCGCTGGGGCTTGGCAGCATCTGGATTCACCGCGCGAAGGAAGAATTCGAGCGGCCCGAATATCAGCAGCTGCTGAAAAAACTGGGTGTCGAGGGCGAATGGGAAGGCATCGGGCACTGCGCAGTCGGCTACATCGACGGCGAAGCCCCGAAAGCGGCGAAGCGCAAGGACAACCGCGTGTTCTGGATTGAGTAATCGAACCCAATAAAAAGCATCCCGGCGAGTGAAAATGCTCGTCGGGATGTTTGCGTATTACAGCGTAACGCCCGTTTTGAAGATGGCAAGGTCGTGGAAGCCGTTGCGCTCCGAGCAGACCAGCCGCCCGGATGCCGTCGCCAGCACGTCCTCCATCAGCGCCTGCGAAAGCTCCGGCAGCGTCTTGCCGTCTGTCAGCAGCTGACCGGCATTGAAGTCAATCCAGCCGTGCTTCTTCGTGGCGAGAGGCGTGTTCGTGGCGATTTTCAGCGTCGGCACAGGACACGCGAACGGCGTGCCGCGCCCCGTGGAGAACAGCACAATCTGTGCGCCCGCCGAAGCCAGCGCCGTCGCCGCCACAAGATCGTTGCCGGGGGCGGACAGCAGGTTCAAGCCGAGCGTGTGGACGCGCTCGCCATACGCCAGCACATCGCGCACGGGGGAGAAACCGCTCT
>FR899845.1:0-32338 GCA_000437595.1 Faecalibacterium sp. CAG:74 | reverse complement strand
GAAACCGCTCTTCTGCGTGCAGCCCAGCGCCTTGTCTTCCAGCGTGGAAATGCCGCCCGCCTTGTTGCCGGGGGACGGATTCTCGTAAATCGTCTGATGATGTTCCTCGAAATAGCGCTTGAAGTCGTTAATCAGCCGAACCGTCTTGTCGAACAGCTCCGGCGTGTTGCAGCGATCCATCAGGATGGTTTCCGCGCCGAACATCTCCGGCACTTCGGTCAGAATCGTCGTGCCGCCCATGCCGCACAGCAGGTCGGAGAAGCCGCCGATGACCGGGTTCGCCGTGATGCCGGAGAAGCCGTCCGAACCGCCGCACTTCAGCCCAATCACAAGTTTGCTGGCAGGGCAGGGGACACGCTGCTCATCCCGCATGTTGTCCGCAAGCTCACGCAGCAGCTTCATCGCTTCGGCAAACTCATCTTCCACCTGCTGGCAGACGAGAAAGCGCACGCGCGACTTGTCGTAGTCGCCCATGTGTTCCTCGATGATGGCGGCGCTGGAATTTTCGCAGCCCAGCCCCAGCACCAGCACGCCGCCGACGTTGGGGTGCGTCGCCAAATCCGCCAGAATCGTGCGCGTATTCTCCTGATCATCGCCCATCTGCGAGCAGCCGTAGGGGTGCGGGAAGGCACAGACACACTCCACGCCGCCGCAGACAAGCTCCTGCGCCGCGCGCTCCAGCTGGCGGGCAATGTCGTTGACGCAGCCGACGGTGGGCAGAATCCACAACTCATTGCGCACGCCGACGTGCCCGTCTTTGCGCGGATAGCCCATGAACGTCGCCGCCGGAATTTCTGGAATCGTCGGGTACGTCGGGTGATATTCATACGTCAACTCTCCGGACAACCCGGTGTGCAGATTGTGGACATGCACATGCGCGCCGACGGGAATGTCCTCCGTCGCGTAGCCAATCGGGAAGCCGTACTTGATGACCTTTTCGCCCACCTTGATGGGGAAAAGCGCCACCTTGTGCCCGGCGGGAACGTCCGTGACCGTGGTGAGCGCAATGCCATCCACCGTCACGTTCTGCCCGGAGGACAGGGCGGTCAGCGCGACTGCCACATTGTCCTGCGGGGTGATGCGAAGCAGTTCAGCCATTTTTCACACTCCGAACTTCTCGTTCATGACCGTGCGCATCCCCTTGTCGAGGATTTCGCGCAGGGACGCGCCGACGGACTCCACCAGACCAGGCACTTTGCACAGCTCAGCGCCAAAAAACGCTTCATTGGAGAGGAATTCCTTCGTCTGTTCTTCAGGGGATTCGCTGGAAGTCTCGGCGAAGAAGTTCAGCACCGCCGCGTCATCCTGCAGGTAGTAGGGCTGACCGTCGCGCTGGCATTCCAGACGGCCGTCGCCGGTCAGCTTGCCGCCGCGGTACAGGCTCATCAGGCTCGCCAGAGAGAACGTCAGGTGCGCGGGCAGTTCGCCGGTCTTCTCCACATAGCCCAGCAGGGAAGGCATGCAGCGCGCGCGCCACTTCGACACGCTGTTCAGGCAGATGGAGAGCAGCGCGTGCTTGATGAAGGGATTGCGGAAGCGCCCCGTGACCGCCTCGGCGAACGCCATCAAGTCCGCCTTGGGCAGGGACAGCGTCGGGATGACCTCGTCGTAGAGCGTCTTCTGCATGAAGGTGGAAATCATCGGGTCGTTCATCGCGTCCAGCACGATGTCGTAGCCGCACTGGAAGGCAGCAGGGACGAAGGACGTGTGCGCGCCGTTGAGGATTCGCACCTTGCGCTGCTTGTAGGGCTTCTGATTATCTGTGTAGATGACGGGCAGCCCGCACTGCGGCAGGGGCAGTTCGTCGGAAAGGTCGCGGGGGGATTCGATGACCCACAGACCGAAGGGCTCAGCGGTGTCCAGCAGGTTGTCCTGATAGCCCAGCTTCTCCCAAATTGCCTGATCCTCACCGCGCGGATAGCCGGTCACGATGCGGTCAACAAGCGTGGAGGTGAACACGCACGCCGTCTCCAGCCACTGCTCGAACTTCTCGCCCAGCGCCCACTGCTTTGCCAGCGCCTTGACGCACTTTTTCAGCATGATGCCGTTGTCGTCAATCAACTCGACCGGCAGGATGATGAGTCCCTTGTCCTGCGCGTAGTCGAATGCTTCAGCGCGCTCGAAGAGAAACTTCGTCAGCTTGCCGGGGTAGGATTTGGGCGGGCAGAGGGAGAACTCATCCGTCTCGTCCAGCACGATGCCGGCTTCGGTCGTGTTGCTGACGATGAAGCGCAGTGACGGCAGCTTGGCGTAATCGGCATAGTGGGCATAGTCCGCATACGCATCCACAGCGTCGGCCACGGACGTGACCACACGCGTCTGCTCCACCGCCTGACCGTCCACCAGACCGCGCAGCATGACCGTGTAACGGTAATCCTGCTCCTTGAACGCCGGGAACAGCGTACCCATCTGAATCGGCTTCACCAGCGCGACAGAGCCGTTGAAGTCGCTCTTCTCGTTGGCAATATCAATCATGTAATCCACAAAGGCGCGCAGGAAGTTGCCTTCACCGAACTGCAGCACCTTGACCGGGCGGACAGGCGCGGGCGCCATCGCAGCATTCAAACGTTCCATTTCGATGTCCCTCCATCTATTCATCAGGCAAATCATCAGGCATGTAAGCGATTACAACACGCCTGCATTTATTCTACTCTCTTTTCGCGCTTCCGTCAATGGTTCCGCTGATATTTCCTGCAATTTATGCAATCTGGGAAAAAGCACGTCGGATTTCCTGTGAATGTCGGCACGAAAACGCGAAAATGAGGCTTGCAAAAGGGGGAAAAAGCGTGTATAATGTGGATTGACGCGGAGAATGGAAGTGTTTACACACCGCGAATGGAAGGGGGAATGCCGCGAGTGAACATCTATGATATTTCCCGTCACGCAGGCGTATCCATCGCAACCGTATCCCGCGTATTGAACAACAGCCCCCATGTGTCGGAGGAGACGCGCCGGAAGGTGATGAAGGTCATTGACGGCTGCGGCTATGTACCCAATGCCTTTGCGCGTGGCCTGGGTTTGAACACGATGAAGACCATCGGGCTGCTCTGCCCGGATGCGGCTGACCCATATCTGGCGCGCGCGCTGGCTTGCCTGGAGCATGCCTTCCGCCAGAAGCACTACGACTGTCTGCTCTCCTGCACGAACCGCGATCTCGCGGCGCGCCGGCAGGGCGTCGAGCTGCTGACCAGCCGCCATGTGGACGGCATGGTGCTCATGGGCTCGACGTTCATCGAGGAAAACTCGGAGGATAACGCCTATATCCGCCAAGCTGCGACGAATGTGCCGGTTGTGCTGCTCAATGGCTCGTTCCAGTGTCCGAACGTGTTCTGCGTCCTGTGCGATGACGAGCGCGCGATGAAAGAAGCCATGAACCAGCTGCTGGACAGCGGATGCAAGCGCGTGCTGTATCTGTACCACTCCAGCAACAACTCCGGGCAGCGCAAGCTCGCCGGATGCCGGGATGCGCTGGCGGCGCACAATTTGCCGGTGGACGAGACGCTGATGCGCCGCTTCGACGCGGACAAATTCAGCATTCACGCCGTGCGCGACTGTCTGATGGAACTGGAACGCGACGGCTTGCAGTTCGACGCGGTGCTGGCGAGCGAGGATGTGCTGGCGGTTGGCGCGATGAAGTACGCGCAGGCGGTCGGGCGGCGCGTGCCGGAGAATCTGTCCGTCGTCGGCTACAACAACTCGAACCTCTGCCTGTGTACCGAGCCGGAGCTGACGAGCGTGGACAACCGTCTGCCCGCTATCTGCGAGCGCATCGTCGAAACGATGCTGGGCGTCCTGGAGGGGCGCGAGATGCCGGAAAAAACCGTCTTTACGGCGGAAATCATCCAGCGAGGCTCAACACGGGCGTCACAAGACAAATAAGCTTTTCCCCGCATGGTGCGGTTTCATATAGTAGCAATTTTTGAAAGGAGTTCATGACGTATGACCACCTTCATGGATAAGGATTTCCTGCTGAACACCGAGACGGCGCGCAAGCTCTACCACGACTATGCCGCGTCCTGCCCCATCATCGACTACCACTGCCACATCAGCCCCAAGGAGATTTGGGAAGACCAGCGCTTCGAGAACATCACGAAGGTCTGGCTGGGCGGCGACCACTACAAGTGGCGCCTGATGCGCTGCGCGGGCGTGGATGAATACTACATCACCGGCGGCGCGAGCGACTACGAGAAGTTCTGCAAGTGGGCGGAAGTTGTCGGCAAGGCAATTGGCAATCCGCTGTACCACTGGACGCATCTGGAACTGCAGCGCTTCTTCGGCTATCACGGTACGCTGAGCGCCAAGACCGCTGACGAAGTGTGGAACCTCGCCAACGAGACGCTGCAAAAGCCCGGCTACACCACGCGCGGCTTGATTGCCATGAGCAATGTCGAAACCATCTGCACCACCGACGACCCGGTGGATACGCTGGAGTATCACCAGAAGCTGCTGGCGGACAAGTCCTTCAAGACGAACGTGCTGCCCGCATGGCGCCCTGACAAGGCAGTCAACATCGAGAAGCCGGACTTCATGGCGTACATCGCCAAGCTGGAAAAGGCGGCGGAGATGGAAATCCACACCTTCGCGGACTTGAAGGCGGCGCTGGAAAAGCGCATGGCGTACTTCCATGAGAACAACTGCCGTCTGTCTGACCACGGCCTGAATTATGTGGTCTATGAGCCGGCGGATGATGCCGCGATTGAAGCCATCTTCGCCAAGAAGGCGGCGGGCGAGACGCTGACGGACACCGAAGTCGCGCAGTTCAAGACCGCGATGCTGCTCTTCTGCGCCGCGCAGTACAAGAAGCTGAACTGGACGATGCAGCTGCACTACGGCTGCCGCCGCGACAACAACCGCGTGATGTTCGAGAAGCTCGGCCCGGACACTGGCTACGATACCATCAACAACTATACGCCCGTTGACCAGATGGCAGCGTTCCTTGGCGCAGTCGAGTCGGCGTCGGGGCTGCCCCGCACGATCCTCTACTCCCTGAATCCGGCGGACGATCAGGCGATTGACACGCTGTGCGGCTGCTTCCAGTCGTCCGAAGCGGTCAGCAAGATGCAGCACGGCTCTGCGTGGTGGTTCAACGACCATTTCACCGGCATAACCAACCAGCTGACGAGCCTTGCGAATCTTGGCTATCTGGCGGGCTTTGTCGGCATGCTGACCGACAGCCGCTCCTTCCTGTCCTATCCGCGCCACGAGTATTTCCGCCGCATCCTGTGCCGTCTGCTGGGCGAATGGGTGGAGGATGGCCGCTTCCCGCAGGATTATGACATCCTTGGCGAAATCGTCCGCGGCATCTCCTGCGACAACGCGCGCAAGTATTTCGCGTTCCCGACGAAGTAAGCGGATTTATACTATTTTGCATAGTATTGCATGTCATGCAGAGGGTTTCGCGCCTGCGGGTGCGACCAAAGGGCTTTCCGATCGCCCTTTGGAAACCTTCGGCGCCGCAACTATGTGGGTTAAGACAGGGTATCGAAAGCCGTAGGGAAGGTATCTGCTTGCACCTTAGCAGTATTATCAATTAACACGCGAGACCAGTAGGCAAGTGCGCTCAACTCAATCGCGCGAAAGGGTCAAGGGAGGAACTCCCTTGCAGGGTCAAGGGACAGAGTCCCTTGTGGGGTCTGGGGCAACGCCCCAGCGCCTCCCCATTAGCCGGACAGTTCAAAAGACTGCCCGGTTTTTTGAATGGTACGAAAGAAATGCGGCGGATGGTTGCACTTTTGCACGATTTGACGTATAATAAATGCATTCCGGGAGACTGGAAAATGCACCTTTCAAAGGAGAAGTCGCTATGTACCGCAAAAATGCGTGGGAAAACCTCGCGGAGGACGAAAAGGAACAGCTTTCCGCCTTCGCAAAGGATTATATGGCATTCCTGAACAACGGCAAGACCGAGCGTGAGTGCGTCGCGGAGGGCGTGCGTCAGGCGGAAGCAAAGGGCTTCAAGAACCTGATGGACGTCGTCAAGAACGGTGAAACGCTCAAGGCGGGCGACCGCGTTTATCGTGCGTGGATGAATAAGGATATCATGCTCTTCATCATTGGTGAAAAGCCGATGGAGTGCGGCATGAACATTCTGGGCGCGCACATCGACTCGCCCCGCATTGACATCAAGCAGAATCCGCTGTATGAGGATGAGCACCTTGCGTACCTCGACACGCATTACTACGGCGGCATCAAGAAGTACCAGTGGGTGGCGCTGCCGCTGGCGCTCCACGGCGTTGTTGTCAAGAAGGACGGCACGACCGTTACGCTGAATATCGGTGATAAGCCCGGCGACCCCGTCTTCTACATCTCTGACCTGCTGATTCACCTTGCCGCCGATCAGATGGGCAAGACCGCCGCAAAGGTGATTGAAGGCGACAGCCTGAACATCATCATCGGCAGCGAACCGAAGAAGGATACCGACAAAGACCCGGTCAAGACCGCGATTTTGGACATTTTGAAGGAGCAGTACGGCATCGACGAAGAAGATTTCATTTCCGCCGAACTGGAAGCTGTTCCTGCGGGCCATGCGCGCGACCTCGGCTTCGACCGCAGCATGATTATGGGCTACGGCCACGACGACCGCGTGTGCGCGTATCCGTCGATGGCGGCTGTGCTGAATTATGAAGGCACGCCGGAATACACCCTCGCGGCGGTGCTGACTGATAAGGAAGAAATCGGCAGCGTCGGCGCAACGGGCATGGGCGCTATGTACTTTGAGAACACGATGGCGGAACTGATTGCCTGTGTGACGGGCGAGGACAAGCCGCTGACCCTGCGCCGCTGCCTGCAGAACAGCCGTATGCTCTCCAGCGACGTGAGCGCGGGCTTTGACCCGAACTTTGCGGGCGTGTTCGAGAAGCGCAACGCGTCCATTGTCGGCAATGGCGTGACGTTCAACAAGTTCACTGGCAGCCGTGGCAAGTCTGGCTCGAATGACGCCAACGCGGAGTTTGTTGCGCAGGTGCGCCGCATCTGCGACGAAGCGAACGTGTGCTGGCAGACGGCGGAGCTGGGCAAGGTGGATGTCGGCGGCGGCGGAACGATTGCCTACATCTGCGCCAAGTACGGCATGAACGTCATCGACTGCGGCATCCCGGTGCTGAGTATGCATGCGCCGTGGGAGGTCATCAGCAAGGTTGACCTGTGGGAGGAATACAAGTGCTACTGCGCGTTCCTGAAGGGCGCACGGGAGTTCTAATTATATCAAAAAGGGCGGTTCGGAAGTAAACTCCGAATCGCCTTTTCGTATACCGCTTCCATCAATTAACACGCGGAAAAAGTATGCAAGAGCGCTCAACTCAATCGCAAAATGGGTGTCGAGAGGGTCGAAGACCCTTCGCGGGTGCAGGGCAGAGCCCTGCTGGAGTCCAGAGGCAGAGCCTCTGGCAGGTTCAAGGGCAGCGCCCTCGGGGTCTCCTTACTCCACCGTCACCGATTTTGCCAGATTGCGCGGCTTGTCAACGTCGCAGCCGCGGCTGACCGCCATGTAGTAGGCGAACAGCTGCACGGGAATAATCGCCAGCAGCGGCAGCAAGTCCGACGCAGCGTCTGGGATGACCCAGAGTTCGTCCGCATCCTTCACGGCGCGGTCGCGCAGGGCTTCCGGGCAGACGATGAGGACTTTCGCGCCGCGGCTCTTTACCTCGCGCACGTTCGACAGCGTTTTATCTGCCAGATGCTCCTGCGTCAGCAGCGCGCAAACCAGCGTGCCCTGCTCAATCAGCGCGATTGTGCCGTGCTTCAGTTCGCCCGCCGCATACGCTTCGGACATGATGTAGCTGACTTCCTTCAGTTTCAGCGACGCTTCCATTGCCAGCGCGTTGTCCAGCCCGCGCCCGATGTAGAATACATGCTGACGGTCGTGGTACAGGCTGGAGAAGCGTTGGACTGCGGGTTCGAGCGCCATCACCTGCTCCGCCAGTGCGGGAATGTCCGCCATCTGCCGCAGAAGCTCCGATGCTACGCTCTCCGTTAGATGTCCGCGCTTCACGCCGAGGTCAATCGCCAGCAGCACCATCATTTCCACTTGCGTGATGTATGCTTTTGTGCTTGCGACGGCGATTTCCGGCCCCGCGTAGGTGTACATGACGCAATCCCCAGCGGTGCGGGCAATCGATGAGCCGACGACGTTCGTCAGCGCCATCACTTTCGCGCCCAGCCGCTCCGCCTCGCGCATGGCGGCCAGCGTGTCCGCCGTTTCGCCGCTCTGCGAAATGGCAAGAAAGCAGTCGCCCGCGCCCAGAATCGGGTTGCGATAGCGGAACTCGGATGCTACATCCACCACCACGGGCAGCCGCGCCAGCTTCTCGATTACATACTTGCCGACAACGCCCGCGTGGTACGCTGTGCCGCAGGCGACAATCGTCAGCGTGCGCAGGGAATTCGCTTCTTCCGCCGAAATCGGGAACGCGCCGGGGCGAATCGCCATTTTTTCTGCGTCAACGTGGGCGGAAAACGTCTTTTTCAGTGCGGCGGGCTCTTCATGAATCTCCTTGAGCATGAAGTGCGCATAGCCGCCTTTTTCCGCCGCTTCCACGTCCCAATCAACGTGAATGGGCTTGAGCGCACGTTCGTTGCCGAAATGGTCGTATACGCGTACACCGCTCCGGGTCAGCACGGCGACTTCGCGTTCATCAAGCAGCTCCACCGTCCGCGTGTGGCGAATCAGCGCTGGAATGTCGCTGCCGACGTACTGTGCGCCGTCGGACAGCCCGACGACAAGCGGAGAATCCTTGCGCGTGCAGTAGAGCGTATCCGGCGCTTCGGCGTTCAGGACGCACAATGCGTAGCTGCCTTCAAGCATCGTCTGCGCGCGCAGAATGGTCGAGAGCATGTCGCCGTCGTAAAGCGTATGCAGCAGATGGGCGATTACCTCCGTGTCCGTTTCGGATACGAACACGCAGCCCTTCGCCTTCAGCTGAGTGCGCAGCTCCTCGTAGTTCTCGATGATGCCGTTGTGGACGACGGCGATATGCCCTTTCATGTCCGTGTGCGGATGGGCGTTGATGTCGTTTGGTTCGCCGTGGGTTGCCCAGCGTGTGTGACCGATGCCGATGGTGCCGGGCAGGGGATTTGATGCCACCCGCGCGGCGAGATTCGCCAGCCGTCCCTTCGCCTTGCTTAGCCGAATGACACCGCCGTCCATGACCGCAATGCCCGCGCTGTCATAGCCGCGGTACTCCAATCGGGAAAGTCCGTCCAATAAAATGTCTTGCGCCTGCTCCGCACCAATATAGCCAACGATGCCGCACATAGGGAATCGCTCCTTCCAAGTCGAATAAGACGTTATAATACAAGTTTAACCTGCTGTATTATACGCCGATTTCGATGAAAATGCAACACCCATGTGCGTCTTTTTTTACGGGTCAGGAAAAATGCCGTTTTGCAGCACTTTTTCGGGGTCAACCGCCGTATTGCCGACGACAATCCGCAGGTGCAGGTGTGCAGGCAGGTCACATTCCTCCGGCATCGTGCGCCCGATGAAGCCAATCGTCTGCCCAGCGCGAACCGGATCGCCCGCGCGAATCGCGTAGAGCATCGACAGGTTCGCATAGCGCACGAGGACGCCGCCATGGTCGATTTCCGCGTACGCGCCGAAAACACCGCTGTCCGCGCAATTGATGACGGTGCCGTCCGCCATGGCGCTGACTTTTGCGCCTTCCGCCCCGGCGTAATCCGCCGCATCGTGCAGCGCCCACAAGCCCGTGGCGCTGCTTTGCCGCATCCGCGTGTTGTCGAAGGGACGCAGGAGCGTCATGCTTTCAAGCGGCGTGGTAACGCTGCGGACGGTGGGGGAGACCGTCGGCGCGGGCGTGGCGGTCTGCGCACTGTCAAGCGACTGCTGGAGCAGCTGCGCAGCGGATATGTCGCCGGAGATGGGCGGGGTCGGCGTCACACGCGCAAATTCCGCCTGCCGCGTCCACAGCGCCGTGCCGACAATCACAGAGACGCACAACAGCGCCATCAGCAGAAATGTCCACTGCTCCCGGCGCAGATGCAGCGCGCGGAAAAGAGAACGAAAATGACGGTCAGCCATGAGAAAATCACCTCAACCATGCCGTGCAGGGCGTTTTCTCCTATTATGAGCCGGAGAAACCTGTTTTATCCATCCGCGTCAGCTGCGTGCCGGGGTAGTAGTGCACCAAAATCTCCGCGAAATCCGCGCCGTCCGCCGCCATCGCCTGCGCGCCTGCCTGCGATAAGCCGACGCCGTGCCCATATCCGACGGTGTGGAAAACGATGCTGCCGCCATTCGCCTCCCAAGTGAAGTAGGTGCTTCGCAAGGAGAGCGCTTTGCGGAAATCAGCGCCGCGGACAGTTTGACTGCCGACCAGCAGCGTCGCGACGCGCCCGGAAGCGGTCGTGGATTGCAGACGAATCGCGCTGGGCAGCGTGTCCGCTGTCACGCCGCAGCCGGGAAAAGCGCGCAGAAGCAGATCTGCCGCTTCCTCGCAGGAGAAGGACGTGTCGGCGCGGAATCCGGCGTATCCCTCTTCGCCGGGACTGTCTACGCTGACCAGATACGGCTTGGCGGACGCGAACACGGCGGCGGCATCTTCAGTCTTTCCGCCGGAACAGGCGTGGTACAGCACTTCGATGGGCAAGCCGCCGCTGGTGAGCAGCAAGCCGTCTGTTGCGCGGACCGCACGGTCAATGCGCGCGCGGAGGACGACGTACTCGCTGCCCCAGCGGGCTTGCAGCTGCGCATCCGTCTGGTACGCCTGACAGCACGCGCTGTCCGTGCAGATATCGCAGTCCGGGTGGCGGACGCACCCGTTTCCGCCGAACACATGGCTCTGCGCGACGGCACGCGTACGGGCGGCAACTGCTTGGCATTTGAGCGCTTCCGGCGCGTAATTCGCGGGCATCTCTGCCGCTAATGCGCCGAAAACGTAGTCTTCCAGCGGCAGCAGACGGATTTCCTCCGCATCGGCGAAGTAGACCCGAAGTGTTAAGCCGCTGTCAAGCGCGGAATCGGTCGGCGCGGCACAGGAAGAAAGCATCAGGATACACACAAGAAACGACAACAGCTGTTTTTGTTTCATGGGCACACAACCTTTTCGCAGAAATTTCGGGAAATGTTCGGATTGCACAAATCGCCGCACGGGGGAAACAGTTTTTGCTCCGACGGCGCAAAACCAGTTTATGCACGGAAAATTTCGTGCATGAGCAGGAATTTATGTCGGCAATGGCGAAATACTTACCGCATCGTCTACGGTCAAAATGAACGCACTTTCCGAAAATCACAAAAAATGCAGGAGAAAATGCTGAATATGACTTGACGAAAATGCATAAAAGTGATTCAATAGTAAGTGAAAAGAGTGAAGAACGCAAACGCGGCTCTCCGTGATTGCAGGCGGAGGAACGCAACGCAAGCAAAGGCAGGTGTAACTATGCGCTACAACGGCCCGACCGCCGCGGTGCGGGATCAGTTCCATCAGGGAACGAACCGCAGAGCCTATGAGATGCTCGGCGCGCACCCGGTGACGCAGGACGGACAGGAAATGTGGCATTTCGCTGTCTGGGCGCCGAATGCGCGGGCAGTTTCTCTCATTGGCGAATTCAACCAGTGGGACAGGAAAAAAACGCCCATGCAGAAGGTCTACGACGGTACATGGGAAGTGCGGCTGCCCGCGAAAACCTTCGATGTGAAGAGCGACCCGAAACGCTATGATTATCCCGATGCGGCAAAGAAACTGACAACCTACAAATATTGCATTCAGGCGCAAGACGGGACGTGGCAGGACAAGGCTGACCCCTATGGGTTCGCCATGCAGATGCGCCCCGACACTGCCAGCCGTATTTACGACCTGAGCGGCTACCGCTGGGGCGACGCGGACTGGATGGAGGCACGCAAATCCTACGACCCGTACCACAGTCCAGTGAACATCTACGAGATGCACCTTGGCTCGTGGCGGCGGCACAAGGATGGCACGTTCCTGACGTACACGGAAATTGCCGAACAGCTCGTGCCGTACCTGAAAGAAATGGGCTACACGCATGTGGAGTTCATGCCGGTGATGGAGCATCCGCTGGATATGTCGTGGGGCTATCAGGTGTCCGGCTACTATGCGGCGACGGCGCGCTTCGGCGAACCGAAGGAGCTGATGGCGCTCATTGACGCGCTGCATCAGGCGGGCATCGGCGTACTGCTGGACTGGGTTCCCGCGCATTTCCCGCGTGACGCAATGGGACTGCGCCGCTTTGACGGTACGCCCTGCTATGAGCATCCCGATCCCCGGCGCGGCGATATGCCGCAGTGGGGGACGCACATGTTCGACTATGCGCGCGGCGAGGTCAACTCGTTCATGCTCTCCAACGCCTGCTTCTGGCTGGAGTGGTATCACGCCGATGGGCTGCGCGTGGATGCGGTCACGTCCATGCTGATGTACGACTTCTGCCGTGAGCCGGGGCAATGGCTGCCCAACAAGTACGGCGGACACGAGAATCTCGATGCGATTGCCTTCCTGCGCCGGATGAACGAAACCGTCTACCGCGATTTCCCCGGTGTGATGATGGTGGCGGAGGAATCCAGCGCCTATCCGATGGTCACGCGCCCGATTTATCTGGGCGGGCTGGGCTTCGGGTTCAAGTGGAACATGGGCTGGATGAATGATATGCTGGCGTATATCAAGCTCGACCCGGTCTACCGCAAGTATCACCATGACAAGCTGACGTTCTCACTGATGTACGCCTTTTCGGAGAATTACATCCTGCCGTTCAGCCACGACGAGGTGGTACACGGCAAGCACTCGATGCTGGACAAGCAGCCGGGTGACCTGTGGAAGAAATTCGCGGGACTTCGCGCGCTGTACGGCTACACGATGGCGCATCCGGGCAAGAAGCTGCTGTTCATGGGCGGCGAGTTTGGGCACTTCATCGAGTGGAAGTACGACGACCAGCTGGACTGGTTCTTGCTGCTGTACGAGAATCATCCGCAGGTGCAGCAGTGCTGCAAGCGCCTGAACGAAATCTACCGCACGACGCCTGCGCTCTACCAGATTGATGACAGCTGGGACGGCTTCCAGTGGATTCAGGCGAACGACAGCGATAACTCCATCGTTGCGTTCCTGCGCACGGATAAACGGGGCAACTCGCTCCTGTGCGTGACGAACTTCACGCCTGTATTCCATCCGCAGTACCGCATTGGGCTGCCGCAGATGGGTACGCTGACGGAGTGCTTTAACACCGACCGCAAGGAATACGGCGGCTCGAATCAGTACAACAACTGGGCGATTCGCACGGAAGAAGAGCAGCTGAAGGATTTCCAATACAGCTGCGATATCTGCGTGCCGCCGCTTGCGACGGTGTACTTCACCTATCAGCGCGACCCGCTGCCGGAGAAGGCGAAGAAAGTGCGCGTTATCCCGGAAATCGCGGATGTGCCGCCAAAGAAAGCATCCCAAACGGCAAAGAAACCGCAGCCCCTGCCGGAAAAGTCCGCCGGCAAAGCCAATTCCATTTCCATCGGCTGAATCGGCGCTCGTCGCAATCAGGGGAGGAGCGAAAGCGCTGTTTCACATACATCACCGTGCCACCTGATGCACCGAGGGCGGCGCGAATCCTGCACGGTCGGTGCGCTTCGCAAGAAACAAGGATGAAGGAGCGTGTTCTCATCATGAAAAAGAAGACCTGTGTTGCCATGCTGCTGGCAGGCGGACAGGGCAGCCGTCTGGGTGTCCTGACTAAGAAGGTGGCAAAGCCGGCTGTTCCCTACGGCGGCAAGTACCGCATCATTGACTTCCCGCTGTCCAACTGCACCAACAGCGGCATTGACACCGTGGGCGTGCTGACGCAGTATATGCCGCTGGAACTGAATTCCTATATCGGCTCCGGCGCACCGTGGGATTTGGACTTGTCCACCGGCGGCGTGTTCGTCCTGCCGCCCTATCAGACGGGCAAGACGGGCGACTGGTATCGCGGCACGGCAAACGCCATCTATCAGAATATGGCGTTTATCGAGCAGTATGACCCGGATTACGTCCTGATTCTCTCCGGCGACCATATTTATAAGATGGACTACAACGCCATGCTGCAGTACCACATCCGCAAAGGCGCGGATGCGACGATTGCTGTGCGCCCTGTGCCGTGGGAAGAAGCGAGCCGCTTCGGCATCATGAATACGGACGCGGACGACAACATTGTTGAATTTGAAGAAAAGCCCAAGCAGCCCAAGTCCAACAAGGCGTCCATGGGCATTTACATCTTCTCGTGGGCGAAGCTCCGCGCGTACCTGACGGCGGACGAGGCGGACAAGACATCCGCCAACGACTTCGGCAAGAACATCATCCCCGCGATGCTGAACGACAAGCAGGTCATGGTGGCATACAACTTCGAGGGCTACTGGAAGGACGTCGGCACGATTGAGTCCCTGTGGGAAGCGAACATGGACTTGCTCAGCGTGCCCATGCCGATTGACCTGCATGACAAGAAGTGGCGCATCTATGCCAAGAATCCGGGCCTTGCGCCGCACTACATCGCCAAGGGCGCTGTCGTGAGCGATTCGCTGGTTACGGAAGGCTCGGAAGTCTATGGCTCTGTGCAGCACTCCGTGATTTTCGCAGGCGTGACCATTGAAGAGGGCGCAAGCGTCATTGACTCGGTTGTCATGCCCTATGCGGTCATCAAGCGCGGCGCGGTTGTCCGTCGGGCGATTGTGGCGGAGAACGCCGTGATCGGTGCGGGCTGCGTGGTCGGCGAAGAGACGGGCAATATCGCCGTCGTCGGTCAGGGCGTCACCCTTCCCGCCGGTGTCAGCGTGACCGCGGGTCAGCAGGTGGACGAAAACACCAAATTCTGATAATCACAGCAGCGGAAAGGATGTAAGAAAATGAAAAACGTAATGGGTGTTATCTACACCGGCGAAAATGACGCCAATCTGCGCGAGCTGACCCTGACCCGCGCCATCGCAGCGCTGCCTGTGGGCGGCCGCTACCGCGTCATTGACTTCCTGCTGTCCTCGATGGTCAACGGCGGCATCAAGAACGTCGGCGTTATCATGCAGAAGAATTATCACTCCCTGATGGATCACATCGGCTCCGGCAAGGAGTGGGATTTGCACGGGAAGAATGACGGTCTCAAGGTGCTGCCGCCGTTCCTGACGCGCGAAAATGTTGGCGTGTACTCTGGTATGCTGGATGCGCTGCGCTCCAACACCAACTATCTCTCCCGCTCCAAGCAGGAATATCTGGTGCTGAGCAACTCCACCATCATCTACAACGCGAATATCGCGGAGTTTGTGGCGTATCATCAGAACAGCGGCGCGGACATCACCATCATGTACACTGCTGATCCGAACATGCAGCGCGACGAACTGGGCTGCTATCTGGCGGTGGACGAAAGCGGCATGGTGACGGACATGGAAGTTGATCCGACGCATCCGAACCTGCCGCTGACGAGCATGGAGGTCGTCGTGATGAAGCGTGAGCTGCTGCGCACGCTGGTGGACAAGGGCGTGGCGCACGGCTATCATGACTTCAACCGTGATGTGCTGCTCCGTCTGGTGACGGAAGGCACGGCGCGCGTGAATGCGTGGGCGTACACTGGTCTGTGCTGGCGCATGGACTCCGTGCAGAGCTACTTCAAGTTCAATATGGATATGCTGGATACCCAGATTCGCCATCGTCTGTTCACGGCGGAGCTGCCTGTGTACACCAAGGTTCGCGACGAGATGCCCGCCCGCTATGGCGACAATGTGACCGTCGTCAACTCGCTGGTGGCGGATGGCTGCATCATTGAAGGCACGGTGGAGAACTCTGTGCTGGCGCGCGGCGTGCGCATTGCCCCCGGTGCGCATGTGAAGAACTGCATCATCATGCAGGATGGTCAGGTGCACAACGACGCTTCCATCGAAAACTGCATTCTGGACAAGCAAACGGTCATCAAGCGCAGCGCGCGGCTCATCGGCCCGGCGGCGTACCCGATTGTTATCGCGAAGAATGTCGTCATCTAACAAACGAATCGCCTGAATCACTGACGCGGTTCGGATTTGCAAACCGCGCCAATATGTGCTATACTATTGGTGCGGTTTGTTATTTCCCGTAATTTTTTCCCTTGCCCCCGGCAGGAAATATTTCTGATGGAGGATAGAAACGATGAAAATTCTCTTTACGGCGAGCGAGTGCGTCCCGTTTATCAAGACCGGCGGTCTGGCGGATGTTGTCGGCGCGCTGGCGCCTGTTCTGGCGAAGCAGGGTCACGACGTGCGCGTGATGCTGCCCCTGTATGCGGCGGTGCCGAAGCAGTATGTTGACCAGATGACCCATGTGACTGACTTTGAGGTCGCGCTGGGCTGGCGCCGTCAGTATTGCGGCATTGAACTGCTGGAAAAGGACGGCGTGAAGTTCTACTTTGTGGACAACAAGTTCTATTTCGGCCGTCCGTATATCTATGGCATGGGCGGCGACGAGTACGAACGCTTTGGTTTCTTCTGCCGCGCGGCGCTGAACGCCCTGCCGCTGCTGGACTTCCAGCCCGACGTGATTCATGCGCATGACTGGCAGTCCGGCATGGTGCCCGCACTGCTGAAAATTCAGTATGCCCACCTGCCGTTCTTCGCGAATATCAAGACCATGTTCACCATCCATAACCTGCAGTATCAGGGCGTGTTCGGCATCCGCGAAGTGCAGGACGTGCTGGGTCTGGGCGACAGCCTGTGGACGGGCGACAAGCTGGAGTGCTACGGCTGCGCGAACTTCATGAAGGCTGCGCTGGTGTATTCCGACATCATCACCACCGTCAGCCCGTCCTATGCCGAGGAAATTCAGACGGCATACTACGGCGAGCGGCTGGATGGTCTGCTCCGCGCGCGCAAGCGTGAAGTGTTCGGCGTGCTCAATGGCATCGACATGGCGGACTACAATCCCGCGACGGACGCGCGCATTCCGGCGGAATATACCGCGGATGACCTGTCCGGCAAGGCAAAGTGCAAGGCGGAACTGCAGGAAAAGCTCGGTCTGACTGTTGACCCGAATGTGCCGATTATCGGCATGGTCGGCCGCCTGAGCAGCCAGAAGGGGCTTGACCTTGTGGACTACATCATCGGCGACCTGATGAGCGAGAACGTGCAGCTGGTTGTGCTGGGCATGGGCGAGAGCCGCTATGTCAATCTGTTCTCGTGGGCAGAGGGCGAGTTCAAGGGCAAGGTCGCGGCGCGGTTTGCGATGGACCACGCACTGGCGCATCAAATCTACGCGGGCTGCGACATGTTCCTTATGCCCAGCCAGTTCGAGCCGTGCGGCTTGAGCCAGCTGATTGCCCTGCGCTACGGCACAGTGCCGATTGTCCGCGAGACGGGCGGTCTGCGCGACACGGTGCTGTCCTACAACGAGTACACCGGCGACGGCAATGGCTTCACGTTCTTCAACTACAACGCCAATGACATGCTCAATGTCATCAACCGTGCCATCGACTACTACGAGAACCACAAGGATGTGTGGCACACGCTCCAGCAGCGCGGCATGACTGGCGATTACAGCTGGACGAACTCCTCCAAGAAATATATGGAACTGTACGAAGGCTTGGTGAGCGGGCGTTTCGACCATGACTCCGCATCGAATCAGGAGAAGGCATCTTCTGACGACGACGCGGAGGCGAACCCAGTGGTCGTTCCGTATCCGTATGAGAAGGAAGAACCCGTGAAGCCCAAGCGCGTCCGCCGCACGAAGGAGCAGATTGCGGCGGACAAGGCGGCGAAGGAAGCGGAGAAGGCAGCCAAGGAAGCCGCGAAAGCCGCCGAAGCGCCTGTAAAGCCTGCACGCAAGCGCCGCACGAAGGCGGAGATTGAAGCGGAGAAGGCGGCAAAAGCCGCTGCGGCGGAAGTGACCGCGGAAGCCCCCGCGAAGCCCGCCCGCAAGCGCCGCACGAAGGCGGAAATCGAGGCGGACAAGGCGGCGAAGGAAGCGGCAAAGGCAGACAAACCTGCCCGCAAGCCGCGCGCGAAGAAAACGGAAACGCAGGAATAATCCGCATCATCCGACAGGCGTTCTGACCTGAACCCAACAGGTCGGAGCGCCTGCCTTTTTGTGCGTGACGGAAATTTCCAGCGCGGTTTGTTACAATCTGCATGACACGCCGGGCACTTTCTGCTACAATGGAGGAGAAGTACCACCACAAGGAGGATTTTCCCGTGCAATTTCGATACCAGCGGGCGCTGTGCCTGCTTCTGATGCTTTTCCTGATGCTCTCCGCAATGCCCACATCATTCGCCGAGGACACGGCGGATATTGCCGTGTACTCCGCGCCGCTGGAGCGGAGCGCTGCCACACGCAACGGCATGGTGCGTGTGCGCCTGCTGTCCATTGGCAGCAATCCCGCGTCGCTCACGGTGACGGCGGTCGGCGCAATGGCGGTCAGCGGCGGGCAGACGATGGCGCTGGCGAATGGCGAGCAAATCAGCATCAGCCACAGCAGCGCGACGGGCGAAATTCGCCTGACGCGGGGCGGCGAGACGCTCAGCATGGGGCGGGAGATGGCGCTCAGGCGTCGGCAGACGGACGGCGGATTCCGCATTGCGCAGGCAAGAAGACCGCAAAACGTCTACCCCGGTGACCTGCACCTTGTGTCGAAGCTGGAAAGCGGGGCGTATCGGCTCTATGTCGTGGCGAATGTGTACATCGAATCGTACCTCTATGGCGTCGTGCCGTATGAAATGGGGTCATCATCGGCGCTGGAAGCATTGAAAGCACAGGCAGTCGCGGCGCGGACGTACACCCTGCGCGCAATGAATGCGAACGCATCGAAGATCTACGACGTTGTGGACACGACCGCTGACCAGGTGTACAACGGCAGTCCGGCGGAGCGCGACCGGGCGGCGGAGGCGGTGGACGCAACGCGCGGCATCGTCGCCATGAACGACGGCAAGCTGACCGGGACGTACTACACCGCGTCCAACGGCGGACAGACCGAATCCGCCCGCAACGCGTGGGGCTCATCCGGCGTGAATTACCTGACGGTTAAGGACGACCCGTTCGACCGCATGAACCCGTACAGCAGCACGCGCAAGATGACGATTTACGCTGCATTTTCCCACGCGAGTCAGAATCAGACCCTGACGCGCCTGTTGCAGGCGAAAGCGCCGAATGCGACGATTCTGCGCATCGAGGCTGTTACGCCGCACACACCGAAGTATGCCGCACCCAGCCGCTTATATACGAAGCTGGATTTTGAAGTGACGGCGCTTGTGGATGGCGAAACGCGCCGCCTGACGCTGACGTTCGACATTTTCAGCGAGCTGGAAAGCGCACTCAATCTGTCCATTAACAAGACGAAAAACGAACTCTGGTCGGTCAAGGCGGATGGGGAGACGTTCGTGCTGACCGTCAGGCGCTACGGACACGGCATCGGCATGAGCCAACGCGGGGCACAGCAGATGGCGAATTTAGGATATACATACGACCAGATTCTCGGATTCTACTACGAGAACTGCGTGCGGATGCAGTACACCTTCACGCACACGATTCTGCCGCCCGTGGGCGACGCGCCCGTGACGGCGACTGAAGCCCCCGCGACGATTTCGCCCGCCGCGCCTAATCAGGCCATGGTGACGCTGGTGAATGTGGAGGACGTGCTGAACGTGCGCCTGACCGCCTCAGACAACGGCACACTGTTGACGACGTTGCCCGCCGGAACAGCCGTGACTGTACTGGCAAAGGGCGATAATTGGACGCTCATCCGCTTCGGGCGGATTGTCGGCTACGTCCGCACGGAAAACCTGACGTTCACCGGCACGCAGCCGACGCAGAGCGACGAAAACCCGACGCCAATCACCCGCTGGGCGACCGTGACAGGCACGAATTCACTGAATCTGCGCGCGTCCGGCAGCTACGACGCGGCGGTGCAGTCCACCATCCCCGGCGGCGCGGTGCTGTGCGTGTTCGCGGTGGAGAACGGCTGGGCGAGCATACAGTATGGCGCGAAAACAGGCTACTGCGCGGCGGAGTATCTCACGTTCAGTGATACTTATCCGGGCAAAACGAGCCAGACCGGGCGTTCTGCGATGGTCAGGACGGCGACAGCGCTTCGGGCGACCCCGTCCACTGCTGCGGTGGTGCTGATGAACCTGCCGCAGGGCGTTCAAATTGCCGTGCAGAGCAGCGACGGCAGCTGGTGCCGCGTGACGGCGGGCGGCATTGACGGCTATGTGCTGGCAAGCAGCCTTGATTTCAGCGCCGTCGGCATCGAATTGACGCCTGTGCCGACGACAAGCGGCGAACAGACCGCGATTGTCAATTCCACCGCCTCGACGCTCAACCTCCGGCAGGGTGCGGGCACAGAATACCCCGTGCTGGCGGAAATTCCGAAGGGAACGAGCATCATCGTCACGGCATACGGCGAAACGTGGTGTGCCGTTCGCTGGGGCAGCCTGACCGGGTACGTCATGACGCAGTACCTGCGCTTTGATGTGCCGAGTGGGACGCCCACACCGGGCGGGACGCCCGCGCCGAGTGGGACGCCCACACCGGGCGCAACGCTCGAACCGACGGCATCCCCTGAACCAAGCGAAGCGCCAACGCCTGTCCCAGCTGCGTCCGAACCGCCTGCGAAGGTGGAGGATGACGTGTCAGCTGGCAGCTACGTTGCGTGGGTGAGTGCGGACAATGCGCCGCTTCGCCAGACGATGGCTGCGGATGCGGCAGTGCTGGCGACAATCCCGCGAGGAACGCAGGTGACGGTGCTTGCGCAGGACGGCAATTGGTGCTATGCCTCGGTCGGGCAGATGACGGGCTATTTCACGGCGGATGCGCTCTCCTGCGAGCAGCCGGACGCGCCGCTGGGGCAAAAATACGTCAGCACAAAGTCGGATTCGCTGGCGATGCGGCAGTCGCCCAATGCGGGCGCATCAATTGTGCAATGGCTTCCGCGCGGCGCACTGGTGACATTCATTTCGCAGGAAAACGGCTGGAGTTACATCCGCTACGGCGGCAAAGAGGGCTACTGCGCGTCGCAGTATTTGAGCGACAGCGCGCCCGGTGCGGTCGTCATCAGCGATACGCCGATTCTGGACGTGACGCTGGAAAAAGTGACTGGGTGGACAGCGAGAATCCACCAGGCAGAAACGCTCTACCAGTGGTGCAGCGCCGATGCGCCCGAAACGGCGAAAGTCGAAGCGGATTTGGTGCTGACCGTGCTGGAAAAGGGCGAAATCTGGTGCCGTGTGCGGACAGAAGAAGGGGAGGAAGGCTATTGTCTGACAAGCCGATTGACGCTGATTGCGCCGGAAAACTGACCATCCTGCCCGGCGAACGGGTGGACGAATTGCAGCAAGCGGGGCTGCGCATCCTGCAAAAGGAGCAGGGTTTCCGCTTCGGCATGGATGCCGTACTGCTGTCGAGCTTCGTGCGGGCGGAAAGCCGCGATCGCTGTGCTGATTTTGGCACGGGGACGGGTATCCTGCCGCTGCTGCTGGCAGGCATGGGGCGCGCGAAAAGCGTCGATGCGTTTGAAATTCAGCCGGATATGGCGGATATGGCGCGGCGGAGCGTGCTGCTCAACGGGCTGGAACATATCATCCGCATCCACGCTCTGCCGGTGGAGAGTGCCGACGAGGTGCTTGCGCCCGGCAGCATCGACGTAATTGTCTGCAATCCGCCGTATGGGCATCATGGCACGACACTGCCGAATCCGGCGCAAACGCTGTCCTTGGCGCGCCATCAGCAGAAAAGCGGGCTGACGGCGTGGTTCAAGATGGCGTATCAGCTGCTGCGCGGCAAGGGGCGGATGGCGGTCATCTACCCGGCGGCGCGGATGCTGGAAGTGATGAAGGACATGGAGAAAGCCGGGCTTGCGCCGAAGCGGTTTCAGCTGATTTACCCCTCGGCGCAAAAGGCGGCGAATCTGGTGATGATTGAGGCGCTCAAGGACGCGCGCCCGATGCTGCACCCTGAACCGCCGCTGATGATTTACGAGCCGGACGGCACACTGACCGCGCCGCTGCGGAAGATTTACGCCATGGAGCGTGCATCAGGGGTTCATGCGGGCGACGGCGAAATTCAGCACGCCCGCGAACGTCACCCACAGCAGGTACGGCACGAGCAGCCATCCGGCGAGGGGCTTCTGCTGCCCGAAATGCACCGCCATGATGAAAATCAGGCAGAACAGCAGAATCAGCCAGAAGAAGGAAAGCCCAAGCGCTTTCAGGATAAAGAACAGCACGGGCCACATCAGGTTGACGGCTAACTGGGCGATATACAGCCCCAGCAGCAGGAAACGGTCGCGCCCCTGTGCGCGCAGGACGAGCCACATGCAGTACGCCATCAGCGCATAGAGGATGCTCCAAACGATGGGGAAGAGCCAGCCCGGCGGCGCAAAGCCGGGTTTGCTCAGAGTGCGGAAGAAGTCCATGCCGTCGCGGGTGAGGTAGCCGACGAGCGCCCCTGCGCCAAGCGTGGCGGCTTCCAGCGCGATGAGTGAGCGCCAAGTGGTCTTTTTGCCTTGCTGCGTCAAAGTTATCGCCTCCTATGACACGGATAGCCTATGTCATCAGGCAGCGCGGCATACAGGAAAGAAGCGGAGGAAACACAGATTATGGGAAGCGTTTTGGTCATCGGCGGCGGTGCAGCGGGATTGGCGGCGGCGATTGCGGCGGCGGAATGCGGCGATACGGTCACGGTGGCGGAAAAAATGGATCGCGTTGGCAAAAAAATCCTCGCGACGGGCAACGGCCGCTGCAACCTGATGAACACGGGTGCGCCGCGCTATCCGGGAAATGCGGCGTTCGCAGCGGATGTGCTGTCTCACTGCGGCGCAGAGGCACAGAAAGCCTTCTGGGAGCATCTTGGACTGCGGCTTCGGCAGGAAGAGGCAGGGCGCGTGTACCCCGTCAGTTCGCAGGCCTCAAGCGTGCTGGATGCGCTCCGCCTGCAATTGACCGCCTTGCATGTGCGGGTGGTGACGGGCGTATCCATCACGGCACTGCACCGCGAAAATGATGGCTGGACGGCGCTCTCGGCGGACGGGCAGCAATTTCGGGCGAACCGCGTTATCATCAGCGGCGGCGGATGCGCCCAGCCCAAGCTCGGCAGCGACGGCAGCGCCCTGCGTCTGCTGACGAATCTCGGCTGCCCCGCGACGACTTTCGCGCCCGCGCTGACGCAGATTATCACAGATAGCACGTCAATCAAGGGGCTGAGCGGCATCCGCGTCAAGGCACAGGTGGCGGTTATCGACCGGAAAAGCGTCCTGCATGAGGAGGATGGCGAGCTGCTGTTCGCGGATTACGGCGTCAGCGGCGTGTGCGTGATGCAGTGCGCACGGTATGCAAAGGATGGGCGGATGCTTCGCGTGTCGCTGGTGAAGGGCATGGGTTTCGCGGATGCGGGCGATTTCCGCCGGGAACTGCACCACCGCCGGAGAAACTGGGCGCAGCGCCCGATGGCGGAGCTGCTGACGGGGCTGTGCGTGCCGCGACTGTCGGCGGCGCTGATGCGTCAGGCGGATTGGCGCGTAACCGAAAGCAGCCTGTGCGGGCAGATGACGGCGGACATGGCGGAGCGCCTGACGAAAACGGCGGATGCGTGGCTGCTGCCGATTCGCGGCGTGAAGGGCTTCGAGAGCGCACAGGTGGCGTCGGGCGGGGCGGCAGTCGCGGATTTTGACCCGGCGACATTACAAAATCGCCGCCTGCCGGGACTGTACGCGGCGGGCGAGGTGCTGGATGTGGACGGCGACTGCGGCGGCTTCAACCTGATGTTCGCCTTTGGAAGCGGCATTCTGGCGGGTCTGGACGGGCGAAATGCCCCGTGGACACATGAAAATGCGCAGAAAAGCTGATTTTTCTCGAAAAAAAGTGATTTTCCCTCTTGACAAATCGCTGAATCGCGCTATAATATTATCTGCTGATGCAAACGCCGCTCATAAGGTAGACGGATGCTTCGCAGATGTGCACCATTAGCTCAGTTGGTAGAGCACCTGACTCTTAATCAGGGTGTCTAGGGTTCGAGTCCCTAATGGTGTACCACATGCCGAATCGCAATCGCGGTTCGGTATTTTTGTGTCCGGAAAACGGCACGCGCGACAAATTTTCTTCCCCAAAGGTGCGGAAAACCCTTGTCGGACAGGGCGAAAATATGGTATAATACACTGGTTGTGTCTGTAAAGGACGCTTCATTCGGTATGCCTGTCTTTTTCGGGCATATGAAGGAGGAAATGCCTTTGACCCTGCGCGAAGAAGCGCCGATGACCAAAGATGATGCACGCCGCCTGAATCCACTCCAGCTGGCGTATATCGGGGATACGGTCTATGATTTGCTGACTCGGTCGCGACTGCTGTACCGGGGGTATAATCTGCATCACTGCCATCAGGCGGCGGTCACGGTCGTCAATGCACACGCACAGGCGGAGGCTTTGACACGCATCGAGGGAGCGCTGACCGAGGAAGAGAACGCCATTGTCCGCCGTGGGCGCAATACCCACGCGCACCACGCTGCCCCCCGAAATCAGACTGCCATGGACTATCAGGCAGCAACGGCGCTGGAAGCCCTCGTCGGGTATTTGTACCTGACTGGGCAGGAGGCACGGTTGCTTGAACTGTTCCGAAAAAGTCAGGAGGTTGCATCATGCCCCGCTCAACCATGAAAGTTGCCCTGATTCGCCATACGCTTTCGCCGGAGGAGGTCGTGGCGCTCGGCGCTCGGCTGTGCTACTCCCGTGCGACGGTGGACAGCTTGCAGCAGCGCGTCAGCCGTGACGACCAGAGCGAGTTCGTCAGCCGGATTTTGTCGATGGGGCATGAATCCGTGCTGGAACACGCCAGCTTTACCTTTGCGATGGAGGGTGTTTCGCGCGTCCTGCTGGCGCAGATTACCCGCCACCGGCTTGCCAGCTTCTCGGTGCAGAGCCAGCGCTACGTCAGCTACGAGAAGGGCTTCGGCTACATCGTTCCGCCGAAAATCGAGGCGCTGGGTGAAGATGCTGTCGCGGAGTTTGAGCGGCAGATGGACACCATGCACCAGTGGTATACGCAGTGGCAGGAGAAGCTCGGCACGGGCGAGGGCGGCAATGAGGATGCCCGATTCGTGCTGCCCGGCGCTTGCGAAACGCGCATGATGGTGACGATGAACGTGCGCGAGCTGCGGCACTTCTTCAGCCTGCGCATGTGCAGCCGCGCACAGTGGGAAATCCGTGCGCTGGCGACGGAGATGCACCGCCTGTGCATGGAAATTGCCCCGGCGCTGTTCGCGGACGCGGGGCCCGGATGTCTGCGCGGCGCGTGTCCGGAAGGGGAAAAATCCTGCGGCAAGGCAGGGGAGATTCGCCGGACAAGGCGCGAATGGCTCGATTCGCTGGCAGACGAACAGAAAAAGCAGAATCAATCAACCGACAATGAATAAGAATAGAGGAATTTGAAATATGGCATACTATGACAATGCACCGTCCCACAAGCCGCAGGGCAAGAAGTCCTTTGGGCGCGAAAAGTGGGTGGAAGAAGGCTCGGAGTACCGCGGGGCGCGCCACGGCGGCCGTCCCAGCGGCAAGCGCGACGACAACCGTGCGTATGGCGAAAAGAAGTCGTTCGGCGACCGCAAGCCTTACGGCGAGAAGAAGTCTTTTGGCGACCGCAAGCCCTATGGCGAGAAGAAGCCCTACGGCGAGAAGAAGTCCTATGGCGACCGGAAGCCCTACGAGCGCCGCGACCGCTATGATCGCCGCCCGGAAATGACCGACGAGCGTCCGGCACCGTCCTATCGCGATTCGGAGTACCGCCCGGTGGCTGTTGCGCCCGTGATGGCGCAGCCCGTGGCGGAAGAAGCAGTGCAGGAGAACCTGCTGGCGGGGCGCAATCCGATTCGTGAGGCGCTCAAGGCGGGTCGTGATATCGAAAAGCTGCTGGTGCAGAAGGGCGAGCTGACCGGCTCTGCGCGCGAAATCGTGCAGATGGCGAAGGAAGCGCACATCCCGGTGCAGGAAGTGGAACATCAGCGCCTGAACGAGCTGGCGAAGAACCATCAGGGCATGGTGGCGTTCGCGTCGGCGTACCAGTACAGCACGGTCGAGGCGATGCTGGCGGAAGCGGAGGAAAAGGGCGAAGACCCGTTCCTGATTCTGCTGGACGGCATCACCGACCCGCACAATCTGGGTGCGATTATCCGCAGCGCCGAGTGCGTGGGCGCGCACGGTGTGATTGTGCCGGAACGCCGCGCAGTCGGGCTGACCCCGGCAGCAGTCAAGGCATCCGCGGGCGCGATTGAGCACATCAAGGTTGCGCGCGTTGTGAACATGACCCGTGTGATTGAAATGCTCAAGGCGCGCAACATCTGGACATACGCGCTGACGATGGACGGCACGGACTATGAGAAGGTCAACTTCAAGGGCGGCGTGGCGCTGGTTGTCGGCAGCGAGGGCGAAGGCATCAGCCATCTCGTGCTGGAAAACTGCGACCAGAAGGTGTCCCTGCCGATGGCGGGGCATCTGGACAGCTTGAATGCGTCTGTTGCGGCGGGCGTGGTGATGTACCGCGTGCTGTCCAGCCGCCGGGCATGAAACCGCTGCTGATTGTCGATGGCTACAACGTCATTGGCGCGTGGAGCGAGGCGGAGAAGAAGGGCTGGTCGCTGGACGAATCGCGCGACCGGTTGATGCGCCAATTGGAGGACTACGCCGGATTTTCGGGCGAGGAAATCCTGCTGGTGTTCGATGGTTACCAGTCCGAGCGCACGACGACGACCGAAGAGAAGCACGGCAATTTGACGCTGGTTTTCACCCGCCACGGCGAAACGGCGGACAGCTACATCGAGCGCGCCGCGGCGCAGACCCCGCGCTATCGGGAACTGCGCGTCGCTACGTCGGACGGGCTGGAGCAATCGCAGGTGCTGTCCAGCGGCGCGATCCGCATGACCAGCCGGGAACTGCTGCGCGAACTTCGCGAAATGCGCAAAAGCGGCATGTCGGCGCACCAGAATCAGCCCAACATGAACCGAAACACGATTTTTTCCCGAATGCCGGAGGACATCCGCGCACGGCTGGAAAAGCTGCGGCGCGGAGAGTGAAGCGGGAGACGCGCCCTGCGCCGCCCGAAAAGCAGGTGAACAGTTTGTCAGACGATCGAATGAATGCAATGAATCAGGACAATGACCCGATGGAGCAGGAAGAGCCGATGCTGCCGGAAGACGATGCATTTTTGCTGGATTTTCCGTTGAGACAGGCTGTGCCCGGCGAACCGGAACAGCCTGCTTCCGTGCCGCTGCTGAGCAGCAGTGCCGCCCATTCGGTCTATGAGGGCATGACGGACGAGGACGTGGTGTCGCTGTGCCGCACGGGGGACTCGGTGGCGGTGGAATATCTGCTGAACAAGTACAAAAACTTCGTCCGTTCCAAGGCGCGCAGCTACTTCCTCATCGGCGCGGATCACGAGGACATCGTGCAGGAAGGCATGATTGGACTCTACAAAGCGATTCGCGACTTCCGGCCGGAGAAACTTGCGTCCTTCCGTGCCTTTGCCGAACTGTGCATCACGCGCCAAATTATCACTGCCATCAAAACCGCGACGCGACAGAAGCATATCCCGCTGAACAGCTATGTGTCGCTCAACAAACCGCTGTACGACGAGGAAAGCGACCGCACGCTGCTGGACGTCTGCGCTGAAGGGCATTCGTCGAACCCGGAAGAGCTGATAATCAGCCAGGAGGATTTGCGCGGTATCCATCAGCGCATTGACGAGGTGCTGTCGGATTTAGAACAGGAAGTGCTGGCGGCGTATCTGGACGGGAAAAGCTATCAGGAAATCGCGGACAACCTGGGTCGCCACGTCAAGAGCATCGACAACGCCCTCCAGCGCGTCAAGCGCAAACTCGAACGTTATCTGGAGGACATGGAAGCGCAGAACAACGACTAATACTATTTCCTGCATTCGCCTGCGCCATCTGCTCGCGCCTTGACGCATTCTCATTTGGAAATAGTATGAATCCACATAAAAATATGCAGAAAAGCAGGAGAGAAACAATTTTCCTCTTGCTTTTTTGCGCTTTTTGCGCTATGATAGATGCCAAGAACAGACGAAGGGAGCAGAAACGCCATGCTGAACCGTTTCGCGGTTGGTTATTATTACGCGCTGCATCAAGAACGCAGGGCGTGATTTGGCGTATTCTCCCGGAGATGAGAAAAGCGCCCTGCTGGCCAGAACATTGGCGGCAGGGCGCTTTCGCTGTTTTATACTAATTCTCATCTAAAGCATGTCATTCGCACAGCATCTTTTCCGCCCCGGCTTTGCTTCGTTCCGCTCGCGCGTACCTCCAGTACGCCTCGCTTCACTCAGCTTTGCCGGAACGAAAAATCTGCTATGCTCGATGCCATGTTTTAGAATCGAATTAGTATCAAATTGTAGTGGACAATGATGTCCGGAAGTATGGAGGAAACACCATGATTGTCATCTTGAAGCACGAAGCACGGCAGGAACAGATTGACCGACTGAAACAATTTCTCCTTGGCATGGGGCTGCGCATCGACGAATCAAAGGGCGAAAACAGCACCATTCTGGGGCTGGTGGGCGACACGACGCGCGTGGACGCTGACCTCATTTCCTCGCTGGATGCAGTGGAGGCTGTCCGCCGCGTTCAGGAACCCTACAAGAAAGCAAACCGTAAGTTCCATCCGCAGGATACGATGGTGGATTGCGGCGGCGTGACCATCGGGCACGGCTTGTTCCAGATTATCGCCGGCCCCTGCTCCGTGGAGAGCGAAGAGCAGATGGTCACGGTTGCCAAGGCGGTCAAGGCGGCGGGCGCAACGCTCCTGCGCGGCGGCGCGTTTAAGCCGCGAACCAGCCCGTATGCGTTTCAGGGGCTGCATGAGGACGGTTTGAAGCTGCTGCTGAAAGCGAAGGAAGCAACGGGGCTGCCCGTTGTGACGGAAATCATGGATGCCTCGCATTTGCCGCTGTTCGACGATGTGGACGTTATTCAGGTTGGCGCGCGCAACATGCAGAACTTTGAGCTGCTGAAGGTGCTGGGCAAGACGCATAAGCCGATTCTGCTCAAGCGCGGGCTGGCGAACACGATTCAGGAGTGGCTGATGAGCGCTGAGTACATCATGGCAGGCGGCAACGACCAAGTCATCCTGTGCGAACGCGGCATCCGCACTTATGAGACGGCAACGCGCAACACGCTGGATTTGTCCTGCATACCAGTGCTGCGCGAAAAGACGCATCTGCCGATTCTGGTTGACCCCAGCCACGCGACGGGCGTTGCGCGCCTGGTGAAGCCGATGGCGATGGCAGCGACAGCAGCAGGTGCGGACGGCTTGATGATTGAGGTACACAATGACCCGAAACACGCGCTGTGCGACGGTGCGCAGTCGCTGACGCCGGATGAATTTGCGGACGTGGTGCGCCGCGTGAAGGGGATTCGCGCGGTGGTGGAGGAGTAAGAAATGGACGAACTGCGACTGGCAATCCCGGACGAATCGCTGCTTGATGAGATTGCCGCATATCGGCAGGCGATGCTGGACGCAGATAGCAGCATGGACGGCTGCGGGCCGCTGAAGAGGATGGAGAATCCGGCGGAGTGGCTTGCGTTCTGCCGTCAGCTCGATAATCCGGCAACAACCCCACCGAACTGGGTGCCGATGACGCAGTTCGTCTGCCTTCGCGGGGAGAAAATCGTCGGCATGATTCAGGTGCGGCGCGAGCTGAACGACTATCTGCGCAATTACGCGGGGCATATCGGCTATTCGGTGCGCCCGGATGAGCGGCAGCAGGGTATCGCGACGTGGATGCTGCACAACGTGCTGACGTACTGCCGCGAAATCGGCTTAAAGCGGGTGATGGTCGCCTGTGAACCGTGGAACGTGGGCAGCCGCAAGACAATTTTGCGTAACGGCGGCGTCTACGAGAAAACGGTGCATGAAGACGGCGAGAATATCAACTTGGAGCATTACTGGATTTCACTGACATGAACGAAGCGCGTCTGGCAGAAACGTCAGGCGCGCTTTTTCGATGCGAGCAGTTGAAGTTCATCTTGCAATGCCGCACGGAATTCCTCCGCCAACGGGCGAATGTCGCCGCTCGCGCCGCAATGCAGCACGATTCGGCGGACGCATCGCGCGTCGTCAATCGGCAGCAGCCGGATACCCTCGCCCGGCGCGCCCCATGTGTATTCCGGCCAGAACCCAACGCCGCAGCCGAGCGAAATCAGGTTGCGGACGGTCGACGGCTCGGTGCACTCGTAGGCATACTGCGGCATGAATCCACTCTGCTGGCAAAGCTGGCTGCACTGCTCTCGAAAACGGCGGTTGCCCATCACGCTGATGAACTCCTGCCCGCGCAGGTCGTTCAGGCGCAGGGAGGTTCGCGCTGCGAGCGGGGAGGACTGCGGCACGGCGAGTAGAATCCGCTCATGAAATCCGTCGTCGCCGTTCATTCCGTCCGAATCCACCAGCAGGTCATACGGCGGATGCGCCGCGTCGCTGATGCGGGGGAGCAGTGTCATTGCAAAATGCACGTCCGGATGTGTCTGGCGGAAGCGAACGGCGGCGTCCGTCACCAAATCCGACGCAGCAAGCACACACACATGCAGTGTTCGCGCCTGCTGATTCGCCATCTGCCGCATCATTTCCGGAATGTGCGAAAGTTGATTCAGCGGCTGCTGCAATTCGTCCGCCAGCCGTTGACCGTAGGGCGTGAGCGCAATGCCGCGCCCCTTGCGCGCAATCAGCGGCACACCCAATTCGCTCTCCAGCCGCTGCACCGATTTCGTCAGCGCGGGCTGCGCAATGTGCAGCGCTTCGGCGGCGCGCGTCATGTGCTGCATTTGCGCAACGGTCAGGAAGTACGTCAGCTGGGTCAGTTCCATCAATCATTCCTCCAAAATATGAATGCCATAGCAATTATATATTTTACATCATGGCTTGTCAAGCGTAAAATGAGCGATGGATTACGCACAGAAAGAAGGCATTCCTCATGAAGGATTTGACCGTCGGCAAGCCCGGCCGGGTGCTGCTGGCTTACTCGCTACCCCTGTTCGGCAGCATCATCTTCCAACAGCTCTACAACATCGCGGACAGCTTCGTTGCGGGGCATTTCATCAGCACCGAGGCGCTTGCCGCTGTCGGCAACAGCTCCGAAATCACGTTGATTTTCATCGCCATCGCGTTTGGCTGCAACATCGGCACATCCGTCGTGACGGCGAACTTGTTCGGGCAGAAGGAAATGAAGCAGGTGCATACCTGCGTGACGACCGCGCTCATCTTCTGCGGCATTCTCGGCGTGCTGCTGAGCGCTGTCGGAATACTGACGTCCGAATGGATGCTGACACTGCTGGACACGCCTGTGGAGACGATGAAGGACTCCGTGGCGTACATCCAAATTTACCTCATGAGTTATGTTTTCCTGATGCTCTATCAGGTCGCGACGGGCATTTTCTCCGCCTTGGGGGATTCCAAAACGCCGTTCTACTTCCTCGCCGTGTCCTCGATTACGAATATTTTTGTGGATATCCTCTTCGTCCGTGACTTCCACATGGGCGTGCCCGGCGTGGCATGGGCGACGTTCCTGTGCCAGTCCATCAGCGGCATTGTTGCCGTGATTTTCGTACTGAAGAAGGTGCATGAGGTCGTCGGCGGCGAGAAATGCCCGCTTTTCTCCGGAGTGCTGCTGAAAAAGATGTTGATTATCGCCATCCCCAGCGCGATTCAGCAGAGCTTCATCAGCGTCGGCAACATCCTTGTGCAGCGCGTCATTAACGGCTTCGGCACGGCGTGCATGGGTGGCTACACGGCGGCAATCAAGCTCAACAACATGTTCGTCACGTCAGTGACGGCGCTGGGCAACGGCATGAGCAACTACACCAGCCAGAACCTCGGCGCGGGCAAGAACGAGCGTGTGCGCCACGGCTGCCGTAGCGGCGTCACCATCGGCATGACGATGGGCGCGATTTTCGCGGTTGTGTTCTATGTCTTTGCGAAACCGCTGGTTTATGCGTTTATCAGCGACGGCAACTTGGAAGCGGTCGATGTCGGCGTGGACTTCCTGCATATTGTCACGCCGTTCTATGTGTTCCTGTCGATTAAGCTGATGGTGGACGGCGTGCAGCGCGGTGCGGCGCGGATGCTGCAATTCATGATTGCGACGCTGTCGGACTTGTTCCTGCGCGTGGTGCTGTCGTTTACGCTGTCGCCGATTTTCGGGATTCGCGGCGTGTGGTATTCGTGGCCGGTCGGCTGGGTCGTCGGGATTGTGCTGTCGGCGACGCTGTACTTGGTTTGGGCGCGTAAACTAACGGCAAGAGAAGAAAAAACGCCGGTAAAGGCAGAGTAAGGGAAGCGCGCTCAAGCCGGGATGCCGAAAAAGGGTCAAGGGACAATGTCCCTTGCGGGGTCAAGGGGCGGAGCTCCCTTGTGGGGTTTGGGG
>FR899844.1 GCA_000437595.1 Faecalibacterium sp. CAG:74 | reverse complement strand
CAGAATATGCGTATTTCCCGCAATGCCACAGTCTTTAGCCATCAGGGCAGGAATGGATTATATGCCCAAAGCGGATTTACCAATAACAATTTATGAACAGGTAAGCACAGACATTGGGTTTGTTGAAACGATCACAATCGGAGGTGAGCAGTAATTGTATAGCAAGGACGACATTAATAAGCTGTATCGAGAAATTGCGGCCAGTATAGATATCAGCGATGATATGTTTACTGCGGCAGTAGATGAATATGAATCCCTTGGTAAGTGGATTGATGAGAACACACCCCAATATCAAATCAGTATCTATCCGCAAGGGTCCTTTGGCCTGGGAACAGTTGTCAAACCAATTACAGATGAGGACGACTATGATCTTGACATTGTTTGTCAATTCAAAGAGCAATACGGTTTGACAGCGAAACAGCTTAAAGTCGATGTGGTCAAACCTTTGTTGCTCGGATACAAGAAAACCAGCCGAGATATTGAGAATAAGCGTAGATGCTGGCATGTTGAGTATGCGGAAATTCCGAACTTTCATATGGATGTTATTCCTGCATACGCAAATGCAAAGCTTAAAAGGATAAATATTACTGACCATGATGAAGACCATGATACATATGACTACATTGGGAGTAACCCGTCAGGATATATAACATGGTTTTTTGAACGGTGTGCAAGACAACAAAAAAGACTTTTAGACAGCTATATGAAAGAGCATGGGCTTGTCGTTGCAAGTGCTGATGCTGAGGAAATCAAACGGAGAAAGATAAAAACGCCGTTGCAAAGAGTGGTGCAACTTCTCAAACGGCATAGAGATATTATGTTTGCTGATGATGATTCTGGCAATAAGCCGATTTCTATCATCATTACGACAATTGCAGCAACGCTTTATCAGGAGGAAGACAACATCGTAGACGCCATGACGAATATCCTTCTCGAAGCACCAAAATGGATTAATCGTAATAAGAAAAATGGCCTCTATTACATTGAAAACCCAAGCTATCCAGGGGAGAATTTTGCGGATAAATGGAATACGCATCCTGAACGAGCAACGGCCTTCTTCAATTGGGTTAAACAAGCAACGGCAGATTTGACGGGAAATCAATTATATCAAATGTCGCGTATTGATATGGGTGAAAATGTTAAGATGTGCTTTGGCGAAAAAACCGGCAAAACCGTTTTTTCAAAGGCCGCTGAAGAATGTCGAGCAGGAGTTGAAAATGGTTCTTTGAAAGTAGATAGATCATCCGGTAATCTTTCGACAAAAGGAACGGTTTCTGTTCCAACCACTCGTCATTATGGGCAATAAGAGATATCTGAAACCACAACCGATAACAATAGCTAGTCAGATGCTTAGGATTCAGCAGTTGTACCGTAGTAATCTTATAGAAGTACTCAAAGCTGTCAATTCTGAACTCATTTGTGTGATTAGACTACAGCCATCGGAACATTCGGATATTTACAGAATCAAGATAACATACAAGATTAGTGATATATCGCCAAAAGCTTGGCTGCTCGCACCAGAAATGAAAACCTATGATGGGAAATATCCTCATCATATTTATGGTAAGGATGAGCGAGGTCACTATCAACTATGTGTGCATTATCATAGGGATAAGAACTGGAATCAGCAGATGTTTATCGCAGAAAGCTTTATTCCTTGGGTATGCACATGGCTAAATACCTATGAATATTGGCTTATTACCGGTGAATGGCACTATGATGAGGCCTTTCCGGGAAAGAATAAGAAGAAAAAATAGGAATGAAAGTAAAAGGCAGCTATTCAGCTTGAGTTTGAGGGAATGTAAGAATGTTTAATATCGGCGATTTCGTTTTTGATACTATTGCCGGAGCCAACGTGCAGATCATGGAGCGGATTGAGCTGTGGGGTTATACATCCTACAAAGTCTTCAATCCGGCCAATGGCAGTGTATATAAGGCAACGGGCGAACAATTAAAGAGGGGAGGCGGTGAAGCACAGCTGGATGAGAACTACCTGCGCTATGTTACGCTGCTCTCAAAAATCAGAAACGAGACATCTGCCGGTATTCTTTCTGCTTTCTCCAGCGGCGTGATTCCGCTTCCACATCAGTTGCATGTGCTGGAGCGGGCACTGGAAACGCGCAATATTCGCTACATTCTCGCTGATGAAGTCGGTCTTGGCAAGACCATAGAGGCCGGCATGATTATCAAGGAGTTGAAAGCTCGTGGACTCATCACACGAATCCTTGTTGTATGCCCTACCGGACTTGTCAGCCAGTGGTCTGTAGAAATGCAGGAGAAATTCCATGAGAAGTTTCAGGTGATCCTGCCGTCGGATTTTGATACAATACGCCGCTTGACTGATAATGATGATGTATACGGCCAGTTTGACCAGGTCATCTCGCCTATGGATTCTATCAAGCCGGTGGAAAAGCACGCCGGCTGGTCGGACAAGCGGGTGGAAAAGTACAATCAGGAGCGCATAGAGGCAATTATCAACAGCGGATGGGATTTAATTATCATCGATGAGGCGCACCGCGTAGCTGGCTCCTCCAGTTATGTGGCCCGTTATAAGCTTGGCTATTTGCTTTCCCAGGCAAGTCCATATCTGCTTTTGCTGACGGCAACGCCGCATAACGGCAAAACAGAGCCGTTTCTTCGCTTGGTTCGCCTGTTGGATGAGCAGGCGTTCCCAAACTACAAATCTATCGTCAAGGAACAGGTTGCGCCCTATCTGATTCGTTCCGAAAAGCGAGAAGCCATCGACAATAATGGGAATTTGCTCTTTAAGAAGAGATATACGCATTTGGTTGAGCTGCATTGGGACGAGCGGCACTCGCTTCAGCGCCAGCTGTATGAACTGGTTAGTTCCTATGTTTCCAAAATCTATGATAAGGCACGCTGGAATCGCAAGAAGAACATGTGCCTGATCTTCCTTATGATCATCATGCAGCGAATGGTGACAAGCAGCACTGCTGCCGTCCGTCAGAGCCTGGAGCACCGTCTGCGTGTACTCCTTGAAGAAGAGACGCGCGTGAACACCATGAGCGAATCGGATTGGGATGAGCGCGACATTGAAGACGGCGATGCGGATGCGATGGAGGCAATGTCACTTGACCGTAGTGCTGAAATTGAAGAACTGAAGATGATCATCTCTGTAGCAAAGCAAGCGGAGTTCCAGCACCATGATGTTAAGGTTGATGCTCTCTTTGACACGATTGATGAGCTTCAAAGCGAGGACCCGGCACAGAAGATTATTCTGTTCACGGAGTTTGTTGGTACGCAGGTTTATCTGAAGGAATTGCTGGAATCCAGAGGCTACTCCGTTAGCGTTCTGAACGGCAGTATGGATATCGAAGAGCGTAATAATGCTCTCAATGAGTTCAAGATGAGCACGGGTATCTTCATTTCAACGGATGCCGGTGGCGAAGGTCTGAACTTGCAGTTCGCGAATATCATTATTAACTATGATTTGCCGTGGAACCCGATGAAAATCGAGCAGCGCTGTGGTCGTGCAGACCGTATCGGTCAGCAGCGAGATGTCCATATCTACAACATGATTATCGGTGACACGGTGGAAAGCCGTGTTCGTGAAGTGCTGGAAGAAAAGCTCTCTGTCATTATGAAAGAGCTCGGCATAGATAAGTACTCCGATGTGTTGGACAACGAAGTAGCTGAATGCGATTTTACGGATGCCTATATGAGCTCCATCGGACACGCTTCCCGCATTGAACAGAATATTTACTCCGTAGAGATGGAAATGCGCCAGCAGGTGGGGAATGCTCTTAAGTACAAAGATATCCTCCATGAAGAGAAAGACCTGACACAGTTGGTTGGCAAAGAGTCCAACTTTGATGTAGATACTGCCCTGCGCCAGATGCTTGTTTACTATGAATCCTGGAAAGGAAACGATCCGACGATTATTGACAGGATCAGCATCAACGACGAGATGATTACAAAACATCTCTGCGGCAGTATTGTGCAGGACCATACAAAACAGCTTATGTCGGTTGTCATTCGGAACTTTCCGAATGAAGCTGGCTACTTCATGCTCTGGGAACTTTCTGTTTCCGAGGATACGCAGGACAAGCGCATTATTCCGATCTTTGTGAATGAGTCGTATGTGTTGCGCCCTATGGCCGGCAGCAAAATCATGGAAGTATTTCTTGACGGAAGCAGTCGGCTGGATTGCCGGATGGTACACAATCTTTCGGAAGAGAATTATCAGCGCTTGCAGGAAATCTGCATGAACTTTGCTTACAACACGTTTGTTGAGCTCAAAGAAAAGCAGACAAAGCGAAGCACTGAACAATATGAGAAGTATAATTATGCTCTGTCTCTCCGCAGAGAAGCCGCAGGGCATATCGGCATAGAGAACATTCGCCGTTCGAGAATTGCAAAGCTCGAACGCGAGGAGCGAGAGATTGAAGAAGAACACAAGCGCAGCGGAACCGTGCTCCCGGACTTCCGGCTGATGATATTGATTCAATTGGAGGCGTAAACAATGTTTGGAGAGTATGTGTATGGGAACTCCCCGGCAACATATGCAAATCTCATATGGATAAACGATGCGGATCGCCTGAATCGTATCGCACCTTACAGCAGTGCTTTTGCAGAGCATGGATTTGAAGTAGTCGAATATCAGGATGATCTCAGCTTCCGTATCGGATATGAGAAAAAAGTGAAATCCGGGAATGAAAAACTTGCCGTGATGAGTTATGACAAGGAATATATTCCCTATGATATTCTGACACGCTTTACCGCATACGCGGTTTCGCTTAGAGCCCTCTTTCCTAAATTGAATTTAGATGTTCTGCGCCATAAGTCTAAGATGGATCTGGATCTGTTGACGATGGTCATTGCAAAGAATTTTGATGATCTGACCACACCGGAGCAGACGGAAAAGTTTTTTGAGACAGTCGTTTACAGCAAGGATAATCTGCTTCGGTATTTCCGCTCAAAATTGGAGCACACACTCCAAAAAGCGAAGAGCAGTCCGTCTTATCGTGACTGGTATCGCGTTGCGGAGGAAAAAGCCCATATTGATCGGTATTCCATCCAATATGGGCTGAATATTGACACAAGCGTGATCAACCGGCTGTTCCAGGGATATGTACTCAAGTCATTCGGTACGCTGTCCTCTAAGATTGACCGAGATACACCTGTGCTGGTGAGCCGTGCGATGGAGTACATGCATGGTCAAAGTGAGAAGTTTGCAATTATTGTTATGGATGGCATGTCGGAATTCGATTGGAGTATTATCTCTCAATACTTTGTAGACGTGCAATATAAGCAGGAAGCGGCATTTGCAATGATTCCGAGCACTACATCCATATCGAGACAATGCCTGTTGTCAAACAAGTTTCCGAGTCAGTTGATCGCACCATGGGTTCAGCGCGAAGAAAAAGCGGAATTCACTGAGTGCGCCAAATCTCTTGGATATGCTGATAGTCAGATCGACTATTCTCGCGGATACGATACGGATTTCGGCAACTCTGTCCGCTGTGGTGCGGTCATTATCAACGACATAGACGATATGGTACACGCGCAGCCACAGGGACGGCTCGGAATGTATAACGATATTTCTGTGCTTTCCGATGAAGGCAAGCTCTGGAAGCTGACTGAACGTCTGCTGGCAAAAGGCTTTGATGTATATATAACGGCTGACCATGGTAATACGCTGTGCAACGGAATCGGAAGATTTGTCGGTGCCGGCGTCGATGTCGAGACCAAAAGCCATCGTATGGTGGTTCTGAAGGATTTTGCCGACAAGGCAAAGCTGGCGGATAAGTTCGGGCTGATTGAGTACCCGAAATACTATCTGCCGAAGGAATATGATTACTTGATCTGCGATACGGATACATCACTCGACAACTCCGGTGACCAGGTTATGACACATGGCGGAATGACCATCGATGAAGTCGTTGTTCCGTTTATCAAGATAAAGGCGGTACAGAGCAATGGCTAAGATTGTTGGATTATCCCGAAATTTGAAGCTTCAATGGCTCAACAAGGTAGTGGAGCTCGCTTCGAGTAACCTTACTGAACAGGAAATAAAGGATCAGCTGAACGAGTATTTGAGCTTTGAAATTTCAAGCCCGACAAATCTTCGTAAGACCCGGGAAATACTAATGAATATTTGGGTTTATGAGAATGATATCAGTAATAAGCTGAGAGAAGAAGCCATCAGCATAGTTCGTGATATGCCGGAATATGCACTGGCTGCCCATTGGTGCATGATGCTGGCAACCTATCCGGTCTTTGTCGATATGTGCAAGCTGATCGGAAGGCTGTCGGAGTTTCAGGATGAAATCACGCTAAGCCAAATCAAGCAGAAATTGTATGACGAATGGGGTGAGCGGACGACATTATATCACTCCATTGATAAATTGATTTCAACGCTGAAGGAACTGAGCGTGCTCCGGTGTGAGAAGCCTGGAAAATACCATATTGTAAAGCATGAAGTTCATAATGGCCGAATTTCAGCTTTCATGATGTATGCGATGATTCTTGTGGACGACAGCGGATATTACTCTTTTACCGATCTCAGCAACTCAGTATATTTCTATCCGTTCCAGTATCAGCTGGAAAAAAAGCTGCTTTTAGGTGATGACCGGTTTTCGATGAATAACTTCGGTGGAGAACTGTCGGTCTCTGTGAATGTATAAAGACATCGGATGTTGATTCTATGGATGAAATAAGTAACACAGCAAATAACGCGCTTGCTGAGCAACCAGAGAGTGTTCCAATACCGGCTTCTGGTAAAACGCTGTATATTACAGAATCTATGCCAGACTTTGATTACAAGAATTTGCTTGGCAGTTTGTACAAGCCATAAATATGGATGATATTCTTGCCAAGGTTGAGGCAGGAATTCAATATGTTGTGCAGATTCCGGCTGAATTTCAGAAAGCGTATGAATCTGATGAATATTTCATTGTGAAGAATACGGAAGCAGGAAAAACGTGGCCGTCTCTGATGAAAGTAGCCGAAAACGACTGTAATCAGGTGGTTACTCCACTCCCAATTGCTGAGCAGGCGATGGTTCAAGGCAATCCTATTCAAGATCTGTCAAAACATACATGAGAAATTTAGAGGGAACAGCATCCGTCCTCATGTTCGAGAGTAGGCAGCGGACAGCGGATGTCGCTTGCCCTTACTGCCGCGGGAAGGTGGAGATTTGCGAGCTGGCAAACAAGCAACTGAAGGACATCCCTGTTTGGCAGGGCATCAGTCAGGAGCTCTGTTTTCTGTGCCATCGGTATCGCTGCACGAAGTGCGGCAGAAAGCACACGGAAGAGATTCCGCTGCAGCATCCGGGAACGCGAATCACCGAAAGAGCCGCCACTTGGATTCAGACGCTGCTGCTGAATCAGATGACGATTCGGGGCGTTCAGCAGATTACGGGGATTCACTGGGAAACAATCCGCCGGATTCATGTGCAGCTCATGACGCAGATGCTTCAAGCGCATCGGAAAGAGCTGAAAGCACGGAAATATCAGCGCGCTTTGACAAGTTTCTGCTGCGAAGAAAGCGGGACATTGAACGGACGCGGCTGATTCTTTCCATAGCTGCGTTATTTGTGATGCTTTCCCTGCTTCCCATTAATAAATCTCCGAATCCTTGCCATATGACGAGGTGTGATACTGTCAACAAAGTTATCACCTATTATCCGCTTACTGGCTTTCAAATAGTCGAACAGGTTGCCTTCGATGTGTTTACCGCCATTAATAGCAGCTTTTCTGTTCTGATACGCAGCGCTCCCTTTATATGAGTACTTCTTATATAATTCGTTTGCGTTAATGCGGTTTCCCTTTTTCGTAACGCCACTGCATTTAAATATGGTCACAGCTTTACGATGCATTCGGTTATAGTACTTTGAAATTGTTTTTTCGCGTAGGCGAATTTTCTTCCCATCAAATGAAAATCCGAGAAAGTCTATCAAATTTTTTCCATTTTCTTGACCAAGAATAACATCAGCAATGCAATTCCTTATAACACCGTTTTCAACGGAAAAAATTCTTGTCTTTTCTGCCTTTATTTCAATACCTCCTGCTTCCGTAATAAACCCACAAATGGTTTCATAATGCTTTCTAAAATCTACAGGCGCGGTATTGGGAATAACAACCATAAAATCGTCACTGTATCGCATATAAAAGCCTTGTAATGCCGATACATACTCATAAATCTGCTTATCAGCCTTTAGCATATATACATTAGCAAGGACAGCACTAATGGGTGAACCTTGCGGGACGCCTTTTGCTTCTGGCAAATTGGGATTTTTCTTAAATACCTTTTTCCATGCACGTATAGTTTTTGTGTCCAGAAGTTTGTCTCTCTGATTGAGTTGCTTTTGTCCGTTTTTATTCTTTTCCAGCTTATAATAATCAAGCAAATCATTCATTTCTGCATAGGAAAAGCGCGTCACACTCTTAAAAATGGCATAATAATCAGGAGGAAGACATTCAACATTCAGCAAATCACAGAGCTCTTTTTTCAGATAAGGATGACTAATGTTATCAAAAAAACTTGTGAAGTCACCAATCATTACACAGCAAGAGCGGCATGACTGAATAAAACGAAATGCATCATTAGCAAAATCAATGTTGTTACGCCCTTTAAAATTGTTTCGGTAAGCCACTGCCACTGAATCAATGCCATCCTGCTGTACTCGTGCATTATATTGTTCATTCAGCAAATAGGAATAATAGCGGTAAATCCATGCGTCTTTATGTGCAGCATAGAATATTTCTCTTTTCTTAGGCGGCTGCTTCTTTCCATTTTTCACTTTTCTTGTTGTTATGGTATAGTGTATAAACGGCATAAATGCATGGATTGCAACGCTTTCAGGCGAAGATATATATTTCCAGCATTGTTCCAGCGAAATCCTCCTGTCAAAATGTGCATATCGGATTACTCGCTGCCTTTGAGCGCTCTTCCATTCATCAAGAATCATATTGCCTCCCAATATAGTGCAATCCCCATCAGCATGGCGGGTGATACACCTCAGCTGACGGGGATACATTAAAACGTGGCAAGCGAGCTTATAGTTGGTAACTGCTGCTCGAACTTTACGCCAATCACCCTACTCACACAATGCTCGATTATGTTATTATTACCAAGCATGAAGGAAGTGTCTACACCATGACTATATGCATCATCGCTCTGGCGGCCTATTGGCTGACCAGAAGCGATGTCAGCACGGTTTGCGACATCTGGTCAGAAATACTGACTGAAATCAGCAGCTGGTGCTTGACAACAATACTTCACCTCCATGCCACTGCATGGAGTAATAATATTATAGTGTATCAGACGCTTTTTGTCAATATTTAATCAGAATTTTTCAAGGGATCAACCTTCATCGGCTTCTTTGAGGAAGTCGAGACGACCGAAGAGCACGAATGGATACTTTTACTGCATTGCAGAAGGCATTACATCGTAAGCGAAATGAGAGAACGTCAGAGGGCAAAACCCAAAAGTTGAGAAACTTTGAGAAGAAATGAGAAGCTTTGAGAAAGTTTGAGAAGAAAATCTGTGCTATACTATATACGTGTTACCAAGCACCTCCGCCGCCCGCCCCCGCTTGATAACATTCGCCCCGCTGTACCCACAAACAGCAGCGCATAGCACCCAACAGGACAAATTAGCAGCGAACAAGACAAAACAGGACGAAACAGCACAAAATAGCACGCTTTAGCAAACAAATCTGTGCTATGATAGTATCGTCGGAAGTTCGCAGTCACCGGCCAAGGCAATCAGCGTCATGCTGACTGCCTTTTTTGCATCCCGCTGCGCATTTTGAAAGGAGGTGGTCGTCTTGATTGCCACGGGCTGACAACATTTTCGCAGGCAGACTGCACCCGCAGCCTGTCTATTTTGTTGCCGCAAACGCGGAGAAAGTGAGAAGTATATGAGGGTATTCGGCAAAATCAACATCATCGGGCTGGATAACGGCTACGGGAACATCAAGACGGCGAACGGCATTTTTCCGGCGAGCGTTACTTGCTGCGAGGCTGAACCGGCGCACGCGCAGGACGTGCTGGTGTACGATGGCAAGTATTACGTCATCGGTGCGGGGCATCGGGAGTTCACGCTCGATAAGGTCGGCAATCAGGATCACTACCTGCTGACGCTGGCGGGCATCGGGCAGGAGCTTTGGTGCAATCAGCTGACCACGGCGGCTGTTCATCTGGCGGTCGGCCTGCCGCTGACGTGGGTCGGCGACCAGCGCGAGCGGTTCCGCGCCTATCTGTCGCAAAATCGGCATGTAGATTTCAACTGGCGCGGCATCGACTACCATGTCGATTTGGTTGGCGTGGACGTGTACGCGCAGGGCTATTCCGCCGTCATTCCCGAACTGCGGAAATTCACCGGGGCGAACATGCTGTGCGACATCGGCAACGGCACCATGATTGTCATGGCGATTAACGACCGCAAGCCGGTGCTGGAGCAGTGCTTCACGGAGAAGTACGGCACTTACCAGTGCGTGCTGAAGGCGCGGGAGGCCTTGACGCGGCTCTGCGGGCGAACGGTGCCGGACGTGACCATCGAGCAGGTGATGCGCGAGGGCACGGCCGATGTTGCGCCCGAATATGTGCAGGTCATCCGCGAAGCCGCGGCGGACTATGCGGCGGAAATCATGCGCAAACTGCGCGAGCATGAATACGACCCCAAGACGATGCGGCTGTGGATTGTGGGCGGCGGCGGTTGCCTGATTCGCAACTTCGGGCAGTATGACCCCAATCGCGTGACTATTATCGCTGATATTCACGCCTCCGCCAAGGGCTACGAATATCTGGCGGAGCGGCGTTTGCAGCGTGAGGCGAGGGCGCAGTGAAAGAGATTCTGCGCACGACAATTCGTCTCTATGCGGAGAAACCCGCCGACCAGGAAGCGCTGCGGCTGCTGCGTCAAGTGCGGGAGGAACAGCACTTGCGCTATGCGGATGCTATCGTGGCGGCGGTCAATGCGCACTATGGGCAGGCGCGGCAAGGCTGCTTCGATCATCAGCAGCGGGAGGAAATCCGCGGCATTGTCCGCGAAGAGATGGCAGCATCATCCGCGTCTGTGTTCAACCTGCTTCGATGTGCTGGGCAAACACCGGCAGAGACATCGGAGGACGCGAACGCGCCGGACGAGACCGATCTCGACAATCTGCTGGATATGATGGGCAGCTGATGCGGAAACGCACCAAATTTCTTTCTGCTGATGCGCGGAGAGACTTGGATGGCATCCGAGAGCATCAAATGCGCACCAGCGGGCATGAGCATCCAGCGGGCGGCAAACCTGCCGGAGTCCAGAGGCGGAGCGCTTTGGTCAGTGTTCAGAGGCGAAGCCTTTGACCCACAGGGAGGCGCGCCGACCGATAAAAGTGATGCTGTGCGTCACTTTGTAGTGGGTAGTCTCTGCCGCAATCAGAGGGGCTCGGTCGCTGCGCTCCCGACTGCAAGTAAGGAGGTACATACGAGCAAAATCAGAGCAACCCGGCACAACGGTCGTGCCGGAAAGAACGGCGTGTTCACCGCCAAGCACAACGACCGCAATTTTGACGTAACCCACGCCGAACACATTGATCCCGCGAAAACGCACGAAAATGTCTATTGGGACTGGCTGAATGGAATGCGCACAGGCGAAAGGAGTGCCGACGTTCCTTCCTTTGAGGAGGTCGAGCGAATCTTTTACGAGCGGCATTATTCCGATTATGTCGCCGGGCAATGTGCGCGTAACGCCGAGCGCCGCCACACGGAGCGCAACCGAACCGTGGAGCAGATTCGCCGCGACAAGCGCACCTGCCCGGAAGAAACCATCTTCCAGTTCGGCAAAGAGGGCATCGGCGCAACGCCGGAACAGCTGCTGGACATTTTCACGGCGTTCAAGCAGCAGTTCGAGGAACGCTACGGCAAACACGTCCACATGCTGGACTGGGCGATGCACTGCGACGAAACGACGGTACACATTCAAGAGCGCCATTGCTTCGACTATGTGAACAAGTACGGCGAAGTCGAGCCGAAGCAGGAAAAGGCGCTGGCGCTCATGGGCATTCCGCTGCCGCAGCCGGACAAGCCGCCGGGACGCTACAACAACCGCAAAATCACCTTCGATGCCATGAATCGGCTGATGCTGATTGAAATCGCGAAAGCGCACGGGCTGGACATTGAGGAGCAAGTGAAGTACGGCGGCAAGAATCATCTGGAAAAGCTGGATTACATCATTGCCAAGCAGCTGGAAACCATCCGAAATCAGCAGAAGCAGCTGACCGCGCAGGCGCAGCAGATTCAGACCTTGACCGCGCAGATTGCCGAGAAGGATGCCGAGCTGGACACGAAGCTGTTCCGCCTGTCCGATGTGGATTTGCTGATTGAACAGGTTACGGACATTTGCTACGAAAAAGCAGTGACCGCCGTCAGCGAAAGCATGAGCCAAACGGCGCTGGACAAAGCGGCAGCGGGCGTTGACCGCACCATCCGGGAAGCAAAGTCACCCGGCAGCAGACTGGGCGTGCCCTTCATCAGCATAGTGGAAACGTGGCTGGGCAAAGCGAGGGAGGATGTGTTCAGCGCGCTGCTTTCTATGGCGGACGACGTGCGGCGACGGCTGCTGTTGCCCGCGATGAACGAAATCATGAAATGCAGCATTGCGGAGACGGCGCGCCCAGCCGTGGTGGAAAAACTGCGTCCTAAACTGCGGGATGATGCCTATCCGAAGAAGCGCCCCGATGCGTGGGCGCGATAAGCATTGCAAGCCTGCAAATAAAAAGTCAAGCCCCAAATG
>FR899843.1 GCA_000437595.1 Faecalibacterium sp. CAG:74 | reverse complement strand
GTTGCCCTTTTTGACGGAATGAGCTTCCGGATCACGCTGCTTTTTCTTCGTTGATGCCTGCCCCCAGCTCGTCGCTAATCAGGCTCATCGTCAATTGCTTCTTCACCTCTTTATTATACCTCTTTCCCGACATTTTGGCTGTTCTTTCTTTGTGCGGGATTGCCTTAAGTATTGGAGAACAACTCGTATTGGAGACCTACAAGGGTATGGGGAGTACGTTCAAGATACAATGTTAAGTCATTAACGGTAAGTATGTCAGAAAAGAAATCAATCGCCTGTTTTAGAACCGAGAGAGATATGTTCCTGTCATTTTGCGATTCATCCTCACACCGCTTTCGTACATGCCACCTTGTTACTGAAGGTTTGGGCCCAACAATTTCCTCTATTGCGATACCAACCTCAACATAGTAATCATTAGCATCCCATTGAGAACTTTGAACATAGACACAATAGACGAGCTCGCCATTAGAAAGAAACCAATAACTCTTATTTTTTCTATACCCAAATGCCTTGAGATACTCGTGCACAGCTAAGAGAAAATCATTTTTATTCATTGAAATCACCTTTCAACATACTTAGGGATGCCCCTCATAATTGCGCCCAAACCATCCACGTCATCCCC
>FR899842.1:62303-72434 GCA_000437595.1 Faecalibacterium sp. CAG:74 | reverse complement strand
CTGTGCGGCAATCGAATGCGACGCTCCCGGACAAAGCAGTATGGTCGGGTGCTTCGTTTTGCGTACCGCTCAGCTGAAGCACATCGTCGTTGACATCGACCATTTGTCCGGGAGTTTGCGAAGAACAAGCCCCGGTTATTTTTTGGTCAAATCCTCAGTTTCTCAAAACTTATCGACATAAATCGACATAAAAAGACAAGAGGACATCACGATGAGCAATTACAAGTTTGAAACCCTTCAGCTGCATGTTGGGCAGGAACAGCCCGATCCCGCGACCGATTCCCGCGCTGTCCCGATTTATCAGACCACGTCCTACGTCTTTAAGAACTCCGCCCATGCCGCCGCACGTTTCGGTCTGGCAGATGCGGGCAATATCTACGGCCGACTGACCAACTCCACGCAGGATGTGCTGGAAAAGCGCATTGCGGCGCTGGAAGGCGGCGTTGCGGCGATTAACTACACGATTCAGGCGCTGGCGCAGGATGGCGGTCACATCGTCGCGCAGAAGACGATTTACGGCGGCAGCTACAACCTGCTCGAACACACCCTGCCGCATTTCGGCATCACCGCGACGTTCGTGGATGCGCACAACCTTGCCGAGGTCGAAAACGCCATTCAGAACAACACCCGCGCGATTTATCTGGAAACCCTCGGCAACCCGAACAGCGATATTCCCGACATTGACGCAATTGCGGAAATCGCCCATCGGCACAGCCTTCCGCTGGTGATTGACAACACGTTCGGCACGCCCTACCTGATTCGCCCGATTGAGCACGGCGCGGACATCGTTGTGCATTCCGCGACGAAGTTCATCGGCGGTCACGGCACGACGTTCGGCGGCATCATCGTCGATTCCGGCAAGTTCGACTGGAAGGCGAGCGGGCATTATCCGGCGATTGCTGATCCGAATCCGAGTTACCACGGCGTTTCCTTCGCAGACGCGGTCGGCCCAGCGGCGTTCGTCACCTACATCCGCGCGATTCTCCTGCGCGACACCGGCGCGACGATTTCGCCCTTCAATGCCTTCCTGCTCCTGCAGGGCGTGGAGACGCTGTCCTTGCGTCTGGAACGCCATGCGGAGAACACGAAGAAGGTCGTGGCATACCTTGCACATCATCCGCAGGTGGAGCATGTGAACCATCCGTCTCTGCCGGAGCACCCCGACCACGCGCTGTACGAGAAGTATTTCCCGAACGGCGGCGCGTCCATCTTCACCTTCAACATCAAGGGCGGGCAGAAGGAAGCGCACAAGTTTATCGACAGCCTGAAAATCTTCTCTCTGCTGGCGAACGTCGCGGACGTGAAGAGCCTTGTCATTCACCCGGCAACGACGACGCATTCCCAGCTGACGGACGAAGAGCTGGCGGATCAGGGCATTGCGCAGAACACGATTCGCCTGTCCATCGGCACGGAACACATCGACGACATTATTGCGGACTTGGAGCAGGCGTTTGAAGCCGTGAAAGCCGCGGAATAATACGAAAAGTCCCCGGTATCAGCCTGATTAGGCACACGATACCGGGGGTTCTTTTATGGATGAGACGGATACTTTTTTCAGATTCACCTACGCCATCTGCTTGCGCCTTTTTCATCTGGAAATAGTATGAAACGCGTGCAGATAGGGGAAATACGTCTCGCGTCCGGGCAGATTGTCCGGAAGCTGCATCGTCTCCGCAATTTCGCGAAGCTGTGCGTTTGTCGCCTGCTTTTGATGTGGATTTCGCCGATGCAATTCATCCCGATGCAGCTGCAAAATCCAGCAGTACAGTTCCTGCACTGTCATCCGCGGGATATTCGGGATTTCCTTGTCGATTGCGCCGCTCCGGCACGCCGAGCAGTTCCCACAGGGCGCGCTTTTCTGACCGAATGCGGCGGAGATTCCCTGCGATAGGCACGGCGCTTGCAGACAGAAGCGCAGCACGCGGCGGTACGGTCGCCATTCGCGCTGAATCAAGGCGTACTGCGTGAATGGGCGGTGTTTGTGCTGCACACGAATCTGCTGGCAGCGCGTGTGAAAGCGGAGCAAATCCGCCGGGGAGAAGAGCAGCAGCGCATAGGCGGTTTCTCCGTCGCGCCCCGCTCGGCCTGACTGCTGCACATAGTCAATCATGTTCGTCGGCAGGTGATCGTGCAGAATCAGCCGAATGTCAGGAATATCCACGCCCATGCCGAATGCGGATGTCGCCGTCACGACGCGGATGCGCCCGGACAGGTACGCCTGCACCACGCGGCTGCGCTCTTCGCGATTTAGCCCGGCATGATACGCCGCAGCGGGGATTCCGGCACGGTTCAGCAGCTCTGCCAGTGCAGCGGGGATTCCGGCACGTTTCAGCAGCTCTGCCAGTGATTCCGTCCGCGCGCGCAGTCGGCAGAACACAACCGCTTTGCCCGGAATTTTTTGCAGCGCGCGGAGAATTGCGTCTGTGACGTGCACCGTCGGCAGGACGCTGTAATGCAGATTCGGGCGTTCTACGGGCATGACGATGCGCTTCGGATGCCGCAGCCCCAGCGACTGCGCAATGCCGCGCTGCAATTGCTTGTCAGCGGTTGCGGTCATGGCGCACAGCACCGGGCGGCGGGGGAGTGATGCCACAAACTGCCCAATCTGCTGATACGACGGGCGGAATGCCTCGCCCCATTGCACCACGCAGTGCGCTTCGTCCACGACGACCATCGCGGGAGGACGTTGCTGGCAGAGCGCGTGAATCTCCGGGTGATTCAGCCGCTCCGGCGCAAGAAAAGCAATCTTTGCCTGACCGCGCGTGAGCTGATTCAGCGCGTCGGCGCGTTCGGCGGGGGTCATCAGGCTGTCGAGATGGACGCTGGGGATACCCCTCTCCCGCAGGTGGCGAACTTGGTCGTGCATGAGGACAATCAGCGGCGAAATGACGACGGTCAACTCATCCATCATTAGCGCTGGAAGCTGCCAGCAAAGGCTTTTGCCTGCGCCAGTGGGCAGGATGCAGAGCAAATCCCGCCCGTCAAGCAAGGCGTCAGTCGCCTGCTCCTGACCGGGGCGAAAGCCGCTGACGCCGAAGGTATTGCGCAGAACCCTGCTGCATTGCTGTTTTCGAGCGGTGCGCATCAGAAGCTGCGTCCTCCGCCGCCGTGGGTTGCGCCGCTGGATGAAACGTGCGTGCCGCTGCCATGACTGCTGCCGCCATGGCTGGAAGACGGCGGATCAGGGTGCTTGACGCGGGTGACGTGCTCGCGCACGAAGTGGCTGTCATTCCGGCTGAGCTTGACGCTCGCCAGCCCGTTCAGGTCGTAGGAATAGGTGCTGCCCTTAAGGTTGTATTTCCCGCTCACGGACGCAATGAAGATGCCCATGACCGCCAAACCCGCAATCACCGCAATGAGGATTTCCATGCCCGTCAGCGTGTTTTCCGGCTCATAGAACTCGGTCAGACGACTACCGGTGACTTCATCGTAGCGGAACTGACCGCTTGTGCGACCTTGCTTCAGGTACTTCTCGGTCTGCTTCAGCACCTTGATGACGGACTGACCGTATTCCTTATCCAGCATCTCGTCCCAGCCGGCGTCGAGGATGCCCTCTTCGCGCTCATCCGTGATGTAGTCAATCATCACGCCGCGTGTGCTGATCCAGCACTGCCGGTTGTGCATGTCGATGAGGTAGAGCATCCCGGCGCGGTCGTCGCCCATCCCCAAACCGTTGTAATCGAAGTAGTCGTCCGCGTACGCCGTCGTCTGCCCACTCGGCACGTCCTGGCTTGTCAGCACGAACATATCCACCTGATATGCGCTTTCAATGCGGTCGCAAATGGCGCTGATTTCGGCAATTTCGTCCGCCGTGAACAACCCCGCGTCATCCTGCACCTGCGTGTCCGCGAGGGCGACGGTCAGCGTGAGCATCATCAAAAGGAGAAACAACGTCAGTTTCTTTACCACAGAATCGCACCTCCCAGACACAGCAGCCCGAACACGACGCCGCCAATCAGCGCGCCGACCGCGTACAGCTTGCCCTTGTTAATCGGCAGTTTGCCGCAGATGCGCCCCGTCTGCCCGTTCATCATGTAGTAGTAGGGTTCGCCGTCCGCGCGGTGCTTGTAGGTCAGCACCCATGCGGGCAGCAGCAGGTATTTCGTCTTGACAGAATCCGGCTCGAATTTCGCGTGACCCGTCAGCGTGTTGTAGGGGTTCTCCACGCTGGTGAACATGCGCTCGGCGTATCCCTTCGCCTCCGTCACCATCGACTGCTTCGCCGCGTCCTGCTCAATATCGCGCTTTTCCGCCAGAAAGCCGCTCAAATAGCCTGATTCGTAGGGCTTCACGTCCTCCATTTGATAGGGGTGGATGCCGTCGGACAGTTTGCCGTCTGCCTTGGTCAGCGCCTTGCGAATCATCTGCCGGAACGTCAGCCGCCCTTCGCGGTGGACGGCGAAAATCCGCGTGATGGTGACGGTTTCCTTCGCACCGTTGCGGATAGAGACGTTTGTGCCTTCGCCATCAAACGAGCCTTCGCCGGAAATATCGCACGCCCAGTAGGGATAGTAGACACCGGAAAAATCCTCCATCTGCGCCTGCGAGAAGAAATCCGGCTGCACGAAGCGCTTTTTGCTGATGAACGATTTGAACTCCGCCTCTGCCGCCTTTTTGTCCAGCTTGAAAGGAATTACGCCGTCGGGGCGGAACTCGTCGGTCAGACGGTCATTCAGCACAACGGGTGAGTGGCAGTAGTAGCATCGGGTTGCGGCGGTCGTCGCATCGGTCACGATTTCCGCGCCGCACATTTGGCAGTGATAGGAACGCAGCTCCGAATTGGGCTCCGCACTGCGTGCCTGTTCCGCCGCCTGCTGTCGCTGCTCGGACTGTTCCTTCAGCTCATTTTCAGCAAAGCTGCCACCGCAATAAGGGCACTGGAAACGCTGCTTGACCGGGTCGAAAACCAAATAGCCGCCGCACGACGGACATTTGAACGAAATGACTTGGCTCATCCCTCATCCCTCTCTCTGTGAAAGAGCATGAACGCTCTTTTCATGCTGATTTTATTATACCATGCTTGGCGTTATTTCGCAAGATGCTCCTGACGCGCCCTTTCGCCCCGTCTACGCGTTTTTTCCGCGAAAAATGTGCAAAATGCTGCATTTTCCCTTGACGGAAGACAGAAAACGTTGTATGATGATACTGGTTCAGTTCGTGTACGTCAAGTGGATAGGGAAGCGAGCCTTCCTTCATCCGCATGACCGCTTGTAAACGCTTACAAGCACGCGTAAGACCACAGAGAAAGGACGATGTGTCATGGAATTTTTGGAGAAGCTGTCTTTGGCTGGCCTCGTGCCGGTCATTGCTGTTAATGATGCGGACGACGCTGTGCCGCTGTGCAAGGCGCTGTCTGACGGCGGTCTGCCGGTGGCGGAAATCACTTTCCGCACGGCGGCTGCGGAGGAAGCCATCCGCCGCGTGCATGAAGCCATGCCCGATGTGCTGCTGTGCGCGGGCACGGTGCTGACGACGGAGCAGGTCGACCGTGCGGTGAATGCTGGCGCGGCGGCGATTGTGTCCCCTGGTCTGTCTCCTGACGTGGTGAAGTACTGCGTGGAGAAGGACATCCCTGTCTGCCCTGGCACGGCGAATCCGTCTGATGTGCAGATTGCGATTCAGTACGGCCTGAAGGCTGTCAAGCTGTTCCCGGCGGAAGCGGTCGGCGGCCTGAAGCTCATCAAGTCGATGGCGCCGGTGTACCCGGACATGAAGTTCATGCCCACGGGCGGCATCAACGAGAACAACATGCTCGATTACCTCGCGTTCGACAAGATTCTCTGCTGCGGCGGCTCCTGGATGGTGCCGAAGGACGCGGTGGCTGCGAAGGACTGGCAGCGCATCACTGACCTGACCCGCTCTGCGGTGGACAAGATGCTCGGCTTTGAAGTGCGCCACATTGGTCTGAACTGCCCCGACGCGGAAAGCTCCATGGAGACGGCGAAGAAGATTTCCGCGCTCATGGGCTGGCCCATCAAGGAGGGCAACTCCTCCAACTTTGTCGGCACGGGCTACGAGCTGATGAAGAAGCAGGGCCGCGGCACGAACGGTCACATCGCTATCGGTACGAACAGCGTCCCGCGCGCGAAGTGGCATCTGGAACAGCGCGGCTTCAAGTTCATTGAGGACAGCGCTGTGGTGAAGAACGGCAAGCTGATCGCCATCTATCTGGAAGACGAAATCGGCGGCTTCGCGTTCCATCTCGTGCAGAAGTAATCTACAAACAGAAATTTCTGAGTATAAAATAGGAGGAAAAATCCAATGGCTAAGGTTGTAACGTTCGGCGAAATCATGCTTCGCCTCAAGTCCCCGGCGTATGAGCGCCTGTTCCAGTCTCCCTCCCTTGAAGCGACCTTCGGCGGCGGCGAGGCGAACGTGTCTGTTTCTCTGGCGAACTACGGCATGGAAACCGCGTTCGTGACCGTGCTGCCCACCAACGATGTCGGCAATGCCTGCATCCGCGAACTGCGCGGCTTCGGCGTTGATACCACTAAGATTGTCCGCAAGGACGGCCGCATGGGTATCTACTATCTGGAAACCGGCGCTGTGCAGCGTCCCTCCAAGGTCATCTATGACCGCGCGGGTTCTGCCATCGCGGAAGCCAAGCCCGGCGACATCGACTGGGACAAGGCGTTTGAGGGTGCGACGTGGTTCCACCTGACCGGCATCACGCCTGCCATCTCTCAGGGCGCGGCGGATTTGTCTCTGGAAGCGGTGAAGGCGGCGAAGGCGAAAGGCATCCATGTGTCCTGCGACCTGAACTACCGCAAGAACCTCTGGAAGTACGGCAAGGATGCCAAGGAAGTCATGACCGAGCTGGTCAAGTACGTTGACACCGTTATCGCCAACGAAGAAGACTTCCAGAAGTCTCTGGGTCTGAAGGCGGAATCTCAGGGCGACGTGGAAGACGGCGCGCTGAACATCGAGAATTACAAGGCGATTGCGTCTCTGGCAATGCAGACCTACCCGAACATCAAGCGCGTGGCGATTACCCTGCGTGAGTCGAAGTCTGCCAACCACAACGACTGGTCTGCCTGCTTGTACAACGGCAAGGACTTCTTCCTCTCCCGCAAGTACGCCATCACCGACATCGTTGACCGCGTGGGCGGCGGCGACTCCTTCGGCGGCGGCCTGATTTACGGCCTGAACACCTACGCGGACGAAAAGACCGCGCTGGAGTTTGCTGTGGCGGCATCCTGCCTGAAGCACACGATTCTGGGCGACTACAACCGCGTCTCCGTCTCCGAGGTCGAGAGCCTGATGAAGGGTTCCGGCACGGGCCGCGTGCAGCGCTAAGCAGCCGCGAATGGCGAAGACATCATCCACATCAGAAAGTTGTTGATTTTCAAACATTCCCTTTCTAAACGTGGAAGTTTGCGATTTCGTTTGATTTGATTTCAAAATCCTCTTGACACGGCGATTCCTCCTGCTTATAATGAAAGGCAGGGGGAGATGCTCCTGGGGTGTCTGACAGCACGCTGGTTTTCCCCACATTTCTACAAATGGAGTCCGGGTCTATGTTCGGCTATGTCATGCCCCCGTTGCAAAACGCCAGGGGAAGGCAGATGCAGACGGCAGGACACCTACCTGCTTTAACAGCGGGTGAAAAGCATGCAGTGCATCGTCACTCTGGGAGCATCTTTTCTATTTGATGTGTCTGCGCAGGAGGCAGAGGTGAGAGCCTCTGTCTCCTTTTTTGCGCGACCGCAGAGCTGCATTGTTTCCAAATCTGCACATCCTGATTCGGAGACAAGCGAAGGTGGACGCTGCCTGCAGGCGGCGCTGCTCCCCCAAAGCACATCAGGAGGACAAAAATGTACTATATTGTTACGGATTCTTCCACTGACATGCCGCAGTCTTGGGTGGAGGCACAGCATGATTTCCACATCGTGTCGCTTTCCTGCACGATCAATGGCGTTTCCTCCGTTCCGGGAACGTCGGAAGTGGCGAAAAAGGAGACTTATCGTCAGCTCCGCAGCGGCGTGGTGATTAAGACCTCCGCCGTCAATACCGCGACGTGGGAGGAATGCTTCCAGAAGCTGCTGGACGAGGGTCAAGATGTCCTTTGCATTACGTTCTCCAGCGGACTGTCCGGCACTTATGCCGCCGCAGCGGACGCGGCGAAGGAACTTGCGCCGAAGTACCCGAATCAGAAAATCATCGTGATTGACAGCCGATGCGCGTCGGCAGGCGAGGGGCTGCTGGTGCATTATGCGCTGCAGAACCGCGAACAGGGCATGTCCATCGAGGAGAACGCAAAGTGGGTCAAGGAGCATATTCAGCACCTGATTCACTGGTTCACCGTCGATGACCTGATGTTCCTCTATCGCGGCGGCCGCCTGTCTGCAACCAGCGCGGTTGTCGGTTCGCTCGTGCGTATCAAGCCGATTATGCACGTTGATGAGGAAGGTCATTTGGCAGTTGTGGAGAAGGTGACGGGTCGCCGCCGCAGCATCCGCATCCTTGCCAACCGCGTCAAGGAGCATATCGTCAACCCGGAAGGGCAGATGATTTTCATCAGCCATGGCGATTGCGAGGATGAGGCGAACGCGCTGGCGGACATCATCAAGGCGGAAATTCCCGGCATTGCGGGCGTTCTGGTGACGTATGTCGGCCCAGTCATTGGCTCCCACTCCGGCCCCGGTACGCTGGCGATTTTCTTCCTCGGCGACCACCGCTGAGCGCCATCGTAGAAAGGAAAGTGTATGAATTTCCCTGCTTTCTCGTTTCCACATCTGCCGGGACGCAACGACCCCTGCTGGTGCGGGAGCGGCCGCAAATACAAGAGTTGCCACTGTGCGTTTGACCAGCAGATTGCATCGCTGGCGGCACAGGGGCACATCGTTCCGACGCATAAGATGATTAAAACGCCGGAGCAGATTGAAAAAATCAAGGAAAGCTGCAAAATCAATATTGCCGTGCTGGACGAAATAGGAAAGCAAATTCATGAGGGCATGACGACGGCAGAAATCGACGACATCGTGTCCACCATGACGCGCGATATGGGCGGCATTCCCGCGCCGCTGAACTATGAGGGCTACCCGTACAGCGTCTGCACGTCAGTGAACGATCAGGTCTGCCACGGTTTTCCATCGAAGCACGTTGTGCTGAAATCCGGCGACATCATCAATGTGGACTGCTCGACCATCCTGAATGGCTATTTTTCCGATTCCTCCCGCATGTACTGCATCGGCGACGTCAGCGACGAAAATCGCAAGCTCGTGCAAGTGACGAAGGAGTGCGTCGAACTGGGCTTGGCGCAAGTGAAGCCGTGGGGCTTCTTGGGCGACGTTGGGCAGGCGGTCAACGACCATGCCCGCGCGAACGGCTACCGCGTCGTGCGCGAAATCGGCGGCCACGGCTGCGGGCTGGAGTTCCACGAGGACCCGTGGGTCAGTTACGTCACGAAGCGCGGCACGGAAATGGCGCTTGCTCCCGGCATGATTTTCACCATCGAGCCGATGGTCAATATGGGTACGGACGAGGTTGGAACGCATCCGGGCAACACCTGGGAAATCTTCACGGCGGACGGCAAACCGTCGGCGCAGTGGGAAATCATGGTGCTTGTGACGGATACGGGTCACGAAGTGCTGTCTTGGTAAGCGGCTTCACCGCATATTCAGAAAAATCCCTGCATCACGCAAACGGTGCAGGGGTTTTCTTATGCTTGCAATAATCGTGCCAGCAGCAGCGCCGTGTCGTCCATCTCCTGCGCTGTGTTGTAAAGCCCCGGCGAAAAGCGAATCGCGCCGCTTTGCAGCGTCCCCAGCCACGCATGGACGGTCGGCGCGCAGTGAAGCCCCGCGCGCACGGCAACATCTGCTGCGTCGAGCGCATCCGCCAGCGCCCCGCCGTCATGCCCCGGCACGACAATGCTCGTAATCGCCATATGCGCCTGCCCATCGTCGCAGAGGATGCGCACGCCGGGAATCTCCCGCAGCCGCGCACGCAGGCGGTCGCACAGCGCCAGCTCGTATTCCTCGATTTCCGCCCGGTGCGCCCGCACGAACTTCACCCCCGCGTACAGCCCCGCTATGCCGGGCAGGTTCACCGTACCGCTCTCGTAGCGGTCGGGCAGCATGTCCGGCTGACGGACGCTCTCACTCATCGAGCCGGTTCCGCCAAACAGCC
>FR899842.1:51641-62276 GCA_000437595.1 Faecalibacterium sp. CAG:74 | reverse complement strand
CCGCCAAGCGGCAGCGGTTCAGGGTTCATGCCGTAGCCCAGCACAAGCAGTCCCGTGCCCTGCGGCCCCAGCAGCCCTTTGTGCCCCGGCATTGCCACCATGTCTGCGCGCAGCACGTCTGGCGAAACGTCCGCCATCCCGGCCGTCTGCGCCGCATCCACCAGCAGGGGAACGCCGCGCTCCCGGCAGACCGCGCCCAGCTGCGCAATCGGCTGAATCAGCCCCGTGACGTTGCTGGCGTGGGCGATGATCACCAGTGCGGTTTTGCGGCTGATGACGCGGCGTAGAGAAGCAGGGGACAGGATACCGCGTTCATCCGGCGCAAGCATATGCACCGTGATTTCCCCGCGCGAAACGTAGCGGTCGAGCAGCCGCATGACGGCGTTGTGTTCCGCGTAGGAGCAGATGACCTCGTCGCCGCGCCGCAGCGTGCCGGAAATGGCGAGATTCAGCGCTTCAGTGCAGTTTGCGGTGAACAGAATCCGCTCCGGATGATGCACACCCAGCAGCCGCGCGGCTTCCTCCCGGCAGTGCTCCACCACCCGCCCCGCGCGCAGAGCCAGCCGATGCCCGCCGCGTCCGGGATTCGCGCCCATCTTCTCCTCCACGCCCGCCATTGCCCGAATGACCTCCGGCGGCTTCGGGAAGCTCGTCGCGGCATTGTCCAGATAAATCATCGACGCTTTTCCTCCATCGTCCGCGAACCTCGGCGGGCGTTTTTTCATATTATTCTAATGGCGAAAAGGAGGCGGTAGAACCGATGAGGGAGGAGTTTTGCATTGCGGCGTTCCGTTCGCGTCAACAGGTGATGGCGTTTGAACGCGATTTGCGCCAGCACGGGGTTCGTGCGTCGGTGATGATTACGCCGCGCGCGGTGGCGATGGGGTGCGGGCTGAGCGTCCGCATCGAGCGGGAGGATTTGCGCCGCGCCGTGCAGGTGTATCGGGCGACGAATCCGGGCAACTTGATTGGCTTCTATGACGTGTGGCAGGAGCCGACAGGGCGGACGACTGTGCGCCCGGCGGGGATTGAGTAACGAAAAGCGCCGCCTGATTTCACAATGAAACCAAGCGGCGCTATTGCTATGCAATTGTACCTTTTAGTGCAGTTTCCGGCACACCTTGATGATTTCCCTGCCCGTGACGGTCGATTCCTGCCCAAGCGCGTCGTGACCGTCCTTCATGCGGCGCGTAATGAGCAGCGTGTCGTCATCCGGCGCTTCGATGTCGCAGTAGCCGAGGCGCAGCAGGTCGGATTCCTGCCGATGGCGCAGCTTGTTCGCGACGTATTTCTGCAGCGACTTGTCTTCGCGCCCCCACGGGAAGGCGCGGCGATTCCACGGGTCGTGGCAGCCGGTCAGCCCAACTTCGTCCCCATAGTACACCGTTGCGCAGCCCGGCAGCGCGCACAGCAGGTCGATGCAAAGCTTGTAGCGCCTCACAGCTAACTCGTACTCTTCCACGTTCAGGTGGACATGCTGCTGATCTGCCTTGCTGAGTTCCTGACATTCGCGTCCAGCAAGGATGTTCAGCGCACGGCAGCGGTCGTGGCTGCCGACGAGGTTCATCAGCGCGTAACGGAACTGCGCCGGGTAAACTTCCTCCTGATGGTGAATCAGGCGCACGAAGGTGCTGGCGGACGTTTTGCCCATCACAAAGTTGAGAATCGCCTCGCGCACGGGGTAGTTCATCACGCTGTCGAGCGTGTCGCCTGTGCAGTAGCAGCGCGTTTCGCCGTAAGCAACCTTGTTGCTCGCGTCCTCCCACACTTCGCCCAAGACAACGGCTTCCGGGTCAGCGGCCTTTGCGGCGGCGCGCAGCTTGCGCAGGAAGTCCACCGGCAATTCGTCCGCCACATCCAGCCGCCAGCCGCAGCTGCCCGCCTCAATCCAACGCGGAACAACACCCTCGTGCGGCTGGAACATGAACTTCTGGTATTCCGGATTGTCCTTGCGCAGCTCCGGCAGGGAGAGAATGCCCCACCATGCCTTGTAGTCTTCCGGGTAGTGGTTGAAGGTGTACCAGTCGTAGTAGGGGGAGGATTGCCCCTGATAGGCGCCGAGCGTCGGATAATGCCCGAAGTGGTTGAAGTACACGCTGTCTTCGCCCGTGTGGGAAAATACGCCGTCGAGCATCACGCGGATGCCGACTTTCTTCGCCGCTTCGCACAGTTCGGTGAACTCCGTGTTCGTGCTGCACAGCGGGTCAACCTGCGTGTAGTCGCCCGTGTCGTAGCGGTGATTCGACCGTGCGCGGAAAATCGGGTTCAGGTAGATAATGTCGATGCCCATGTCCTTCAGGTAGGGCAGCTTCTCCTGAATGCCGGTCAGCGTGCCGCCGTAGAAATCCAGTTCCTGATACTTGCCGCCGCGCAGGTCGCCCACGCCCAGCAGCTCTTCGTCCCAGTTTTTGTGGACATAGCGGTCTTTGCGGTCATCAACGGCTTTTGTTGGCGCATGGCGGAAACGGTCGGGGAAAATCTGGTAGATATTCGCCCCGTGGAAGGCTTCCGGCGTCTTGTAAGCCGGGTCGTAGAGCGTAATCTGGAAGGATTCCGGCTCGCCGTGGTCATACGCGACACCGACGCCGCCAAGTTTGTCCGGCTGGTTGCCATAGCGGATGGTGCGGCCGTCCTTGCGGTAAATCAGGAAGTAATACCAGAAAAGCCCCGGCGTGGTCGGCAGGGGAATGGCAACTTCCCAGACATGCTCAGCGGTCGGCAGCATGGTGTAGCAAAGTTCTTCCGTCATCCAAGTGCGCAGGACGACGCTCGTCGCTTCGTCGCAGTGCAGGCGAATCAGAACATTGCTGCCAGCCGGAGCAGGGCCGGACGGCGTGCGATAAAATTCGTTGTGGGAATCGTGCAGCAGCATGATATCCATCCATCCAATCATCAATAATTGCGGAAACACGGCAAAAAAGCCCGAAATGCTCCGGACTTTTGAACCGGGAGCACTGCGGATGGATATTTTTCCGCAGTGCTCTCGAAAATATGCAGTTTATACCTTGCGCTTGAGCGGGTCAAGATGCCAAATGGTGTCGTTGTACTCGCGAATTGTGCGGTCGGAGCAGAAAACACCGGACATTGCGGTATTGATGACCGCCATGCGGTTCCACTTGTCGCGGTCGGCATAATCCGCGTCGATGCGGCGCTGCGCCATCGAGTACGAACCGAAGTCCTTCAGGACGAAGAACGGATCGGCCATGTTGCCCCAGTCGCCAATCAGCAGGCTGTGATACAAATCCTGCAGGGCGCTCGGCGCGTCCGGCAGCACGGTGCCGTCGATCATCTGGGTCAACGCCAGACGCAGTTCCTGATTCGTCTCAAAGATGGTCATCGGGTTGTAGTTGCGCTCACGGTACATATCCAGCACCGTGTCGGAACGCATACCGAAGATGTAGATGTTATCCATGCCGACCTGCTCGGAAATCTCGACGTTTGCGCCGTCCATCGTGCCGATCGTGATGGCGCCGTTCATCATGTACTTCATGTTGCCCGTGCCGCTGGCTTCCTTGGACGCGGTGGAAATCTGTTCGGAGATTTCGGTTGCCGGAATCAGCAGCTGCGCGCTGGACACGTCGTAGTTTTCAAGGAAGACGACCTGCAGCATCTTGCTGGCGCGCGGGTGCTTGGCAATCAGCGCGGACAGACCGTTGATGAAGCGGATAATCAGCTTGGCGCGGTTGTAGCCCGGCGCTGCCTTCGAGCCGAAGATGAACACACGCGGCCGCATGGTGAAGTTCGGGTCGTTGACGATGCGGTTGTACAGCACAAGGATGTGCAAAGCGTTGAGCATCTGACGCTTATATTCGTGCAGACGCTTGGACTGTGCGTCGAAGATGAAGTTCGGGTCAACGATTGCGCCCTGATGTTCTTTCAGGAAATTCGACAGGTGAACCTTGTTGTTGTGCTTAATCTTCTCAAACTGCTCGCGGAACGCCGCGTCGTCAGCATAGGGCGCAAGGTCATGCAGCAGTTCCGGATCTTTCACCCAGTCTGTGCCGATGGTGTCGCAGATAAGCTTGGTCAGTTCCGGGTTGCACGCCATCAGCCAGCGGCGATGCGTGATGCCGTTGGTAATTGCGCTGAACTTCTCCGGCATAACGAGGTAGAAGTCGTGGAACGTCTCCTGCTTGAGGATATCGCCGTGCAGCTTGCTCACGCCGTTGGTGGAGAACGTCATGGCAACGCACAGGTTCGCCATGTGGATGTAACCGTAGGCAATAATCGCCATGCGACCCACGCGCTCCGCTTCGCCGGGGAAGAAGTTCCACAGGCGCGCGCAGAGACGCTTGTTCATTTCCACCAGAATCTGATAGATGCGCGGCAGCAGACTCTTCACCATGTCTTCCGGCCACTTTTCGAGCGCTTCCGCCATGATGGTGTGGTTGGTGTACGCCATCGTGCGGCTGACAATCTGCTGCGCTTCGTCCCAGCCCAAGCCTTCTTCGTCCATCAGCAGGCGCATCAGTTCCGGAATCGCCAGACCCGGATGCGTGTCGTTGATGTGGATGACGACCTTCTCCGGCAGCTTGCTCCAGTTCGTGCCGTTGAGCTTCTTGAAGTCCTTGAGGATGTACTGGAGAGTGGCGGAGGTGAAGAAATACTGCTGCTTCAAGCGGAGCAGCTTGCCTTCGTAGTGGTTGTCTTCGGGGTAGAGGATGTTGGAGATGGCTTCCGCCAGTTCCTTTTCCTCCGACGCCTGCACATAGTGGCCGTGGTTGAAGTCGCTCAGGTCAATGCGCTTCGGGGCGCGGGCGCTCCACAGGCGCAGACTGTTGACGGTGGAGGTGTCATAGCCCACCAGCGGCATGTCGTAGGGGACAGCCTCGACCGTGTTGTAGCCGACGTGACGGAACACCGTGCGGCCGTTCTCGTTGCCCATTTCAACGTGACCGTTGAAGTGCACCTCGCAGGCATCCTCCATTACGGGCATTTCCCACACGTTGCCGTTGCCCAGCCAGTAGTCCGGCAGCTCGACCTGCTGACCGTCCACAATCTTCTGGCGGAACAGACCGTATTCATAGCGGATGGAGCAGCCCATCGCAGGCAGGTCAAGGGACGCCAGCGAGTCCATGAAGCACGCTGCCAGGCGGCCCAGACCGCCGTTGCCCAGCGCGGGTTCAGGCTCTTCCTGAAGCACCTTGTCCACGTCGATGTGCAGTTCGTCCAGCGCTTGCTTGTAGGCGTCGAGCGAGACGAGGTTCAGGATGTTGGTGTACAGGCTGCGGCCCATCAGAAATTCCACGGAGAGGTAAAATAGACGCTTGTTGTTGTTCGTCTTGCGTTCTTCGCGGGAAATCATCCATTTCTGCATGATCTGGTCGCGGACGGTGGAAGCCAGTGCGCGATAAATCTGCCCATTCGATGCTTCCTCGATGGTGCGACCGTTATAGCGCTGCAGCTTGCCGATAATGGATGCCTTGATGGAATCCTTGTCAAAAGATGTCGTAGGCATGGGAATCCTCCTTTTATTTGCAAAGGGCTTTCGTGGAATGCCGTTGAATGCCCTGCTCCGGAATCAAACATTGCGATGCAAAATCATTGTTTGCATTGCCGTTGTGTATCATACCACAGAAATGGGAAAATGACAAGTATGCTTCCCGCCAGCTTCTGCGACAATTTGTCTAAAAACGCCCAAATCTGCCAAAGAACGCTGACGAAAAGTATCGAAAACAGCGAAAACCCATTGTTTTAGCAGCAAAAACCGGGCTGCACAAGGGTTCGCAGCCCGGAAATGCCTCCGCAAATAATTATGCCGATTATTGCAGCAGATACAAACAGGTTACATACAGCCCAATGCACAGCAGCAGCAACCCGAAGGAAATGCTCACGCTCATGCTGCGGATGCCGCTGGAAACTTCACGGAAGGAAGCGTCCAGCACATACTCGAAGTCCGTGCGCATCGGGTGGCGGTGCAGAATCGTGCGGTTAAGCAGCCGCGCCAGTGCATTCAGCGCGCGCCCCAGCGTGTAAGTGAAGCGGTTGCCGACTGGCACGGGCTTGCGCGTCTTGCGCATCCGGAAGATGGTCGCGCGGCTTGCCATCACGATGTTTTCCGGCAGCTCCGCAATGAAGCGGAACACCAGTGTCAGCACCTGCGGCAGCAGCGTCAGCAGCAGCGGACGGTAGATAGCGTTCTCCAAGTCGAGCTTCTCATTCCAACGGTTGACGTACAGGCGCACGCCGCTTTCGTCCTTGCGCGTCAGCAGCGGCAGGACAATCAGCAGATACACCGCCGCGCCGATGATGATGGAAATCGCCGCGCCCTGCAGGTTCTCCGCCGAGAAGTACGCAATCGCTTCCTTCAGCGCGGGTACGCCGAAGAACGATGCGCTTTTTGCCCCGAACGGTGTGAGCAGCAGCCCCGGCAGTGCGCCAAGGAAGGGGAGCGCCGCCGCACTGCCCAGCAGCGCAAACGCGGTTGTGCCGTTCATGTAGTGCGTCATGCCGTCGAATTCCGCCTGATGGGTCGGGTGCTTCTGCCAGAAAATGCAGATGTACAGCTTCGCCATGTACGCGACGGTCAGTCCGCCGCTGATGAGGAAGAGCACTTCAATCGCCTTGTAGCCCATCCACGCGCTGCCAGCCGCCTGCATTTCGCCAATCAGCTCCAGCAGCCCTTCGTGCAGCAGACTCTTGCTGTTGTACCCGCTGCCCAGCGGCGGGATGCACGCAATGCTCAGCGCCCCCAGCAGGAACGCAATGTGCAGCAGCGGCTTTTTGCGCCCGAAGCCGCGGATATCATCAAGATTCAGCGCGTGCAGGTTCATGTACACCACGCCCGCCGCGATGAACAGCGTCAGCTTGATGAGCGAGTGATTCAGCATGTGCATCACGCTGCCATACGCCGCCAGCGTGCCTTCGTCGCCCAGCAGCACCATCACCGACAGCCCCAGCGTGATGAAGCCGATTTGGCTCATCGACGAGCAGGCGAGCGTTCGCTTGAGGTCGGTGGAGAACAGCGCCAGCAGTGCACCAAGGAACATCGTGATTGCGGCAAAAATCATCAGCGCATTGCCGAACGCGGCATTGCCCTGCATCAGGTTCGCACACAGCACAATCAGCCCGAATACGCCGGATTTGGTCAGGATGCCCGACAAAAGCGCCGACGCGGGTGCAGGCGCAACCGGGTGCGCTTTCGGCAGCCAGATATGCAGCGGGAACAGACCGGCTTTCGCACCAAAGCCGACCAGCGTCAGCCACACCGCGACGGTTACATCCTGCTGGCCCATGGCGGCGCGCAGGGACGCAAAGTCGAGTGTCCCCAGCTGATGCTGCAAGAGGAACAAGCCCATCAGCGTCGTCAGACCGCCGATGACCGCCACCGCAAGGTACGTCGCCGCCGCCCTGAGCGCGCCCGGCGTTTCCTCCTGCGCGACCCACGCATAGCTGGCGAAGGACATGATTTCAAAGAACAGGAACGTCGTGCCGAGGTTGTCCGAGAGGAACACGCCCAGCGTCGCACCGAGCGTCATCAGCGTGAAGAAGCTGTACCGCGCCTTGTTGCCGTGATGCTGGAAGTATTCTGGCGCAAACAGCCCCGTCATCATCCACATGAAGGCGGCGACGCAGCTGTACAGCCCGCGGAAGCCGTCCGCGCGCAGGTACAGCCCCAGCCCGCAGAAGCCGGGCAGGGCGACTTCGCCCTCCGGCAGGAACAGCAGCACTACGCTCAGCGCGAAAATCACAATGCCCGTGATGCTCACGAACCCGTTCATGGCGCGTTCATCCCGGCGGCCAAGCATATAGGCGATGATGGCGGCGAGGAAGGGCAGGAAGGTCAGCAAAATCAGAATCCACGATGTCATCTTTCTTTCCTCCTGTCCTTAAAAAATCACACCAGCGGAAATATTCCGCAGGAATGTCACCAGCGGCTGCGACCACAGCCCCAGACCTATCATCAGCGCGCACAAAATCCCCATTGGAAAGAGCATCATCCAGCTGGGGTCGAGCTTCTGCCCCGCCAATTGCGCCTGATCCGCGTTGAGCGGGCGGAAGTACATCGGCAGTGCGGCAGTGAAGAGGTAAATTGCCGTCAGAATGGCGGAGATGATGAGGCAGACAATCGCGACGGTTCCCATTGGCAGCTCCGTGGCGGACGCGGCGGTCAGCAGATTCCACTTGCTGACGAAGCCTGCCAGCGGCGGCGTGCCGACCAGCGCAATGCTGCCCAGCAGGAAGATGCCGCACGTTGCAGGCATAATCCTGCTGTATCCGCGCAGATCCTGCACATACTCCTTGCCGGTCTTGATGAGAATCGCGCCCGCGCAGTAAAACAGCGTAATCTTGATCACGCCGTGAATCACCAGATGGCTCAAGCTGCCCGTCATGCCGTCGGGGGTCATCAGCGCCGCGCCCATGAGCATGTAGGATAGGTTGGAGATGGTCGAGTACGCCAGACGGCGCTTGAAGTGCTGTTCGCGAACCGCCATTGTCGAACCGAAGAGAATCGTGAAGCAGCTAAGCAGCAAAGCGACCGTCTGCGCCCACGTTCCGTAGAGGAACGATGCGCCGAAGGAGTAGTAAATCACGCGCAGGACGGCGTACGCGCCCGCGTTGACGACCGCCACCGCGTGCAGCAGCGCTGTCACGGGCGTCGGGGCGACAGAAGCCGCCGGCAGCCATGCGTACATCGGGAAAACAGCCGCTTTCGTGCCGAAACCGACGAACGCCAGCAGGAACACGAATTTCAGCAGTTCTTCCATCCCGCTGATTTTTTCCGCGTCCAGCACGCCGCCGAGGACAAAGTCCGTTGTCGTGCCGTAGTAGATGATGAACACCAGCGCAATGAACGCCAGCGCCGCGCCGGAGATGGAGAAGGTGAGGTACTTGCGCCCTGCGCGGATGGACATGGTATCCTTCTTGTGGATGACAAGCGGCAGGGTAATCAGCGTCAGGCACTCATAAAAGACGTAGAGAGAGAACAGGTTTGCCGAGAACGCGACGGCCAGCGTGACGGCGTAGCTCATCGTGTAGTAGCTGAAGAACGTGTTCGGACGCTCCTCGTGCTGCATGTACTCAAAGCCGTACAGCGACGCCAGCGGCCAGAGGATGGATACCAGCCCTGCAAAAATGCAGCTCATGCCGTCCACACGGAACGCAAGCGCCAGCTCGCTGTTCATGTGGCAGAGGACAAAGGTGGTATCCGTGCGGGTGAGCAGCAGCACCCACGTCAGGATGCTCGTCGCCAGCACGATGGTTTCAACGTAGATTCCGCGGGATTTCGCGCTGGAAAAGCGCATCAGTCCCATTGCCGCGCCGCCAAGCATGGGCAGCGCGATGGTCAAGAATAACAGCATATGCGCTTCCTCCTTACAGCAGTGCGGTCAAAATGGGGGAAAGAAGGTCGGTCAGCAGCGACGGGAACATGCCCAGCGCCACTGACAGCACCGTCAGCACCAGCATGGGAATGAGCATCGACGCGGACGCTTCGCACTTTTCGCCGACTTGTGCGTCTTTTCCGGGGAAGAAGCCGCGCAGAACAATCGGCATCAGGTAGCCAGCCGTCAGCAGGGCGGAGAGCAGCAGCACAACGGGCCCGAACCAGTTCAGCCATGAAGCTACGCCTGTCATGGCAAGGCTGCCCTGCGCCAGCTCCCACTTGCTGAAAAAGCCCAGACACGGCGGAATGCCAATCAGCCCAAGGCTTCCAATCGCGAAGCACCACATCGTGACCGGCATCCGCTTGCCGATACCGCGGAGGGCATCCACCTGCGTTTCGCCTGTTTTCAGGATGACCGCGCCCGCACCCATGAACAGCACGTCCTTGACCAGCGAGTGGCACACGACGTGCAGCATGGCGCCGAGCAGCCCCAGCGGATGCAGCGTGCTCAACCCGAACACGACGTAGCTCACCTGACTGACCGTAGACCATGCCAGCCGCTTTTTGAGGTGATGCTCCCGGTACGCCAGCAGCGAACCGATGAAAACCGTCAAGAGCGAGAGCGCCATCAGCACCGTCTGCACCCACGTTCCGCGCAGGTTCTGTGCGCCGAGGAAGCAGTAGATGACGCGCAAAAGACCCAGCACGCCCGCTTTCGTAATGACACCGGACAGCACCGCCGACGCCGGGGAAGGCGCGGCCGGGTGCGCCGTCGGCAGCCAGCCGTGCAGCGGATACAGACCCGCCTTCGCGCCAAAGCCCAGCAGCATCACGCCGCCAATCGCCAGCACAAAGCCCTCGTGCCCCGCGACTTTCGCCATGTCCAGCACACCGCCGGGCGCGAAGGACAGCGACTGCGCGTACGGGGCAATCGCGAAAATGCCCAGCAGCACCAGTGACGCGCCGATGACGGAGTAAATCAGGTACTTAATGCCCGCCGCGACCGCCTCCTTGCTGCCGGAGTGCATCACCAGCGGCATGGTCAGCAGCGTCATGGCTTCGTAGAACATGTAGAAGGTGACCAGACTCCCGGACATGCACAGCCCCATCAGCACGCCCAGCGTCAGCAGATACAGGCAGTAGAAACGCTTTTCATGCCCCTCGTGTGCCATGTAGTCAAACGAGTAGAACCCCGCCGCCGTCCAGACGAACGCCATCAGCACACAGAAGCACATGCCGATGCCGTCCACATGCAGCGCAATCTCCACGTTGTCCGACAGCGTGAAGAGCGTCAGGGCGCGCCCGGGCGT
>FR899842.1:48205-51610 GCA_000437595.1 Faecalibacterium sp. CAG:74 | reverse complement strand
AGAGCGTCAGGTCGCGCCCGGACGTCAGAAACGCCGGAAGCAGGGACGCGAGCGTCAAAATCAACCCGATTTGCACCGTCAGGCGGCGGATTTTCCCCTCCGCGAACGGCTTTGTCAGCAGAAGCAGCCCCGCCAGCATGGGCAGCAGCAGAGGAAGAAGCAACCATAGATTCATCATTCGTTTCCTCCCTTACCCAAATGTCGCCAAACCCGCGGTGATGGCGCTGACGAAGGTTTGCGCGAAAAGCCCCAGCGCCACATTGACGATGGAGAAAGCCACCAGCGAGGCGTTGAAGCAGAAGCCGCGCTGACCGCGGGCGACGGAATACACCGCTCCCGGCACAGGCTTGCGGTAGAGCGTAATCACTGTGCGCAGGAAGTACAGCGTGTTCAGCCACGTCGAAATTGCCAGTGTAATCAGCACCAGCATCGTCCGCGCACCGCCGACATCCATCGCGGCAAGGGCGAAATTCAGCTTCGATGCGAATCCGCCGAGGAACGGGAAGCCGACCATGCTCAGCGCGCCGATGGTGAAAGCCACGCCCGCAATCGGGCTGCGGAAGCCCGCACCGCGCAGATCACGGAACTTCTTGGAGTTGTTGGAAGCGTCCGCTAAGCCGCCCGCGGCGAGGAAAAGCATACTCTTGCACACCGCATGGCTGAAGATGTGGAACGTTGCCGCCATCATGCCTTCATCCGTGCCCAAGCCGATGCCCATGAAGACATAGCCAATCTGCGCGACGGAGGAGAACGCAATCATCCGGCGAATGTCGGTCTGACGAATGGCGGAAATGCTGCCCATCACTATGCCGACAAGCGCGAAAACGAACAGCACATCCTGAATCCCAGTGGAGACGATGACGTCCAGCCCAATTACGCGGTACATAATCTTCATCAGCAGGAAGATGTAGCCCTTGCTGACCAAGGAGGACAGCACCGCAGCGGACGTCGGGGTAGAATAGGCGTAGGCGTCCGGCACCCATGTGTGGAACGGGAAGAGGGCGCTCTTGATGGACAGACCGATGGAAATCAGCGCGACGACAACCGTCAGCGGCACTTGATACTGCCCGGACTTCGCCAGTGCCGCAACCGCTTCCTTCATGTTGCTCATCAGCAGGTGACCCGTCAGGTCATACAGCAGGATGATGCCCAGCAGGAAAAGACCTGAGCCGATCAGGTTCATGATCATGTAGCGCGTCGCGGCGACGAGCGTGCGCCCGCGCTTGCGGATGGCAATCAGCGCACACGCCGCCAGCGTCATGATTTCAAGGAAGACGTAGGCGGTGAAAATATCGTTCGTGTACACCTGCGCCATCAGCGCCGACGTCAGCAGCAGCAGCACGACGTAGTACAGGCTGACCTTGTTCTGGTCAATGTGTTCGTCAATCTTTTTCAAGCCGCCGAGCAGGCTCAGCAGCATAATCAGGCTGAAGAACAGGGCAGTCGCGGCCTCCAGCTGACCCGCGCGGATTTCGTTGCCCCACGGCGCGGGGAAGTGACCCATCATGTAGGTGTAGCTCTCCGCGCCGGATGCGAAAATGGCGGAAATCACGCCGGAGAGCGACGTGACCACCAGCAGCGCGAACATCGTCCAATACCGCGCCCAGCGGGGCTTGAGGACGCTGGTCACCGCCGCCGAACCCAGCGGCAGCAGGATGCACAGATAGGGGATGGAATGCCAGAGCGGCTGTGACATCAGGTTTCCTCCTCCTTCCGGCAGAGTGCGGTAATCTCGTCAATATCCAGCGTGTGATACTGCCGATAGAGCCGGACGGTCAGCGCGAGCATCAGCGCCGTCACCGACACGGAGACGACGATGCCCGTCAGCACCAGACCTGCCGGAATGGGGTTGATGTAGGCTTCCATGGACGTAATGCCGTCCACCACAATCGGCGCTTTCCGCCCCGCAATGTAGCCCTTGACAGCCAGAAAGAGGTAAATGGCGCTGTCCATCATCGAGAAACCGATAATTTTCTTAATCATGTTCTTGTGCAGCAGCAGCGTCGTGAAGCCGATGCCGAAGAGAATCATGGCGGCCATTTCTTCGTAGTTTGTAAAATTCATGGCTTACATGTCCCCCTTTCTGAAAAGCGTATAGAAGGCGTACATCGTGCAGCAGACGACCAGTCCGACGGCGATGTTCAGGTACGGAATCAGCCCTGCGGAGAAAATCATGCCGGGCGTACCCGTTGTGATGATGGACGGCAGATGGTTCGCGCCGGTGAAGAAGCTGTACGCCTTGCTCAACGCATAGAACGACAGCGCGACGCAGGACACAATCTTGAACGTCGTGAAAGTGAAGAAACGCTCCGTGCGCTTGAAGCCGAACGCGTTCAGGTACAGAATCAGCCCTGCGCCCATAATCGCGCCGCCGGAGAAGCCGCCGCCGGGGGAAATATGTCCGTTCAGAATAACGTACACGCCGAACATGAGAATCAGCGGCACAAGAAAATTCGCCGCGTGCTGCAGGATGGCGTCGTTCTTCGGCTCATACATGCGGTCGTCGGCTTCGGCTTCCAGCTGTTCGGTGGAGGGCTTGCCGTCCTTGCTGCCGGATACGCGCAGCAGAATCAGCACCGAGCAGGCGGCAATGAACAGCACGTTCGATTCGCCCAAGGTGTCAAATGCGCGGTAGTCCAGAATCATGCCCGCAACGATGTTGACCGCACCGGTTTCCTCCATGCCCTTCTCAATGTAGCGCTGGCTGACTTCGTTGTTGACCGGGTTGTCGGGATTGCCGAACGGCGGCAGGTAGCTGGCCGTCTGCAGCAGCACCCAGATGATGGAGAAGCACACAACCACCGCTAACAGACGGTACAGCCACGTCAGCAGCTTCTTGCCGCGCGTGTGCGCCCATTGATGGTAGCGCTCGTACAGCGTCTCGTCCTTGTCCAAGCTCTCCTGACGGTGCTGCTCGAATTTCGTTTCGCGGGTGAGGGCATCCTGCGAGTCGGGCAGCAGGTGCTCTTCACTGCCTTCGTCCAGCTCGTGCGCCATGGCATCATCGAGCAGACCAGAACCGCCGTCCAGCCACTTCAGCAGCCGCGGAAACCAGCTTTTTTCGTAATTATTCCTGATCTTCGCCATGCCGCGTCACCCCTTCCTGAACGTTGTTTGTGGTCTTGTCCGTGCCCTTTTGGATGTCGATGGCGTGGATTTTCTTCAGCGTCACGAACAGAAGCAGGCTTGTGATACCTGCGCCGACAGCCGCTTCGGTAATCGCAAGGTCGGGCGATTCCAGCAGAATCCAGATGACGCTCATCGCCAGCGACTGCCCCATGAAGATGACCAGCGCCGTCAGCAGGTTCTTCGTCAGCGAGACGGAGACAGCGCAGCTGATGATGAATACCAGCAGCAGAATGTGCAGCACCTGCATGGTCAGTCGCCCTCCTTTTCGTGCTGAAC
>FR899842.1:47663-48168 GCA_000437595.1 Faecalibacterium sp. CAG:74 | reverse complement strand
CCCCCCCCGCCGTTTCGTCCATGACGGTCATGTCCTTTTCCAACTCGTCGTTGATGGTCACTTCCAGCCGCCCAATCAGGTGCGACGCGACGGGGCTGGTAATCCACAAAAACAGAATCACGACGACCATTTTTGCCGTCGCCACGGTAAAGCCGGTCGCGACGGACAGACCGGAGAGCATCAGAAAAATGCTGACCGTGTCCATCAGCGAAGCAGCGTGAATGCGCGTGAGGGCATAGCGGAAGCGGTACAGCCCCAAGACGCTGGAAATCATGCAGAATACACCGGCAAGCGTCAGCAGGGCGGCAATCACAAAACGGAAAATCTGCCAGAAGTCACTCATGCGCTTCATCCTCCTTCGCTTGATTTTCTGCCGCTTCCCGGCGGCGGCGCTTTTCGCGGTAGACACCCATGTAAATCTTCGTCAGCAGCACAACCGCGAGGAAGGACAGCATCGTGTAAATCATCGCGATGTCCACCAGATACCCCTCGTTCATCAGGAATG
>FR899842.1:0-47628 GCA_000437595.1 Faecalibacterium sp. CAG:74 | reverse complement strand
CATCAGGAATGCCAGCACGCAGATGGTGATAACAATCAGCGTACCCATCATGTTGATGGAAATCACGCGGTCGGCAATGCGCGGCCCACGGATGGCGCGAATCAGGCAGAACAGCAGCAGTACGCCGATGACAATCAGCGTCCCATTGTAGAGAAATGCGTAGGCGTCCGTCATGCTTTTTTCGCTCCCTTCTTGGATTTCTTAGCTTTCGGCGTTCCTTCCACCGCCATCACGCGGCGTTCCATCTCAAACCCCTCTTTGCCCACGTCAAAGGACGTGTCAAGGCAGTGGATGAGGAACAAATCGTCATGCATGTCCACGGTAATCGTACCGGGGGTCATGGTGATGGAGTTCGCCAGCACCACTTTGCCGGGCAGTGTCCGCACATGGGTGTGGAATGAGGTGATTTCCGGCTCAACAACGAGCTTCGGCGACCAGACGAGTTTGATCGTCGCCCACGCCGAGAGGAAAACCTCCTTCACCAGATACAGAAAGTACCCGATGATGCGCGGCAGACGGCGCACAATCGCCCATTCCTTCTTTGGCGAGTAACCCATGAACTTGACGATGAACGCGTACAGCGCCGCCGAGACAACCAGCCCAATCAGCGCAATTTCGAGCGTCCAGCTGCCGTTGAGCAGCACCCAGAAACCAAAAAGCAGAAAAAACATCCCGTAACCTCCTTGTACCGCACGCGGGAGACGCGGTAAAAAATCAGTCCGCCGTCTATTCTATATCTTCCTATTAAATATGTCAACAGGGAAAACGATAAAATTCGCGGGAAAAATCAAGACGCTGACTTTTTATGCTGGACGGTGTTTTTTTCTGTCAGGCAGACTGACTTCGGAATGGAAAGCCCGCACGGGTGTACTTGTCATATGATGGCGGATGTGCTATAATGTCGATATTCGGCACAAACGCCGGAGGAAGAAAGGAAGAAACACGATGAAAAAACTGACAGCATTGCTGGTGCTGATGCTGACGATGGTGCTGTCCATTCTGCCGGCGCAGGCGGAGGTGGAGCGCTCGAAGCTGCTGGATGCTGCCTTTTCCATGCTGGAAGAGGGGAACGACTTTGTGCGCCGCTACAATGAAATGACCGGCGCTGAGGTGACAGCGACGTTTGTGGATGGCTGCCCGTATTTCTTCGGCGGCAAGGCAGATGACGAAACGACATTGACGCGCCTGTTCTCCCGAGCGCCGCTGTACAGCAAGCGCGAAATCTGGGAGCAGACCCGCTTCTATGACAAAGGTTCGTACTATCTCTATGGGCTGGACTGTTCCGGCTTCACGCAGTGGGTGTACGCCGAGGCGGGGCTGCCGAAGCATGACAGCCTGTCCAACATGATTTTGCAGTATGGCAAGTACGGCAAGAACCATGTGTACAGCCACCGCAAGGGCAAGGGAATGCCGTCGTATGACAAGCTGGCGGAGAACCTGCAGGTGGGCGATCTGCTGGTGGCGAAGAAGCGCGCGCGCCATATCATGATGTTCATCGGCACGCTGCGCGATTTTGGCTACACAGAGGAGGAACTGCCGGAGCTTGCGCCGTATCTGGATTACGCGCTGGTGATTCACTGCGGGCCGAATTTCGCTTATACAGACCGCATTCAGGCGTTCCTTGATGCCCATCAGGATGATTCCTACTACAAGGGGGTCAAGACGACCGACGGCGGCGTGGCGATTTCCATCATCGGCGTGCCGTTCGGGGATGCGCCGAATCGCGGCTCGTACGGGGTCAACGACTTTGCGTGGTTCGATATGCCCGACGGCTATAAGCTGACGATTTGGGATCTGCCGAACGCGACATCCTTCTGCTGGTTCCGCATGAATCCCTGAAAATGCCGCCGCTGGTTGCAGAAATACGCAGAAAGAACATTTCTCGCTTGCAATTCCGCCGCCTTTGCGATAGAATAAACTGATATCCTTTTCACAAGAGGGAGGAAGACTCAATATGTTTCCCATTGTCAAAAAGCGTGTGCTGAATGAAACGGTCACGCTCATGGAAATCGAAGCGCCGCTGGTGGCGCGCAAGGCGCTGCCGGGTCAGTTCATCATCTTCCGCATTGATGAGGAAGGCGAACGCATCCCGCTGACCATTGCCGGCTACGACCGCGAGAAGGGCACTGTCACCATCATCTTCCAGAAAGTCGGCTACACGACCATGAAGCTCGATACGCTGAACGAGGGCGACGCGCTGCTGGATTTCGTCGGCCCGCTGGGTGAGCCGAGCCATACCGAGGGCGTCAAGCGCGCGGCGGTCATCGGCGGCGGTCTGGGCGTGGCGATTGCCTATCCGCAGGCAAAGGCGCTGCACGAGGCGGGCTGCGAGGTGGACTTGATTGTCGGCTTCCGCAACGAACACCTCATCATCCTGAAGGATGAACTGGCGGCGGCCTGCACCGACCTGACCATCATGACCGACGACGGTTCGAACGGCAACAAGGGCTTTGTGACGCAGGCGCTTCAGGCGAAGCTTGATGCAGGCAAGGTGTACGACGAAGTGATTGCCATCGGCCCGCTGCCGATGATGAAAGCCGTATGCGACCTGACCAAGCCCAAGGACATCAAGACCATCGTGTCCATGAACCCGATTATGATTGATGGCACGGGCATGTGCGGCGGCTGCCGCGTGACGGTTGGCGGCGTGACGAAGTTCGCGTGCGTGGACGGCCCGGACTTTGATGGGCATCAGGTGGACTGGGCGGAAGCAATTTCCCGCAGCCGCATGTTCCGCCCGGAAGAGCAGCGGGCGATGGAAAAGCTCCACAAGTGCCGCCTGACGGGAGGTGTTCGATAATGCCGAACATGAGTCTTCAGAAGCATCCGATGCCGGAGCAGCAGCCGGACATTCGCGCGACGAATTTCAAGGAAGTCGCGCTGGGCTATACCCGCGAAATCGCCATGGAGGAAGCTGACCGCTGCCTGCATTGCAAGAATGCGCCCTGCGTCAAGGGCTGCCCGGTGAATGTGCCGATTCCGGACTTCATCGCGCATATCAAGAAGGGCGAGTTCCAAGAAGCGTATGAGACGATTCGCTTGCAGAACGGCCTTCCGGCGATTTGCGGCCGCGTCTGCCCGCAGGAAACGCAGTGCGAAAGCAAGTGCGTCCGCGGTATCAAGGGCGAACCGGTCGGCATCGGCCGTCTGGAACGCTTTGCGGCGGACTATGCCATGACCGAGGGCACGGTGTCCGCGGAAACAGCAGCGCCGACGGGCAAGAAAGCGGCAGTCGTCGGTTCTGGCCCCGCGGGTCTGACCTGCGCGGCGGATTTGGCGCGTGCGGGCTGGGACGTGACCGTCTACGAAGCGCTCCATACCCCCGGCGGCGTGCTGATGTACGGCATCCCGGAGTTCCGTCTGCCGAAAGCGCTCGTGCAGAAGGAAATCGACAATATCCGCAAGTTGGGCGTGAAAATCGTCACGAATGCGGTCGTCGGCCGTGCCATGACGGTGGAAGAGCTGCTCGAAGAGGGCAATGACGCGGTCTTCGTCGGATCGGGCGCGGGTCTGCCGAACTTCCAGAAGATTCCCGGCGAAAGCCTCTGCGGCGTGTATTCCGCCAATGAGTTCCTGACCCGCATCAACCTCATGCGCGCCTACACCTTCCCGGAGCATGATACGCCCGTGAAGGTCGGTCAGCGCGTGGCGGTCATTGGCGGCGGCAACGTCGCGATGGACGCTGCCCGCTGTGCGCGCCGTCTGGGGGCAGACGTGTCGATTGTCTACCGCCGCAGCGAGGCGGAAATGCCCGCCCGCAAAGAGGAAGTCCACCACGCCAAGGAGGAAGGCATCCACTTCCGGATGCTGACGAACCCCAAGGCGATACTGGGCGATGAAAACGGCTTTGTCCGCGCCATGACGTGCGTGGAAATGGAACTGGGCGAGCCGGACGAGCGCGGACGCCGCCGTCCCGTGCCGAAGCCCGGCAGCGAGTTCGACCTGCCTGTGGAGACGGTCGTTGTCGCTATCGGCAACAGCCCGAATCCGCTGATTAAGAAAACCACGCCTGACCTGCCGACCGAAACGTGGGGCGGCATCACGACGGATGAACACGGCCGCACGGGCAAGAAGCATGTCTATGCGGGCGGCGACGCCGTGACGGGCGCAGCGACGGTCATTCTGGCAATGGGCGCTGGCAAAAAGGCCGCGCAGGCCATTCTGGAAGACGCCGCGAAAGAAGAATAAACCAATCAAGACGCCTGACCGTGCTTGCGGCGGGCGCTTTTTTTTGCGCTCGACAAATCAGAAAAATAGGTGTATAATGGAAGTGGCAAGAGAAGAGATAGGAGGGGACACCCATGAGCAAAGGCAAGCGACTGGTATTGGCATTGGTGCTGCTGGTGACGTTTTGCACCGTGGCGATTGCGGCATCCCCGAAGGTGGACAGCATCCTGCAGGAGCACGACGTGCTTGTGCCGTTCTTCCTGCCGCGTACGCTTTTCACCATCACGCCGCAGGGCGACGACGTAACATGGTCAATCAGCCGGAAGAACGGCGACGAATGGGAGGACGCGACCGTTTCGTGGGATCAGTCCACACCACTGCAGGGCGAAATCGGCGCGGACGACGGTCAGCAGCGCATCTGGTGGAATTTCAAGAATTACGGCGACAACACCGGACATGACGGCGGCGTGACGCATCGGCTGGACGTCAAGGTCAACGGCGAAACGGTCACGCAGGTGGATTTCGATGTGACCTATGTGCCGGAGCTGGGGCTGGACTACATTTCCCTGCGCGACTGGAAGACGGAAGAGGACTTGAAGGCAGCAAAGTACGCGTGGTACAACAAGGCGGAGGTTTGCTCGTTCGGCCCGCAGTTCAAGGAGGCTTGCGATGAGCTGACGGACGAGTGGTACCGCTTCTCTGTCGTTGACTTGAGCCAGCAGGGCACGCAGGTGTTCGACATGATTGCGAACGACACCTGGCATCTTGGCTATGTGACCGTGACGGTGGACGGCGATTGGGCGCAGGTGGATTATTTCTGCTCCGAAGACCTTGACCCGGACAGTCAGTGGGATCAGGTGCATGTCTACCGCGAGTTCTTCACCTTCTTCCGCAGCACGGAGGAGGTGCATCGCCTGACGCCGCGGCGCATTGAATCGCCGTTTGCCTTCGGCAAGCCGTTCCGCATTTCGGATTATTTCGGCGACGACCGCGTGGCGCTGCTCTACGTCAACAACCTGATGTCTTTCAGTACGGCAAACCCGTATGTGACGCGTTTCGGGATGAATAAACCGGAAAATCAGGATACGCTCAACGCCATGAAAGCGCTGATGAATCACGCGCTGTAACGGGGGACGGTACGCGCCGCCCCTTTTTCTGCGGCATGATGGCGCATTTGTCCCCGCGAACCCTTGAAATTTGCGCGGGGATGCTGTATACTATCAAAGGGGCTTATGCGCCCGAAAGGAGACCGGCAAATGAAACTGATTATTGCAATCGTGCAGGATGAAGATGCCTCCCGGCTGGTGAATCAGCTGATGAAAGCCGGAATCGGCGTGACGAAGCTGGCGACGACCGGCGGTTTTCTGCGTGCGGGAAACACGACGCTGCTCATCGGCGTGGATGACGCGAAGCTGCAGGGAACGCTGGATATTATCGAGAAAGTCTGCAAGTCGCGGAAGCAGATGGCGGCATCCCCGACGCCGATGGGCGGCGCGAGCAATGTCTACACGTCTTTCCCGATGGAAGTGACGGTTGGCGGTGCGACAGTGTTCGTCCTGACAGTCGATCAGTTTATGAAACTTTGAGGGAGCGTCAAATGGCGGCACAGACAGGGAATGCAGCGCCCGTTCTGAGCGATTTTCAGGGACAGGGCGCTGTTTATGATGGCTTGATGCGCACGCTGCACGACGGCACGTTCGTTCACGCGTACCTCATCACCGGGCTGGAAGGCATGGGCAAGCGGACGCTGGCGCGGCTGCTGGCGCAGTATTGGCTCTGTCAGGCGCCGGAGGGAGAGAAACGTCCCTGTGGTGTGTGTCGGGCGTGCCAGCAGGTGCGGGATGGGACGCACGCGGACTTGGTCATCATTGCGCCCGGCAAACCGATTAGCCCGGACGTGCGCCCGGACATGAAGTCCATCCCGGTGGATGAAATCCGTGCGCTGATTGCGATTACGGCCCGCCACACATTCGAGGGCGGACGGCGTGTTGTGCTGATTGAACAGGCAGACAAGATGAATCCACCCGCGCAGAACGCCCTGCTCAAAACGCTGGAAGAGCCTGTGCCGGGCACGATTTTTCTGCTGATGACGGAATCGCCGTCGCTACTGCTGCCGACGATTGTCAGCCGCTGCCGCGAACTGAAGCTGCATCCGTGGGATGACCGAACGGTGCTGTCCGTATTGGAAAAGCACGGCGTGACGGGTCAGCGCGCGCAGGAGGCACTGCATGTCAGCGGCGGATCAATCGGCAAAGCGCTGGCGGTCGCGGGCGACGAACAGTATTGGCAGCGGCGGAGCGAGGTCATGCGCGATTTCTTCGCCTTGGAGCGGCGGAGCGATATTCTGCGCATATCCAGCACATGGAAAGACCGCAAGGACGACGCGGAAGAGCTGCTCGACGATGTGGAGGACATGCTGCGGACGCTGCTGCTGTGCCATTTGGGGCAGCGGAGCGAAAGCGCCGTGACGCCTTATCCGGCGGCGTGGCAGCGGTTCAGCCGCGCGGGAGGATTATCAGCCATGATGCGTGGTTCAGCCGCGAGGGAGAATTATCCGCCATGATGCGTCTGCTGGATGCCGTTGCACAGGCACGGCAGATGCGGGCGAATCAGGTGACATGGCAGGCAGTGGTCGAACGGCTGCTGCTGAGCCTGATGGAGGAAAAAAGCAAATGGTCAACGTAATTGGCGTTCGATTTGAGAACGCAGGGAAGCTGTATTTTTTCACGCCCGGTGCGCTCTGGCCCACGCCGGGTGATTTTGTGATTGTTGAGACGACGCGAGGCATTGAGTTTGGCGAGGTCGTCACAGAAGTGCGCGAAATTGACGACACGAAGCTGACCGCGCCGCTCAAGCAGGTTGTCCGCATCGCGACGGAAGAGGACATCCTCCACGACAAGGAGAATAAGGCGGCGGAGAAGGAAGCCTTCACCATCTGCCAGAAAAAGATTGCCGACCACAAGCTGGATATGAAGCTGGTCAGCGTCGAATATACGTTTGACAACAAGACGATTCTGTTCTACTTTACGGCGAACGGGCGTGTGGACTTCCGCAGCCTGGTCAAGGACTTGGCGGGTGTGTTCAAGACGCGCATTGAGCTGCGGCAGATTGGCGTCCGCGACGAAGCGAAGATGCTCGGCGGACTCGGCCCCTGCGGCCGCCCGATTTGCTGCGGCACGTTCCTTGGCGACTTCCAGCCTGTGTCCATCAAGATGGCGAAGGAACAGAATCTGTCGCTCAACCCCATCAAAATCAGCGGCGTCTGCGGTCGTCTCATGTGCTGCCTGAAGTACGAGCAGGATACTTACGAGGAAATCCGCAAGTCCATGCCCAAAGAGGGAAAGGAAGTCATGACGCCAGACGGCGTGGGCGTCGTGTGCGAATTGAAAATCATCACTGAATCGGTCAAGGTGCGCATCAAGAAGGGCGACAGCTTTGAAATCAAGGAGTACCCTGCGACCGACGTGCAGCGCTTGACCCCGCAGAATGCGCCGCGCCCGGAAGCACAGCGTGCGGAGAAGCCGGAGCAGAAGCAGGATACTCCTGAAGCTGCGGAAATCAAGGAATGCCCCGCCTGCCCGGAACGTCCGCCGCGCGCAGAGCGTCCGATGCGTCCTGAAAAGCCGATGAAGGTGGAGAAGCAGCCGGAAGCCCCGAAGCCGGAAAAGCCCGCTGAAGCGCCCAAACCTGCCGTCAGCCCGTGGAAGATGGCGGTCGAGCAGGCGCTCCGCGCTGCGCAGAACAGTGCGGATACGGCGGATGAGGTCATTGAACAGCCCGTGCAGGAAGCGCCCGTAAGCGAGGAAACCATCGCCATGCCGGAAGCGGCACCGGCGGCTGCGTGCGAAGCCGTGGAGACGGTCGTGGAAGAATTCGCAGCGGGTGCTGAGACGCCCCTTTCAGCAAGCACCGAAGCGGTGGAAGAAGCCGTCGAGGATGCCATGGAAATGCCGTTGATTCCGCTGGACGAGGATGACGACACCATCTAAATCCCACGAACGATTTTGCCCCAAAGGAAGCTGCTGGGGCTTGCAATTCGCGGCAATTCGTGATATGATATTGCCATCAACCAGTGCGTTGATAAACCAAGTATAAGATTCACAAGGAGGATATTCCGCATGGCTTACAAGATTTCTGATGCTTGCATCATGTGCGGCGCTTGCGCCGAGGGCTGCCCGGTGAACGCGATCTCCGAGGGCGACACCCAGTACCAGATTGATCCCGACGTGTGCGTGGAATGCGGTGCTTGCGCCGAAGTCTGCCCCGTTGGTGCGCCCGCACAGGCGTAATTCCCTGTCTGGATTGCTGATGCAGAAAAAGCGTCCTGATGCTTGGAAAAGTGTCGGGGCGCTTTTTGTGTGCCGTACATGTTGCTATTTCCACATTCAACTGCGCCATCTGCTTGCGCCTTTTCCCTTCTGGCGCATTTTCATCTGGAAATAGTATGACAATTCAGGCGCAGAATGTCGGTTTTCAGACAAAATGTCTTGCATTGTGAAAAGTTCGGCGATATAATAGACTTATCAAGCAGGGAGGTTTGAGAAAATGATTGATTTTGACCATGTGGTGAAGCAGTACGGCAAGAGCAGCGTTCGCGCGGTGGATGACCTGACGCTGCACGTTGGCAAGGGGCAGCTGTTCGGCTTTATCGGGCCGAATGGGGCAGGCAAAACGACCACGATTCGTCTGCTGACGGGTATTTTGCAGCCCACGAGCGGCAGCGTGACCATCGGCGGCGTGTCGATGAAGGATGATCCGATTGCCGCTAAGCGGATGATTGGTTTCGTTCCGGACAGCCACGAACTGTATGACCGCCTGACGGGGATGGAGTACCTGAACTTTATGGCGGATGTTTACGGCGTTGGCGCGCAGGAGCGCAAGGCGCATATCGAGAAGTATCTGGCGCTGTTTGAGCTGGAAAACGCGGCGGGTGAGCAGATTAAGTCCTACTCGCGCGGCATGAAGCAGAAGCTGACGATTATCGGCGCTTTGGTGCATCAGCCGCCAGTCTGGGTGCTGGATGAGCCGATGGTGGGGCTTGACCCGCGCGCGGCGCACATCCTCAAGGAAGAAATGCGCAAGCACTGCGAGAAGGGGAACACGGTTTTCTTCTCCACGCATGTGCTGGAGGTGGCGGAGAAGCTCTGCGACGAGATTGCCATTATCGACAAGGGACGTCTGGTTGCGCAGGGGACGCTGGAGGCGCTGCGATCGGGCGAAAAGGGCGCGTCGCTGGAGCAGCTTTTCCTCGAACTGACCGAATCGGAGGAGAAACAGGCATGAAATCGTACTTGCTGCTGCTGCGCCTGAACCTGCGGAATCTGCTGGCTGGCTTCCGCGGCGCCATGCGCAAGCCAAACGGGAAAATCGACATTTCCCGGTTGATTCTCTATCCGCTGGCGCTGCTGGGGATGCTGACGCTGGCCGGCTTCGTCATTTTCATGGAGTTCAGCATGTTCAGTGCGTTTGAAATGCTGAATGCGCCCGAAATGCTGCCGGGGCTGGCGATTCTGCTGGCAATGGTGACAGCGCTGCTGTTCAGCGTCTTTCAAATGCTTGCTGCGCTGTACTTTTCGCGCGACACAGCGTCCATGGCGTATCTGCCGCTGACGAGCCGAACTGTGCTGGCGGCAAAGTGGACGGAAGTCTACGTCAGTGAACTGCTCTTTTCGCTCCTGATTGCCGCGCCCGCCGTCGTCCTCTACGGGATTCACTACGCGGCGGATTGGACGTACTATCTGCGGATGGTGCCCGTGCTGCTGGCAGTCAACTGCATTCCGCTGACGATTTCGCTCCTGCTGGCAAGCATTCTGGGGCGCTTCACGTCGCTGACCCGGCATAAGGAAGTCTGGGTCGTGCTGGGGACGGTGCTGATGCTCGTCGTCGTGCTGGGGCTGGAATGGTCGATTCTCCCCAAAATCCCGGAGGATGCGGATGCGGCGTTCTTCGCGCAGATGCTGACTGGCGTTCAGCCGATGCTGCGCGCCTTCATCCACGCGTTCCCGCCGGTTGCGTGGGCGGTGGATGGCATTGCAGGCGATTGGCTGCAATGGCTGGCATTTCTGGCGGTGTCCATCGGCGGCGCGGCGCTGGTGATTGCGCTCGTCGGCGGCAGCTATCTGGATACGACGCTCCGGCAGAATGAGGGCAGCCGCAAGGCGCGGCGCGTTCGCGTGACGGACAAGACGTTCCGCGCGCACAGCCCCTTCATGGCGATTTACCGCCGCGAATGGAACGAAATCCTCAAAGTCCCGGTCTATCTGCTCAATGGCGTTCTGGGCGCGATGATGCTGCCGATTATGCTCATCGGCATGAGTGTCGGCATGTCTTCCGAGCAGGACAGCGAAGTGTCGTGGAATTTCCTGCTGCGGCTGATGCAGGATTCGGTCAGCCCGATGGACGTCATGCTTATCCTGACGGCGCTGCTGATGTTCATCAGCTGGGTCAACCCGATTATCGCCACCGCGATTTCCCGGGAGGGCGGACGGATGCCGATTGCCAAGTACATCCCGGTTTCGCCGCGCACGCAGCTCTGGGCGAAGCTCTCCGTCAGCCTGACGATTAACGGCGCGGCGATTCTGCTGATGGGCATTGCCGTCGCCGCACTGCTGGGGACGCATTATCTGGGCGCTGTGCTGGGCGCGGTCGTGCTGGCGAATCTGTTCAGCCTCGCGACGGGCTGCATCGCGTTGACCATCGACGCATCGCGCCCGATTCTGCACTGGCAGACCGAGCAGCAGGTGATGAAGCAGAACATGAATCAGATGATTTGTATGCTTGTCGTGCTGCTGGTGGCGCTGATTCCGGTGGCGGGCGTGGTCGGCATGATGGTGCTGTCCAGCGCCGCGCAGGACATGGAAGCCCCGTCGATGCTCATGCGCTTCGCCGCGGAACACGCGGTCGGGCTGCGCAGTGCGGTTGCAGCGCTGCTGATGGCGGCGGAAGCGGGCGTATCTATTCTAATTTTGCACAAGGTCGGTGAAAAGCGCTTCAGCGCCATCGAGCCGTAAAGAAAGCACCTCATCCGGCGAATGTAATACTATTTCCAGATTCACCTGCGCCATCTGCTTGCGCCTTTTCCCCGTTGGCGTCCGCTCATTCCACTTAGCGTAGCGCTGCTACGCTGCGTTTCATTCACGTTAGCCAGAATGAAAAATTCGCGGCGCATCTTGGCGCATTCTTATCTGGAAATAGTATAAAACTTCGCATCAAGCCTTGAAAAAACGCGCTCCTTAGAGTACAATGGAAGCGTGACAGGCGGCTTGAAAACGGATGAGGTGATTTTTATGTGGAAGCGGGGAGCAGCGTTTTTGACGGCACTGCTGATGCTTTTTTCCTGCGCACTGGCGGAAGATGTGTACCTCGACGAGCCGACGACCGGAGCGGCGGAAGAGACGTCGGACGACACGCTGACCGCGCGTGATGACCTGATTAACCGCATTATCGCGCTGGGGCAGGAACTGTATATTAAGGCGAACGGCAAGAGTCAGCGCGCACACTACAAGCGCGATATTTACGTCTGCAAGAACTTTACAACGTACCTTTTCCGCCAGAATCGCGACGATTTCTGCATGGCGGAATACCCGGACGTTCAGCTGCTTGTGCCGAACAATCTGTCCGCGGCAAAGAGCAAGCCGTACAGCTACGGCATCGAGTGGGAGGATATTTCGCCGGAGAAGGGGAATCCGTTCTACATTGCGGCGCAGTTCAAGTACGACAAAAATCTGTCCGAGGAGGAAAATATGGCGCTGGCGTGCGACTTCATGCGGCAGGCACAGCGCGGCGACTACTTTCAAATGTCCGCGAAGTACGAGTACGGTACGGGCGCACACAGCGCCATCATGCTCGGTTACGATCCGGAGACGGACGAAATCCACTGGATGGACAGCAACATGCGCGGCGGCAAGAAGAAGGGCATCCGTTACGGCTTGGTGCAGTTCGACGAGGTGAAGAGCGTGGAGTGGTGGGCGAGTACATTCTGCAAGAAAACACGCGGCGCGACGCTCTACCGTCTGCGTGACGACATCGTCTACCGTCCCGGTCATGAGCCGGAAAATACCACAGGTGAATAAAGGAAATCCCCTCTGATGCTCGAGATTGGCGCATCAGAGGGGATTTTTGCGCTTACCGCATCTCTTCCGCTGTCGGCATTGCCGGAATCGCCCCCGACCGGCTGGTCGTCCAGCTGGCGGCGCGGTTTGCGTAGCCCAGCATGTCCCGAAGCTGCGGAATCGTCAGGCTATCCAGCGTGAATGCCCGCATTCGGCTCAAAAACGCACCGAAGAACGTGTCGCCCGCGCCATTTGTATCCGCGACAACGCACGGAACGCCGTCGATGATACCCGTTTCGCCCCGGAAACGGTAGAAAGCGCCCTTCGCGCCGAGCGTCACCAGCACGAGCGGAATCCCGGCATCCGCCAGTGCTGCCGAACCGTCCTGCAAATTGTCCGTTCCAGTCAGCAGCGCCATTTCTTCGTCCGACACCTTCAAGATGTCCACCAGCGGCAGGGGACGCGCCAATTGCTTGATGGCATCCGTGCGGCTGCCCCAGAGCGCCGGGCGGTAGTTTGGGTCGTAGGTGACGCACGCGCCGAGATTTCGCGCGCGCCGGGCGGCATCCAGCACCGTATCGCGCGCGGGATTCGCTGTTAGGCTGACGCCGCCGAAATGGAAAAAGTGCGTGCGGCGCAGAGTCTCATCCGGCACATCGTCCGGCGAAAGCGCCAAATCCGCGCTATGCTGGCGATAGAAGGAGAACGACCGCTCACCGTGGCTGTCCAGCGAAACGACTGCCAGCGTCGTCGGGCGCTGCGCGTCGGTCAGCATTCGCGACACATCCACACCGTTTGCGCGGAGGCATTCGCGGAGCTGCGTCCCGAAAGCATCCGCCCCGACGCGCCCGATGAAGGCGGCGGAAGCCCCCAGCTTCGCGGCGGCAACCGCCAGATTTGCCGGAGCGCCGCCGGGATTCGCGGCATATTCCGCCACGCCGGATGCGGAAAGCCCAGTCTGCGTCAGATCAATCAGCGCTTCGCCGATGGCAGTGATATCGAACATGGTCAGCACCCTCCCAAAGTGGATTTGCTTGCATTATACCGCAGGAAAACCGAATTGACAAGGTTTTGTCATGCAAATTTAGCAAAAAAGTGCGTTGATTTCGCACGAATCTGTCAAAAACGATTGCATTTTGCGAAAATTGATAGTAAAATATACTTGACGCATTGCCGCAAAAACAGGCGGCTTTGCAAAGCAGAAGGAGGAGACATCCCCATGAAAATGACATTCCGCTGGTATGGCCGCGAGTCCGACCCGATTCCGCTGAAGTATGTGAAGCAGATTCCCGGCATGTCCGGCCTGATGGGTTTGCTGGATAAGCCCGCCGGTGTCGACTGGCCTGAAGAGGAGGTCAAGGCGCTGGTGGAGGAAGTCCACGCCGCTGGACTGGAGCTGGAAGTGGTCGAGTCCGTCAATGTCCACGAGGACATCAAGATGGGTCTGCCCACGCGCGACGAATATATTGCCAACTACATCTCGACCATCCGCACGCTGGCGAAGTACGGCGTGAAGGTCATCATCTACAACTTCATGCCCGTCTTTGACTGGCTGCGCACCGACTTGGCGCGTGTCATCCCGGAGGACGGCTCGAACTCCCTGTACTTCGACGAGAAGGATTTGGGCGAAATGGGCCCGATGGAAATCGTCCGCCGCACCGCCGCCGATTCGCAGGGCTTCACGCTGCCCGGCTGGGAGCCGGAGCGTCTGGCGCTGCTGGAAACGACCCTGCGCCAGTACGAAAAGCTCACGCCCGATGACCTGCGCGCGAACTACAAGTACTTCCTCGACGCTGTGATTCCTGTCTGCGAGGAAGTTGGCATCCGCATGGCGTGCCATCCCGATGACCCGGCGTGGCCGATTTTCGGTCTGCCGCGCATTGCGCATAGTCAGGAGGATTTCGACAAGATTATCAAGCTCCATGACAGCCCCGCGAACACCGTCTGCCTCTGCACCGGCTCTCTGGGCTGCTCGCCGGACAACGACATTCCGTCCATCATCCGCCACTTCGGCGAGATGAACCGCATCGGCGCGATGCACGTTCGCAACATCAAGTTCCTGGGCTACCATCACTTCCGCGAAGCCGCGCACCTGTCCGAAGCGGGCGACCTGAACATGTTCGACATCATGGAAGCTATCTACGACACCTGCCCGGACACCTACATCCGCCCCGACCACGGCCGCATGATCTGGGACGAAAAGGGCCGCCCCGGCTACGGTCTGTATGACCGCGCGCTGGGCGCGACGTACCTGAACGGCCTGTGGGAAGCTATCTGCCGCATGAAGGGCGAAAAGAAGTGATACTATTTCCTGCATTCGCCCGCGCTATCTGCTTGCGCCTTTTCTGCGCTGACGTCCGGTCGTTCCATTTAGCGTAACGCTGCTACGCTGCATTTCACTCCCGTTAGTCAGCACGAAAAATTCGCGGCGCATCTTGGCGCATTCTCATTTGGAAATAGTATAATCAACGGATAACAAAGGGGAGAAGCAATATGAAACTGTCCTATCAGGGCATTCAGGACAAGCAGGGCTACGCCGCCGCGCAGGTGGCGCTGCCGCAGTACGACTGGGCGAAGATGGCGGAGAAGACCGCCGAGAAGCCCGTGTGGGTGCATTTTGGCGCGGGCAACATCTTCCGCGGCTTTATCGCGGGACTTCAGCAGCGTCTGCTGAACGCGGGGCTGGCGGAATCCGGCATCGTCGCGGCGGAAACGTTCGACTATGACATTATCGATAAGATTTATGTGCCGCATGACAGCATGACGCTCATGGTGTCGCTCAAAGCCGACGGCTCGACGCAGAAGGAAGTCATCGCGTCGATTGCCAAGGGCATCAAGGCAAACTGTGCCGATGAAGCCCAGTGGCAGCAGCTGACGGACGTCTTCACCGCGCCGTCGCTGCAAATGGCGTCCTTCACTATCACCGAGAAGGGCTATGCGCTGCGCAACATGAAGGGCGAACTGATGCCCGTGGTCGTGTCCGACATGGAAAACGGCCCGAAGCAGGCGCATCACGCGATGGCGGTCGTGGCGGCAATGCTCTACGCGCGCTATCAGGCGGGCGCTATGCCGATTGCCATGGTCAGCATGGACAACTGTTCCCACAACGGCGAGAAGCTGCGCGCGAGCGTGATGGAAATCGTCGCGGCGTGGGTGAAAAACGGGCTTGTTCCGGCGGATTTCGAGGCGTATGTGAACGACGAAGCGCGCGTCTCCTTCCCGTGGAGCATGATTGACAAGATTACCCCCCGTCCGGCGGAAATCATCGAGAAGCAGCTGATGGACGCGGGCTTTGAGGACATGCAGCCCGTCATCACCAGCCGCAATACCTACATTGCGCCGTTCGTCAATGCCGAGGTGCCGCAGTATCTTGTTGTGGAGGATCGCTTCCCGAACGGCCGTCCGGCGCTGGACAAGGCGGGCGTGTACCTCTGCGACCGCAAGACCGTCAACGATACCGAGCGCATGAAGGTGACGACCTGTCTGAACCCGCTGCATACCGCGCTGGCGGTGTACGGCTGCCTGCTGGGCTACACCTCCATTGCGGCGGAAATGAAGGACGCGGAGCTGGTCAAGCTGGTCAAGACGATTGGCTACAAGGAAGGTCTGCCCGTCGTGACCGACCCCGGCATCATCAGCCCGAAGGCATTCATCGACGAAGTGGTGGAGCAGCGTCTGCCGAACCCCTTCATCCCTGATACGCCCCAGCGCATCGCGACTGACACGTCCCAGAAGGTTGGCATCCGCTTCGGCGAGACCATCAAGAGCTACATGGCGTCCGATACGCTCAATCCCGCTGATCTGACCGCAATTCCGCTGGCACTGGCAGGCTGGATTCGCTACCTCATCGGCGTGGATGACAACGGCGCGCCGATGAACGTCTCCTCCGACCCGATGCTTTCGACCTTGCAGGCGGCGCTGGCAGGCGTCACGCTCGGTCAGCCGGATTCGGTGGACGGCAAGCTGGAGGGCATCCTCGGCAACGCAAGCATCTTCGGGGTCAGCCTGTATACGGCGGGTCTGGCGGACAAGGTGACGGCGGATGTCAAGGAACTGCTGGCAGGGCCGGGCGCTGTCCGCGCGACGCTGAAGAAGCATCTTGCATAATCAATTCCACATGAAAAGGGGAGGAAGTTTCGCGCTTCTTCCCCTGATTTTGTTGATTTACTCCACATCCTGCAGCGCGTCGTAGCCCTCTTCGCCCGTGCGCACCTTGATGACGTTCTCCACGTCGTACACGAAGATCTTGCCGTCGCCAATGTGCCCGGAGTACAGCACCTTCTTCGCCGTGTCGATAACCGTGCGAACCGGAATCTTGCACACCACGATGTCCACCTGCACCTTCGGCAAAAGGTTCATTTCCACCGCGACGCCGCGATAGTATTCCGGACGTCCCTTCTGCATCCCGCAGCCCAGCACCTGCGAAACGGTCATGCCGGTTACGCCGATTTCCTCCATTGCCGTTTTCAACACCTCGAAGCTGCTCTGCTTGCAGAGGATGGAGACCTTCGTCATCTTCACGTCAGAAGCAGGCGCCTTGTCGCTGCGTACCACCACCGGCACAGCGTCATCCACCGAGACCTTTGGCGTTTCGACCGCAACGGTCGGCACAGCTTCCACCGACGTCAGCAGAGAGGTCGCGGGCATGAAGTCCGCATAGCCAGACGCAAGACCGTGCTCCATGATGTCCAGCCCCGCGATTTCTTCCTCGCGGCTCACACGCAGACCGAAAATCGCCTTGATGAGGAGGAACGCAAGCGTAATCGTGACCGCCGTCCATGCGCAGACGCTCAGCACACCCAGCAGCTGCAGACCCAGCAGCTCGAAGCCGCCGCCGTAGAACAGGCCAGTCAGCATCCCTTCGGGATAATCAGGCGTTGTGCCCGTCGCCAGCAGACCAACCGCCAGCGTGCCCCAGATGCCGTTGAGGAAATGCACAGCAACCGCGCCGACCGGATCATCCACATGCAGCTTGTTGTCCAAGAACCACACGCCGAAGTTGACAATCAGACCGGAGACAACGCCGACGATGATGGCACCCGTGCAGTCCAGCACGTCGCAGCCCGCCGTGATGCCGACCAGACCCGCCAGAGAGGCGTTCAGGCACATCGACACATCCGGCTTGCCGTAATGCACCCAAGTGAAAATCATGCAGACAACTGTCGCCACGGACGGCGCAACCGTCGTCGTCAGGAAAATCGAGCCGAGAGATTCGATGCTCTTCGCCGCCGCGCCGTTGAAGCCGTACCAGCCGAGCCACAGGATGAACACGCCGAGGCAGCCCAGCGGAATGTTATGACCGGGGAACGCATTCACGCCGACAATCTTGCCGCTCTTGTCCTTGGAGAACTTGCCGATGCGCGGGCCAACCATCTTTGCGCCAATCAGCGCGCACAGACCGCCGACCATGTGAATCGCGCACGAACCGGCGTAGTCATGGAAGCCCAGCTGCGACAGCCAGCCGCCGCCCCAAATCCAGTGCGCCTCGATGGGGTAAATCAGCGCGGAAATAACGGCGGAATACACGCAGTAGGAGAGGAACTTCGTGCGCTCTGCCATTGCGCCGGAGACGATGGTCGCCGTCGTCGCGCAGAAAACGAGGTTGAAGACAAAGTTCGAGAAATCGAAATTCGGGTACGCGGTGAAAATGTCAAAACCGGGCTTGCCGATAAAGCCCATCAGGTCTTCGCCCAGCAGAAGCGAGAAGCCAATCAGGATGAACATCACTGTGCCGATGCAGAAGTCCATCAAGTTCTTCATCAGGATGTTGCCCGTGTTCTTCGCGCGGGTGAAGCCGGTTTCGACCATTGCGAAGCCTGCCTGCATCCAGAAAACGAGCGCCGCGCCGATTAAGAACCATACGCCGAAGATTTCGCTGTCAACTGATGTCATGATGCTGGAAAGATCCATTTCCATGCGCCTCCTAATCCTTTTGTGGGGTGAGTTGCCACCGTGGATGAATACAAAAAAACGTGCAGGCGAACGGCAGAACCGTTCCACCTGCACGTCCTTGTGCAGAAGGTTATTACACGTTGAAGAGCAGGTCGTCATACGTCGGGAAGGGCCAGTACTCCTTACCGACCAGCGTTTCCAGCTCATCCGCCTGTTCGCGGACAGCCGCCATCGCCGGAATGATGACGTTGTGTTCGTACTTGGCGCACTCCAGTGCGTCGCCGTGGCAGGTCGCCTTGACCGCGCCGCGCAGCCCTTCCAGCGCCTTGTACAGCTTGGCGTTGCGCTCGGCAACATCCGCCAGCACATGCGCTTCCGCATAGGGTTCGACGCCTGCCGTCTTCATGGCGTTGACAGCCTTGGCAGTCGCACCGGCGAACTTCATACATGCCGGGAGAATTTCCTTCTCTGCCATCATCAGGCAGGTTTCCGCCTCGATGTTGAGCACCTTGGCGTAGTTCTCCAGCTTGATTTCGTAGCGGGAGCGGATTTCCGCCTCGGTGAAGACGCCGAAGGTGGTGAAGAGCTTGATGTTCTTCTCGTCCAGCATGTGCGGCAGCGCATCGACGGTCGAAACGTAGTTCGGCAGACCGCGGCGGGCGGCTTCCTCCACCCATTCGGGAGCATAGCCGTTGCCGTTGAAGATGATGCGGTTGTGCTTGCGCAGGTTGCTCACAATCAGGTTGTGGAGCGTCTCACGGAAGTTCTCCGCGCTTTCCAGTTCATCCGCAAATTCCTTCAAGGACTGTGCGACGATGGTGTTGATGACCACGTTCGCTTCCGCAATGGACTCGGACGACCCCAGCGAGCGGAACTCGAACTTGTTGCCCGTGAAGGCGAACGGGGAGGTACGGTTGCGGTCGGTGTTGTCCTTGGGGAACTTCGGCAGCACGCTCACGCCGATTTCGAGGTCGTGCTTTTCGCTTGCGCAGTATTCCTTCTCTTCCTCGAAGGCGTTGACAATCGCGGACAGCTCATCGCCGAGGAACATGGAGATAATCGCAGGCGGCGCTTCGTTCGCGCCCAGACGATGGTCATTGCCGGCGGACGCGACGGAGATGCGCAGCAAATCGGCATATTCATCAACTGCCTTGATAACCGCCGTCAGAATCAGCATAAACTGAGCGGAGGTCGCCGGGTCGTCGCCGGGATCAAGCAGGTTGTAGCCGGTGTTGGTTGACATCGACCAGTTGTTGTGCTTGCCGGAGCCGTTGACACCCGCAAAAGGCTTCTCGTGCAGCAGGCACACCAGACCGTGGCGCTGGGCAATTTTCTTCATCATTTCCATCGTCAGCTGATTGTGGTCGGTTGCGACGGAGGTAATGGAAAAAATCGGGGCAAGTTCGTGCTGTGCGGGGGCAACTTCATTGTGCTCGGTCTTGGCGAGGATGCCCAGCTTCCACAGCTCTTCGTTCAGATCGGTCATGAACGCCTGAACGCGCGGCTTAATCGAACCGAAATAGTGGTCTTCCAACTCCTGCCCCTTCGGCGGCTTGTTGCCGAACAGGGTGCGGCCGGTGAAAATCAAGTCCTTGCGCTGGTCGTAGAGCGCCTTGTCAACAAGGAAATACTCCTGCTCCGGGCCGACGGTGGAGGTCACGCGCGTTGCGTCACGGCCGAAGAGCTTCAGCACGCGAACTGCCTGTGCGGACAGTGCCTCCATCGAGCGCAGCAGCGGCGTCTTCTGGTCGAGCGCTTCGCCGCCGTAGGAGCAGAACGCCGTCGGGATGCACAGCACGCCATCCTTGATGAAGGCGTAGCTGGTGGGATCCCACGCCGTATAGCCGCGGGCTTCAAACGTGGAGCGCAGACCGCCGGAAGGGAACGAGGAAGCGTCCGGCTCGCCGCGGACGAGTTCCTTGCCGCTGAATTCGAGGATAATCTTGCCGCCGTCCTTGGGCGAAATGAAGCTGTCGTGCTTTTCAGCGGTGATGCCGGTCAGGGGCTGGAACCAGTGCGTATAATGCGTAACGCCGCGTTCCACTGCCCAGTCCTTCATGGCATTTGCCACGACGTTGGCCACCTGCGGGTCAAGGGGCGTACCATCAGTGATGGTTTTGTGCAGCGCCTTGTAAATATCCTTGGGCAGACGCTTCTGCATGACGGCGTCATTGAAAACGCTGCTGCCGAAAAGCTCTTCGATGTTGGCCATCCGGGATTCCTCCTCCAAAGTCATTTCGCTCTTGAAAGCGTTCCAGCGGCGGGGGAAAGCGGCTCTGCTTTCCGTCGCGCTCCTCGTAAAACGCGTTTTTTTCGCATTTACGAAGAAAAGGGCAACTGCGAGAACGAATGAAATTCATCTCACAGCGCCCTTGCTGTTGACAACAAGTATAGCGGCTTGGAAAGGATTTGTCAAGGGCTTTTTTTGCATTGATTCTGTTTTTTCCCTTCAAAAACGACAGAAAAAACGAAAATGCCGAACGTTCGCAAAAAGCTGCAAACGCCCCGAATGCGGAAAAAATGGGCGCTGGTGTGAATCTTGCTGTTCGCAGCCCGAAGCCGATGAAGCAAAAAAGTGCAGGATGAAACTGAAAATGCAGGAAACGGGACGAAAATACAGCGAAACGGACAAACACAGAAGAACACGGTTTCCCTTGACAAAAAAGCGGAAAAGCATTATTGTATTAGGAAGAGTTCTGCACCGGCTGGAAATGCATTCGAGCCGACAAGGGAGGGGAAAAACAATGAGCTTTCCCGTGCATCCGTGGAAAGTAGTCGAACGCGGCTGGCAGCCCAATACCCAGCGCTTCGCCGAGTCGCTGATGTCGCTGGCGAACGGCTATATGGGTCTGCGCGGCAATTTTGAGGAAGATTATTCCGGCGACAGCTTTCAGGGGACGTATCTGGGCGGCGTGTGGTATCCCGATAAGACACGCGTCGGATGGTGGAAAAAAGGCTATCCGGAGTATTATGCGAAGGTTATCAACGCCATCAACCTCATCGGCATTCATGTCATCATCGACCAGCATCCGCTCGACCTCAGCCGCGCGACGGTCTGGGAATATGAGCGCGAGGTGGACATGCGCACGGCCGTGCTGTACCGCCACGCCTGTGTGGACATGGACAAGGGCAGCCTGACGCTGGACACTTGGCGCTTCGTGTCGATGGATACGAAGGAGCTGCTGGCGATTCGCTATCAGGTGACACCGTCGTTTGACTGCCGGATGGAGGTTTCGCCCTATCTGGATGGCAACGTCCGCAATCTTGATGCGAACTACGACCAGTCCTTCTGGAACATGGTGGATGGCGAGGGCTGGGATGAGCGCGGCGGCGTGCTGGTGCAGACGAAGCCGAATCCCTACGGCGTACAGCGCTTCACCGTCGCGGCGGCAATGACGAACCGCGTTGAGGGCATCGACTATATTGATATGGCGTCCAAAGCCGGCTACTGCGCTGCGCTCTATGCGGGCGATATTCACTCCGGCACGACTGTCTCGGTGGAAAAGTACGTCGCCGTGTTCACCAGCCGTGACCACGACAAAGACCAGCTGATGGATTTGGCGATGGCGGCGGCGCAGCAGGCGTGCGACGAGGGGTGGCAGAAGGCGCTCAAAGCGCATCAGGCAGCGTGGCACGAGCGCTGGGAAATGGCGGATGTGCAGATTGAGGGCGACGACAGCGCACAGCAGGGCATCCACTTCAACCTTTTCCAGCTGCTCAGCACCTACACGGGCAGCGACGCACGGCTGAATATTGGACCGAAGGGCTACACGGGCGAGCGCTTCGGCGGATCGACGTACTGGGATACGGAAGCCTACTGCCTGCCGGTGTTTCTGGCGATTCGAGGGGCGGACACGGCGCGTCAGCTGCTGCTCTACCGCTATCACCATCTCGAAGCGGCGAAACGCAACGCGGCGAACCTCGGTATGCCCGGCGCACTCTATCCCGTTTCGACCATCAACGGCAGCGAGTGTCACAACGAGTGGGAAGTCGCGTTCGAGGGCATCCACCGCAACGCCGCGATTGTCCACGCTATCTTTGAGTACACGATGTACACCGGGGACGAGACGTACCTGCTTGGCGAGGGCGTCGAGGTGATGGCGGAAATCGCGAAATTCTGGGTTGGGCGCGTGCATTTCAATCAGCGGACGCAGAAGTACATGATTTTCGGCGTGACCGGCCCGAATGAGTACGAGAACAACGTCAACAACAACTGGTACACCAACCGCATGGCAGCGTGGTGTCTGGAGTATTTTGTGGAGACATGCGCCAAGCTGGATGACGACCGCTTGGAAGCCTTGCAGATTACGCCGGATGATCTCAAGCACATGCAGGACATTGCCGACCGCATGTATTATCCTGACGATCGCGGTCTGGGTATTTTTCCGCAGCATGACGCCTTTCTGGACAAGGATTTGCGCCCCGCGTCCGACATCCCGGCGGAGGAGCGCCCTATCTATATGCACTGGTCGTGGGATCGCATCCTGCGTTCGGGGTACATCAAGCAGCCGGATGTGCTGATGGGCTTGTACTTCCTCAACCACGTCTACGACACCGAAACGCTTCGGCGGAATTTCGACTTCTATGCGCCGCTGACGCTGCACGAATCAGGCTTGTCGCCCTGCATCCATTCGATTATGGCGGCGCAGCTTGGTGAAAAAGACCTCGCCGTGGCGATGTACAAGCGGACGGCGCGCTATGATTTGGACAACATCAATCAGGATTCGCAGGATGGGCTGCATATCACCAGCATGTCCGGCTCGTGGCTGGCGATTGCGAAGGGCTTTGCGGGAATGCGCACGCTCGGCGGATTGCGTTTCAAACCGTTTCTGCCGGATTGCTGGAATGGATACAGCTACAAATTCAATTACCGCGGGCGCATCATCGAACTGCGCGTGAAGCCCAAAGGCGTGACGCTGACACTGATTTCCGGCGAGCCGATCAGCGTGACGATTTACGGCCATCCGTATGAACTCGAAGATGTGTTGACCGTTCCACTGGAAGGGTAATCTGCCCAAAGCAAAAGGGGAGAAAGAAACAGGCTTTCCCCCTTTTTTGCGTGGAAAGACGTAATTTTCCGCGTTTTCTGCCCTGCTTTTGCCCTGTTCATTTGGGCAGAAATGTGCTATAATGTACCTATGCGCAGGGGGGCTGACCCCTTGCGGTGAAGGAGTGCGAAATATGTTTGAGCCCCGCGTGAAGAACGGACAGACGGACTTGCTGATGAAGGCGCTGTTGTCGCTGGAATCAACGGACGAGGCGTATCGCTTCTTCGAGGATTTGTGTACCATTGCGGAAATCAAGAGCATGGCGCAGCGCATCGAGGTGGCGAAGATGCTCCGCGAACATGCCACCTATCAGGAAATTGCCCGTCAGACGGGTGCATCCTCCGCAACCATCAGCCGCGTCAACCGGGCGCTGCTTTATGGCGCGAACGGCTATACGGCGGTGCTGGATGCCATGGAAAATGCCGCGGAAAAGGAAAAGAAAGATTGAGGAAACAAAAATGGATTTAAGTATGCTCAACCCGCAGCAGCGCTTGGCAGCGGAAACGCTGGAAGGCCCGGTGCTGATTCTGGCTGGCGCAGGCTCCGGCAAGACCCGCGCCCTGACCTGCCGCGTGGCGAACCTGATGGCGCACGGCGTGGCGGCGTACCATATTCTGGCACTGACGTTCACCAACAAGGCGGCGAAGGAAATGAAGGAGCGTATCGCCGCGCTGGTGGGCGATCAGGCGAATGATGCGTGGATTTCCACATTCCACTCCACCTGCGCCAAAATCCTCCGCCGCGATATTGAGAAACTCGGCGGCTATACCCGTTCTTTTGTCATTTATGATGACGACGATCAGGGCGCGGTGCTGAAGGAAATTTTGAAGCGCCAGAATATTGATGATAAGCTGCTGCCGATTCGCGAACTGAAGGCGAAAATTTCCGATGCGAAGAACAAGCTGATGAGTCCGGACGAGTGGTTCGACCATTCCGACCGCGATTTCCGCTGCCAGCAGATTCACACGGTCTTCGTCGAGTACGAAGCGCGCCTGAAAACGCTCAATGCCTTGGATTTTGACGACCTTCTCGTCAAGACGCTGGAACTGCTCGCCGACCATCCGCCTGTGCTGGATGTGTACCGCAAGCGCTTCCAATATGTCATGGTGGACGAATATCAGGATACGAACTATGCGCAGTATATGCTCGTCAAACTGCTGACTGACCAGAGCCGGAATCTCTGCGTTGTGGGCGACGACGACCAGTCGATTTACGGCTGGCGCGGCGCGGATATCCGCAATATCCTTGATTTTGAGAAGGATTATCCCGACGCGACCGTCATCAAGCTCGAGCAGAACTACCGCTCGACCGCCAATATCCTCGACGCGGCGAATCAGGTGATTGCGCACAATTCCGGGCGCAAGGAGAAAAAGCTGTGGACAGAGCAGGGCGAGGGCGACCCGATTCGCCTCTTCGACGCGGGCGACGAACGCGAGGAAGCCGCGTGGGTCGCCGACCGCATCCGCCAGCTTAACCGCCACGGCGAACCGTATGGCAATATGGCGATTCTCTACCGCACGAACGCGCAGAGCCGTGTGCTGGAAGAAATGCTGATGCGCTCGGCGATTCCCTACAAGGTCTTCGGCGGTCAGAAGTTCTATGACCGCAAGGAAGTGCGCGACGTGATTGCGTATCTGCGCGTTGTGGTTAATCCGGCGGATGATGTCTCTCTGCGCCGCATCATCAACGTGCCCAAGCGCGCCATCGGCGACAGCACCGTGCAGGAGTTGATGAATCACGCGCAGCAGAACAATATGCCGCTGTACAGCGCCCTGTCCGACGTTCCGGATTCGCTTTCCGCGCGTCCGAAAAAGTGCGTCAGCGACTTCTTTATGCTCATGACGATGCTGCTGGCGCTCAAGGAAACCATGCCGCTGGAGGAGTTCGTATCTACTTTGGTGGAAAAAACGGGCTTGCTGGCGCAGTACCAGAAGGAAGATACCGAGGAAGCCCGCTCGCGCGTGGAGAACATTCAGGAATTCATGGGTGCGGTCAGCGAATACGCGAAAGCAACGGAAAACGCGACGCTGGAGGACTACTTGGAAAACGTGTCGCTGGTGACTGACCTTGACCAGCAGGAGGACGAGCGCGGCTATGTGACGCTGATGACGCTGCACTCTGCCAAGGGTCTGGAATTCCCCGATGTGTTCATGACCGGTCTGGAAGAGGGCATTTTCCCGTCCGCGCGCAGCCTCATGGACGAGACGAAGATGGAGGAGGAGCGCCGCCTGTGCTATGTCGGCATCACGCGCGCCCAGAAGCGCCTGTTCATCTCCCGCGCGAATCAGCGAATGCTGTATAATCAGGTGAATCACAACGCGCCCAGCCGCTTTTTGGCGGAAATCCCGGAACGCCTGCTGTCCGACGAAATGGCGGGCATGAAGGAGCGCTTTGGCGACCGCGTCCAGCCGCAGATGCGCTCTCGCAGCGCATACAACCGCGGCGGAACGAATCGCCCGGCGCCGTCCGGCAGTGCGCCCATCCGCCCCGGCAGCGGCAATACCGGCCTGCGCGGGCTGAATATCCCCGGCGTGCAGAAGGGCTTCGTGCAGTCCCCGGCGCGCAATATGGCCACCAGCGCCATGCAGAACCTGTATCGCCCCGGCGATCGCGTCCGCCACCTGAAGTTTGGCGAGGGCACGGTGGTGGAGGTCACGGGTTCGGGCAGCATGAGCCGCATCAAGATTGAATTCACGGCATACGGCACCAAGGAATTTGCTTTGGCGACGGCGCCGATTGTCAAGCTGGAGGACTAAGCATGACAGACCAGACGGCGCGGATGCGTCAGCTTACGGACACGCTCAATCAGGCGTCGCAGGCGTACTATTTCGGCAGCGAGCCGATTATGTCCGACATGGAGTGGGACAAGCTCTACGACGAACTGTCGGCGCTGGAAAAGGAGACGGGCATCGTCCTGCCGGATTCTCCGACGCACCGGGTCGGCGGCGAAGTGATGACGGCGTTTGCGCCGCATACGCACATCCACCGCCTGTGGAGCATGGATAAGGCACAGTCCATCGGCGCGGTGGAGGATTGGATTCGCCGCACCGAGAAGCTCAGCGGGCAGGACGACCTGCAATACTGCGTTGAGTACAAATTCGACGGCTTGACGCTGAACCTGACCTACAACGAGGGCAGGCTGATTCAGGCGGCGACGCGCGGCAACGGCATCACCGGCGAGGCGATTCTGCCGCAGGCGAAGACCATCCGCACCGTGCCGCTGACGATACCGTATCAGGGGCTGCTGGAGGTACAGGGCGAATGCATCATGCGCCTGTCCGCACTGGATACCTACAACAAGACGGCGAAAGAACCGCTGAAAAACGCCCGAAACGCCGCCGCCGGAGCGCTCCGCAATCTTGACCCCGCCGTGACCGCGTCCCGCCATCTCGATGCGTTCTTCTATCAGATTGGCACGATTGACAATCCGCCGTACACCACGCAGCAGGGGATGCTTGATTTCCTGCGCGCAAACGGTTTTCAGGTCAGCCCGTATCTGGGGCAGTGCCGGAGCATTCGCGAAATTGAGGACTGTATCCACCATATTGAGGAGGAACGCAGCAGCCTCGACTTCCTGATTGACGGCGTGCTCATCAAGGTCAGCGACCTTTCCATCCGCGAGATGATGGGCTACACCGACCGTTTCCCGCGCTGGGCGATTGCGTTCAAGTTTGAGGCGGAGGAGACGACGACCGTCATCCGCGACGTGACGTGGGACGTGGGCCGCACGGGCAAGCTGACGCCCGTTGCGCATGTTGAACCTGTTGATTTTTACGGCGTGACCGTGCGCAAGGCGACGCTGAACAACTGGGGCGATATCCAGCGCAAGCGGGTTGCCATTGGCGCGCGCGTGTGGATTCGCCGCTCGAATGACGTGATTCCCGAAATCATGGGGCATGTGGGGGACAGCGAAGAGGGCGAAACACCGATTGTCCGCCCGGAGGTCTGCCCGGCTTGCGGTGAAAAGCTGATTGAGCGCGGCGCACACATTTTCTGTATGAACCGCGTCTCCTGCCGCCCGCACCCACACGTTTTCTATATAAACCCCGTCCCCTGCCGCCCGCAGGCGGTTGCCCGTATCAGTCACTTCGCCAGCCGTGATGCGATGGACATCGAGGGCTTGTCGGAAAAGACGGCGGGGCAGCTCTACGACCAGATGAACGTCCGCGATCCGGCGGATTTATACACCCTCACGCGTGAGCAGGTGCTGTCGCTGGACGGCTTCAAGGACAAGAAGGCGGATAATCTGCTGTCCGCGCTGGAAAAGAGCAAGCACTGTGAGCTGGATGCGTTTCTCTTTGCGGTCGGCATCCCGAATATCGGGCGCAAGACCGCGCGTGACTTGGCGAACGCCTTCGGGACGTTGGAGAAGGTGTCCAATGCGACACAGTCGGAGCTGGTCGCCCTCGATGATGTGGGGGATATTGTTGCCCAGAGCATCACGGAATTCTTCTCCTTCGACGAGAACCGCGAGATGATTCGCCGTCTGCTGGCGGCAGGTGTGACCCCGGCGGAAAAGCAGAAGCTGGAGGGCGGTGTGTTCGCCGGCATGAGCATCGTCGTCACGGGGACGCTGCCGACGCTCTCCCGGAAGGAAGCGGAGGACCTGATTGCCCGCAGCGGCGGCAAACCCGCGTCTTCGGTCAGCAAAAAAACCGCCTTCGTCGTAGCGGGCGAGGCGGCAGGAAGCAAACTGACCAAGGCGCAGACGCTGGGTATCGAAGTGATTGACGAAGCGGAGCTGCTGCGCCGGGTTTCTTCATAATTAATTTTTTAGCAATTTGCCGAGAATTGTCACTTCCCACTCATGGGAAGTGTGGATTGAAATATGGCAGTGCGGTAGAATTGTTATCGCACGGTCGGATTCTTCCGGCGGATGGCGTGGGCGAGGGCAGCCTGCGCGGGCGTCATGGCGGGGCGCGCGGCGAATGACTCGGCTGCGTCGGCATCGCGTGCCGTGCTGTCGGACGTGCCTTCGCTTGCCTGCGTCATTTCGGAAACGACCTGCGTGTTCGGTGTGCCGGGGTGCATCTCGAATTCCGCCGCCGTCTGAATCTGACCGGGCTGATAGCCGGGCAGCAGGAACGTGACGAACTTGATGGAGAAGATATCGCAGACGACATAGCGCAGATTCAGGCTGTCATAGAGGACGATGAACTGCGTGCCGACGTAGTACAGGAAGCCCTGCCGGGAAACGAGGCTCGACGTGCCGATGAGAAAATCCACCAGCACATAGTTGCCGATGTTCTCCTGCAAGACCTCCTGCATCGACCCCTGAAAGTTCGCTGTGTCGAAATCCTGCGCCGGCGGAACCTGCAATTGCTGGTTCTGATTCGTTCCCTGTTCGCTCATAGAACAAGCACCTCCTTGAAATTGCTGCTTCACTCTATGCGTCAGGGACGTACTTCATGATGAAAAGAGGGAAAAAATGCTTTCCAATTTGGACACTTATCTGGAAGCGCTCCGTACCAGTCCGTTGGAATTTCTGCTGACGCTGGTATACGCTGTCGCTGTCATTCTTATCAGCCTGATTCTGCACGAATGCGCGCACGGCTATGTGGCGTACCGCTGCGGCGACCCGACGGCGAAAATGATGGGGCGGCTCTCCCTGAACCCAAAGGCGCACCTTGACCTGATCGGTACGCTGAGCATGTTCCTGATTGGCGTGGGCTGGGCGAAACCTGTTCCGGTCAATCCGCGCAACTTCCGGCACGGGCGGCGCGACGACTTTCTTGTGTCGATTGCCGGCATTGCGACGAATCTCTGCCTGTGCCTGATTTGCATGTTCCTGAGCGTCGTCGTCGGCAAAATCATGTTCGGCTCGGAGATGCTGGGGGAAGTTTCGTCGAGTGCCCTCCCGCACCTGTTCAGCCCGTTCTACCAGTTCGCGGATGGCAGGGACAATGTGATTCTGAGCATTACCAACGGCATATTTGCCGAAAGCGCGCTGGCGGATTTCGCTGTGCCGTGGCTGCGGTATGTCGAGCGCTTCCTGCTGATGATGGCGCAGACGAATCTGGGGCTTGCGCTGTTCAACATTCTGCCCATCCCGCCGCTGGATGGCTACCATCTGGTCAACGATCTGCTGTTTAAGGGCAAATTGCAGCTCAAGTGGCAGGCGTTCATGATTGCGCAGATTGTGCTGATTCTCATCTTCATGACCGGCGCGCTGAATCAGTTCTTGAGCAAGGCAATCTTCGCCGTCTATGAGTTCTTCCTTAAGGGATTCTTGGCGATTTTCGGGCTGTCGTGAGGGCATAAAACATGGCAATGACGTTTCAGCTCAAGGATTTTGACGGGCCGCTGGATTTACTGCTGTTCCTGATCAACAAGGAAAAAATCGACATCAAGGATATTTTCGTCAGCCAGATTACCGACCAGTATATTGATTCGGTACGCAATGCGCCTGACCTTGATATGGACGACGCGACGGATTTTCTGGTCATGGCGGCTACGCTGCTGGAAATCAAATCCCGCGCGATGCTGCCGCGTCCGCCGCGCATCGAGGAGGGCGAGGAGGATCCGGAAGAAGCGCTGATCCGCCGTTTGGAGGAATACAAGCGCTTCCGCGAGACCGCGTCCGCCATGAAGCAGTTCGAGCAGGCAGCGGCGAACCTGTTCACGAAGCTGCCGGAGGAATACCCGCTGCCGCCGCAGGAAACGGAGCTTGTCGGCTTGACGCTGCAAGGCTTGACGGAAGCGTTCCTGCGCATCTGGGCGCGCAAGCCCGCAAGCGACGAATCCCCGGAGACGAACCACTACGCGCCGCGCGACATTCACCGCGACGAGCACAATGTGCAGGAGTGCATGTTGACGCTGCTTAAGGGCGTGTCCAGCCGCGGTTGTCTGCGCTTTGAAGAAACGTTCAGCGCTGCGCCGTCGAAGGAAGAGGTCGTGACGCTGTTTCTGGCGCTGCTGGAGCTGCTCAAACTGGGCGAAATCCACGTCGAGCAGGAAGGGACATGGAGCGAAATCGTCCTCTATCCCGGCCGCGGCAAGGATGTTGACGAATACGGTGAAAGCGCAACGGAGGAAACGGAATGAACGAGACACAAAACGAGGAGCAATTGCGCTTTCCCGATGATATCATGGAGGAGGGCGGCAATCTTGCCGGACGCATCGAGGCGATTCTCTTCGTCGCGGGCGAGGCAGTGCGCGTAGAGGACTTGTCCAAGGCGCTGGATGTGCCGATTCGCGAGGTAGAGGATGCGCTGATTCAACTGCGCGACGAGTATGACTTCAACCAGCGCGGCTTTTCGCTCAAACGCTACGGGCATCAGGTGCAGCTGGCGACGCGCGCATTGTATTCGCAGGATGTGGTGCGGCTTCTCCAGCCCGTGCAGAAGCAGTCACTTTCGCAGGCGGCCATGGAGACGCTCGCGGTCGTTGCGTACCGTCAGCCGGTCACGCGCGCCGAGGTAGAACAGATTCGCGGCGTGAAGTGCGACTACTCGCTGCAATCGCTGATGAATAAGGAGCTGATTGCCGAGGTCGGGCGCAAGGAAGCGCTGGGTCGCCCGATTCTCTACGGCACGACGGACAATTTTCTGGCGCATTTCGGCATTTCGTCGCTCAAAGAGCTGCCGCCGATGCCGGAAAAGCCCAAGGACGATTCGGACGACGCGGAAATGACCGACGACGTGCCGGAATTGATTCCATAAGTAGGAGGAAATGATGATGGAAAAGACGATGCAGATTAACGGCATGATGTGCAATCATTGCAAGATGACGGTGGAAAAGGCGCTCAAGGCCGTGTCGGGCGTAGAAAACGTGGAGGTTGACCTCGCGGCGAAGTGTGCGAAAATCACGCTGAACGCGGATGTTGCGGACGATGTGCTGATGGACGCAGTCGCAAAGAAGGGCTTCACGCCGGTGAAAATGGGGTAAGTCAAGTGCCATCCGTGCTGGATGGCATTTTTCGTATCAAGATTTCTTTCGCGCCGCACACTTCCCCGCGCGCTTCATAGTCTGCTGGTGAAGGCTCCACCAAGGCGACCGGAGCCGGAAAAGACAAGGAGGCGCGATCCATGTCATTCTACTCGTATAAGAACGCGAACCCCAACTGCTGCCCCGGTACGATTTCCGGCAGTGCGCTGGACGGCTTGCAGGAGAAGGTCTGCGTGCAGGTCAAGCGCGTGTATGACAGCGCGATGACGCAGGAGCAGCTTACCAAGCAGACCGTCACCATCACCAGCTACGCGCAGGTCAACAACACCTGCACCTGCAACGCCTGCGGCTGCCAGGAGACGCAGGAGACCATCCCGCCGACGTCCGCACCCGTGCCGCCGATTACCTTCGAGAGCTGCCGCAGCACCACGACCGAGGGCAACATCCGCAACCTGACCGTTGATCGCCTGTGCGACCGCCCCTGCTTCGCCCGTGTACGCGCAACGATCGACATCCCGATTGACATCCTGTTCGTGGATAGCCGCTGCGTGGAGTACATCGGCAAGGCGACCATCAGCGTCAACCGCGATGTGCTGCTGAGCATTCCTGACGAGTCCATTGTGCCGTACACGCTGGAAAGCATGGTCAGCGCGATTTGCGTCAGCGGGACGTATCTGGGCAACAACCAGTTCAAGATGACCATCTGCGTCACGACGATTTTGAAGGTACTCGCGGAAGCCGAAATTCTGATTCCCAGCTACGGCTACTGCCCGATTCCGCCCGCCGAGGAGTTCGCGGAAAGCGTCTGCGATGAGTTCTTTGCCCTGCCGCTCTTCCCGCCGCAGTCCGTCTGCAACAGCGGCACGGTCGCGACGGGCAACGTCAGCAGCACGGTGCGTTCCAACTGCAATTGTGGACGCGGATGCTCCGGCTCGTGCAGCGGCAGCTGCAACTGCGCTAACAGCAACAACTAATACGATTTCCAAATTCAACTGCGCCATATGAAAATCGCCTAACGAAAAAGCCGCATCCGGGTCAAACCGGGTGCGGCCTTCATTATGATACTTTTGCTTCTGCGTAGCCGCTTTTATCCTTCTTCGAACGAAGCCGGTAGCGGTGCTTCTTCTCTGGCGGCAGATTGACTTCGCCGCCGTGTCGTACCTTGTCCTGCGTCAGCGGCAAATCAACATAGAACGTCGTGCCCGCGCCGACCTTGCTGCGAACGCGGAGCTGCCCGCTGTGCCCCATGACAATGATGCGCGCAATGGACAGCCCAAGCCCGTGACCGCTGCTTTCAGTCTTGCGTGCGCTGTCACAGCGGTAGAAGCGTTCGAATATTCTCGAAAGCTCTTCCTTGGGGATGCCCGGCCCGTGGTCGCTCATGGACAGCGTGCAGCCGCTCTCGGTTTTCTGTACGCCGAGGGTAATAGTGCTGCCCTTGGGGGAGTACTTTACCGCGTTGTCGCACAGGATGCGCATGACCTGCTTCAGCATCCCGCGGTCGGCTTCAATCTGCACATGGTCAGCGGGGTCAAGCGCAAACGTGTCCTCCGGCGTGACCATTGCGGCTTCGCGCTGCACCTCCGCGGCAACGTCGTATGCGTCAAACCGCACCATCTCCATCATCAGCGTTTTCTTGTCGTGGCGCGCGAGGAACAGCAGGCTTTCGACAAGCTCCTTCATGCTTTCCGTCTCCTGCGCGATGGCGTTGATGCCCTCGTTCAGCACATCTGGGTCGCTCTTGCCCCAGCGGGACAACATGCTGGCATACCCCTGAATGACGGCAATCGGCGTCCGAAGCTCGTGCGAAGCGTCGGAAACGAACTGCTTCTGGCTGTTGTAGGATGTTTCGATGCGGTCGAGCATGGAGTTGATGACCGTCGCAAGGTCTTTCAGCTCATTTTTTGTCCCGGCGATGTTGATGCGGTTGGAGAGGTTGTTCGCGGAGAGCGTCGCTGCCATGTCGGTGATATCGCGAATCGGCGCGAGGACGCTCTTTTGCAGCCGCTTCCGATGCAAGACGAAGTAGAACATGCGGAACAGGTCAGTGATGACCAGCGCCGCGGCAGCTCCGCAGTACAGCGCAAGCGGGCGAGAGAGGCTGAGCGAAATCAGCAGCGACTGCCCCGAAATGTGCTGCGCCTGCACGATGTAGCGCCCTTCGGTGAAAATCGCCTCCGGGTCAAGCAGGCGGTAGGCGCTTTGTCCCACGATGATGCCGTCCGTGCGCGCTTCGGGCAACAGCGTCACTTCCGCGTCATCCAGCACGGAGAGGGTAATGGTGCCGTCTGCGGACAGCGGCGCGCATTGCAGCCGCGAAATGTCGCGTTCAGCGAGGTACAGCGTGCCGCCTGCGAACGCCAGCGTCAGGATGAGCAGCGCGGGGAGAAACGTCCGCACCAGCTGGAAGGAAAAGTGGGCGGCGATGCGGAAGGAGAGGGACAAACGAATGCGGGAGAGGGTGGAGGGCAGCCCGTGCGGCTTGGGCGCGGCAGGGGAAACATCCTTCTTGCGGCGGATGCGCCGTGCCTTCGGACGGTCAGTCATCGACGCGGAACATGTAGCCGACGGCACGGATGGTGTGCAGCGTCTTGACGCCGAACGGCTCGTCAATCTTATGGCGCAGATAGCGGATGTACACGTCCACCACGTTCGTGTCGCCCGCGTAATCATAGCCCCACACGTCAGTCAGCAGCGCGTCCCGCGTCACGGCTTCTCCCTTGTGGGACATGAGGTATTTCAGCAGATCAAATTCCTTTTTTGTCAAGTTAATGGGCTGATTGTTCATCGTCACTGTGTAACTGGAGGGCTCTAACACCAGACCGCCCGCCCGCAGCACGTTGGACGCGGGCGCAGGCGTTTCAGCGGCGGAACTCCGGTGCTTCTTCAGCCCCACGCGGATGCGCGCCAGCAGCTCCTCGATGGCGAACGGCTTCGTCATGTAGTCGTCTGCACCCATGTCCAGTCCCATTACCTTGTCGGACACGTCGTCTTTCGCGGTCAGCATAATAATCGGCACGTCGCTGTCGTGGCGTAGGCGGCGGCAGACCTCGATGCCGGACAATTCCGGCAGCATCAGGTCAAGAATCAGCAGATCCGGCTGCCAGCTTTGCGCCTGTTCCAGCCCGCTGCGCCCGTCGCCTGCCGTCTGCACTTCGTATCCCTCGTGCGTCAGCTCAAGTTCCAGAAAGCGAGCGATCTTCTTTTCATCCTCCACAATCAAGATGCGGCTCATGGTTATCCTCCATTCTCCATATACGGGCAAAAGCGGAACGCTTGAATGCGTCCCGCGAAGGGTAAGTCAATGCTGCCTGCAGCCGCCGAACAGCCCGAAGAAGAGCATCAGCGAGGCGAAAACAAGCACATTGGCAAACAGCAGCAAGCCCAGCATCAGCGGCAGCATATGGATACACCTTCCTTACTTAATCGTTGCGGAGTTGAAGCCGTCCGTGTCGTCCTCTACGGTCACATTGCCGTCTTGGCTTGGCACTTGCACCGGCACGTTGATGGTAGGGCAGGAGTGGTATTCCGGCTTTGCCGCGCTTGCAGCGTAGTAACTGCGGTTGTCCGCAGAATCCACCTCCGCCTTCTTCTCGGAGGATTCGCTCTGACCGTTCATGCCCGCCTGAAAGCCGCGCGCGAACTCATCCACCGTGCTGCGGACGTTGCTCGCGGCGTTTTTGACCATGCGATCCATGTTTTCACCCGCGAAATCCGCGTCGTCCTTGTCAAACGACACACGATAGCCCAGCAGCAGAATCAGAATCGCGCTGAGAATCAGCAAATGCGGGCTGATGAGCGCCGCGACGAGGGTGAACAGCAGCGAAATGTTGAGAATCGGAATCGACTGCCGCGCAACCTTCACACGGGCGCGGTAAAGCTTGTTGATGAAGTGCATGAAGCCGCCCTTGCTCTTGCTGGCAGCAGCGGTGGTCGCTTTCTTTTCGGCGGACTTCGGCGCATCCTGCGCGGCGGCATCGGGCTTTAAGCGGCCGTTGCGCTCCAAATCGACCAGCGCGCGGGCAACATTGCCGTTGTGGTAATCCAGCAGTGAAACCGCCTCCTGATAGCTGATGCCGCTCTTGCGCCGAATCAGTTCAATATCTTCAATCGTGTAGCTTGCCATAAAATCAATCTCCTTTCCCGCTGAGCGGGCTTTTTTCCCTGACACCTATATGATAACACAGATTCCTCCGAAATGCTTGTGAAAGATGAGAAGAAATGATGAGAATTTCATGAGAAAACGTGGGGATTTGGGGGCAAATTCGATTGACAAACAGAACAAAAGTGCTACAATATAGGATGTTTCATGGCATTTGGTGCTGCAAAGAATGAGGGAGGGAAACCACAATGCAGATGTTTGTTCTCGTGCTGAATCGGGAAGAATTTCTGGAGCCGCTGCTGGAAGAAATGCTCAAGCAGAACATCGGCGGCGCGACCATTTTGGAATCGACGGGGATGATGCGCGTGCTGGATGGCGACCATAACATCGACGATCTGCCGGTGCTGGGGGTGCTGCGCCACCTGTGCAATCCGGAGCGGAAACGCTCCAAGACGATTTTCACGCTGCTGAAATCCGAACAGATTCCGCAGATGATTGAAATCATCAACAAAGTAACCGGTGGACTGGACAAGCCCGACACGGGTATTTGCTTCGCCCTGCCCACGACGTTTGTGGAAGGGGTCAACAAGAACAAATGAATATCCTGTTTGCGCTTGCCATTGCAATGGCGGTTGGCATGGCCATGACGCGCCTGATTAAGCTGATTCATCTGCCGAACGTGACGGCGTACCTGATTGCGGGTCTGCTGGTCGGGCCGTATGTGCTGAAGGTGCTGACGCCGGAAATGAACAGCAAGCTGTCGATCATCTCCGATGTCGCGCTGGGTTTCATTGCTTATTCCATCGGCAGTGAGTTCAAGCTCTCCTACATCAAGGAAATCGGCGCGAAGCCGATGGTCATCACGGCGTTTGAGGGCTGCGTGGCATCACTGCTGGTGTTCCTGACGCTGCTGGCGCTGGGTCAGCCGCTGCCGATGTGTCTGGCGCTGGGGGCGATTGCCGCGGCGACCGCTCCGGCGGCGACGCTGATGGTCGTCCGCCAGTACAAGGCGAACGGCCCGGTGACGCGGATGCTGCTGCCCGTTGTCGCCATGGACGATGCGCTGGGGCTGATGCTCTACGCCATCATGATGGCAATCGCCCGCACGCTTGACAGCGGCGCGGCGTTAAGCGTGATGACGCTGCTGGTGAAGCCGCTGATTGAAATTGTCGGCTCGCTGGCGATGGGCGTTGTCATTGGCACGGTGATGGTTTTCTGCCTGCGCTTCTTCCATTCGCGCGGCAATAAGCTGACGATGACGATTCTCATCGTGTTCCTCGCCGCTGGCTTGAGTACCATGCTCGATTTGAGCAGCCTGCTGGTCTGCATGATGATTGGCGCGACGATGATCAACGTCAGCAATGATTCGCCTGCGCTCCTTGAGCAGTGCGACCGCTTCACGCCGCCGCTGTTCCTGCTCTTCTTCGTCTTGAGCGGCGCAAGCCTTGATTTGTCCGTGCTGCCGACGGTCGGCGTGGTGGGTATTGCGTATGTTTTGAGCCGCGCAATTGGCAAGTCGCTCGGCGCAACCATCGGCGCTGCCATCGAGAAGTGTGATAAGAACATCATCCGCTACCTTGGTATGACGCTGATTCCGCAGGCGGGTGTTGCCATCGGCATGGCGCGCATGTGCCTGACGGATTTGCCCGCCTATGGCCCGACGATTAACGCCGTCGTGCTGGCAGGTACGCTCATCTACGAACTGACTGGCCCGGTCATCACCAAGATTGCGCTGACGAAAGCCGGCGAAATCAAGGAAGGCGGCGCAAAGCCCGCTGCGGTGACGGCAGCCAAATAATACTATTTCCAGATTCACCTGCGCCATCTGCTTGCGCCTTTTCCATTCTGGCGTCCGTTCATTCCACTCTGCTTGCGCCTTTTCCCTTCTGGCGTCCGCTCATTCCACTTAGCGTAGCGCTGCTACGCTGCGTTTCATTCACGTTAGCCAGAATGAAAAATTCGCGGCGCATCTTGGCGCATTCTTATCTGGAAATAGTATAATAATTCATCTGGAAACAGTATAAATCCACCAAACAGAACGCCCCTTTCCGGCAGAGATGCTTCGGAAAGGGGCGTTTTTGAGTGCGGTCAGCTGCGCGGAATCCCGTCAGAGAAGTCCTCACGGCGCTTCCTGCGGCGATGCACACGGAAGATGATGAACAGCGCAATGGTTGGAATCAGCAGAATCACGACGACGGGAATCACCGTTTCCGGCACAATCGGAATGCCGGTTTGCCCCTGTGTCATCGCGACAATCTCCTCATACGTCAGCGGCATGTTCGAGCGGCGCGCGACGCTGCGGCTGGCGACAAGGTTGAATGTAATCGGTGTGCCATCGTCGCTGACGTAGGTCATCGTGCCCATAATTTCGCCCGCGCTGACGGGTGCGGCAAAATCGCGCGTGTAGGAGACGGTAACGAGGTCACGAAGGTTTTCGGACAGGTAGTCGATGCGCTTCTTCGTCGTACTGAGTTCCGCAAGGGCGGCCTGCGTGGCATCCTGCGGCTGGCACAGGAGCGTCAGCTGCCCCTGATTCGGGTCGTCAATCTCATACGCGCTGGTGTAAATGCTGATGGGGTTCAAGTTGTACAGCTCGGAAATCGTGACGTGCTGATACTGGCTGAAGCCGTACGCCATCAGCTTCTTCGTGTCCGTCCAGACACCGTACTGGCTGGAGTACATGACGACGGAAATCAGGTCAACGCCGTTCAGTGACGCTGAACCGACGTAGCAGTAGCCCGCCAGCGACGTGGAACCGGACTTAATGCCCGTCATCGGCGCGTAATAGTAGCGGTTGTCCGTCTTGTTGTACTGCGGCAGCATGATGCGGTGGCGGGTCGTCAGCGTGCGCGAACGCTGCTTGTTCGTCGCCGCCATCTTGTACTCGGTCGTTTTCGCAATCGTGCGGAAGGTGTCGTTCTGCATGGCGTAGCGCGCCAGCGTCGCCAAGTCGCGCGCAGTCGTGTAATGGTTGTCGTCGTGCAGGCCGTGCGGGTTCATGAAGTGCGTGCTGTTCATGCCGAGGTCGTGCGCGGTTTGGTTCATCAGCGCGACGAACGTGCTTTCATTCCCGGCGACGGCCTCCGCAATCGCTACTGCGCCGTCGTTGCCTGAACGAATCAGCGTACCGAAGAGCAAATCCTGCATCGTCAGCTCTTCGCCTTCCTGCAGGCTGATGACGGTCGCTTCCGAGTCGATGGCGCGCATGGCGGCGGCAGACCCGTTGTAGCTGACCGTTACCTTGTCGTCAGGGTTGCTGTTGAGGATGCCCAGCAGCACGGTCATAATCTTTGTCGTCGAAGCGGGGTACATGGTCAAATCGGCATTTTTCTCGAAGATGACTTCCCCCGTGCTCTGCTCGATGAGAATAGCGGATGTGCAGTACAGCTGGTCGGCTTCGAGCAGCTCCGGGTGCGTCTCATCATACGGGTTCGCGTTGGGGTCGAGGGTGGGGTTCGGCATTTCTGCCACGGCGCTGATGGTCAGCAGCCCAAGTGCGAGCAGGAGACAAATCAGCCGGCGAAACGTTAGCATCAGGCGCAATCGTCCTTTCTGCACAGCAAAGCCATGCGAGAGTACAAATATCTATTCTATTATAGCATTTTGCGCCCCGGATGGCAAGGGGCAAAAAAGGCTGCCCGCCCAAAGACGGACAGCCCATGTGATTGTTACACATCCCAGAACCGAAGCGTGCTCGTCACCGCACCAGACATGTCCGGAATGGCGAACGGCACCGTTCCCGGATAGCCAATCAGCTGAAGTACCAGAATCAGCACGCCCAGAATCGCCACATACAGCGCGAACCAGTTCAGGCTGACACGGCTGATAAGGCTGAGCATGAAGCGGATGGCGATATAGCCGCTGATTGCCGCCACGAGGATGCCCACCAGCGTCGGCACGAGCGCCAAATCCTGCACCCAGCCCTCTTCGATTGCGGTTTTGCCGTCGATGATGAGTGCGCCGACAATCGCGGGGGCGCTCATCATGAAGGAGAACTTCGCCGCGCTCTTGCGGTTCAGACCGGAGAGCAGACCGCCCGCCAGCGTCGAGCCGCTGCGGGAAACGCCGGGCAGCAGCGCCACGCCCTGCATACAGCCCATGATGATGGCGTGCTTGAAGTTCGGCTGGTCGGCGTACTGCTTGCGGTGTGCGCTCAGCGTTTCCGCCAGCAGGAGGAAGAAGCCCGTCTGCAGGAAGCTCGCGCCGAGGAACCAGCCCGTCTCGCAGGAGGTGATGAAATCATCAAACACGACCTTGAACAGCAGCGTCGGCAGGGAAGCGATGAAGAGCAGCAGCAGTGTCTTGGACTTGAAGGGGTTCTTCAGAATCGCCCACCAGTCCTTCCAGAACACGATGAGAACCGGAATCAGCGTGCCAACATGCAGGAGGATGTCCAGCATATGGTAGGCGCCTGTTTCATCAATCGTGAAACCCATCAGGATGCGGCTGAGCAGCAGATGACCACTGGAGGAAATCGGAAGAAACTCGCCAAGCCCCTGCACAAGGCCGAGAATGGCAGCTTGCAGAATATTCATCGGGAAGCACTCCTTTCGGATGACCGAAATTATCGTCCACGAATCAGTATAGCATACTTACCGCCATTTGTCAGCCTTTTGCAGGAAATTTTACAGGGAAGGCAGGCGAATTACACCCGCATCCACTGCACGCCTTCTTTGTTGTCCTTGACGGCAATGCCCATATCCTTCAAAATGTCGCGGATGCGGTCGGATTCCGCCCAGTTCTTGTCCTTTCGCGCCTGATAGCGGCTCAGCAGCAGTTCACGGACGGTGCTCTGCTCTTCGTCGGTGGCGTCTGCCGGGGCAATGATGACGTATTCGCCGTCGCCGTGCACTTCGCTCGTCGCCTTCTGCGCGTCGCGGATGGCCGCTGCCTTTTCCAGCAGGCTGAGTGACAGCACCGCGTCAAAGTCGCCCACCAGCGCCAGCTTCTCATCATCGGACAGGTCTTTCGCCTTCAGCACGTCGTACAGGCGCGTCACGGCCAGCGAGGTGTTCAGATCGGCGTCCAGCGCCTGACGGAACTTCTCCTGATATGGCTTCATTTTCTCCGCATCCACCGGCGTACCCGCGGGAATCAGCGACGCAATGCGCCCCAGCAGCTTCGTGTACGCGGCGGCAGCGTTGTCCATGTTCTCCCAAGTGAACATCTGGCTCTGCCGATAGTGGCTCTGCAGGCAGAACAGGCGGTACACCAGCGGGTCATAGCCTTTGTCCTGCAAAAGAGACACGGTCAGGAATTCGCCCTTCGATTTGCTCATCTTGCCGCCCGTGGTGTTCAGGTGATGCACATGGAACCACGTTTTGCACCACTCGTGACCGAAGTAGCTTTCGCTCTGGGCGATTTCGTTGGTGTGGTGGGGGAAGGCGTTGTCGATGCCGCCGCAGTGCAGGTCAAGGTATTCGCCGAGGTGCTTTTTGCTGATACACGAGCACTCGATGTGCCAGCCGGGATAGCCCACGCCCCACGGCGAATCCCACTTCAGCGCCTGATCCTCGAACTTCGACTTTGTGAACCACAGCACGAAGTCCGCCTTGTTGCGCTTGTTCGTGTCCTCATCTACGTCGTCGCGCACGCCGACTTCGAGGTCTTCCTCGTTGTGGTCGTTAAAGACGTAGTACTTTTCCAGCTTGCTGGTGTCAAAGTAGATGTTGCCGCCTGCGTGGTAGGCATAGCCTTTCTCCAGCAGCACGGTAATCATATCGATGTAGTCGGGGATGCAGTTCGTTGCGGGCTCAACCACGTCGGGGCGCTTGATGTTGAGCTTCTGACAGTCGGAGAAGAACGCATCGGTGTAGAACTTCGCGATTTCCATGACCGTCTTGTGCTCACGGCGCGCGCCCTTGAGCATCTTGTCCTCGCCCGTGTCGGCGTCGCTGGAAAGATGGCCGACGTCGGTGATGTTCATTACGCGCTTGACGTCGTAGCCCTCATAGCGCAGCGCCTTTTCGAGCATGTCCTCCATAATATAGGTGCGCAGGTTGCCGATATGCGCGAAATGATAGACCGTCGGGCCGCAGGTGTACATGGACACCTTGTTGCCGAAGCGCGGCACAAACGGCTCCTTGCGGTGGGTGAGCGAATTATACAGAATCATCAGATTCCACTCCTTTTACTGTGCAGCTTCTTCCTGCTTTACAAAGGCGAAGCCGTAGAAATCAAATTGACTGCCGGGGAGGAACACGAACGCGACTGAACACACGCCCGGCAGCACGTTCACGTCGAAGCACTGCACGCCGCGTTCCGTTCCGCTGAACTGCGCCAGCGAGGTCAGCTGTTCGCCCTCCTGATTGGTGAAGCGAATCGTGACGGGGTTCGTCGAAAGCGGCGTCTGTCCGTCCAAGCGGAGTTCCGCATGGGTGGATGTGCCGAAATCCATGTTCTCCCAGACAAGCGACACGTTGTTGCCGATGCTCGTGACGGCGCTGCCGCTGCGGGTGAAGCTGTCGCCGTAGACTGTGTCGGCGTCCTGCGCCGTCTGCGGCAGCCACGCGCGGCTCTGCTTCTCGAACGAGAAGCCTTTCAGGTGAATCTTGCTCGTCAGCGAGAAGCACAGCGTGTGCACGCCCGTCAGGCGCTCTGGCAGGTGGTATGTTTCGCTCTGGTAGACGTTCCAGATGCTCGGCTTCTGGTAGGGCAGAACGGCAATCAGCCGTCCGCCGTCCGCCGGGTCGCCGTCCCAGAGCTTAATTTCGTACAGGTTGCTGTCCAGCGCGAAAACCGGAAGCGTGATAACATCCGAACCAACGTCGCCGAAGTCGATTTTGGTGTAGCCCGCCATGCTTTCGCCGTCGCGCGCGAAGGATATGCCCTGTTCGTTGCCATTGCCGATTTCGCCGGAGGAAAGCGAGTACAGCCCGCCGGAGATAAAGCCGTAGGGATCAAGGAACGGCTGCCCCAGCCCGGTGATGACAATATCCTGCTGGCTGATAATGCGCGGATGGTCGTACCCGTTCGTGCAGGAGGCGCGCAGGTACACGGTGTCGTCGCCCAGCGCCGTCACCGTCACCACGTCGCCGTCCACCGAACACGACGCGCAGGGGGAGTCGATGCCCTGACCATTGGTGACGCGGAAGGCAATCGGCTGCTTGTCCGCATCCGCCGGATGAACCGCCACGCGGAAGGAGACCGTTGGATGCTCGCTGCCCAGACGCTTGTCGCCCAGCGGCAGCAGCTCAATGCGGCGAACCGGCTTGTCCGCGGGCAGTTCTTCCTGACGGCACAGCACGGCGGAGCAGCTGCGCCCCGGCGTTTTGCGCGCCGCGCGGACGGGCAGCGTTAATTCAGCGCCGACCAGCCCAACGCCCGACACGCGGATGCGGATGGTGCCTTCGCCTGCCAGCGCGCCGACAATCGCCAGCAGCTTGCCGCTGAACAGGCGGCGCGTGTTCGTCTTGTAGCCGTCTCGGTCGGTGGAATCGCCATTGTCCAGCCCCAGCAGCCGCCCGCAGCCGTCAACATCCACCAGCACGCGATCCACCGCGTTTTCAACGGGGGTGCCGTTTTCGTCCGCCACGGTGATGGTCACAAACGTCATGTCCTCGCCATCGCCCAGCAGGAAAGCGTCCTCTGCGGACAGCACGATATGGTGGCTTTCGCCGGGCGTGCGCTGGATGTCCTCGGCAATCAGATGCCCGTCCGCGTCATACGCGCGCGCGACCAGCTCGCCCGCCTCAAACGGCACTTGCCACGCCGGACGGCAGCGTGTCCAGTCCGTGCGGCTGACTTCCTGGACACCCAGCGAACGCCCGTTGAGCAGCAGTTCGGCTTTCACGCCGTTCGTCATGACCGGCACATCAATCATTTGACCCGGATTCCAATCCCAGTATACGCCAATGTGCACCATCGGCGCGTTCGTCCACAGGGATTTGAATAAGTACCAGTAGTCTTTCGGGAACACCGCCGTGTCCATCATGCCGAAATAGCACGACCGGGTGTGGTACGGCGTGGGTTCGCCGATGTAGTCAATGCCGCTCCACAGGAATTGCCCCAGCGAATACGGCGTGTTCAAATCTTCCACGATGCACTTGCGCATGTCCTTCGTGCCCCAGCTGGACGTGGAATTGCCCAGCGCGGAGCATTGCAGATCCTCGTCGGAGAGAATCGACGCTGCCATCGGGAAGTGGTAAATGCCGCGGCTGGACAGCGCCGAAGCTGTCTCACTGCCGTAAATCACCCAGTCAGGATGCTCGGCGTGGTGCGCCTCGTAATACTTTTCGCCGTAGTTGTAGCCTTGCGCGTCTACCAAATCAGCGCATTTCCGCGCACCTTCCCACGGCATGAAGTTGCTGCCGATGGTGATGACGGCATTGCCGCGCGGGTCGTGCAGGCGGACGTTCTCGCACAGGTCGCATGTCACCTGTTGTGCGGATTCGTCCAGATGCGTGTCCAGAATCTCGTTGCCGATTGACCACATCAGCAGCGACGGATGATTGCGGTCGCGGCGAACCCATGCGGCGACATCCGACGGCATGTCGGTGGGGAAGAAGCGCGCGTAGTCAAACGGCGTTTTGGCGCGCAGCCACATATCAAACGCTTCGTCTACCACGAAAATGCCGAGCTCGTCGCACAAGTCCATCACCTGTTTTGCGGGCGGATTGTGGCTTGTGCGCAGGGCATTGACGCCCATTTGCCGCATTGCGCGCAGCTGGCGGCGCATCGCCTTTTCGTGGAACGCCGACCCCAGACAGCCTAAGTCGTGGTGCAGGCAGACACCGTGCAGCTTGACGGGCGCGCCGTTGACCAGCAGTCCGCAATCCGTGGTGAATGTCAGGTCGCGGAAGCCGACGTTCTGCCGGATAACCTGATTGCCCAGCATGGTTTGCAGCGTGTAAACATTCGGCGCGTCCGGCGACCAGAGCTTCGGCGAAAGCACCTGCATGACCGCATTGGCGTGGTCGCCCGCGGCTTCCACCGTCACATCGCACACCGGCACGTCGCCGTCGAGCAGCACATGTGTCAGCACGCCGTTGTCCTTCACGCCGCAAAGCTCCGTGTCAATGGTCATCGTCCAGCTTTCCAGCTCGTGCGTGGTTGTGACGTACACGCCGTCCAGCGGAATATGGCGCTTGGGCAGCACATGCAGCGTCACGTCGCGGTAGATGCCCGCGCCGGAATACCAGCGGCTGTTCCGCGGTTGGTTCCCCCGGCAGGAATCCCAGCGGCTGTTCGGACTTTGATGGCGGATATGCACCGCCAGCGTGTTTCTGCCGACGAGCAGCCGGCTGGTCAGGTCCACGTCGAACGCCGTGTAGCCGTAATGATGCGTGCAGACGATGTGCCCGTTGAGCAGCACGTCGCAGTCCATATACACGCCGTCGAACCGCACGAGGACGCACGACGCGCACCAGCTTTCCGGAACGTCCAGCGTGCGCAGATACCACGCATCCGTCGTCTCGTACAGGTCATTTTCGTTTTCAATCAGAAAATCATGGGGCAAATCGACTGCCTGAAGTGCCGCATTGCTCACATCTTCCAGCGTCGAGCCGAGCGGCAGCTTGCAGAATTGCCAGCCATCGTTGAGCAGCTGTTCCACGGTCATCCCTCCATCGTATGAAGTCAAGGCGGCGCAACAGTCCGCCCAAATATCTGATGTAGAAATTCGCCTTTTCATCAGAAAAGTCCTGCTGAAAAAGGCTTGAACTGCGCAAAAAGTCATCAAATAGGTGCAAAAATGCAGGTGAAGCATCCGCTCCGCCTGCAAGTAAGTCACACGTCGATGAATTTGCGGAATTCCGGCAGGATACCGATGCCGTCCGGGTAATGCGCGGCAAACTGAGGTACAGCATGACTGGGGAAGCTGTTGCCCTCAATGAACGTCGGGCCGTTCGGCGTGATGGCGACGTCCCACGCGACAAAGCGCATCTGCGGTACTTTCTGCGCGGCGTCAAGGCACATCTTCTTCGCCTCTTCCCAGTAAGGAATCGTAAAGCCGATAATGTCCGTACCGGTGATGGGGTGCTTGGTGTAGGTGTTGCCCGCCTTGTCCGCGCCGACAGTCAGCAGCTTGCCGCTTTCCAAATCAATGCGCGCCGCCATGCCGCCGCAGTCCACATTGTCCATCACCTTGCCGTTGCCGATGCGCAGGAACGCATAGACGATGCCCTGCTTCTTGTCGCCCAGCAGCGTCGCAATGCGGCAGGTGTTGACCGACGTCGGGCACATGCGCGCCATCTCCGGATGCTGCACGACGATTTCTTCCAGAATGCCGATGTTCTTGTCCATCAGCAGCTGGTGGAACGCCTTTGCGCCCCCCTTCCAGTCCTCCGGCGTGAACTTCAGGATGCCCTGACCGCTCGACCCCTCCAGCGGCTTGCCGATGAGGGCGGGGAGCGTCATCATGTCCTCCAGCTTGTCAAGCGGCGTATCCGCGTTAATCAGCAGCCACTTGCGCGGAATCCACTCCTTGAACAGCTCGTTGAACTGCGTCTTGTCATCGAAGAAATGCCAGTACGCCTTGTCGTTCATCCGGCGGACAATGTCATTGGAAATACCGCGCGTGATGACGGTCTTGCGCTGCGCATCGTTGAGTTTGTACATCTGTGCGATTTTGTAGTCCACATAGCCCGCGTTGTACTTCACGGCACAGCGGAGCATGTCGCACAGCAGCCAAATGCGGGATTTGCCGGAGCGCTCATGCAGCAGCCCGGCGGTTTTCCACATGGCTTTCCAGTCCATCTTGAACAGACGCTTGAAGAAATACGAAAGACGGCTCATGCTGATGCCCCTTTCTTGCTTGCAGAATCAGACACAATCAGACGTTGAAGCGGAACAGCACGATGTCGCCGTCCTTCATCACATAGTCCTTGCCTTCGGAGCGAACCAGCCCCTTTTCCTTGCATGCCGCCATCGAGCCGAGTTCCACCAGCGTGTCGAAAGGCACGATTTCCGCGCGGATGAAGCCCTTCTCAAAGTCGGTGTGAATCTTGCCCGCAGCTTGCGGTGCTTTCGTGCCGTTGACAATCGTCCATGCGCGGCATTCGTCTTCGCCCGCCGTCAGGAAGGAAATCAGCCCCAGCAGCCGATAGCACGCCGTAATCAGCCGATCCAGACCCGACTGCCCGATGCCCAGCCCTTCGATGAATTCCGCCTTTTCGTCGGGACTCATCTGCGCAATTTCCTCTTCAATCGCGGCGGAAATGACGATGATTTCGGCATTCTCGCTCTTCGCGATGGCTTCCACGCGGTCAAGACCCTTGATTTCGCTCTCCGGCTTACCGAGGTCTTCTTCGGCGATGTTCGCGGCGTAGATGACCGGCTTGGTCGTCAGCAGGAACCAGCCGTCCAGCACTTCCTTCTCCTCGTCAGTTACGGGGCAGGTGCGCGCGGGCTTGCCGGCTTCCAGATGGGCGTAAATCTTGTCCGCCAGCTCGACCTCGATGCCCGCTTTCTTATCGCCGCCGCGGAAGTTCTTCATCGCCTTGTCCTTGCGGCGCTGCACAGTGTCCATGTCCGCGAAAATCAGCTCGAGGTTGATCGTCTCAATGTCGCGGGCGGGGTCAATCGAGCCATCAACGTGGATGATGTTCTCGTCCTCAAAGCAGCGCACGACGTGGACAATCGCGTCCACCTCGCGGATGTGGCTCAGGAACTTGTTGCCCAGACCTTCGCCGTGGCTCGCGCCTTTCACCAGACCGGCAATGTCCACAAACTCGATGGTCGTAGGGGTAATCTTCTTCGGGTGATACATTTCGCCCAGCACGTCCAAACGGTGGTCAGGCACCATGACAACGCCCGTGTTCGGCTCGATGGTGCAGAAAGGATAGTTGGCCGCCTGTGCGCCAGCCTGCGTGATGGCATTAAACAGGGTGCTTTTGCCGACATTGGGCAAACCGACAACGCCTAATTTCATAATCCGGATTCTCCTTCTGTGATGCTGTGATAGCGTTCTTTATTATAAACGCATTCCAGCAGAAATGCAATTCATTTTGCAAAGAAATTCGCCGATTCGCTGATTTTGCCGCAAACCTTGACGGAAAGTGTGCGTTATGCTATCATACAGGCAGAAGAACGCGCGAAAGGAGCGGAGGGAAAATGTACTACTGCACGAACTGCCATCGGGTGACGCCGGAGAGAGCGGAAAGCTGCCCGTACTGCGATAAATTCGACCGTCTGCGTCCGGCAGAGGAAGCGGACGAGTGCCGCTTGACGGAGCTGGATGCGCTGAACGCCTCGGTGCTGGAAAGTCTGCTCAAAGAGGCGAATGTGCCGTATATTGCCCGCCCGATGATGGGCGCGGGCATCAGCGCGGCGCTCGGCGTAACGCTGGAGAAATTCGTGTTCTTCGTGGCGTACCGCGATTACGCCCGCGCGCAGGAGCAACTTGAAGCCCTGCTTGCGCCGGACGACCACGCGGCGGATGCGGATTTCGCGGACGAGGACGAAGAATCGGAAGACGAGGACGAATAATCTGCATACAAATCGCGGCGACTGGCATTGCTGTCAGCCGCCGCGTGTGGTTTTT
>FR899841.1 GCA_000437595.1 Faecalibacterium sp. CAG:74 | reverse complement strand
GACCCCACAAGGGAGTTCCTCCCTTGACCCTTTCGCGCGATTGAATTGGTGACTTCTTCATACAACTTCCGCGTGTTGATTGGGGGAACCCAAGGAGCGCTGCCACTTGACCCTTTCGCGCGATTGAGTTGGTGACACGCTCATACAACGCCCGCGTGTTGATTGGGGGAACGTTAGACTTTCTTCGCGAAGATCATCCGTCCGGCACTGGTTTGCAAGACGCTGCTCACCTGCACATGCAGCACCTGTCCCACCGCATCGCGCCCGCCTTCAACAACGACCATCGTCCCATCCGGCGTATACCCTACGCCCTGCGTGGCTTCACGCCCTGCCTTGACGATGCGCACATCCAGCAAGTCGCCCATTTGCACCATCGGGCGAAGCGCGCAGGCAAGGTCATTCAGGTTCAGCGCCGCCACGCCCGCCTTTTCCGCCGCCCGGCTCATTGCCGCGTCGCATGTCACAATCACCATATGGTGCTTCTTCGCGTCCGCCAGCAGCACCTGCGCGAGTTCGCCGCCCGCCGCGCTGTCTACACGCTTGACGCGCCCCAATGCTTCGAGCTGCGAAAGCGTTTCTCGTCCCTTTTCGCCGCGGATTCGGCACGTCTCCTCCTCCGATGCGCTCAGGCGCTGCAATTCCTTCTCCACCGAGCGTGGAATCAGCAGCGTCCCCTCCAGAAATCCCGCGCGGCAGACGGCAGCAATGCGCCCGTCAATCAGCACGGTTTCGTCCAGCAGTTTCGGTTTCGCCGTCTTGATTTTCCTGTGCGACAAAGCAACCTGCTTGTTCCCTTTGGGGCTGAAGCGCTGGAACATCCGCTTGAAATCCGCCGCGCGGCGAATCCCCAGCGTCACACCCAAAACGCCGAACACCACGAACAGAATCGCGCACATCGCCACAGTAAACATGCTCGCGCCCATGAGCATCACCAGCTGTGACAGCAGCGCGGCGATAATGAAACCGCCGACAAGCCCGCTGATGCTGCCAGCCTGCTGCTCGAACGTCATTTTGTCCATGCAGCGCTCGACCAGCGCGATGAGGCGGGTAATGCTGTCAATCGTGCGCGGCGCAATCAGGTATCCGCCCAGCCCCAGCAGCAGCGCAAACGCCGCATACAGCGCCAGCAGCGCGCCGACGCTCATTGCGGGGTTGCCCGCCATTGCGTTCAGCTGCACGATGACGAACGCCAGCACCGACCCCAGCCCGATGCCCAGCGCCGTCACCAGTGCCCGCAGCAGTTTCTTCACAAGATCCGATTTCATAGCTGTTGCAAAACTCCTTACAATAGAACAACACCATTAGAATAAAACGCTGATTGCCTGCATTACCGTATCGACGCCCACCAGCTTCATGCCTTCCGGCGCTTTCAGCCGCCGCATATTTTCCTTCGGCAGCAGGATGGTCGTAAATCCCAGCCGCTGGCATTCGGAGATGCGTCGGTCGCACTGCGGAATCGCGCGGACTTCGCCCGCCAAGCCGACTTCGCCCATCACAGCGACTTCCGCGCCAATCGCGGCATCCTTCAGCGACGACACGACCGCCATACACAGCGCCAAATCCGCCGCCGGCTCGGACAGCTCCAACCCGCCCGCGACGTTGATATACACATCCTGATTATATGTTTTCTGATTCGCACGCTTCTCCAGCACTGCCAGCAGCAGCGCCACGCGCCCGGTATCCGCACCGCCGACCGTCCGCCGCGGCGTGCCGAAGTATGAGGTGCTTGCCAGCGCCTGCACGTCGCACAGCAGCGGGCGTGAGCCTTCCAGTCCGCAGAACACGACCGAGCCGCTTGCGCCCTTCGCGCGATGGCTCAGCAGCTGCTCCGACGGGTTCGGCACAATCTGCATTCCGGCTTCCGTCATCTGGAAAACGCCCAGCTCATTGACCGACCCGAAGCGGTTTTTGACCGCGCGCAGCAGCCGATATTCACCCAGGAGAGGTTTTAACCCGCGCCGAGCAGCGTATATTCCTGCTGACGGTCGCCCTCGAAGTACAGCACGACGTCCACCATGTGTTCCAGCATTCGCGGGCCGGCAATCGCGCCGTCCTTCGTCACATGCCCGACAAGGAAAATCGCCGTGCCGCTCTCCTTGCACAGGCGCATGATTTGGCTCGTGCATTCGCGAATCTGACTGACTGAACCCGGCGCGGACGCCATATCAGGGCGATACATTGTCTGAATGGAGTCGATGACGGCGACGTCCGGCGATAAACCGCGCAGTTTTTCTTCCACATTGTCCAGCGCGTTTTCCGCCAGCACATAAAGCGTCTCCGACGTGATGCCGAGGCGGTTCGCGCGGAGTTTCAGCTGCTTGGCGGATTCCTCGCCGCTGACATACAGCACACGCTTGCCCGTTTTGCACAAATTCGCGCACACTTGAAGCAGCAGCGTGGATTTGCCGATGCCGGGATCGCCGCCGATGAGCATCAGCGCCCCTTCGACAATGCCGCCGCCTAACACGCGATCAAGCTCGCTGATGCCCGTGGACGAGCGAACCGCCACATCTTCCGGGATTTCGCGGAGGAGCATGGCTGAAGCGCCTGTGCCCGGCCGCTGTTTCGGGGCTTTCGCGGGCGCACCCGTCACAATAGGCGCGGACTCTACCATCGTGTTCCACGCGCCGCACCCCGGACAGCGCCCCACCCAGCGGGATGTTTCATACCCGCACGCGGTGCAGGCAAACAGGGTCTTTTCCTTCGCCATAAGCGACCTCCGAAAATCATATGTGTCTCCATTATAGCACATCTTTTCGCGGCATGGAAGCACCTTTCGCGGGGATTACCAATCTGCAAGCCACTCCGGAAGCGGTGTCGGCGTAGATTCTTCAGCGCGCGTCATCAGCATGTTCAGCGTCCCGCCGGACAGGGAGATACTCAGCGTCAAGTCACCGCGCGCAAGCAAAACGCCGCTGGCGATATCCTCCGCCGTCCCCATCAGGCGCGTGAAACCCTTGTCCAGCAGCGCATTCAGGTACACTTCCGCCGCCTCCGCTGATACGCCCTCCCATACAATCTGGTAATGCCCCGATGCGGAATAATCGCGGATGTACAAAAGGCGGCCGTCGATTTTCTCCGGCAGCTCCGCCGTGAAGGTATTGTCGGGTAGCACGTCCACCATTTCCGGCTCGGCGGAGGACAGCCACGCATCCTGCCGGTGCAGCACCACCGGGCGCGGCGTTTGCCAAATCCGCCATACCGCTATGCCCACCATTATCAGCAAAACTGCCAGCAGCACCAATTTGCGGCGCCGATGCATTCCTTTGCGCTTCATGCTTTGCCTCCTTATGATATTACAAAAAAAGCCGACTCCATGCGGAATCGGCAAGCGCTCCACAGGTAGGGCTCGAACCTACAACAACTCGGTTAACAGCCGAGTGCTCTGCCATTGAGCTACTGAGGATTATGGAATCCGGCAGCGACTTATCCTCCCGGGCCGTGTCCAGCCAAGTACTTTCAGCACTGGAGAGCTTAACTGCTGTGTTCGGGATGGGAACAGGTGGAGCCTCTCCGTCATAACCACCGGAAAAAGGTTGGTTTTCACCAACGACTGCATTCTATCACGATTCTATTGTGCTGTCAAGAGGGGATGAATGTATTTTTGCTGCATCTCCGCGGAAAGTGAATTCCAAAAACAACTGCCACAGTAACAGTAAGCGCTGGTTTGCTGCTGACGGCTATCGACCGAATTTGGGGAAACTGCTATCGTCGTGCTCGACGTTATTCCCTCGTTTCCGGGATGACTGCTGAGAAGTCTATTCCTCTGAGCCGCATCTCCAGAATGATTTCCAGAACAGCTTGGCGTTGTTCCCTTTCGGCGAAGGCCTTCCAAGATTCTTCATCGGAATAATCCTTTTGAGCATCAGACCGCACAGCCAGAAGAGCACGTCTGAGATGCGTAATATTCATCATCAGATCAGTTCCCTCCATATCATCTTGATGGACTGTAAACCATGCTTTATAAAAAGCCTCTGGATAGTATATCTTAAACCAGGCAAGCTGCAGACTTGCTGTCACATAGGCAGCCGCATGTGCCCGCGGGAAAAGATACTTGATTTTTCGGCATGCTTCGATATACCATTCAGGAATTCCATGCTTTCTCATGGTGTCTGCCGTTTCTTGGCTCAGTCCTCTCCCACGCCGCACCGATTCCATGATCCTGTATGCTGCTTCTCGTTCCATACCGGCGTGTATGAGATCCTTCATAATGTCATCACGCAGCGCCGGAACATCTGCACAGACTGCGGTTTTTGAAGCGATCAACTCCCGGGCGTTGCCAATCCAGATATCCATCCCATGGGAAAGCCCCGAAATACGAATCAGTTCTTCCACCGTGGAGGGACGCAGCTCAATCAGCATGTGACGAACAAAAGCGGCTGAAAACTCCGGAATTCCGTAACTTCCTGTTTCTGAAAGGATCTGCTGCGCTGTCACGCCTAATGTCCCCGGAGAAGTGAAAAGGCTGATCACCCGCGCATCATTCAGTGGTATGTCTGACAGTTTAACGCCTGTGGATTCAGTCAGCAGATGCAGCAATGTAGGCGAATCATGTCCTAACAAATCCATTTTAAGGAGAGTACCATGCATCTGAAAGAAATCATAATGCGTAGTGGCAAAAGGGGCAGAAAAATCATTTGCGGGAAATTGAACAGGGGTGAACTCATTGATGTCCCTGTTTTCCGGCACGATGACCAACCCGGCCGTGTGTTGACCGGTCGTGGTTTTCACAGCGTAAGAGAGTTTCTCTTTGACGCTTTCTGCCTCACCGGATTCCGGACCAAGATGGTGATCCAGGAAATACTGACGGGTGTACTTTTCCGCATTCCGTTCTGATAACATACCGATGGTTCCAGCACGAAAAACATGATCGTCGCCAAACTTTTCTCGAACGAATTCATGCGCCTTCCATTGTTCTTCACTTGAGAAGTTCAGATCAATGTCCGGCTCTTTTTCACCGTTCAAACCAAAGAAGGTTTCAAACGGGATTGCAAATCCGTCTTTGTCCATGATCCTTCCACAGATCGGGCAACTCCTTGCAGGCAAGTCGGCACCAATACGATACTGGGCTGCATTGACAGCAAAGTCGGCGTACCGGCAGGCTGTACAGCGATAATGAGGGGGCAATGGATTGATCTCGGAAATGCCTGTCAACCAGGCAACGAGTGAAGAGCCAACTGCCCCGCGGGTACCAACTGGATACCCATCTCTTCGGGATTGCTCTACAGTAAGCCTGGCTATCTCGAAGATTGTCCATGATTCCTGTCGGTCTATTATCGCCAGTTCATCTCTCAGGCGCTCCTCAACCTGCGGCGGAAGAGAATCCCCATAAAACGAATGCGCTTGTATCATGGCTTCCCCAGAGATGTGTTCTTCCGCGTCCGGTAAAACAGGACAGAATTTACCTTCAGCCGGGAATAATGCCAGATGATTGTCAACAAGATTCGCAATCCGCCTTGGCGCATCAATCACAATTTCCTTAGCGACGTCTTTGCCAAGGAAGCGGAATGCTTCGAGCATTTCAGCCGTTGTTCTAAAATGGTATAACGGCTGAGGTTCTGTGTCCAGAATGCCGGTATTGTATCTGATCACGGCCCTGCAAACAGCATCCTCCGGATCAAGGTAGCGGGCATTGCTGACAGCAACGACCGGAATTCCGGTCTCATTTCCAAGCAGTATGGTGTCCGATACTTCTTGGCGGAGTTGAATTTGTTCCACCGGATCATCTGTCACATTTTCAACAGGTTCAATCTCCAGATAATCGTAAAAGGCAGCAATGCGCGTGAGCGCTTCATCAGAAACGCCCTCATAAATGCTTCGGGCGATTTCGCCCCCATCACAGGCACTGCCAATTAGCAACCCCTCACGATGTGTCTGGATCCACTTTCTCGGAATGCAGGGGAATCCTTTATAACAGTATGTATGACTGAGTGATATCAGTTGATTCAAGTGGATAATGCCGATCCTGTTCGTCGCCAGAAGCATGACAGGATACCCATCTTCCACCGGGCTATCTTCTGAGGGGAGCATAAAGCCTTCGCAGCCGGGAAGAAGTTTGATCTGCTTCTTGGCTGCCTCCTGAAATGCAGCCGGGAAGGACTGAACAACGCCAAAATCCGTAACAGCGATAGCCGTATGCCCCCATTCAGCCGCCCGGCTGATGTATTGAGCTGCCGAAGCAACGCCATCAGCCGATGACATTCCGGTTCTTAAATGCAACTCAATTCTCTTTTCTAACTCCGAATCCTGTCTTCCCATAATCCTTTTCTCTTCCCGCATCAATACCGCCTCCGTATTATCTTCGGGCGATTCCATCTGTGTTCTCCTCGCATAACCAGCAGCGGATAGAAGCTCATCCAAGGAAACGCCCAGAATATCTGCCAGGCGGCAGCAAGTTGCAATCCTCGGCTTTGCGTTGCCGTTTTCCCATTTGGAGACAGCCTTGTCAGAAACGCCGATCAGCTTACCGAGTTGAAACTGCGAAAAGCCCAGTTCTGTCCTCAGTTTTGTAACCAGATTTCCAAACGCATAATCCCGCATTGCCTCACCTCCTGACGTGAAAAGCATATCATAAGAAAAAGGTAAAAACCAGTAGGCAAGTATCGAAGGAAAGTAGAGCTTCAACCTTCGGACGCACAGTACGGGCAGACAGGGCTCACCCTGTCTGGATCCACATGCATCGGAACAATATTCTTGTATTGAAACAGACTGTCCTGCCTGAAGAAACGGCTTTCATCTGTAGCGTCTTTTTTATCAAGTTCGTGGCACATTTTTTGTCGAATCTCCGCCGACAGTCCATAGCTGAGATATTTATAAGATGAACCGCATTTTGAACATGTAGTGTTGATTCCCTGCGCCAGCTTAGCCTGTATCGTTCCAGCTTCAATCCACATGACTTTTCTTTCAATTCCCACATTGTTCTTGATCACAATTCCCGCTCCTTTGAGCGCCAGCGTGTAATTGTACATTGATGACAACATATTATAGCATAATACAGCGTGAATTACCAGTCTATATTGAGTTTTTATATACCAGACAAACAAAAAATCCTGCAAGCCCGTTACATGATTCAAATGCTGCCACGGGCGGCGTTCGCCGCGGTACCATCCCCAGTGCAGCAAAAACCGCTCATGCTGGAATCATCCTTCCACACATGAGCGGCTTTCTTGCGGTTGTAGATTTTCTTGCTCTCGACTTTCTTCGTCACCGGGGAAAACGCCCATGTCGTGCGCTTCTGGGCGTCCAGTTCTTTGCGGGCTTTCTTGCTGAGCTTGGGGCGGGGGACGAACTTGCTCATGCTTGACACCTTCCTTTTCTGCAGCGATATGAAAAAATCCCCGACCTTTGCAGATCGAGGATTGCGTGGTCTGTACTGGACTCGAACCAGTGACCCCATCGATGTGAACGATGTGCTCTACCAACTGAGCCAACAGACCACATGCACCAGACGATTCATCCGGCGACAGGAAATAGTATACCATACCTTTGCCCCACTGTCAAGGGGTGTTGGGCAAGTTTTTGATTTTTTCCGCGGCGCAATGTCTGTTTTCGCCACGGGAAAGCGCGCGGCTGGAGGCCCGAACGGCGCGTGCTGCTGGTAGAGGACAATCAGCTCAATGCCGAAATTGCCGCGGAGCTGCTGAGAATGAGCGGGCTGACGGTCGATTGCGCTTGGGACGGCATTGAGGCGGTGGATTGTCTGGCTAACTGCCCCGACGGATATTACGACATGGTATTCATGGACATTCAGATGCCGCGGATGAACGGCTACGACGCGACCCGCGCCATCCGCAGCAGCGCGCGCAATTACTGCAAGCGTGTGCCGATTGTCGCCATGACCGCCAACGCCTTTGCTGAGGATGTACAGGCCGCCAAGACGGTCGGCATGAATGAGCACATCGCCAAGCCGCTGGAGCTGGCAACGCTGGCTGCTGTCCTCCGGCGGTATCTGGGCGGCGGCGATGCTTGATGCCTTTCCCGCACTTGCTCTCCATTGCCTGGTCGGCGCTGACGGCGGTGTGAGCGATACGGAAGGATACAGCGGCGCTGGCAGAAGGGGTTAGGGATGCCCTTTCCCGAATCCAGTCTGCATTCCATATGTCTGTTTCTCACACGCATAGATGTATTTGTTTCAGGGGGCTCGCGTCTGCAGACGCGACAAGGGGGCTTTCCAATTGTCACCTTGACCCCTTCGGCATCGTCATCCCTTCCACACATTTCAAAAGCATAATTGTAAATTCACCCAATCATCACGCAAAAGGATGCGCGAACGATTGACATTTTCCGCCCAAATCGGTACAATGAAGCTGGGGAGTTCTGCCCCGGCTTTTTTGATGGACAAACGCAATTTGCAACCGAAATACATGCCGGAAATAGTCTTACTTTCAGGAGGAACGGGCTCATGACCAAATCTACCACACGCCGATTCCTGTGCTGCCTGCTGGCGCTCTGCTGTCTGCTGGGCAGCCTGACCGCCTTCTCGCTGGCGGCGGGGACAAGCTATCCTTACAGCGCGTCCGTGAATGCGGATACCAACCTGCGCCGCAGCCCCTCGTCGGCGGAGAGCAACATCATCGCCCGTATCCCGAAGGGAACGATTCTGACCGTCACGGGCGCAAGCGGCAATTTCCTCTGCGTCACCTATGACGGGCAAGTCGGCTATATCTTCAAGCAGTACGCCGAGCAGGTGACGACAAACACGTCCGAATCCGGCAGCGTCGCGTATGGCTTCCCGTACTACACGACGACGAAATCCTCCGTCAATCTGCGCACGACCCGCTCCACCACCAGCGCGCGCGTGACCACCATCCCCAAGGGCGCGACCGTCATCATCCACGGCGTCAGCGGCGACTGGGCGCAGGTGACGTATCAGGAGAAAACGGGCTACTGCATGACGGCGTATTTGAAGCTGCTGACGGTGGTGGAACCGACCGCCGCCCCGACGGCTGTGCCGACCAGCGCGCCTATTTTAGAAGACAGCACCTACAAAGTGCTGCAAAACGGCTCGACGGGCAATCAGGTGCTGGCGCTCCAGCAGGCGCTGGCGGAACTGGGCTACCTGACCAGCACGCCCGACGGCACTTACAGTACCACCACCACGCAGGCGGTTATCGCTTTGCAGAAGATGAACGGCCTGCCCATGAACGGCATTGCGGACGCGAACCTGCAAGCGCTGATTTTCCATGGTCAGCCCAAGAATTCCTCCGGCACGAAGGTTTCCATCAAGACGCTTCCCGCCCTCTCCGGCATCACCATCCGCCTGCATGACCAGGGCGTGCTCGTCTCTACCGTGCAGACGCGGCTGACCCAGTTGGGCTACTATGACGGCGAAATCAGCGGCGTGTACGATGTAGCGACGCAAGCTGCGGTCAAGGCATTCCAGAAAGCAAACGGCTTAAAGGCCGACGGTGCGTGCGGCACGGCGACGCAGGAAAAGCTGATGAGCGCTGCCGCCGCCCCCGGTACGCTGCCGACCATGGAAGTGACTGTGACCGCAACCCCTGCGCCGACCGACCTGCCCCCGCTGACCACCCCTGCCGCGACCGTCCGCAAGGGTTCAACCGGCAATGACGCGCGCCTTGTGCAGCAGCGGCTGATTGATTTAGGCTATCTCTCCGGCGTCGCGGACAGCATTTTCGGCACGGCGAGCGTGAACGCGCTGAAGGAGTTCCAAGCCAAGAACGGTTTGAGCGCCGATGGCATTGCAGGCGCAAGCACTTATCAGGTGCTGTTCAGCTATCTGGCGATTTCGGCGGATTACATCGTTACCCCCGCGCCAACCGCCACCCCGCTGGCGACAGCGACTCCGACCCCCGCGCCCATCACGAAGGACAACGTCGTCACCATCCGCCAAGGCACGAGCGGCGACGCGGTGCTGCGTTTGCAGGAGCGGCTGACGGCGCTGGGCTACTACAATTCCCGCCGCGACGGGGTCTGCATGGCGGACGACGCAGCGGCTATCCGCGCTTTCCAGCGCATGAACGGGCTGTCGGTGGACGGCGTCGCGGGCTATGACACGCAGGTGCTGCTCTACTCCGCAACCGCAATCGGCAGCGACGGCATCATGGCGGGCGCATCGGTGGATGTGAGCGTCACCCTCCGCCGCGGCATGACGGGCGAAGCCGTCCGCGCGCTCCAGCAGCGGCTGATTACCCTCGGCTACCTCTCCGACACGGCAGACGGCATTTACGGCACAGCGACCGCCGAAGCCGTCTACAACTTCCAGAAGCGAAACGGACTCACCCGTGACGGCGTGGCGGGCAACAAAACGCTGATTGCCCTCTACTCCGCCTCTGCCGCCACCCCGACCCCCGCGCCGACGATTGCGCCTATGAATACGCCCTCCGCCGCATCGGTGATTGCCAGCGCCTCCGCGCTCCACCGGGGCGACAACGGCACGGCGGTCAAGGCAATGCAGCAGCGGCTGATTGACCTCGGCTACCTCACGTCGGGTTCTGCGGACGGCATCTTCGGCGTCAAAACGTATCAGGCGCTGCGTGACTTCCAGCTGGCGAACGCCCTGTATGTGGACGGCGTTGCGGGCAAGAACACAATTGCGTCGCTCAACAGCAGCAGCGCCACTGGCAAGAACACCGCGCGCCCGAACACCACCGCAACCCCCACCCCGAACATCTCTAACGACATTGGCACAACCACGAAGGTCAGCGCGGAGAACGTCGTCTACGAATACTGGTACTCGACGGTGCGCAGCGCCTGCCGCCAGTACCCCTACGCGACGGTCTACGACTACTCCACGGGCATCTCGTGGCAGGTTCACATGTTCTCCTACGGCAAGCACGCCGAAGCCGAACCGCTGACCGCGGCAGACACGGCGAAGCTGGAGCAGGCATTCGGCGGCAACACATGGACGCCCAAAGCAGTCTGGGTCATCTTCGCCGACGGCACGGTTCGTATGGCAACGACCCACTCCATGCCGCACGAGGTGCAGCACATCACAGACAACAACTTCCCCGGCCACCTGTGCATCCACTTCCCGCGCACGCAGGCGCAGGTAACGGCGATCGGCCCCTACGCCATGAGCCACCAGCAGACGGTGGAAAAGGGCTGGGCGGAAACGCAGGCGATGATTGCGAACTAATTTGGATATATAAAATGCCGCCGGGAGGATGGGGAATGTCCTTCCGGCGGCGAAATTTTGCGTTATACTATTTCCAGATAAGAATGCGCCAAGATGCGCCGCGAATTTTTCATTCTGGCTAACGTGAATGAAACGCAGCGTAGCAGCGCTACGCTAGGTGGAATGAGCGGACGCCAGAAGGGAAAAGGCGCAAGCAGATGGCGCAGGTGAATCTGGAAATAGTATTATACCGCGTTTTTTCTTGACACCACCCATGACACCAGCTATAATAAAAGCGGAAGGGATGATTTGATGTCGGAGTGGGAAAAACTATTGCAACGAATCTTGTCCTTATCAAAGGACTTGTGATTCGATGAACTGCGTAAAGTATTAGAGGACTACGGCTACCAAATGTTTTCCCCTCGCAGCGGCAGTAGTCACTATACCTTCCGCAAGCCCGGCTGCCAGCCAATCACCATTCCTAAGCATGAGCCCATTAAGAAAGTATATGTCGAAATGGTTCGCAATATTGTTGAAAGTGAGGCGAATCGTCATGAAAACGCTTGAACAGTATACGGCCTTGCCCTATCCTTTGGAAATCATCCCTGATTCTGATGAAGGCGGCTTTGTTGGCAGCTACCCTGACTTGCCGGGATGCCTGACCTGCGGCGAAACGATGGAGGATGTCGTTCGGAACGCAGAGGATGCGAAGCGCGCATGGTTGACGGCAGCATTGGAAGAGGGGCTTGTTATCCATGAGCCGAATCTGCCAACCGCTTACTCTGGTCAATTCAAGCTCCGCATTCCCAAATCGCTGCACCGTTCTTTGGCAGAGCACTCTCGCAGTGAAGGAATTAGCATGAATCAATACTGCTTGTACCTGTTAGCAAAAAACGATGCGCTGTATGGCGCATAATGCACATCACCCACATAGAATCGCCGCCGGAAGGACATTTTCGCTCCTCCCGGCGGCGACTTTCTATGCTATTCCGCTTCCTCCGCGCCCCACATCTCCGGCACTTTCGGACACCCCTGCCGTTTCTTCGCGGCGCGCGCTTCGACGTAGCAGCCGCAGAGCGCGCATGTTCCGCTGTGCAGGTTGTCGCAGGTGCGGCAGATGTTCAGGCGCGCGGCGTAGGTCGCTTCGTCGGTCTTCTCGTCCGTCGAGAGCGAATCCACATAGTCCCGCACGAGCTTCGCCATGTCCGCCTGACCGCTTTCCAGCAGCGTGCAGCGGCAGGGCTTTCGCGCATCAGCCACGAATCGTGACCTCCACCACCGAGCAGGCAGGCAGCGTCATCTTGAGACCCGTTTCCGTCACGCGGACGGCGTCGAACGGCTTCACCGTCACCTTTTCCGCGTCCTCGAACGTGTTCTTGTCACGCATATCGCCCGTCAGGATGCGCGCTGTCACGTTCTTCGCAGACGCGCCGGAGAGATGCACCACCACGTCCAGCGCATCGGTGCAGGATGTGTTCGTCGCCGTCAGGGTGATGACACCGTCCTTCTCCGAGGCGGTCGCAGTCAGCTGCTTCACGCCGCCGCACTCGCCGCAGGTGATGGCGGACGGCAGATAGTTCGCATCGTGATGCGCCTTGTAGAGGTCGAAGACGTGATACGTCGGCGTGCAGATCATCTTCGCGCCGTCGGTCAGGATAACTGCCTGCAGGACGTTGACCATCTGCGCGATATTCGCCATGACCACGCGGTCGCAGTGGCTGCCCAAGATATCCAGTGTCAGCGCCGCTACCATCGCGTCGCGCATGGTGTTCTGCTGATAGAGGAAGCCCGGATTCGTGCCGGGTTCGCAGTCGAACCACGTTCCCCATTCGTCGACAATCAGCCCGACGCGGTGCTCGTGGTCGTACTTGTCCATAATCGCCAGATGGCCGCGAATCAGCGTGTCCATGTAGGCGGCATTGCGCAGGGTAAGGTAGTATTCGTCCGCATCGAAATCAGTTGCGCTGCCTTTCTTGTCCCATGCATACGGCACGGTGTAGTGGTGCAGGGTAATGGCGTCGAGGTAACGCCCGGCACGCTCCATCAGCTTGTCCGTCCAGTTCCAGTCGCCGGAGCTTGGCCCGCAGGCGATGCGGTAGAGCTTATTGTCGCCATAGTTGCGGCAGAACGTCTGGTAGCGGCGGTATTCGTCGGCATAGTATTCCGGGCGCATGTTGCCGCCGCAGCCCCAGTTTTCATTGCCCACGCCGAGGTATTTGAGGTTGAACGGCTCCTTGTGCCCGTTCGCCCAGCGCTTCTGCACAACGGTGGAATCGCCCGTGGAATTCATGTACTCCACCCATTCCGCCATTTCGCGCACCGTGCCGGATCCGACGTTCGCGTTGACGTAGGGTTCGCAGCCGATTTGGCGGCACAGTTCCATGAACTCGTGCGTGCCGAAGGAGTTGTCCTCCACTACGCCGCCCCAGTTCGTGTTCACCATGCGCTTGCGGGTTTCTTTCGGGCCGATGCCGTCCTCCCAGTGGTATTCATCCGCAAAACAGCCGCCCGGCCAGCGCAGCACCGGCACGCCGATTTTCTTCAGCGCCTGCACCACGTCCGTGCGCATGCCATTGACGTTGGGGATGTCGGAGTTTTCGCCCACATAGACGCCGCCGTAAATGCAGCGTCCGAGGTGCTCCGAGAAATGGCCGTAGATGTTCTTGTTGATTTTCTTGCCGGATTGCCCAGCCGCGTTGATGGAAAGGATTGCCGCCATCTGCTTGTCCTCCGTCTCTTTTTTGTGCTGGTTGCGCTCATTGCGCGCATTCATAAAGTAGATATTCGCCCAATCTATCAGGATTCCTGCCGCATTTTTTCTTTTTTTACGAAATGTTTTTCGACAGTGTGATGGTCGTCACCGCGGGCGAGTTGAACAGGCGGAAGCTCATCCACCACGGGTAAATCAGCCCTTTGCCCAGTCCGGGACTAACATACTGCCAAATTCCGCCAAAGAAATTTATCCCCTGCACCTGACTGTCCTCCGGAAACCAGCCCAGTTCCGGCACATACAGCGCACCCATGCCTGGAATGCGCCACTGCCCGCCGCAGTAGCCGCCCGCGACAATCAAGTCCACATTGTTCATCGCGCAGACGGCTTTCGGGTCGGCGTTCTGCTTTGCGGTGGTGATGTACTCCTGCGTCAGCGGCATTCCGCTCACACAGACCTGCATGTCCTTGTTCGTCATTTCCGCCATGGCCGCCTCGATGCGGTCAAGCCTGTCCAGCTGATAGACCGCCAGCCGCTGGAGCGCCGCCTGATCAGCCGTCAGCGTCGGCAGGGCATTCAAGCCGTCCAGCTGCTTCTGGTATGCCTTGCGCGCGCTGGGGATATTGAGTGTATACAAATCCTCCGGTACAAACCAAATGGTGGATTTTTCCCGCGTGAATGACACGGGGATATCCAGCATCGTCACGCCCGCGTCAATGAGCGCCTGCGCCCAATCCGCATAAGGCGAAAGGGAGGCGTGCGCCGTCGTCGCGTAGGGGGACGGGTCGCCGCTGCCGGGCAGGAACAGCACCTTCGACCCCGCCGGAAGCTGCTCCAGGAGTGCCAGCGCCGGCGCCGCGTCGCCGTTCTCGCCAATCATATTGCCCGTCATGATGACGCAGGAAACTGCGCGCGTACCAACCGCTTTGCCAATCGACGCCTGATTCAGCCCGCGGTACTCCCCGTTCAAATCCGTCAGCAGGAGAATCGACCACTGATCCAGCGAATTGGGCAAATCGGGAATGGTGACCGTTTGCCGCAGCGTCTTGACGGTATTGCTGATGGCAAAGTTCGCCACCGCACCCGCGCCAAACGTCAATAGCAGCACGACCAGCAGCGTCACGCCGATTTTGCGCCCCAGATGGGATTTTTCCTCAAAAATGTTCTCATTCCGTCTGGACAAGGGCGTTCCTCTCCTTTCTGACTTTCTTGGGAAATGCGGTTACTCCGCGTCTTCCCCCGGCACATACGGCATCAGGAAACAGTTCACATAGTACGCATATTTTCCCGACGTCGAGTTGCTCGGTTTTGCCGTCACGACCGTGTAATCCACGCAGTCACTCGCCGGAATCTCGCGCTCGTCCTCCGGCACTTCGGACAGGTTTGTCGAGGTCTTTTTGTTCGTGTTCACCTCGGCGTTCATGTCGTAGTCGTGGATGTACATCTTGACGCGGCTTGCCATATTTCCCTCCAGCGTCGTGATGCGGTACTTGCCGTCGCCCAAGTCCTTCACGTCGTACACCAGCGCAACGTGAATCGTCTTGTTGAACGAGCAGCCGTACACCAGCAGGAAGCCCGGCTGCGGCACGTTCGTCGTGCGGTTCATCAGCTGATAGCCGCGCAGCAGCTTGCCGACGCTGGCCTCCTTAACGTGATGGACGCCCTCCACCTGCACGAACACGCCGTCCTCGGATTCCTTCGCGGCCTTCTTGACCGCTTCCAGTTCCTCCATCTCGACGTTCGCCTGCATCATGCACCAGGTGATATAGCCGCCGCACCAGCCGAAGCCGATGCCCTTGCCGCGCCACTCGGTGTACTTATTGACGTTTTTGAGCGTCTTGCCGTCCAGCTCTTTCCATTCGTTATAGGCAATATCCAGCACCTGCTGAATCTGCTCCGGCGGCTGCACGGGCGCTTCAGTGGAAATCGCGACCGGCGGGGGCGTCGGGGTGGCTTTGGCGGCGAGCGCCGTTGGCAGGAGCAAGGTCATCAGCAAGAGGGCACACAGCCCGCGAAGCAAGCGTTTCATCAGTGAATCCTTCCTTTCGGAGATTTCTTCAATATTAAGCATACCACGTTTTAGGATGTTTGGAAAGGGGCAAGTGAAGTTTTTACAAATGAAAGCCGCCATTCGACTTTTGATAGCGGTCGAATGGCGGCTGATGTTCTATTCTTCTCACGGATAAACACGCGGACACTGTATGCAGTCGTCACCAACTGAATCGCGCGGAAGGGTCAAGGGAGGAACTCCCTTGCAGGGTGCAGGGGCAGCGCCCCTGCCGGAGTCCAGAGGCAGAGCTCTGGTGGGGTCAAGGGGCAAAGCCCCTTGGGTCACTCCTTCGTTTCCTTCGCCATGCGGACGGCGCGCTCCTTCGCGTAAATCGCCATTGCGCATTCAAGGCGCTTCCGCTCCATCTGGCACTCCATGTCGTAGGGCTGGGAGATGTCGCCATGGAAGGCTTCGGCATTCGCAGCGCAGCCGCCGGAGCAGAAGAAACGCGCCCAGCAGTCCCGGCACTTCTCCTTGTTCAGCACCGTGTTGTGCGCGAACTTCGCCTGAATGTCGCGGTCGAACGTGCCGTCCAGCACGCTGCCCATGCGGTAGCCGTCGCGGCCGACAAACTGGTGGCAGGGGTAAATATCGCCGTCGGGCGTTACCGCAACATACTCGTTGCCCGCGCCGCAGCCGGTCAGACGCTTGCGCAGGCACGGGCCGCCCTCCAAGTCCACCATGAAGTGGAAGAAGTTGAACCACTTGCCGTTCGCACGGCGATCCATATAAATCTGCGCCAAGCGCTCGTATTCCTCGCGGATTTCGGGCAAATCCTCCTCGCGCAGGGCGTATTCGCACTTTGGATCGGTTACAACCGGCTCAACGCTGATCTGGTCAAAGCCCTGATCCGCCAAATGAAGCACGTCGTTGCCGAAATCCTTGTTAAAGCCGGTAAACGTGCCGCGGACGTAATATTCCTTGTCGCAGGCATTGCGGCGGCGGACGAACTCCTGCGCCTTGTTCATGATGATGTCATAGCTGCCCTTGCCGTTGATGGTCGGGCGCATCCGGTCATGCACTTCGCGGCGGCCGTCGATGGAGATGACGACGTTGCTCATTTCCTTGTTCAGAAAGTCCATGATTTCGTCGTTCATCAGCACACAGTTCGTCGTCATTGTGAACTTGAAGTGCTTGTTCTTTTCCTTCTCGATGGAGCGGCCGTATTCCACCAGCCGCTTGACGACGGGGAAGTTCATCAGCGGTTCGCCGCCGAAGAAGTCCAGTTCCAGATTGACACGCTTGCCGGAGTGCGCCACCAGCCAGTCAATCGCCGCCTTGCCGACCTCGAAAGGCAGCAGCTTGCGCTCGCCCATGCAGAAGTCGCCCGTCGCCGCGAAGCAGTACTTGCAGCGCAGGTTGCAGTCATGCGCCGCGTGCAGGCACATGGATTTCACCACGCCCGGCTCGGTCACCTGCTTCACGTCATCATAATTATCCGGGGCGTTGAGCGCGCCGAGTTCTTCGAGCTGCTTCAGTTCACCGATAACTTCGTCCAGCTCCTGCGCCGTGTACTTCTCTTTCAGCGCATCCCGAATCTCTTCCGGCGTGTGGTCATTCCACATTTCCAGCACGTCAAACGCCATGTTGTCGATGGCGTGAACAGCGCCGCTGCCTACGTCCAGCAGCATCGGCTGACCAACCGCCTTGAAGGTATGAATCATTGCTATTATTCCTCCTGAGTTAGATAAACCGCAAGGATACTTTTTGCACCCTTGCACCCGAAAAAAGCGAAGGCGCATGATGCCGCCTCCGCCTTTGCCTGTTGCAAACCGGATACGATTGCCAGACGAATCTGGAAAGCGTATCATTACTTCCGGTTGTACAGACGGTTGAGCTTGCCCTCGTTGCCCGCGAGCACGTCGCTGTTTTCCTTGTTGGCGCAGGACTGGTTGGCGACGGTGCAGCTGGTCTTGCAAGCGGACTGGCAGGATGCCTGGCATTCGCCGCAGCCGCCGTGGGCCAGAGAGTTCTTCAGGCAGGGCTTCTGGATGGTTTCGATATGCTTCATAGTTGTAATCCTCCATTTCTTAAAAAGGGGTATATGGGCATTATACACGATTCGGGTTCTAATTGCAATCACTTTCCGGAAATATTCGACACAATCGCGCCGATTATCCCGCCGGTCGCCGTTCCCATAGCAAGATCAGCCAAATATGCCGTCCACGGCGCGCCCTGACCGCTCAGCAGCGCATAGGCCGCCACGCCCAGCGCCATGTACAGCAGCCCAATCAGCGCGCCGCGCAGCAGTCCGCCTTCCTGACCGCGCCCGACGGCGATGTACGTCCCGATAGCGACGGAAACGACCTTCAGCAGCTGGTTGAAGATGCGCACGGTGTCCTCCGTCGGCTTCACCCACTGCATCAGCAGCGCAAAAACCGCCACGACGATGATGGTCGTCAGCATCGCCGCGCCCAGCCCGCGCAGCAGCTGCATCGAGCCGCCGCGGCGTGCGCGCGTTGTCGTCCGGCGCACAGTCTGTGTTCCTGTCATAGGGCAATTCCCCTCCTTCCGATTCGGTAAGGAGGATATGCCCCGCGTCCAGGCGTTATTCCTCTATCCGCTCCACGCGGAAGATGTTCAGCGTGTCCGCATCCGGGCAGGAGAACACCGCTGTGCCGTCCGGCTGACCGGGGATGCTGCCGCCATAGCGGAGGATGTCCGCATACAGGAACGCAACGTGCATCGCCATCGGGCAGAGCTGACCGCGCTCGGTGTCAAAATCCCACGAATCGCCGATTTTATGCCCATGATGGCAGGGGCAGCTGCCCTTGCGGTCAATCAGCGTGATGCGCAGGCGCGGGCGCTTCATTCGTCCAGCACCTCCAAACACGTTTCAATCGGGATGCCGAGGTACTTGTCCTCCTTGTCGCGGTTGCGGTCAATCATCGTGCGCACGGCATCCATTGCGCGGTGTGTCGATTCCTGAAGCGGCACGCCGTCCACCAGCCGCCCCAGCATCACTGCGGCGAAAATATCGCCCGTGCCGACGAAGCGCACCGGAATGAGGTCGAACGGGATGCGGAAGAATTCGCCCTCCGTGCCATCATAGCCGACGACGCAGTTCTCGCCGTCCACCTTCGCGCTCGTCACGACGACGGATTTCGCGCCCATTTCATGCAGGCGAATCGTCAGCGCGCGCGCTTCTTCCTCGGTCATGTCCTCGTGATAGGGCATGTCCGCCAGATACGCCGCCTCGGTGTAGTTCGGCACGATGCAGTCCGCCACGGCGACCATCTTGCGCATATGGGCGACGGTTTCCTCCCCTACGCCGTTGTACAGCTTGCCCTCGTCGCCCATGATGGGGTCAACAAAGACCAGCGCGCCTTCCTTCGCGGACTGCTCACAGAAATCGGACACCAGCGCCGCCTGTTCCGCTGACAGAATCATCCCTGTGGACACCACATCGAACGAGAATCCCAGTTCCGCCCAGACTTTCAGCGACTGGCGCATGTATTCCGTCGTTTCCTGAATGTAGAATTTCCCGTAATCCAGCGTGTTGCTCACCAGCGCCGTCGGCAGCGTGTACAGGTGATGTCCCATATGCGACAGCACCGGCATCATTGCGCTCAGCGACACCTTCCCATACCCCGCCAGATCATGCACCAGCAGTATATGCTTACTCATCTATCTTCTCCTTATTTTTGGGGGAACGCCAAAGGCTCTGCCTCTGGACTCCGGCAGGGGCGCTGCCCCTGCACCCTGCAAGGGACTTCGTCCCTTGACCCTTTCGCGCGATTGGATTGGTAACACTCTCATGCAGTTTTCGCGTGGTTATCCATAAGAAGTAACGGAAAAATTCAAGCTGCATGGGAGGCGACCGGCGAAGGGATCAAGGGGGCGACCGCAGGCTTCACCTGTTTTCATTGCCCCCTTGTCGCCTCCGCAGAGGCGAAATCCCTGCGACAATCGCAAGCCGCTATTAAAAGAACAGCCCTGCCGTCCCAAAGGACAATCACCTGCGGTGATTAGCCCTTCACCGCAATCGCCTCAATCTCCACCTTCGCATCCCGCGGCAGCTTCGCCACCTGCACACACGCGCGCGCCGGCGGATTCTGCGGGAAGAACTTCCCGTAGGCTTCGTTCACCGCGGCAAAGTCGTTCAAATCCTTCAGGAAAATCGTCGTTTTCACGATGTCCGCCAACGTGCAGTCCGCTTCCGCCAGAATCGCGGCAATGTTCTTCATGCACTGCTCAGTCATCTCACCAATCGTGCCTTCCAGCAGCTCGCCCGTTTCCGGCACGAAATACAGCTGTCCGGACACATACACCGTATTGCCCGCCTGAACGCCCTGCGAATACGGGCCAATCGCGGCGGGTGCGTTTTTCGTCGAAAGAATCTTGTTCATGGAAGAGAATCCCCCTTCATCTTAGTGCGTCAGAAACGCTGTCTGCATTATACCATGATTATGCGTCGAAAACAACACCGGAGGTAGAGAAAACCGCCCCCGATTTCTCGAAGGCGGCTTTCTCAGGTACCAAATCAAAGGCCGTAGTAATAGAAGATGAGGCACACGCCGGCCAGCAGGATGAACGCCAGCCCGACCACCAGCGGCGCATGCGTGCCCTTGCCGCGGTTGGCTTCCTTCGCCATCTTGTAGTCGTAGTAGTGCTGATGCTTATGCTTTCCGGGCGCGAAAAGCACCAGCAGGTTTCGGAAACCGTAGGAAATGATGTCCAGCACACCTTCGCGCGCCGTGAACGTCAGCAGACCCACACAGGTCAGCAGCGCACCCGGCACAAAAAGTGCGTCGCACAAACCGCTCAGGATTTCCTCCCGCTCGCTCAGCGTCCAGATACTGCGCATCGACGCAACGCCAGCAAATATCAGCGCGCCGATAGCGATGCAAATCCAGTAGGGCATCGCCCGCTTTGATTTTTTCAAAGCCCAAGCTCCTTCTTATACCGTTCAAACTCTTCGTCGTTGCAGTTGATGAAGTGTCCGGGTTTGATTTCCCGCAGGGACGGCTTGTTCACCGAGTAGTCATGCTCCTTCAGGGGCTTGTACTCAATGCGCTGACGATGCTTCTCGTGATGCGGATCCGGGTACGGAATCGCGGACAGCAGCGACTTGGTGTACGGATGCAGCGGATGCTCGAACAGCTCGTCGGAATCCGCCAGCTCCACCAGCTTGCCGTAGTACATGACACCGATGCGGTCGGAGAAGTACTTGACGACGGACAGGTTGTGCGCAATAAACATGATGGTCAAGCCCATCTTGTTGCGCAGGTCGTTCAGCAGGTTGATAACCTGTGCCTGAATCGACACGTCCAGCGCGGAAATGGGTTCGTCGGCGATGATGAGGTCAGGCTCCAGCACGATGGCGCGGGCAATGCCGATACGCTGGCGCTGGCCGCCGGAGAACTCATGCGGATAGCGGTCAGCGTGCTCGCGCACCAAACCAACCAGATCCAGCACCTCGTAGACCTTTTCGTCGATGTACTTTTCGTCCTTGATGCCGCGGATTTTCAGGCCTTCTGCGATAATCTCACGCACAGTCATGCGCGGGTTAATCGAGGCAATCGGGTCTTGGAAAATCATCTGCATCTTGGTCATGATGTTGTCCTTCGCGGCAACCTTCATGTCCTGCTCGTAGCGCGCCCTCCGTTCCTCCAGCGCCTGACCGGACAGTGTCTTGCTGTCTGCCTCAAACGCCGCGGTCAACTCTGCCTTGCGCTTCTCGCGGTACTTCTCGACACACTTGCTCTTTTCCACAGAAGATTCCAATGCGTTCGTGCGGGCCTGACGGATTTTCTCCTTCAGTTCCTTGCGCATTTCCTTAATCTTCTGGTCGTATTCCGCCTTCAGCGCCGCCGCCTGCGCCGGATTCTTCTCCGTTTTTTCCTTCAGCGCGGCCTTCATCTGGCGCTGCTTTTCCTCGAAGTCGTTTTTCAGGCTGCGAATCAGCACCGGCAGACCGTTCTGCGTGGACGAAATGCGCAGACCCTGGAAGTACACGTCACCCTCGGTCGGGTCGTACAGGTTGATGATGGTGCGGCCCGTCGTGGTCTTGCCGCAGCCAGACTCGCCCACCAGACCAAAGACTTCGCCCTTCTTGATGTAGAAGCTGACGTCATCAACGGCCTTGTTGATATAGTCGCCGCTGCGGAAATACTGCTTCAGGTGATTGACACGCAGGAGAACGTCGCTTTCTTCCTCAATGCCCGCGTGCTCCAGACGCGCCAGCGTCACCTTGTCCGTGATGGCGTTCATCACACGCGCGATTACCAGCAGCACGATGCCAACCAGCCACAGCCACACCCAGCGCGCCGCCAGCCACCACAGCGCAATCACCAGCGAAATGGCGTTGCTGTCATCAGACTTCTTGACGGTCGTTTCTGCCAGAGACTTCAGCGCCGTCTGGTAGGTCGGCGCTGCCGCCACGGACACCTGAACCGCCTTCAGCAGGCTGCTGAGCGAGCCGTCAAAGTCTTCGCTCTGCACCCGCTCCAGCAGCGTCGTCGCGAACACATCCAGCGTGCCGAGGTTTTCGCTCGGATAGCGTGCCTGAAGTGCCTCGTACTTGCTCTGCACGAACGCCGCCAAGTCAATCGCTTCGCCCTGCTTCTTCTGCTCCACCAGCGCGGCAAACTCGTCGCGGATATCCTCCGTGTCGACGCGCTCCAGCGTGCGCTGCTCCGCCAGTGCAGCGGCGTAGTCCTCAAAGGTCAGTGCATTCAGATATTTCTTCATGGAAGCCGGCTTGTTGCCCGCATCCACCGACGCACGAACCATCGTCGTCAGCGTTTCCACGAATTCCAGATAGCTGCCAGCTTCTTCGCCGTGCTCCTGCGCAAACGTTTCGTAGAACGCTGCAACATCCGGTTCGGTATTGGCGGTGGCAATCTTAATCGGCTTGCCCTTGGGCGCCGCCGGCGTCATGACTTCGTTCAGGTAGTCAAACGATTCCGCCAGCAGGCGGCTGTCGCTGCCGCTTTCCTGCTGCTCATAGAGCGTCAGATACGCATCCACGTCGAAATTCTGATCGAAATCAGCGCAGAAAGCATCCAGCTTCTGCTTGGACAGCGCGTCCTGCCCCGCTGCCAGTTCATTCACCCACGTCGTATAGAACGTCAGCGCGCGATTCTGGCGCACGTCCCCGCCCAGCGTCTTGGTGGACGCGGCATCAATCATGGCGGAGAAATACTGCTTGTCGAACCAAGCGCGCGTAACCACGGAAGCGTTCTGCTGATAAGAGCGCAGCGCCCCCGATAGCGTAGACCATCCCGCACCGTCATTCGCCACAACATAGATGCTCATTACGATGGCGATGGCCATAACCACCAGCCCAATCGTTTTCAGCACCGAGGCGATTCCCTTTGCGATTTTCATGCTTCGGCGGCTCCTTTCTTCGCGTTCTGCAAGGCTTCTGCTGCCTCTCGTTCAGCCTGCTCCTTCTTCATGCGTTCAATGCGTTCCACCACAATCGCCGGCGGATTTACCTTCGGCGCATTCGGATGCAGCAGCCACGTCGCCGCCATATGCGTCTCGCTGACATGGAACATCGGCGGCTGTTCCTCAAAGTCGATTTCCATTGCGTACTTGTTGCGCGCGGCGAAAGCATCGCCCTTCGGCGGCAGAATCATATCCGGCGGCGTACCAGGGATAGCTTCCAGTTTTTCGCGCGTCTCCAAGTCCGGCATGGAGGACAGCAGTGCCCATGTATACGGGTGGCGCGGATCGTAGAACACATCATCCGCCGTGCCGTACTCGACAATCTTGCCGGCGTACATGATGGCAATGCGGTCCGCCATGTTCGCCACAACGCCAAGGTCGTGCGTGATGAAGATGACCGACAGGCGGCGTTCCTTCTTCAGGCGGTTAATCAGTTCCAGAATCTGCGCCTGAATGGTCACATCCAATGCGGTTGTCGGTTCATCGCAGATGAGGATATCCGGGTTCGCGGACAGCGCAATAGCAATAACAATGCGCTGACGCATACCGCCGGAGAACTCAAAGGGATACTGATAGAAGCGCTTGTGCGGTTCCGGAATACCGACTTCCTTCATCAATTCGATGGCGCGGTGGCGTGCCATGCCCTTGGTGAGCTTGAAGGCGTAATCCTGCGCGCGCGCCTTCATGTAGTCCACCATTTCCACCGCCAGGACGTCAAAGTCCTTTGTCTCGCTCGCCGCGATGAGTTCCTCAAAGTGCTTCAGCAGGCTCTGGGTCATTTCGCAGAGGTTGTGCTGCGCCATATCCGCGTCAATCAGGTTCTTCGGGATGACGGACGGCGGATTCTTGCCCTTCGCCTTCTGCGCCTCAAACTTCTTCTGCTCGCGGGCGTAGCGCTTTTCTTCCTTCGGATTGTGCGTCTTGGAGCGGGCATAGCGGTCGATGTAAGACTGTGCACCCGAACGGTAGACGTACGCCTGATTGTCCTTATCCAGCTGCAGCTTGTCGATGGCTGCTTCAACCGCCGCAGCCGATTTGTGCAGCGCTTCCTTGCATTCGCCCTCGTTCAGCGGCTTTTGCTGATAGACCTTCAGGGCGCTGCGGAGCGCATCCACCGCCGCCTGCTGCGATTTCGCCGCCTGCTGGCTGGAGTACTGAAGCGCGTGAGCAATGTCCTGCAAGAAGTCAATCATGAACTCGCGGTCGAGCGTTTCGCGCGCCATCTGGTTCAGCTCGGTGATGGACTGCTTCTTCGGGTCGGGCGTCTTGCCGCTCGCCGCCAGATAGCCGATGCAGAAGAAGTTCGGCTCCTGCGCATTCACCATCGCGCCCAGCTTAGCGGTCATGTCCGCCATCAGCGCGCGCATTTCGCTTTCGCGGCGGCGCGTGTAGTTCTTCTGGAAGCCTTCCAGCGCCGTATGCCACTTCGCGATTTCCGGGTCATTCTCATCGAAGGTGTACGGGTCGAAGATATGCTTTAGGGACTTGCGGATGCGGCCGCAGATTTCGCGGACATCCTTGTCCTTGCTCGTCAGGATGGCATTGTCGATTTCGTCCATGCCGTCCATGCACTCAACGATGGATTCCATCGCTTCCTTATAGGTATATTCCATTTTCAGCCCGACGGAAGCAAAGTGGTCGAACTGCTTCGTTTTGGCGTGGATGGCTTCGCGCGCCTGTGCGCCCTGTCCGCGCGCCTCGGCATCCGCCACCATCGTCTTTTCGAGCTGCGCCAGCAGGCTGTTGAAGCGTTCCTTGCCATCGCGGCGGCGTTCCTTGTTGTTCAGCAGCATGGCTTCCGTCAGCTGCTTGCCGATGCGCATGATAGGGTTCAGGGCACTCAGCGGGTCTTGGAACACCATGGCCAGCTTGTGGCCGCGCAGGGTGTGGAACTCTTCTTCCGGAATCTTCAGCAAATCCTTGCCGTCGTAGATGATTTCGCCCGCATCCACCATGGCGTTGCCCGCCAGAATGCCCATGATAGCACGGGTGGTGACGGACTTGCCGGAACCGGATTCACCGGCGATGGCGAGCGTTTCGCCTTCCTCCAGATTGAAGGAAATATCGCGCACTGCGCGAACCGCACCGTTGTTTGTGCGGAAGGAGATGGTCAAATTTCGGACTTCCAGCTTTGCCATATCAGTCGTCCGCTCCTCTCAACGAAGGATTCAGCGCGTCGCGCAGGCCATTACCAAACAGGTTGAAAGCAATTTCCAAAATGGCGATGAAGATTGCCGGGAACATGATGATGTGGGGGTAGGTGCTCAAGTACGCCTGACCGCCGGAAAGCAGCGTGCCGATGGAGGTCAGCGACGACGTTTCCAGATTGATGATGTGCAGGTAGCTGAGCATGGATTCGGAGAAAATGACGCCGGGGATGGTCATGACCGCGCCGGTCACGATGGTGCCCAGGCTGTTCGGGAAGATGTGCTTGAAAATCAAGCGAGCGTCGGATGCGCCCAGCGTGCGCGCCGCCAAGACGTATTCCTGACCCTTGAAGCGGTAGAACTGCGTACGCACACGCGCCGCCGTACCAACCCAGCCGGTCAGGACGAAGGCGAACAGCAGGGATGGCAGCACGCCCACCTTTTCCGCCAAGTGCAGCTGGAACAGGGTTGCGACGACCATGAACGGCACGCTGTTCAGCACGTCGGAGATACGCTCCATCACCATGTCAACCGCGCCGCCGTAGTAACCCTCGATGGAGCCATACAGCACGCCGAGGATGAAGTTGATGCTCGCCACGACGATGGACAGCAGGAAGCTCAGGCGCGCGCCGACTGCCAGGCAGGTGAAAATATCCTGCCCGTAGTTGTTCGTGCCGAAAATGAACGTGGGTTCATAGCCGTTGACATAGCGGAAGTACTCCAGATAGTGCACACGCACGCGGTAGCCAGTCTGGTTCTTCTGGGCGTAGGTGTACCACTGCCCATCCGCGCCGTCGTCGCCGGCAATGCGCTTGCTGTTGTAGTTCGCCTTGTTCGGGTTGTCGGACGTGAGGTAGTTCGGAATCAGGCTGCCGTTTTCATCCAGCGCCGGATCACCGTTGGTGTTCACGCTCTCGTCCTTGAGCTGGTACCAGAAGTTCGCGCCGCCGTTGCCCATCATGTACTGCGAATTGTGGGTCTTCTGCAGCGGGTAGATGACCTGAATGTCCTTCTCGTTCTGATACGCCATCAGGTTGTTGTATTCCGTTTCGCTCAGGTTGACATACGCGAAGCCGACCAGCGCGTAGGAATCCACGCGCAGGTTGTAGTACGTCACACCGTTTGAATCGGTGTAGTGGTCATATTCCTTCTTAACGACCGGCACGCCCGTTTCCTGACCGATGGCGTTGTAGTAATGGTAGCCGATTTCGCTGACCTTTTCCTTGCGTGCGCCATCCCAGAAGCCCGCGTTTTCAAACAGCGTGTTCTTCGGCAGCACCGACTTGTAGTAGCCGTCACGGAACTGCACCGTGTACGGCGAGACAAACGGCGTGATGATGGCAAACAGCAGCAGGAACACAATCAGGCAGAACGCCACAACGGAGGACTTGTTCTTGCGGAAGCGCAGCCACGCGTCGCCCAGATAGCTGATGGACTTGGTCTGCAGCTTTTCGTCATGGATGCGCTCATCCTTGTGAATAAACGCAAACTTTTCCTTCGGGATTTCCGGATACAGATTTTTTTCCATCATTTCTTCGACCCCATTCTGATGCGCGGGTCAATAAACCCGTAGCTGATGTCAATGACAATGCCCGAAACCAGGCCGATTGCCGTATAGAACACGTTCAGCGCCATGAAGAAATTATAATCGCGGACATTGATGGAGTTGATGTACAGGTTGCCGATGCCGGGAATGCCGAAGATGTTTTCGATAATCATCGAGCCGCCCAGAATACCGATGAATTCACCAATAATCATCGGCAGGATGACGACCATTGCGTTGCGCAGCGCGTGACGGGAAATTGCCTGTGCCTTGGTCAGACCTTTCGTGCGCGCCAGCAGCATGTAGTCACCGGTCAGCACCTCGCTCAGCTCCGCACGGGTGTAGCGCGTCAAGCCTGCCACAACGCCGAAGCCCAGCGACAGCACCGCCGGAATCAGCGATACGAACATTGTCCAGCTGAACAGTGACCCGCCCGCCTGTGACAAACTTGCCGCCTGCAAGGGGAACCAGCCGAGCTTGAAGCACAGGAAGTACTGCACCAAGAAGGCGTACACATAGCTTGGCACCGAGATGAAGACCATGACCATGGTGGAAATGAAGTTATCCTGCCACTTGTTCTTCTTCAGCGCCGCATAGATACCGAAAGCAAGGCCCAGCGGAATCGCAATCAGGATAGAATACAGGTTGACCAGCACCGTGTAGGGCAGCTTCTGCATCATGACAGCCCAAACACCCATGCCTTCATACATCTGCTCGCCGACGCCCCAGTCCCATTCGGTCAGGATGCTCTTCAGGTACAGGAAGTACTGCACCATGATCGGCTTGTTGTAGCCCATCTTTTCGCGCTTGGCGAGCACGAGGTTGATGTCGCGGCCCATTTCGCGGACGGCGGGCAGCGGCAGCAGCTTAATCAGGATAAAGCACATGGTCATGATGATGAACAGCACCAGGAACATGTACAGGACACGCTTGATGATGTATCGTGTCATACCATTTTTGGACATTCCACGTTACCTCCGTTTTTCATATTGAGTGGAAGGGAGGGATGGGAAAACCCGCCGCCCTCTGCTTCCGACCGTCAGGGTGCGTCGCCCCACCCGTGACGGGTCGCGGAGGATGCGGCTGGAGGTGCGCATCACCGCGGACTGGGCTTGCCTGACTGGATTGAATCCCTATTGGGCATTTCTTAAGGAATCACTATTCTGTACTTTTCTCTTTGGAATCATAGCGTCCCCTTAAGAAACGCCCGAAAATCAACCGGTTTTTAACACGCACATCGGGCATGGGGGTCAAAAGGCCCCCATGCCCGTGCCGAGGTTCAGAGAATCACGGCAAATGTGCGCCTTGAATTAGTATTCCAGGGTGTTGTTGGCAATGTAGTCCGCCCACTCAGCGTCATCGTAGTTGTACGTCATGTACTGAATGCCGCCGAAGCCGATCAGCGTAACGTAGGTATCAACAACGGTGTTCACCTTCTGGGAGTTCATGCTCGCGGTGTTGCGGTAGTAGATGGAGGAGCAGGGATACCAGTTCATGAACGCGCCTTCGACAGCGGTCGCAAACTGCAGACGAGTGTCGTAGGTGTAATCAGCGAACTTGCCCAGCTTTTCCTCGATGGACGGAACTTTCTGGCTGTTGCACCAGTTCGCCCAGTTCTGCAGGGTGTCGGTGATTTCGCCAACGCCTTCCACATTGTAAACAATGTCGATGGTGGTGGTGTCATAGCCGTATTCGTTCTGGTTGCCCTTGCCGTACGCATCGTCGGTGTAGCAGTTGCCGAACACGCCGAAGGGAGCCATCGTCGCGCCGCCCCAAGTGGTGAAGATCATGTCCGCGTTGCCGGACTGCATGGTTTTGTAGTAGTCGGTGTCCACGGTCATGGTCATTTCGACCTTGCCTTCAAACGGCGTGCCAACGCAAGCGTTCTTCAGCGCGGCGTTCAGGTAGTTGAACATGTTGACGTAGATAGCGTCGCTCTGGTACACGCGCAGGTCAATCTTGATGTCGCTGGTGCCATCGTAGATGCCGGCAGCGACAGCCTTGTCATACGCAACCGCCATCAGCGCGCGAGCCTTTTCGACCTCGTAGCCGGTCATGGCTTCGTACGCTTCGTCGAGGGTGTCGTAGTCGCCGCCCTCGCCCCAGGTCAGGTCGAACAGACGGCAGAGGACTGCCTTCGCGGGTTCGCTGTCACGATACAGCGCGCCGGTGAAGGGGTCGTAGCAGTACAGTTCGTTGATCAGGCCAAAGCCAGCCGTGCCAGCCGCGGTGAAGGAGGAAGCAAATTCCTTACGGTCATAGGAGTAAGAAATCGCCTGACGGAATTCCGGGATCACCAGAACCTGACTATTGGTGCCGTGAGACAGCAGCTTCTCATAGTCGGTGTTCATGGTCAGCTTGGTGGTGTAGCCGTTGTTCGGGCCGTACTTGATGTACTTGCTGTTGCCGTACTTCTTCAGGTCGTCCGCCTGCAGAGCGATGTCATCAATCTCGCCCTTTTCGAACGCCAGCACCTGGGTCGCGTGGTCGGCAATGCAGGTCACCTTGTAGATGTCCGTCTGATACTGGCCGACGTGGTTGCCGTCATGATAGCCATACCAGTTGTCATTGCGGGTCAGGGTGTATTCCTTGTCCAGTTCGAAGGAAGACAGCTTGTACGGGCCGTAGGAAACCGTGTTCTCCACGGAACGGCCGTACTTGGTCTTCACTTCGTCCGCTTCTTCCTCGGTGGCAACTTCCTTGCCGTCCTTGTAGAAGGTCTTGCAGGCTTCGTAAACGGGCTTGTAGACCAGGTAGGAGGAAGACAGGTTGTAGGGCACATAGAAGTTCGCTTCGTTCACGGGGTTGGCCAGGATGAAGTCAACGGTGTAATCGTCAACCTTCTTGAAGCCAACTTCGTCCCACGTTGCGGCATCCGCAACGCTGGCGGTGTACAGGTACTGAGCCTGCATGGACTCATACTGCTGACCCGCGGCAAAGTAGTTGTCAAACAGGTACTTTGCGGAGACCCACGCTTCGGCAGCGGTTTCGTCTTCAACAGAAGCATCGCGGTACATCGTGTCGTCCGCAATGTTCACATACTGCGGCGCGGGATTGCCCTCCGCGTCCAGCGCGCCGACCATGCCCCAAGCGCTCATGTCGAGGTACACATCGGTGCCGGCGGCAACGAGGTTCTCGGCAGTGTCTGCAATCAGGTCATAGGTCGTCTTGCCCGCGTAGAGGTAGTTCTTCGCGTTGTAGATGACGAACTCGCCAGCATAGTAGCTGTCAGCGCGGCGATTCAGCATCTTCGGGTTGAGCAGCTGCTGCATGGAGTACACATAGTCATCAGCGGTGATGGGGGTGCCATCTTCCCACTTGGCGAGCTTGTTCAGCGCGATACGCCAAGCCTTGGCGGTCTCGCCTTCCTTCACGCCGTACTGACCGACATACTCAGCGGTCACGTCCACCGGCATTTCAGCAGCCAGTTCGGGCATGACGGAGTAGCCATTCTTTTCGGAATTCAGAACGAAGGTGTAGAAACCAGAGCTGACATTGTTCAAAATATCAGTGTCTTCGTTCGTTTCCCAGGAGAGCGGGTCCCAGTTCAGAGAAGAGTTAATGCCGGGGGTGTAGCTGTTGTAGGTGTACACCTTTTCATCGGTGTAGTCCTTGCCAGCTTCGCCGACATACTGATCGGTAGAAACCGTCTGCGCGCTCCCCTCGCTCTTTTCCAGCGTGACAGTGCCCGCGTTGTACACGCGCTCACCGACATCGTAGGAATCAGCAGGCGTGAACGTGCCTTCTGCCAGCGCAGCCGCACTCAGCATCATGCACGCAGACAGGACCAGAGAGAGAATCTTCTTCATGGTCTAACCCCTCCAATTCATTTCGTACCAGATGACACGATGCAAATGATACGTTGATATTCATTATAGAGGAATTGACGCAGGGTTGTCAAGGGCTTGCCGCTTGCAATTTTTGACCAATCTTCCTGCAAAATTCCCCACTTTCACAGCAACCCCTTGATTTAACGATGTGAAATCGTTTTCGCGCCAAAATTGTTTTTTTTGTGTTTTTTCGTTCTTTGCCTTGATTTCTCTGCCTTTGCGCCATACTTGACGTTTCCCGTTTTTTCACCTATACTATCCTGTGCAGTGAAAGGAGAATTCCTTTATTATGAATGTTGACTTGACCCATGGTTCGATTTTCCGCGGATTGCTCCGTTTTTCTCTGCCGCTGATGGCGGGCAATCTGCTCCAGCAGCTTTATAACCTCGTGGACACCTTCGTCGTCGGGCGATACTGCGGTGAAATCGCCCTTGCCGCCGTCGGCAGCGCGTTTTCCGTCATGATTCTGCTCACGAGCATCGTCACCGGGCTGTGCATGGGCAGCGGCGTGGTTGTCAGCCAGCTTTTCGGGCAGAAAGACGATGCCGGCGTGCGCAAAACGGTCGGCAATGCGTTTGTGCTGATTGCGGGCGTATCAGCGCTGCTGACCATCCTTTCCTACGCGCTCCTGCCCGTCATGATGGCGCTCCTGCGCATTCCGCCTGAAGCGCAGGGCGTTCTCTCCCGCTACCTCTTGATTGTGTTCATCGGTATCATCCCGACGTTCCTGTATAACTTCGGGGCGTGTATGCTCCGCGCCGTTGGCAATTCAACCGCGCCGCTGGTTTTCCTGCTGATTTCGTCGCTGACGAACGTCGCGCTGGACTTTCTGTTCGTGGCGGTGCTGCCGTGGGGCGTGGCGGGCGCTGCCGTCGCAACGCTTATTTCGCAAGTACTGTCCGGTTTCCTGTGCTTAGGTTATGTGCTCTTCCGCGTTCCAGCGCTGACGCCCTCGCAGCACGACCTGCGCCCCGACCGCGCGCTGTTCAGGCGCATCTTCTCCGTCTCTGCCATGACCAGCATTCAGCAATCCATCATGAATTTCGGCATCCTGTGTGTGCAGAGTCTCGTGAACAGCTTCGGTCTGGCAGCGATGGCGGCATTCACCGCCGGCGTGAAGATTGACTCGCTGGCGTACAGCCCCGCGCAGGACTTCGGCAACGGCTTCACGACCTTCGTCGCCCAGAATCAGGGGGCGAATCAGCCGCAGCGCCTCCGTCACGGCATTCGCACAGCGTTCCTGCTTTCCGGCGGCTTCTGCCTGATTGTTTCCACGCTCGTGGCGATTTTCGCCGAGCCGCTGCTGCTTGTGTTCCTCAAAAATGCATCGGCAGAGTCTCTTTCCATCGGCGTAACGTACCTGCGCACCGAAGGACTGTGCTACATCGGCATCGGCTTCCTGTTCCTGCTTTATGCCATTTTCCGCGGTTTGGAGCAGGCAGGCATGAGCATCGTCCTGACGGTGCTTTCGCTTGGGCTGCGCGTTGTGCTGTCCTATGCCTTCGCGCCGCATTTCGGCATGATGGCGATTTGGCTGGCAATTCCGGCGGGCTGGCTGATTGCGGATATTGTCGGTTTCGTTGCCATGGGGCGGCGCGGACTAATGCGTTCCGCTTCCAATAAAACGGGCAAAAGCGCCTGCTGACATCGGGATGGATTCGCCGCTTTGTGACAAGTTTGTAACACCTGCGCGCGCGCCCCTTGACGAATCCGACTCGGCGTTGTATGATGGGGATACTCAATAACGAAAGGATTGTGCGGAACGGGTATGAAGAAGGAAACGAATCCCAAGGCGAAGCGGAATGGCCTGTGGTGCAATGTGCTGATTGTGGCAGCGCTGCTGCTGATTGTGGCGGTACTGATGGTTGTGCTGCGGAGGAACGCACCCGCGAGTGTAGACGCCAATGCGCCTTTGCTGCCCCTGACCGCAACAGATGCGCTGACCGAGGCGCCGACAGAGCTTGCGACCAGCACACCGGAGGCAGCGGCGACCCCCGAAATCACCGCGGCACCGGAAGCGGCTGCCGCGCCGGAAGTCACAGACGTCCCCGAAGCCACCGCCACCCCCGACCTGTCGCAGGTGAAAGCATTCCTCGTCGTCACCGTCGGTGACAAAACGTATCAGCCGATTCCGCTGACCGAAGAGGGCTATTATCGCCTCCGCCACGGCGACTGCATCAACATCGTCCATGTCACCCCGACAAGCATCGACATGCACGAGGCGAACTGCGACAATCAGGATTGCGTGGAGCAGGGCGAAGTGACGCTGGAAAACAAGGACACACGCATTCTGGGCAACATGATTATCTGTCTGCCGAATCAGGTGACGCTCCAGCTGTACAGCCGCGACGAATTGATGGACTGGCTGACGACCGTGCAGGAGGACGCAGCAAATGAATAAGCAGCGAATCACCACAAAGCAGCTTGCGCTGTGCAGTGTGCTGCTGACGCTGATGCTGGTGCTGGGCTGGGTGGAGAGCCTGTTTCCACCGCTGATGGGCGTACCGGGCATCAAGTTAGGCTTAAGCAACGGCGTGCTGATTTTCGCGGTCTACATGCTGTCCCTGCCGACGGCGTGGGTGCTGATGCTGCTGAAGGTGGTGCTGTCCTCGCTGTTTTTAGGCGGCGTGGCGGCACTGCCGTACGCACTGGCAGGCGGTGTGCTGTCACTGGCAAGCATGTGCCTTCTTTCGCGCGTGAAGTGGATGCACCCGGTCACGGTCAGCATTGTCGGCGGCGTGATGCACAACGTCGGGCAAATCGTGATGGCGATGATTATCCTCCACACGTCGCAATTGGCGTACTACATGGCTGTCCTGATGCTCAGCGGCATTCTCTTCGGCGCGCTGACCGGCGTGAGCGCCACGCTGGTAATGAAGCACATGAAGCACATCAAGTGGGGGAAATAGCGAAGGGGGGCAAGGGGCGACCGCAGACTTCATCTGTTTTCATGCTTTCTTGTCGCCTCCGCAGAGGCGAAACCCTCTGCACGACAAAAATCAACTAACACAGAAAACAAAAAGCAGGACTACCTCCACGCCGGAGACAGCCCTGCTTTTTGTTGTGCGAATGAAACCATCAGAAGAAAAGGAAACGCTTCTTCTGATACGGCTCGCTTGACATGCCCTTGAAATCATAGCCCGTCGCGGCAATCGCAGCTTTCACCTGCGCTTCGTCCAGCGGATCTTCGGAAATGACCACCGTTTCACCCTTGCCGTGGGAGGAAGTCACCTTCTTGACCGCCGGGAAAGCCTTGCGGATTGCGTCGTTGACATGGCTCTCGCACATGCCGCACATCATGCCATCAATTTTCAGCGTCGTTTTTATCATCAGCCCTCATCCTTTCGATGAATGCAATATACCCCATCGGGGTATCTGAATGATAGCACCAGTGCGGTGGATTGTCAAGCGGTTTCGTTCGATGTGACTAACTTTTTTAAGGTAACACCGCACAAATGAGGTGGTGCCTTAGCGGATGCCCGACCAGAGCGCGTCATTTTCCGCTTGAAACGCTTCCTTCAGCGCATTTTCATCTTCAGTAGATACATCCTGTTCAAAAATCAGGATGCCGTCCATCTCCGGGTCATGTTCCCAAACCTGCAGGGTCAGCACATCATTGTAGTGCCGGACGGTATAACCATCCGCGTCGAACGTCCAGTCCTCCTTCTCCTCGCCAACCGCCCAGCGCAGCAGTACCGCCTCCGTCCCATCAAAACGGTACAGCGTTTCTCTGTGAATGCCGCCCGCCAAGCCGCCGTTCACAGAACTCCTTACAATTTTGTGTTCTGCATCAAGGTCATAATTCGTGAACGTCAGCGGACAGAGAACATACTGTTCGCCATCAAAAATGAAAAACTGGTAGACAAAATTGCTCGCGCCGCGCTGTGTCAGTATCACCACATCGTTGATGCCGTCGAAGTTGACATCCGCATAGGAAAGGTACGGGTCTTTCTCGCCGGACACGAAGCAGAGTTCCTGCCCGTTGTCCGCAATCAGGCGGTGGATGTACTCGTTCTCCGTCGTCTGCCCGATAATTTCCGCGCGGACAGGGGCGATGGTCATCAGGAGAAGCAAGGCAAGCAGGCAGAAACGGGAAATACAGTTCTTCATAAAGAATACTCCTTTCGCATTGGTATGCTAATGAAAGAACGAATACGGGGCGGCAATTCATCCGTAGAAAAAAAGGAAATTTCTTCATCGTCTGAAATGGAAATGCTTGCAAATTACTGATGTTTGCGTTATAATGAAAATGGTAATTTATGATTCATACTATTTCCAGATAAGAATGCGCCAAGATGCGCGGCGAATTTTTCATTCTGGCTAACGTGAATGGAACGCAGCGTAGCAGCGCTACGCCAGGTGGAATGAGCGGACGCCAGAAGGGAAAAGGCGCAAGCAGATGGCGCAGGTGAATCTGGAAATAGTATCAAGGTTTCTTGCTGGGGAAGCGGGGAAAGGGGTGTTTGCCACGGCGCACGAAGGAGCAGCGCAGTACTGCCGCAAAGTGGACAAGCGTGAAATTCCGGTCTGTCCGATTTTAGGGGTCAATATTGCAGTCATCAACATGAATTGGCTGCTGAAATATTTGGCGCAGAATATTCATCAATTGCAGGGAGATTACATCTGCGTATCGAATGTACATACAACCGTCGTCAGTTACGAGGATGCGGACTACCGTGCCGTGCAGAACGGCGGTTTGATGGCGATTCCGGATGGCAATCCGCTGGCGCAGGAAGCGCGGCGGCGCGGGTATCCGCAGATTCAGCGGACAACCGGGCCTGACCTGATGATGGAGGTCTTTCGGCAGTCCACGGCACACGGCTGGCGGCATTATTTCTACGGCAGCACGCAGGAAGTGCAGGAGAAAATGATTGCGCGCCTGCAGCAGGAGTATCCGGGGCTGGTAATTGCGGGCACAGACGCGCCGCCCTTCCGCGAACTGACACCGGAGGAAGATGCGCTTGCCGTGGCGCGCATCAATCAGGCGCAGCCAGATTTTGTGTGGGTCGGGCTGGGGGCGCCGAAGCAGGAGCGCTGGATGGCGGCGCACCAAGGGCGTGTGCATGGGCTGATGATTGGCGTCGGCGCGGGCTTTGATTTCTTTTCGGGCAACGTCAAGCGCGCCCCGTTATGGATGCAGAAGCACAGCCTGGAATGGCTCTATCGCCTGATGCAAGACCCGAAGCGGCTATTCCAGCGCTACTGGAGCACGAATCTGAAATTCATCTGGAACGCGACCATCAGGAGAAAGTAAATGCAGCAAGCGACAAAACAGCCCGCTGTACTGCTGGTACACGACTATTATCAGGTTCCCGGCGGCGAGGATGTCGTTGTGGCGAACGAGAAGCACCTGCTGGAAACGCACGGTCACGCTGCGGCGCTGTATGCGCGGCGGAACGAGGAAATTTCGCGCATGGGAGCGCCGGAGAAAATCCGCAGTGCGCTGGGGATGTTTTTCAGCATCCGTACATACCGCGAGGTTCGGCGGAGCATCCGCGAAAACCGGATTTCGCTGGTGCATGTGCACAACACGCTGCCGCTGATTGGCCCGGCAGTGTATTACGCGGCATTCCGCGAGGGCGTTCCCGTGGTGCAGACGGTGCACAACTTCCGTCTGCTCTGCCCGAACGCGATTTTCTACCGCGACGGCCATATCTGCGAGGACTGCACGAAAAAGGGGCTGCACTGCGCGGTGAAGCACCGCTGCTACCGCGGCAGCCGCCTGCAGACGGTGCTCTGCGTGCTCAGCACACGTTTGCACCGTGCCCTCAAAACGTACAGCCGCCTGCATTACATCACCCTGACGGACTTCAACCGGCAGAAGCTGCTGGCGCTTGAGCAGATTCCGCCGGATAACGTCTCCGTAAAGCCGAACTTTGTGGAACCGCCGGAGACGATTGTGCCATACGCGGCGCGCGAAAATCAGGTGGTGTACATCGGTCGGCTGGATGCGCTCAAGGGCATCCGGCTGCTGCTGGAAGCGTGGGCGCGCTACGAGCGTTCAGGCGGGGGCATGAAGCTAATCATCTGCGGTACAGGGCCGGAGGAAACATGGTGCCGCGAATATCTGACGCGGGAAAAACTGAAGCAGGTAGAACTGCGCGGCTTTGTGCCAAATTCGGCGGCACGGGCGCTGATGGGGCAGTCCAAGGCGCTGATTCTGCCGACACAGTGGTATGAAGGCTTCCCGATGACAATTGTGGAAGCCTTCAGCGTCGCCACGCCGGTGATTTGCTCGGATTTAGGCAACGCGGGTTCCCTGATTTCGGACGGCGTGACGGGCTTCAAGTTTCCGGCGGACTCGGCGGAACAGCTGGCGCAGACGCTCAACCGGCTGCAGCACGCGGAATCCGTCAGCGAGGGCGCGCTGAAAACGTATCAGGAGAATTTCACGGCGGAAGCAAATTATCGTCGGCTGATGGCGATTTACAGCAAGGCGATGCAGAAAAGCGGCGAAAGGAACGAACCATCATGCGGCTGATTGTGGCAGATGTACGGAGCACCAGCACAGACGGCATTGCCGCTGGGCATTATTTCACCGTCGCGCAGAATTATCTTGACCTGTTCGGCGCGGAGATGGATGTGCGCATTGCGGGCGGGCCGGTGTACGGCGACCGCTTCGGGAATAAGCTGATTCGTCTGCCGCATGATTACATCGTGGGCAGTTCGGCGGCGCGCAACAAACGCGCCGTGTTCCAGAACGTGCGCGCGCTGTTGCGGGAAGCGCAGGATGACGTGATTGTCCTCCAGTGCAGCGCCGTCGCAACAGCGTATCTGGGGCTTGCGCTGTTCAAGAAGAAAGAAACGCGGGTCTACGCCATCCAGTACAGCACCGACGGCGTCAATTCGGTGCTGAAGCGGGGGCTGTATGCGCTGTGCAGGTGGAAAATCAGCGGCGTTATCTGCCCCAATGCGGCCATTGGCGCGGCGTACGGGCGGCCGATGTGCGTCGTGTCCGATTACATCAGCACAGGAACGATGCAGCCGCCTGTGCCGTATGCGCAGAAGCGCTATGATTTCGGCATGGTCGGGCTGATTACGTCGGACAAAGGCGTCGTTGAGGCGGCAAAGCAGCTGCGGAACACGCCGTATCGGGTGCTGATTGCGGGTCGGGTGCAGGAAGCGCCGCTGGAGGCGGAGCTGCGGGCAGTCTGCGCGGGGGCGAAGAACATCGAGCTGCGGCTGGAATACCTGTCCGAAGCGGCGTATGACGAGGCGATTCGCCAATGCCGCTACTGCATCCTAAATTATTCGGAGAATTACTCCCTACACAGCAGCGGCGTTGTGTTCGATATTCTCTTCCGGGGCGTGCCGATTGTGGGCAGCCGCTGCGGGACGCTGCAAATGGTGGAAGCAAACGAATTGGGCAAAACGGTATCCCGCATGGCGGATTTTGCGCCGGAAAGGCTGCTGGATGAAGCCGTGCATGACCGCTATGTGCGCAACATTGCGCGCTACTGCCAATCGCAGGCGCAGGAGCGGGAAAAGCTGCGGGATTTTCTGACGCGGGGCGCGGTGGAATAACCATGCCGCACAGCGCAAAGTGAAAGGAGGGGCTGAAGCGTGAAGGTCATGTGGATGGGGAATATTATCCTCCCTGCCATTGCGGAAAAAGAATCGCTTCCCCCGGTGTATATCGTGGGCTGGCTGGTCGGGCTGTCGCGGCGGCTGACGCAGCTGCCGGATGTGGCGCTGACGTATGTGTTTGACGCGCCGAAAGCGCTGACGGGCGAAGTGGACGGCTACCGCTATTACGGGCTTGTCAACCCCACACGCCCTACGCAGCGCTGCGGCGAAGCCTACACCCGGCAGCTGGAGGAAATCCTGCGCAAAGAGCAGCCGGATGTCATTCACCTCTGGGGCACGGAAAATCAGCACACGCTGGCCATGGTTGATGCGGCGGAACACCTGGGGATGCGCGAGCGGATTGTAATTTCCATTCAGGGGCTTCTGTCCATATACGCGGAGCATTATCGCGCTTATCTGCCGGAACACGTCTGCCACGGGCACACGCTGAAGGACTTGGTGAAGGGCAATATCGTCCGGCAGGAAGCAATCTACCGCCGCGTCGGGCAGTATGAACAGGAAGCCCTGCGCAGGGTACAGCACGTCATCGGGCGCACCGACTGGGATGCTGCCTGCATGGCGGAGCTTGCCCCGCAGGCGGCCTATCATTTCAACAACGAAACGCTGCGGGACGAGTTCTACACCGGCGAATGGTCGCTGGACAGCTGCGAGCCGCACAGCATCTTCTGCAGTCAGGCGCATGTGCCACTCAAGGGGCTGCATCTGCTATTGCAGGCGCTGGCGATTGTCCGCAAGCGCTATCCCGATGTCAAGCTCTATGTGGGACGCAAGGACTATGGACGCATTCCGCCGCCTGCGCGCAATGCCTATGAACGGTACATCCACCGTCTGCTGCGCGAAAATGACCTCTACGACCATGTTGTTTTTACCGGAAGCCTGAATGCACAGCAAATGAAGGAGCGGTATCTAAAAAGTCAGGTGTTTGTGCTGCCGTCGAGCATTGAAAACTCCCCCAATTCGCTGGGCGAGGCGATGCTGCTTGGCGTACCGTGCATTGCGTCGGATGTCGGCGGCGTGCGCTGTCTGATGACGCACGGCGTGGAAGGGCTGATTTATCCGGCAGACGACCCGCATTTGCTGGCATATGATATCTGCGAGATGTTCGCGCATCCGGAAAAAGCGGCGCAGATGGCGCGCGCCGGGCGAGAACATGCCGGAAAAACGCATGATGCGCAGAAGAATCTGGAGATACTGCATCAGATTTATACGGAGATTGCACGATGAAAATCCGAATCACAAAGAACCATGTGGATGCACTCTGTGTGCTGATTGGCGTGCTGGGCATGGGTTCGCTGTATTTTCAGGTGTTGCGGATGCCGCTGATGGCAGCCATGCTGATTGCGTCGATTCTGCTGCTGACGCGGGCGCATCATCCGAAAATCAGCGCCCAGAACATACGCCTGACGCTGCTGCTGACGGCGGCGCTGCTGCTGACGAGCTTCGTCAACCCGCAGAACGGCATCCACATCAACGATATTGTCATTTGGCTTTGCAACATCGGCTATGTGCTGGTTCTGCAAAGCTGCATCGGGTATCGGACGTATATGCGGCTGTATACCAAAATCATGCTGGCAGAGGCGGCCATCAGCCTGATTTCCTTCGTCATCGGCGATAGAGGCGGCCACCAGCTTGTTTTCCTTCTTCATCGGCGATTTGCTGTCGCTGCCGCTGCCACTGCTGCACTACGAAGTTTCCAGCGTCAACGGATTTTATCTGACGCCTTATTTTACCTTAGGCTGGCTGAACATCCCGGTTTTCCACCGCAACGCGGGTATGTTCAACGAGCCGGGCAGCCACCAGATTTTCCTGAACTTCGCGCTGCTGTTCCTGATGAGCGACGAAACGCGCATGGGCATGAGCAAGAAGAAATACCGCTGGGCAATTGCGCTGCTGATCGTCACCATCCTCAGCACGCTGTCCACAACAGGCTTCATTTGTCTGGGCGTTGTGCTGCTGACGGTGGCATTCCGCAAAAAGGGCGGGAAAATGGCGCGCAGCATCAAGATGGCGGCGTTCGTTGGGCTGATTTTGCTGTTTGTCATCGAGTCCGTCACGGGCGTGGTGGAACGCAAGATTGTCGGACGAAATTCCGGCGGTTCATTCTACACGCGGTGGAACGACACCTTCAGCGGCTTTGAAATCGGGCTGGAATCCCCCATTGCGGGACAGGGCGTTTTCTCGGAGCGGAAGGCGGAAATCCTGCTGGAACACAGGGTGCAGAACATTTCCAATGGCTTTGCCGCCTTCGTCATGGATACAGGCCTGATTCTCCCGGCAGTTTGGCTGTGGCTGACGTACCGCGGTATCCGCACCAAATTTGCCAAGGCGCGGCTGCTGTATGTGCTGGGCGTTTTCCTGCTGTATTTCCTGTGCATCAACACGGAGGGCGTTTTCCTGAACATACTGTTTCTGGGACTGCTGGGCAAGTGGCAGCCGGACGCGGAGGACACGCCTGATCAGCAGGCAAATGCGCGCAGCCAGAAGAAGCGCAGGTGGCGATGCACTGTGCCGCCGGAAAAACTGCGCCTGACGTTTAACCCGCAGCCGGAGGACGCGGCGCAGGAGCAGACAGGCGAAACAGGCGGAGAGGAATCATGAACACAGCATCAAGGAGCGAAAACACAGCACGCAACATCGGTGTAGGCGCAGTACGGCAGGTGGTTACGCTGCTGTTGGCTTTTGCCGTGCGAACGGTGTTTGTGCGCCGGCTGGGCGCGGATTATACGGGTGTCAACGGGCTGTACAGCAACATTCTGGCCATGCTGTCACTGGCGGAACTGGGCGTGGGCAACGTGCTGGTGTACAGCTTGTACGCACCGCTGCACCGGGGCGACACGGGCGAAATCCAGCACCTGCTGGGCTATTATCGTCGCATTTACCGCCTGATTGCGCTGGCGGTAGCGCTGCTGGGCGCGGCGGTAATCCCCTTCCTGCCGCTCATCATCAGCAGCGAGCTGCCGATGGCACAGCTAATCGTCTACTATGTGCTGTACTTGGCGAACTCCATGGCATCCTATCTGGTCATCTACAAAACGACGCTGATTCAGGCCGACCAGAAGGCATATTTGCAAAACATGGTTTCCGCCGCGGCGCTGGTGTTGCAGTATACGGCGCAGATGGCGTGCCTGCTGATTTGGGGCAGCTATCTTGGCTATTTGCTGATTCAGATCGCCTGCACCCTCCTGCAGAACGCGGTACTGAGCCATTTAGCGGATAAGATGTACCCCTTCCTGCGGAAAAAGCAGAAGCACGAGCCGATGCACCGCAAGCAGGAGCTGAACGACAACATCCGCTCCATGTTTCTCTACAAGCTGGCGACAATACTCATCAACAACACGGACAACATTCTGATTTCCGTCATGCTGGGCACGGTGTTCGTTGGCTACTACTCCAACTACGCGTCGCTGACGACGTATGTGACGACATTCGTCTCCATCGTGATTACCGGCATTTCCGCCAGCTTGGGAAATCTGAATGCCGAGAAGAATTCGGAAAAGTCATACGCCATGTTCCGCAACCTGATTGTCCTCTTCGGGGCGATTACGGGCTTCTGCGTCGCCGCGTACGGCGCGGTTGTGCAGGATTTCATCCCGATTTGGGTGGGCGAAGAATACCTGATGGATACAGGGACGGTAGCAGCGGTGCTGTTCACATTCTACCTGAGCACCATCGTCGCGCCTGTGTGGATGTACCGCGAAACGCTGGGGCTTTTTCGGCAAATGAAGTATGTTATGTTTATGACGGCGCTGGTCAACATCCTGCTGTCCATCCTACTGGGGCATTTCTTCGGCGTGGCGGGCATCATCGGCGCAACAGGGCTGGCGCGGCTCTGCACCATCTTCTGGTATGAGCCGAAAGTGCTGTTCCATCGCACCTTCGGGCGCAGCGCTGCCGCGTATTTCAAGGCGCAGGGAGGCTTACTGCTGCTCAACGGCGCGGTGATGTTGCTGTCGCTGCTGCTGTGCGCACAGATGGGGCATACGCTGATGTGGATTATCATCAAGGGCATCACCTGCGCGGCGGTGACGGCGCTCCTGTACACGCTGGCGCTGGGGCGGACGGCAGAATATCGCTGGATGCTTGAAAAAGGGCGGAGTTTCTTGCGCAAATGGAGGAAGAAGGCATGATCGATCAGGAAATGCAGCACTGCCGTAAAATTGTGCGTTTTGACCCTACCATTTCAACAGCGAATCAGGGAGATTTCATCATCCGAAACGCCTGTGAGCATGTGCTGCACGACTGCTTTCCTATGCAGCTGTCCGTCGTCGTGCCGGTTCGGGACAGGCTGTCGAAAGTGTCGATGAAGCACGTCGGCAGTGCGGATTTCGCATTTGTCTGCGGGACGAATCTGCTTTCCTCGGACATGCGCCGCCAAAGGATGTGGAATATCCGCCTGCGGGACGCGGTGATGATGCGCTGCGGCGATTTGCACAAGCGGGAGCTGCTGAATTTCCGCCTGATTCGTGAGAAATTTCAGCGCACGCATGTCATTTTGCTGGGTGCGGGGTGGTATCAATACCAAGACGAGCCGACAGGGTACACGAAGCGGATTCTAAAAACGCTGCTGGATGGGCAGTACCTGCACGCGGTGCGCGACGAATACACGCGCCAGCGCCTGCTGAAGCTGGGCATCACGAACGTGCTGAATACGGCGTGTCCGACAATGTGGGGGCTGACAGACGACAAATGCGCGCAGATTCCGACGCACAAGGCGGAGCGCGTCGTGACAACGCTAACGGACTACCGCAGCAGCCCGGAGCAGGATGCGCAGATGCTGACCATGCTGCAAAAGCACTACCGCGAGGTGTATGTGTGGCTGCAAGCAGTCGAGGACTACGCCTGCCTGCGCCAAATGGATGCGCGCGTGACGCAGAATTTGCACCTGATTCAGCCGAATCTGCGAGATTACACAGCGCTTTTGGCGTCAGGCGGGATTGACTACGTTGGCACGCGGCTGCACGGCGGCATCCACGCAATGAACATGGGCTGCCGAAGCCTGATTCTGGCGGTAGACAACCGCGCAAGTGAAATCGCGAAGGACACGAATCTGCCCGTCCTGCCCCGCGGCGGGAATTTGGATGTGCTGGAGGAGCGCATCTGCTCCGCATGGGAGACGCAAATTGATTTGCCGACCACGGCAATTCGGCAATGGAAAAATCAGTTCCGCGAGACAGATGCAGAGAAAGCGCCTTGATTTTCGTATAAAATGCGGCTTTCTGCGCGGTAAGTATTGACAGCTGACTTGTAATTTGTTACAATATAGCTGGAATTGGGAAAGAGATTGCTATATCCACTGGGAGCACTGCAGCTCGCCGCGAAAAGAAAGATGGAAAGTAGCAATCGCTTGCCATTGGCACAACCATACGTCGTGCCGGAAGATTGCACGGAACAAGGAGTGAGGACGATGAAGGACAAAAAGTGGATGCGAAAGGCATTGTCTTTCCTGCTGGCTGTATTCATGGTGACGGGCAGTATGGGAACAGTGCTGACGGCGGCTGCAGAAGAGCCAGAAACTCTGCCGACGGAAACGGTTGATGTCGTGCCTACGGAAGCAACGGATGTTCCTGAGGTAACGGAAATCCCCGAAGCGACGGATGTTCCCGAAGCGACGGAAATCCCCGAAGCGACGGATGTTCCTGAAACAACGGAAGCGCCCGAAGCGACGGATGTTCCCGAAGCGACGGAAATCCCCGAAGCGACGGATGTTCCCGAGGTAACGGAAGCGCCCGAAATCGTGGACGAAGCAGCCGTAGATTACAGCCGCTCCGTGCTGGATAACGAGTTCTTTGACTCCGGCTTTGCCGCGACGTTCAGCAGCGCACAGCTGTACCTGAATCCGACGGGCGATGAGCTGGTTGGCCGGGTAACCGGCGTGGTGTATGTGACGCATCGTCCGCAGAAGGGTCAGCTGAATGAACGGATTTCCGTCTGCGTGTATGACCAGACGGCTGGCGTTGCATATGGCTATCTGGCGGCGGATGCAGTGCATCCCGTGCCGGAAGAGGGCATTGAGAATCAGCGTCACACCGGTGTTTTCGCGAGCGGCGTGGAAATGCCCAGTGCCCTGCTGGTGCTTGCGGCTGCGACGGAAGAACCTGTGCCGACCCCTGCACCCACGCCCGTGCCGACGGAAGAGCCCGTTGTCGTGCCGACCGAAGAACCTGTTGTCGTGCCGACCGAAGAGCCCGCTGTTGAGCCGACCGAGGAACCCGTTGTTGAGCCGACGGAAGAGCCCGCTGTTGAGCCGACCGAAGAGCCCGCTGTCGTGCCGACCGAGGAACCCGTTGTTGTGCCGACCGAAGAACCCGTTGTTGAGCCGACCGAGGAACCCGCTGTCGTGCCGACCGAGGAACCTGCAGTCGTGCCGACCGAGGAACCCGCTGTTGAGCCGACCGAAGAGCCTGTTGTCGTGCCGACCGAGGAACCCGCGTCGACCCCCGCGCCTACGGACGTGCCGGATGACCTCGAAAACATCGACCGCGCGGATGTGATTATTCCGGGCAAACCGACGTTCGAAATGGACAAGGCGACGGCGGAGTTGGGCGAGAATATCACCTTCACCATCCACACAAAGAACGCCACCAAAATTTTGATGTACATTGACGGCAGCGTCAACCGCTACATCTACGACGTGCCCACCGACACGTCGACGCTTACCATGTCCTTCTCCTCGATGGGGAGCAAGGGGGGCAAGCGCACCATCGCGTTCCAAGCCTACAACGGCAATACGCCCGGCGAAAAGTCCGCTGAACAAACGATTACGCTGACAAAGCCGTCTGTCAAGCCGCAGGTAACGGTAAAGAATATCGACAAGACGACCGTGGGTCTGGGCGAGAACATCACCTTCACCCTGCGCATCAAGAACGCCACGAAGGTGCTGATGTACATCGACGGCAGTGTCAACCGCCGCTTCGAGGACATCACCCCCGACATGACGGAATACACCTTCACCATGTCCTTCTCTTCGCTGGGGAACAACGGGGGCAAGCGCGCCATTGCGTTCCAAGCCTATAACGGCACGACGGCGGGTGAAAAGACCTCCGAACGTGTTGTGACTGTCGCAAACGAAAGCCCGAACAAACCGACCGTGACCAGCTGGAGTTTGAACAAATCCACGGTTGATTTAAACGAAACCATCACCTTCACCATCAACACCAAGAACGCGACGAAGATGCGTGTCTACATTGATGGCAAGCTGAACCGCTACATCTACGACGTGAAGGACGGCGCGACGACGTTCCAGATGTCCTTCTCGACGCTCGGTTCAAACGGCGGCGTGCGCACGGTGGCGTTCCAGCCCTACAACGGCAACACGCCCGGCGCTATGTCCGACACCAAGACGATTACCATCAGCGTGGCGAACAAGCCGCGGGTTGAGCTGCTGAAAATCAGCAATCCGAACGCGACGCTGGGCGAAAATATCACCTTCACCCTGCGCATCAAGAACGCCACGAAGGTGCTGATGTACATCGACGGCAGCGTCAACCGCCGCTTCGAGAACATCACCCCTGATATGACGGAATACACCTTCACCATGGCGTTCTCTTCGCTGGGGAACAACGGGGGCAAGCGCACCATTGCGTTCCAAGCTTACAACGGCGCAGTCGGCGGCGACAAGACCTCCGCAACCACCATTTCCCTGACGAGCGGTTCGTCTGCTGCCCCCGTGATTGCGAATGTCAAGATTGACAAGACGACCGCGGTGCTGGGCGAGCAGATTAAATTCACTGTTTATCTGGACAACGCGACGAAGCTGCTGATGTATGTCGACGGGCAGGTGAACCGCCGCTTTGAGGACGTAACGACCAGCATGTCGAAGTACGAGTTCACGATGTCGTTCTCGTCGCTGGGGAATAATGGCGGCGTCCGTACGATTCAGTTCCAGCCTTACAACGGCACGACGGCGGGCGAAAAGTTTAAGGCGTACACGATTACACTGACGACGACCGTGGTCAACAAGCCGGAAGTCGTCAACTTCACCATGAATCCCAGCCGCGTGAAGCTGAATGTGCCGGTGACGTTCACGGTCAACACCAAGAACGCGACGAAGGTCGTCCTGTATGTGGACGGCAAGGCAAATACCAGCTACCCGACGACTGGCGATGTGACGGTTATCGAGCGCGCCTTCGCTTCGCTGGGCAGCGGCAACGGTGTCCGCACGATTCAGTTCAGGCCCTACTACGGAACGACCGCTGGCGAACTTTCCCCGGCGCAGTCCCTGACGCTGTATGTGACCGACGATCCGCTGACAGTGACCGTTCCTGCCGCGAAGCAGGGCGAGGACCTGACGGTGACGTGGACGGCTGCTGGCGGCGCAACGAAGTATCAGCTGCTGCTGACCACGTCCGACGGCACGGCTGCGCTGCTGGGCGAAACGGCGGCGCTGAACTACACGGTGCCGGGTCTGAAGCTGCTGCAGCCGGGCGACTACACCATCACGATTAAGGCGCTGTCCGGCAATACGGAGTTGGAATCTGTCAACAAGGCATTCACGGTGACAGGCGACTTCGTGTTCGCGGTTCGTGACGACTCGACGAGCATTGTGGTCGTCAAGTACAACGGCACGGCATCGACGCTGACCGTTCCGAGCACGGTGGCGGGTCTGCCGGTGGTGGAAATCGGCGCGCAGGCGTTCGAGGGCAACACGAAGCTCAAGAGCGTAACCCTGCCCGCGACGATTGAAATCATTGGCCGCCGCGCGTTTGCGGAATGCAAGAACCTGCTGGAAGTCAAGTAAGGGTTCATTGGGATTACGAAAGCCGGGGATTGCTGGAAAGGCAGTCCCCGGCTGTTTTGCTGCGAAAAAAACATACTTGCGATTGACGTTTCCCTGCCTATCTGCTATCATAAGATAAGCGCCCGCTATATGCCGCACACAAAAGGAGGTATGCCCTATGGAGCAGCTTGAAGTTCTGACCGAAGTGCAGGATTTGCGGAAGGTTTGGCCGCATGAAGCACTGGATTTTACGCCGTGGCTGGCGAAGGATGAGAACATCGCGATTCTGGGCAATGAAATCGGCATGGAAATTGCAGTCGACGGAACAGAATCTGCTGTGGGCGATTTCAGCGTGGATATTATCGCGACCGATATTGCAACGGGGCAGAAGGTTATCATCGAAAACCAGCTGGAAGATACCAACCACGACCATCTGGGCAAACTTATCACCTACGCTGCCGGGAAAGATGCGCAGACGATTATCTGGGTGGTAAAGCACGCACGCGAGGAACACCGCGCGGCGATTGAGTGGCTGAATAACCACACGGATGATGACATTGGCTTTTTCCTGTGCGAAATCCACCTGTATAAAGTCGGCAGCTCCAATCCTGCGGTGAAGTTCAGCGTGATTGAGAAGCCGAATGACTGGATTAAGAGCGTCAAGAAAAATCAGCAGCAGACAGAAAGCCAGCAGTTCCGCTTGGATTACTGGACAGCCTTCAATGAATATGCGTATGCAAACGCGCAGTTCGCAAGGCAATTTGGCAAGCGAAAAGCATCAAACAAAATGTGGATGAACCTGAGCATTGGCTCATCTGTTTATGATATTTGCTTACGCGCGGTTAAAACAGAAAATCTGCTTGTTGTTGAACTGTATATTCGCGGCGACAAGGACCTTTATCATCAGTTATTTGAAAAACAGAATGCCATTGAGCAGGAATTGGGCGTTGCGCTTGACTGGCGGGAACTGCCGGAAAAGAAAGCAAGCCGCATTATGCTGACACGACAGGTCGATTTTGACAATCGCAGCGCGTGGAATGCACAGTTTGACTGGATGATGGAGATGTCACTGAAATTCAAGAAAGTATTCAAGAAGTACCTATAATATGAAAATGCCCCCGGAAGCCATGCCTCCGGGGGCATTTTTCAATTTTCCTGCGTTATCTGCTTGCCCTTTTTCCCTTCTCCATTTTCCACAATTCTTCCACCGAAAACTCTGCATGGCAGTTCGGGCAGGCAAAATACGGATTGCGGAAGTCAACTGTGCCAATCATCCTGCCGTCTTCCGTGGAAAAATCGTAGTTCTTCGCTTCTTCGGAACGGGAGTTCACCAAATGATGCGCCGTTTCCACTGTGAGTGCTGCCTTGCAGTGCGGGCAAAAATGCTTCTTCATGAACACAAAGATAGGATGCGAGACGGTGTACTTGATATTTTTCATCAGGGCAGCCTCCTTCCCCCTTGATTGTAGCAAAAGCAGCAGATTTTCGCAAGCCTCTCTATTCCGCCTGAAATAATAACGCCAAAAATCCCCCGGAAGCCCATACTTCCGGGGGACAAACTATCTTATTCCGCCTTTGCGCTCTCTCTTGTATAATTCAGCAGTCCGCCATAGAGGATGCAGCCCTGCTGGCGCGCGGTCAGCGGCATCAGCACAATGTAATCCTCGTCCTTCGTGTCGTTATGCAGCACGAACGTGTCGCTGCCGCTTTCCACCGTCTCGCGGACGTTCGGCAGGCTCAGCGTGTCGCCCTGCGCGATGCGGTCGTAATCCGCCTCATTCTGGAACGTCAGCGGCAGAATGCCGTTGTTGATAAGGTTCGCCTGATGGATGCGGGCAAAGGACTTCGCGACGACGGCGCGGATGCCCAGATACAGCGGGACAAGCGCGGCGTGTTCGCGGCTCGACCCTTGCCCGTAGTTCATGCCCGCGACGAGGATGCCGCCGCCTTCCTTCTTCGCGCGCGCCGGGAACGTCGCGTCCACGGGCGTCAGGCAGAAGTCCGACAAGTACGGCACATTCGAGCGGAACGGCAGAAGCTTCGCGTCCGACGGCGCAATGTGGTCGGTGGTGATGTTGTCCTCCATCTTCAGCAGCACCTTGCCGGAAATCGCGTCTGCCAGCGGCTTGCCCAGCGGGAAGGGCTGAATGTTCGGGCCGCGGACGACCTCCACCGTGTCCTCTTCGCCCGGCGCGACCGGAGGGATGACCAGATTGTCGTTGACGGTGTACGTCTCCGGCATCGGGATGTCGAGGTCAATGTCAAGGCAGCGCGGATCCGTCAGCACGCCAGTCAGCGCCGTGACAGCCGCCGTCTCGCAGGAGACAAGGTAAATACCGGCGGACTTTGTGCCGCTGCGGCCGTAGAAATTGCGGTTGTTCGTGCGAACGGAGACGGCGTTCGTGCGCGGCGACTGTCCCATGCCGATGCACGGCCCGCAGGCGGATTCCAGAATGCGCGCGCCCGCCGCAATCATGTCCGCCAAAGCGCCGTTGCGTGCCAGCATCGTCAGCACCTGCTTCGATCCGGGGCCGATGACAAGGCTCACGTCCGGGTGCACAGTCTTGCCCTTCAAAATCCGGGCGACGCGCATCATGTCGGTATAGGAAGAGTTCGTGCAGGAACCGATAAACACCTGATCGACCTTAATCGGGCCGCACTGCTTGACGGTTTCCACGATGTCAGGCATATGGGGCTTCGCGACGAGCGGCTCAAGCGCGGTCAAATCAATGTCGAGGATTTCGTCATACGCCGCATCCGGGTCTGCGGACAGCGGCACGAAGTCCTGCTCACGCTGCTGCGCTTTGAGGAACGCATGGGTCACTTCATCCGACGGGAAGATGGAGGTCGTCGCGCCGAGTTCCGCGCCCATGTTCGTAATCGTCGCACGCTCCGGGACACTCAACGTTTTCACGCCGTCGCCGATGTACTCCATCACCTTGCCGACACCGCCCTTGACGGTCAGCCGGCGCAGGACTTCCAGAATAATGTCCTTCGCCGCAACGCCGTAGGACAGCTTGCCATGCAGGCGCACGCCGACGACACGCGGGCACGCCAGATAATACGCGCCGCCGCCCATCGCGACCGCAACGTCCAGTCCGCCCGCGCCGATGGCAAGCATCCCAATGCCGCCGCCCGTGGGCGTATGGCTGTCCGAGCCGAGCAGCGTGTAGCCCGGCACGCCGAAGCGCTCCAGCTGCACCTGATGGCAGATGCCGTTGCCGGGCTTAGAGCAGTAAATGCCATGCTTTTTCGTCACCGTTTGGATGTAATAGTGGTCATCCGCATTTTCAAAGCCAGTTTGCAGCGTGTTATGGTCAATGTACGCCACGGACTTCTTTGTCTTGACGCGCTTGACGCCCATCGCCTCGAATTGCAGGTACGCCATCGTACCGGTGGAATCCTGCGTCAGCGTCTGGTCAATGCGGATGGAGATTTCCGAGCCGGGGACCAGCTCGCCGCTGAGCAGGTGCGCGGACAGGATTTTCTGGGTCAGATTCATCGCCATGAGGAAAGGACTCCTTTCATAATATGCACAATGCCCAAACGGGCAGAAACAGCCGAATGAACAGCTTCATGATACAGGATTCGGCGCGGTGCGTCAATGCTTTCGGGCGGAAAGAACACAAAAAGCGCAGGCTATGAAAAACTCGCCGGATGTTTTAGACATACAGCCTCTTGACAACAAAGCTCCTATATGGTATTATTTGAAGTAAACTACTATATAGGAGCATTTGCATGAAAATGAACGGCGGATTTCTTGTTACCAAAATAAAACAGCTTGGGGACCGAATCTTTGAGAAGATTCTCAGCGAAAAGAATATTGATGCGTTCAATGGAGCCCAGGGGCGCATTCTTTATGTGCTGTGGCAGGAGGATG
>FR899840.1:31952-33060 GCA_000437595.1 Faecalibacterium sp. CAG:74 | reverse complement strand
CGTCCGGTAAACTACACGCGCTTTGGCCCGGCGGCGCAGGCGGATTCTACGAATGACCGCTCGTATGAGGCGCCCCGCACGACCAGCAGCTGGGCTGACCGCCGCCCGACGTACGGCAGCGATGTGCCCGATCGCCGCCCTGCCTATGGCACGGATGCGCCTGATCGCCGTCCCGCGTACGGCAGTGACCTGCCCGACCGCCGCCCTGCCTATGGCACGGATGCGCCGCGTTCCGCCTTCGGCACGGACGCTCCCCGCTATTCCCGTTCCTACGATGCGCCGAGCGCCTTTGACAGCGGCCGCGCCCGTCAGCCCGCCTTCAACAGTCCCCAGCGCGACGTACCGTCAGACTTGCAGAGCATGTGGGCGGGTTCGCCGAGCGACATGCTCTCCCCGGCGGAATGTCAGGATGGTTCGGGCATTCTGGAGCTGCACCCGGACGGCTACGGCTTCCTGCGCGGCGCGTCGCTCACCCCCAGCAATCGCGATATTTACGTCTCGATGGCGCAGGTTCGCCGCTTCTATCTCCGCACGGGCGACTTCGTAACCGGCAAGGTGCGTCCCCAGCGCGACGGCGACAAGTACTCCGCCATGCTCTACATCACCGAGGTCAATGGCTGCCCCGCTGATTCGCTGGCGAGCCGCCCCGCGTTTGACGCCCTGACGCCCTGCTATCCGCACGAGCACATCACCCTCGAAGTGGAAGGCGGCAGCAGCGAGTTCCTTGACATGCGCCTGATTGACCTCGTTGCGCCGATTGGCTTTGGTCAGCGCGGGCTGATTCACTGCCCGCCTGCTGTGGACAAGGCGCATCTGCTTTCCTCCATTGCCAACGCAGCCAGCATCTGCCATCCGGATGCGGTGGTGATGACGCTGCTGCTGGGCGGCACGCCCGAGGACGCGACGCTCTACCGTGACCACACGCACGGCGAGGTGATTGCCTCCACCTTCGATCAGACGCCGGAAAATCACCTGCGCATCACCGACATGGTGCTGGAGCGCGCCGAGCGGCTGGTGGAAATGAAAAAAAACGTGATTCTGCTGGTGGACAGCCTGACCTACCTCTCCAAGGTTTACACAACCGCGGCTGGTCAGCAGGGGGGGGAGG
>FR899840.1:0-31931 GCA_000437595.1 Faecalibacterium sp. CAG:74 | reverse complement strand
CTGTTCAGCAGGGGCGGCAGACCATCGGCATGGTGAATCCGGTAAGCCTGCAAAAAGCGAAGAAGCTCTTCGGCGCGGCGCGCTGCCTGCGTGAAGGCGGTTCGCTGACGATTTTCGCCGTCATGAACATCGAAACGGGCAGCCGTGTGGATGACTCCATCGCGGAAGACCTGAAGGGCACGGCGAATATGGAGCTGGTGCTGGACACGGCGGCGGCACGCGCGGGCATTTATCCCCCGGTCAACCTGCTGCTCTCCGGCACGAAGCGCGCCGAACTTATCGCCAGCAAGGAGCAGCTGGACGGCATCAAGCTCATCCACGAGATGCTGGGCAGCCTGCGCGCGGTGGACATGATTCCGCAGCTGCTGTCGATGCTGGAAAAGACGACCAACAATGAGGATTTGCTTGTCCGTATCAAGGACTGGGCGGCGCTGATGAAGCAGTAATCCGCCCTGCTTCCCAAAAAAGCAGAAAAAAGTTTCGGATTCAGAGAAAAAAGGCTTGCAATCCCCCGGCAAATATGATACAATGATTTCTGCGGCTGAATAAGCTGATCATTGCATACGCGAAAGAGGTGAAATCGCAATGAAGGAAAAGATCCATCCCAACTACGGCAAGTGCATCGTTCGCTGCGTGTGCGGTGAGACGTTTGAAACCGGCTCGACCAAGAAGGAACTTCGAGTGGATATCTGCTCTAAGTGCCATCCCTTCTACACCGGCAAGCAGAAGCTGGTGGATACCGGCGGACGTGTCGATCGTTTCAAGAAGCGCTTCGGTCTCAACTAATTTTCGAGACGGCTGCTTCTCACGAGCTATCACGAGAGATAACAGGGCATTGCCTCGGCAGTGTCCTGTTTTCGTTTGCACTTTTTTGCGCTATCAAGCAGGATTTTGCCCGCTCCGCGTTGAAAACGACATTTATCCTCATGTTTGTCGTTCCGCCGCGCTTCTCTTTGCGGTAAGATACAGGTGTCCTCAAGCGAGAGGAACAAAAACGACAACAAGCAGGAGGCTTTTTCCCATGAACACCGACAAGATTTACGCTGAATCCATTGCCAACCAGTACGCGCCCAAAGACACCTCGAAGGTCGTCGCCCTGCGCAAGCTCGACGCGCACGCCAAACGCCCCGCCGCGATTTTCACCTACACGTTCGGCGTCGCCGCCGCACTGGTACTAGGTATCGGCATGTGCCTTGCCATGAAGGTCATCGGCGACGGTTCGACCGCGATGATGGTGCTGGGCATCGTCATCGGACTGGTGGGCATTGCGTGCATGAGCGTCAATTATCCGCTCTACAAGAAGTTTCTTGCAAAGGGGAAACAGAAGTATGCCTACGAAATCATGCAGCTCGCCAAGGAGATCAGCGAGCAATAAGCGCCTCCGCCGTACGCTGGGGCTGCTGCTGGGCAGCGCGCTGGCGGTGCAGTACAAGCAGGATCGCATCTTCCGCGCGAGCGTGAATTTGCAGCTGGTGATGGTGCTCAACTACCTTTACGCGGCTTATAACCTGCTGATTGGTCTGCAAAGCGGGTCGGTGTGGCTGCTGTCGCTGGGCATCTACACGCTGATGCTCGCCATTGTCCGCACCGACCTGACGCTCTCGCACCACCGCGGGCGGAAGCTGCCGGCGGACGCCCTGCCGCGCCACGAATCCCGCTGCTATCGGCGCGTCGCGTGGTCGCTGCTGGCGCTGAATGTGCCGATTGGCGGCTTGACGCTGCTGATGGTGTCGGGGCAGTCCGTCTCCGCCCTGCCCGGCCACCTGATTTACCTCTCCGCGCTCTACACCTTCGTCATGATGTTTCTTGCCATCTCGAACCTGATTCGCTTCCGCAAGCTCGGCAGCCCGATTCTCTCGGCAGCGAAAGTGCTGTCGCTCGTCGCGGCGCTGCTGTCGCTGCTGACGCTGCAATCGGCACTGATTGACCGCTTCGGCACGGCGCAGGGTTCTTTCCGTCTGCTGATGACGCGGCTGACTGGGAGCGCGGTCTACGCGTCGGTGCTGGTGATTGCCGTGTGGATGCTGTGCCGCCCGCTGACAATCAGCGCGGATGGCATTGAGGAGGAACTCACTGCGCCATGAGCGGCAGGGATTTCGCCTCTGCGGAGGCGACGAGGGGGCTTTCTGAGCGGCAGGGATTTCGCCTCGGCGGAGGCGACGAGGGGGCTTTCCGATCGCCCCCTCGACCCCTTCGGGCTGCACCCATGTTTCTTGATCTTTGTCGAAAGTTTTTAGTTTGTGTACCTTTTGTGCACTAACTAAAAGAATAAGCATAACCATACTGTAACTTCCGAAGAGCGGGCGAAGCAGTCCAGAGGGCGACCGCAAACTTCGTTTGTTTTCATGCCCTCTGGTCGCCTCTGTGGAGGCGAAACCCCTGCTTCCAAAAGCGCACTGCATGGGGAAAATCAAAATCCCCAAAAGCAAAAAATCGCCATCGGGCAAGCAATTCGCTCCCGATGGCATTTTCATTATGCCTTCACATTCCCCAAACTGAGCGGCATCAGCACCACCAAGCGCGGCTGGCACGACAAATCCCCCGCCGATACCCGCAGCAGCGGCAGCTCCTCCGCTTTCTCCGGATACAGGCGCAGGAAGTCCGCCACCGGCGCAATCGGCCACGATGCATTCGCCGCCGTCTTGTAGTGCATCGGCAGAATCACCCGCGCGTGCAGCACGTCCGCCACCTGCTTCGCCATCGGCGCGTCCATCGTGTAGTACCCGCCGACGGGCAGCATCACGATATCCGCACTGCCCAAAAGCAACCGCTGCTCCGTCGTCAGCATGTGCCCCAAATCACCAAGGTGCATCACCGTCAGCCCTTCCGCCTTCAGGCAGAACAGCAGCGTCTTGCCGCGCAGCTTCCCCTGCTGCTCATCGTGGTACGCCTCTATCGCCCGCACCGCCGCGCCGCCGCCGAGGTCAAAATCCCCCGCCCGGTCAATCACGCGCGGATTCCCCGGAATCGTCTCGACCGCGTTGTGGTCATGGTGCTGATGCGACACCAGCACCACATCCGCCGGATTCGCCGTCACGGGATAGCCGCACGACGCATCATACGGATCAGTGACGACGCGGAGGCCGTTGTCCAGCTCAATGACAAATTTTGCGTGCCCCATACAGCTGATAATCATGGATTTCCCGTCCTTTCTTCCGCCGTGCGGCAGAGATACGGCAGCAGGCGTCCCGGCAGCGGATTGTGCGTCCGCAAGCGCGCCGCTAAATCCCGATGCAGCATACGGCAGTATTTCTCCATCGCCTGACCGCCCGCATCCGCCGATTTCAGCAGTGCCCGAAGCAGCGTGCCGTCCGCCGTATCATCCGGATGGCGCGCAAGCAGCGACAGGCAGCAGCCGAGTTCGCCCGGCGCGTCGGGGATTTTTGTCGGCATATCCGGCGGATTCGGCAGCTTGTCCAGCAGCAGCCAGCCGCCTTGCATCCACGTCCGCCAGCCGTGCTTCTCTGCCAGTCGGCAGAAATCAGCCGCGTCCGCCAAAAGCGGCAAATCCGTCGCGAAGAGCGCGTTCGCGTCCTCCGACCGCCGCAGCGCCGGGCGGCGAAGCGTCGGCACGGTTGCCAGCATCTCCTGCAGCTCCTGCCGAAGCGCCGTCAACATGCTTACTGCGCCCCCGTCGCGCAATAGTCAATGTGAATGGTGTGCATGGCGGTGAAGCGCCCCTGCACATCCAGCTGATATTCGAGGTGCACCATCCCGGCGTCGTCCGCCGCGCGGCACTTGACCTGCGTCGGGAACACCGCCATCGCCATATCCCCGAACGGCGTGTGATACGCGCCCTCAAAGCGCTGATCCTTCACGAACACCATCGTCGTGCCGTATTCGCCGGGACGGCTCATGGTCACGCGGTGCTCGGACAGCGACAGAATCACGTCGCTCGTCACCATCTCGCTGTCATCCTCCGTCGGCATGGACTCCTGATAGCGGATGAGATAGCCGCTGGCGGTTTTCTTGAGTTCTCCGCGGCAGAACAGCTGCATCGGCGCTTCCTGCTCGCCCTCTTCGTCGCGGATGGTGCTGACCAGGTTAATCAGCACGGGCGTTTTATCCTGTTTCTTCACTTCTGCTCCTCTCGGACTGTATCCGAACGTGTGGTTTGCCGCCTTTTGTCGGCGGCGCTTATAGTATAGCACATTTTTTCGCCTTGCACAATCACCGCGTTTGGCGTATGATAGAGGAAAGACACTTTTGTGGAGGGTAAAAGCTATGCTGCGGATTGGAGCACGGGCGAAAATCAACTGGACGCTGGATATTACCGGGCGGCGGGCGGACGGCTACCACCTGATGGACATGCTGATGCAGAGCGTGACGCTTGCCGACGAAATCACGCTGGAGAAAACGGCCGATGGCATCATCACGCTGACGACAGGCGGCACGCCGCTGCTCCCGGCGGACGAGCATCATCTGGCGCTGCGGGCGGCACGGGCGCTGCAAAAGGCAACAAGCTGTCCGTTGGGGGCGCGCATTCATGTCGAGAAGCACATTCCCGTTGGGGCGGGCATGGGCGGCGGCAGCAGCGACGCGGCAGGCGTGCTGGTGGGGCTGAATCGCCTATGGGAAACCAGGCTGACGCGGGCGGAGCTGGAAGATGTCGGCTTGACGCTGGGGGCGGACGTGCCGTTCTGCATCCGCGGCGGATTGACCCGCACCCGCGGCATTGGGGAAGCAATGCAGGAACTCCCCTGCGGGCGCTGCTTCCCGCTGGTGGTGATTCAGCCGTGCGGCGGGCTTTCGACGCGCGACGTATTTGCGGCATACCATGCGCAGGCGGTTTCGTTCCGTCCGGACAATGACGCGGCGCAGGCGGCTTTGGCGGATGGGGATTTGCGCGCGCTGTCCCCGGCACTGGGGAACGTATTGCAGCCGGTGAGTGAGCAGATGCGTCCAGCAATTGCGGATGCGATTGCGGATTTGCGGAAGTGCGGCGCGGCAGCCGCGCTGATGACCGGGAGCGGTTCGGCGGTGTTCGGCGCGTTCGAGACGGAGGAATCCGCAGACGCGGCGTTTGCGGCGCTGGAAAAGCGGTATGACAGGGTGTTTCGGTGCGAAACGTGCATGGAGAGCGTCATCGAACAAATTTGATATGCCAAGCAGGTCGGAAGCGCGATTGCCTCCGACCTGTTTGCTTATTGGCTCTTCTTCCACACCACTACGCCCGTGCCCGCTTTGAGGGCATCCGGCAAATCGGGATTCAGCCGCCGCAGCTTTTCCTGCGGCACGCGGTATTCCTTCGCCAGTTTCCACCAGTCCTCCCCGTTCTGGCAATAACACAGGTACAGCCCGTCGTCCACCTCATCTGCCGCTTCTTCCTGCGCGTCGGTCAACAGGTGCGCACTTTGCGTCTCCACGCCGTCGCAGGTCAGGCGGAGGACGTAGCGCAGTTCCACGCGGTCGGAGGTAATCGGCGTGGCTTCCACCTCATCCGCCGTCAGGGTCAGAATGCTGTCCGGCGCGGCAGAGACGGCAAAGGACGTGCGGAACGGCGTTTCCTGATGCACGGTCACGGGCGCGGTGTTCTCGTCGGTCATGTACAGCAGGGTGATTTCGAGCATTCCCTCGGTGTTCAGGCGGCTGCCCGTGCTGTCCTGCGCGGTCATGATGGGCGTGGCAAACGCGGCAAGCATCCCGCGCACAGGCGGCGTGCCGTCGGGCAGGAGCAGCGTCGTCTTGCCGGATTCAGCGGCAGAGGCGCGCCTTTGCCCCGTGCGAATCACCACGTCGCGCCCGGAAAAGGTCAGCGCCGCCCCCTGATAGGTGTACGCATCGCGCAGGACAGTCAGCTTCTCCTGCGTATCCGCCGTCCCCTGCACGCCAAGGAGAACTTCCGCCCGCAGCGTCTTTCCTCCGTCGCCCGCGTCCTGACTGGCGACCGCGACGTCCCGCACGGTCACGCGGGCATCAAGCAAATCACCGCTTTCGCCGCTGAGCTCGAGCGTCTGGCTGAACGGCGCCTCATGGTGCGTGACGACAAGCGGCTTGCCGGGCAAATCGCTTGCGTGCACCGCCGAAATGGTCACCGTGCCTTCCACGCCGATTCGCCCCTGTCCGCCCGTGATATCGCTGATTTGCGCCGCCGCGTCCGCGCAGAGCGTCTCGCGCACCTGCAAGCCTTCCGGCAGCTCAAATTCCTCCCGGAGCAACGTATCCGCCTGTCCGCTGGCGACGGTTCGACGCAGGGCAATCTCCTGCGTGGTGACTTCCGCGCCGCCCGGCGCATTCACCCCTGTGAGCACCTCCAGCGCCTGCGTGGACGCGCCGCGGGCATCCAGCTGCACAATCGCGCGCATATTCAGCCGCCCGCCCTGCACTGAGGCATCCACATGCTCCACCCGCGCCTGTGCCTGTACGCGACCTTTCGGCTGCGCGCCCGACAAATCGCACTGGTGGATAAAATCCGCCGTCGCCTCCACCACATGCACCTGATTCGGCGCGCCCTGCGTGTAGAGGACGTGGAAAATCACCTTGCCGGAGAGCGTCGCGCGGTCAGCCCCACTTTCGGCGCTGTCCACCACCGCCATCCCGCCCGCGTGCAGGACGTGCGTTTCCTCCCGCAGGCCGCCGGGCAGCGTAATTTCGCCTTCCACCACCGCCTGTGACGCGCCGTGTGCCGTCACCTGCTCCATCGTCACCGTTTCCTTCCGAAGCTGCGCATCCACCGCGTTTTCCTCCTTTCGGTTGTTCGGGACAAGGTATGCGCAATTCTCCCCCGGCAGAACGCGCAAGTTTCATGAAATTCTCATCTTTTGTGCTTTCCTTTTGCCCGGCAAGTGTGCTATAATAGAAAGGGTTGCTGTGTTTTGCGCGGTCACAGTGTATTTTTCAGGCGGCAAAGCGTATTTTTCCGCCGCTTCCCCTTGCGCATCCGCGCCGCTTTCCGATATAATGACAGCATCCCGCGATTGATTGAGGAGTAAGGAGACTTCCATGAGCAAGTCCAAGAAGAAAAAGGAAACCAAGGCGGTTATCGCCGGTCAGATTGCGTTCTGGGTGTCATTTCTGGGGATTATTTCTCTGCCGATTCCCGGCTTCTGGCGGTTCGTCGGCGGATTTGCCATTGCCTCCGGGCTGAAGAAGCTGATTGAGACGATGGCGACGCCGCTGGATGGGCTGCACACCGAGAATGGCGAGCGCGTGAAGGAAGAGCCGGTGATTCAGGTGGGTACGCCGGAGGATCAGCGCGCGAAGGAAGTCGTCGCCGGCGGGCTGGACTTGCTCAGCCAGATTGCCGCCGAGCGCGAGCAAATTGACGAGTTCGTGATGACCCGGCGGCTGAAAGACCTCGATGAATTGGTGCGCAAGATGCTGCAAACAGTCGTCGATGACCCCAATGAGGCCAGCCGGATGCGCAAGTTCATGAGCTACTATCTGCCCACGACGCTCAAGCTCCTGCAGTCCTACCGCACGATGAAAACCCGCGGCGTGTCGTACAGCGAGATGAACACGACGCGCGAGAACCTCATCCACGCGCTGGACATGATTCTGCAAGCCGCGCAGAAGCAGCTTGACGCCATGCACAAGGACGACATGCTGGACATGAGCGCGGATATGGACGTGCTGGAACAGATGCTCAAGCGCGACGGCTACATGGAGAGTGTGCTGTCCGAATCGCTGAAAGAGGCGAATCGACAGCAGCAGAACGCGTCTGTCCCCTATTCGACGCAGCAGGCGGATTTGCACACATCCGGCACAGCGGCGGCGCGGCAAATGAATCAGGGCGCACCCGTGCTGAAAATGCCGGAGGAGGATATTCCCGAAGCCGACCGGCAGCAGAAGAAGTTCTATCAGAATTAACAATTATCAATATACACGAGGAGGATTTTCCCATGGCTGATCAGTTCCCGATGCTTTCCCTCACGCCGGATGTTCCCGATCCCGTCGCGCCGTCCGCAGCCCCCGCGCAGAGCATTCAGCAGCAGCCCGCCGCCGCCGCATCAACCACATCTGAGCCGCTTGCCGCGCCGACCGCTGCCGCCGCGCAGCCGCAGGCCAGCGCCCAAGCAACCGCGCCCCGCCTCGACCAAAGCCAGCTGACCCCCGCCGAGCGCGCCGCGATTGAGGACTTTCTGACCAAGCTGGACATCACCAACCCTGACCATGTGCTGCTCTTCGGCGCGGATGCGCAAAAACACATCAGCGATTTCTCCGAGAGCGCGCTGCAAGCCGTCCGCACGTCGGACACAGGCGAAGTCGGCAAGATGCTGGAAAACCTCGTCGTTGAACTGAAGGGCTTTGAGGCGGACGCGGAAGAACCCAAGGGCATCTTCAAAATCTTCCACAGTGCCGACAACCGCATTGAGCGCATGAAGGCACGCTACAACAAGGCGAATGTGAACGTCGAAAATATCGCGACCTCGCTGGAAGGGTATCAGGCGCAGCTGCTCAAGGACGTTGCCATGTTCGACCGCCTGTACGACCAGAACACGGCGTATTTCCGCCAGCTGACGCTCTACATCATCGCGGGCGAAGAGAAACTGCAGCGCGTGCGCGAGGGTGAACTGAAGGAGCTGATGGCGAAGGCGGCAGAATCCGGCGACGCGATGGACGCGCAGAAGGCGAACGACCTTGCCGCGCAGTGCGACCGCTTCGAGAAAAAGCTCCACGACCTGAAGCTGACCCGTCAGGTATCCATGCAGATGGCGCCGCAGATTCGCCTTTTGCAGAACAATGACAGCTTGCTGGTGGAACGCATTCAGTCCACCATTTCCAACACGCTGCCGCTGTGGAAGAACCAGATGGTGCTGGCGCTTGGGCTGCACCACACGCAGCAGGCGATGCAGGCACAGCGCGCGGTCACGAACATGACCAACGAGCTGCTGAAGAAGAACGCCGAGACGCTCAAAATGAGCACCATCGAGACGGCAAAGGAATCCGAGCGCGGCATCATCGACATCGAGACGCTCGTGCAGACGAACCAGAGCCTCATCGACACCATCAGCGAGGTGATGACCATCCAGCAGGAAGGCCACACCAAGCGTGTCGAAGCCGAAAAGACGCTCTACCAGATGGAAAACGACCTCAAAAAGAAGCTGCTGGAAACGAAGATTTGATTTTCCCCCAAACCTCCCGGCAGGACGCGAAAAAACGCCCTGCCGGGGTGTTTTGCTTCATTGTCGGTTGATTTTATTGTGCAAAGCGTATGGTTTTGGCAGGCAGAATTGTCGCTTTGCGCTTTCGCTCCCCGCGTGGGGAGCGTGGATTGAAATGCAGTCTTTTGGCGCGCTGATTCGTTTGATAAGCAAACCTGTGCACCCAAAAGGAGGGATATTCTCATGCGCATCATCGGTCTGACAGGCGGCATTGCCTGCGGAAAATCCACCATTTCGCTCACGCTGAAGTCGCTCGGCGCCACCATCATCGACGGCGACCAGCTTTCCCGCGCGCTGACGCAGCCGGGCGGGCTGGCGCTGCCCGCGATTCGCGCGGAATTCGGCGGCGAGGTTTTCCATGCGGACGGCACGCTTGACCGCCGCGCGCTGGGCAGCCTCATTTTCGCCAGCGACGAGCGCCGTCATGCGCTGGATGACCTGATGCAGCCGCTCCTGCGGGAGATGATTGAACGGGAAATCCTCCGCGCGAAGGAGGGCGGCGCGAAAATCTGCGTGCTGGACATGCCGCTGCTCTACGAAGCTGGGCTGGACGGACTGTGCAACACAGTCTGGTGCGCGTCGCTCCCCCGCGAGACGCAGCTTGCCCGCCTGATGGCGCGCGACGGCTTCACCCGCGAGGAAGCGGAAAACCGCCTGCGCAGCCAAATGGACACGGCAGAAAAGGCGCGCCGGGCGAACGTCGTCATCCCGACAGACGGCACGATTGAAGAAACCGCCGCGCTGATTCCCCCGCTTTACGCCGCCGAACTTGCCAAGGAGGGTTCGCATGGAAAACACACCGCGTCCCAGACGAAGTGACCGCTATCAGGCGCAGGCAGCCCCATCCGCGCAGGCAGCGCAGCCGGTGACGCAGCATCCGGTGCAGCCGACGCGGGGCTATCCGCCGCAATCAAATTCACAGAATCCACCGCCCTCGCCTGTGCAGCAAGCCATGCAGCCGCGCTCTGCCGCGCCCGCGTGGTATCAGCAGCAGACAGGGTATTATACGCAGCTGCCGAATCAGCGTCCGCCGCAGCGTCCCGCGCAAATGCCGCCCGTGCGTCAGGCGCAGGCGCCGTATGCGGGCATGAATCCGGCGTATTCGCAGCCGCCGCAGCGCCGCACTGCCCCGCTTCCGACGCAATCCGCCGTGCCGCATCGGGTGGAAACCGCCCCGACGGAAACCGTCCCGACGGAAACTGCCGACCCGAATCGCCTGCCCCTTTGGCTGACGTGGACGATTGTCGGGCTGTGCATCGTGCTGCTGGGGCTGCTGGCGGCGCACTACCTGATGCAGGCGTACTTGACAATGCGCGCCGAAGAGTGGGAAACCGCGCGGCAGAACACGCTGAGCTACTATCACGTCGTCGAGGGCGAAAACGGAAATTCCATCACCTATCAGCCGCTGATTGAGCGCTACGCGGCGGAATACAACCTCCGCCCCGCGTTCGTCGCCGCCATCATCCGCAATGAAAGCTCCTTCCGCACGGATGCGGAATCAAGCGTGGGCGCGCGCGGGCTGATGCAGCTGATGCCAGACACGGCAGAATGGATTGCCGGGAAAATTGGCGACAGCAATTATTCCTTCGACCACCTCTACGACGCGGAAACGAACATCCGCTACGGCTGCTGGTACTTGAATTACCTGTCCAAGCTGTTCCGGGGCGACGCGGTGCTTGTCTCCTCCGCCTATCACGCGGGGCAGACGACTGTTACCCGCTGGCTGAGTGACAAGGGCATTTCGTCAGACGGCGTGACCATCCCCGTCGACAAGCTGCCGGACGGCCCGACCAAACAATACGCAGGGAGAGTGACGACATCCTATGGCATTTACGAAGCCCTTCTCTACCCCAACGAAAGCTCGGAAGCTGCTGGCGCTGCTGATGGCGATATTATGTCTGCCCGTGCTGTCCGCGCAGGCGTCGCCAACCAGTGACGCGCTGGTCATCGGCATCCAGAGCAGCAAGACGACGAGCCTGAATCCCCTCTTCCCGGTCGAGCGGGACATGCTTTCCATCTTCGACCTGATGTACGATTCGCTCATCACCATTGACGACAACTATCAGCCGCAGGCCGGTCTGGCGGAAAGCTGGACGCAGACCGGCAACGGCCGCACATGGACCTTCACGCTGCGGCAGGGCGTGCTGTTCTCCGACGGGACGGAAATGACGGCGAACGACGTCGTCGCGACGGCGAACTACATCATTTCCTGCGCCAAGGACACAAACCTGACGAACAAGGGATACTACGCCAATCTGCGCTACTTCGTCAAGGAAATCAAGGCACGGGACAACTACACGGTGGAGGTGCGCGCCGATCGGCAGTATTACGGCGTGCTGTACGCCATGACATTCCCGGTGCTGCCCGCGAGCGCACTGGAAAGCGCAAACCCCCCCGGCACAGGCGCGTACATGATTACGGCCTTCACGCCCTATTCCAACGGCACGAAGGGCAGCATGACGCTCTCGCTGAACCCGTATTACAGCGGCAAGCCGCCGCAGTTCAAGAATCTCTACTTCGACCTGTACGGCAAGGACGCCGACGTGGTAAATGCGTACCAGTATTCCAACGTCGATGCCATATTTTCCCGTTCATTGTCCATTGCGCAGTACAAATCCTCCACCAACACGCTCGCCATCACCTACCGCACGAATCAGCTGGAGTGCCTGCTGCTGAACAACTATCTCGGCTCGATGACAAACAACATGCGCACGGCGATTCGCTCCTGCATCAACATTGATTCCATCGTCCAGTCCGTCTACATGAGCATGGTTGACCGGACGAACACGCCCATGATTCAGGGAACGTGGATGTACAACTCGAACTTGTCCTCCTACTTCCAAGTTGATTTGAACAAGGCGCGGCAGCTGCTGGAGGAGGACGGCTGGTACGACACCGATGGCAGCGGCTATGTGGACAAGCCCAACAAGAACAACGAAGCCGCCGACCTCACCTACAACATCATCACCTACGAAGAGCCGGACAACAGCGTGCGCGTGCAGGCGGCGAACATGATTGCCGACATGCTGGGGCAAATCGGCATCAAGGCGACGGTGGAGACGGTGTCGTACAGCACGATGCAGGAACGCCTGAAAGCGGGCAATTTCCACATTGCGCTGGTTTCCTTCGCCATGGACGTCTGCCCCGACCCTGGCTTTCTGCTGATGAGCGGCAACACCTGCAACTACGTCGCCTACCGCTCAAAGACGATGGATGCGCTGTTCAAGAAGCTGCGCACGCAGGTCACGCAGGCGGATTACCAATCCGTGCTGTACGACATTCAGGAGCAGTTTGCGAAGGACTGCCCGTTTATCTGCCTGTACTACCGCGGCGGCACGGTGCTGACGCGGCGGATGTACACCACCACCCGCGATGTGCGCGAGGGGCATCTGCTGGATGGGATAGAATCGTTCTACGACTGATTGATTCGTGCTTTCTGCGTAGAAGATCCTGCTTCATGCGCAGGGATTTCGCCTCTGCGGAGGCGAGGAGGGGGCTTTCCGATCGCCCCCTCCACCCCTTCGGGTGCACACTCCCATAGTTGACTTTTGTTGTTGCAGGGGGAATCACGGAATTTTCCCCCTTTCCAGCACTTTCCGCCACAGTTTTTCATCTCCTTTACCCTGCCGGGTTGATTTCGGCAGGGTTTTGCTATATAATTATGTTGGTATTTTATCTGTAAGGAAGGTACACACATGGACTGGATTGAATTGACGATTCATACCACCACGGCGGGCGCGGACATTGTGTCCGAGGCGCTGATGGCGGAGGGCGCGACCGGCACGATGGTAGAGGATCGCGCGGATATTCCCGACCCCGACAAGCCCAATGGCTACTGGGAGATTATCGACCCGAATCTGATTGCCTCCATGCCGGAGGATGTGCTGGTGCACGCGTGGTTCACGCCGGACAGTTCCTTCGCAGACCGGATGCAGGCGCTGCGCAGCCGCTGCGACGAACTGCATCACATGGATTTGGGGCTTGACCTCGGCACGCTGGAAATTTCGACGCTGAATGTTCGTGATGAGGACTGGGCGGAGGTGTGGAAGAAGTTCTACAAGCCGTTCAAGGCGGGGCGTTCGCTGGTGGTGAAGCCGACGTGGGAACATTACGACCCGCAGCCCGGCGACCGCATCATCGAGATTGACCCCGGCATGGCGTTCGGTTCCGGCACGCACGAGACGACCTCGATGTGCCTGGAGCTGCTGGAGGACGCGATGCACGGCGGCGAATCGGTCATCGACGTGGGCACGGGCAGCGGCATCCTCGCCATCGGCGCGGCGATGCTCGGCGCGAAGGACGTGCTTGCCATCGACATTGACCCCGTGGCGGTGCGCGTGGCGAAGGAGAACATTGAGCACAACCACCTGTCCGACCGCGTCCGCGCGGTGGAGGGCAATCTGCTGGCAAGCAGCGACGGCGTGTGCGACCTGTGCGTGGCGAACATCATTGCCGACGTGATTTGCATGTTCGCACAGCCGCTGGTGGATCACATCGTCCCCGGCGGGCTGTTCATCTGCTCCGGCATCATCAAGGAGCGCGAACAGGACGTGGTAAACGCGCTGACCGCCGCCGATTACACGATTCTGGAAACGAAGCGCAAGGGCGAGTGGGTCGCCATGCTGTCCCGGAGGAAGAAGTAATGCACCGCTTTTATGCTGACGGGCTGGGTGAAATCGGCAGCCTTGTCACGCTGTCGGAGGAGGATGCGCGTCATGCGTCCCGCGTGCTGCGGATGCAGCCGGGCGACGCGGCAGAGCTGTTCCTGGACGGTCGTCGCTTTTCCGCCGAAATCGCGGAAATGACAGCGGAGGGCGTGACGGCGCGCTTGATAAGCGAACTGCCCTCCACCGAGGCGACATTGCGCATCACGCTTTATCAGGGCTTGCCAAAAGCGGAGAAGATGGAGCTGATTGTGCAAAAGGCGGTGGAGCTGGGCGCAGCGCGGGTCGTCCCGGTCGCCATGAGCCGCTGCGTCGTGCAGCTCAGCGCCAAGGACGGCGCGAAGAAGCAGGAGCGCTGGCAGAAAATCGCCCGCGAAGCCTGCAAGCAGTCTGGGCGCTGCCAGATGATGGCGGTGGATGCGCCGATTGCTTTCCCCGCCCTGCTGACGGCGCTGAAAACGCACGAAGCCGCCATCGTCCCGTGGGAGGACGCACGCGGGCACAGCCTGACCGCCTTCCACCGGGAGCATCCGGAAATCCGCGACCTCGCCGTGGTGATTGGCCCCGAAGGCGGCATGAGCGCGGATGAAATCGCCCGGATGAAGGACTGCGGCTGCCAAAGCGTCACCCTCGGCGCTCGTATTCTGCGCACCGAAACCGCAGGACTTTGCGCACTGAGCGCATTATTCTGCCTATACGGTGAATTGGAGTGAAACCATGAAAACTGCTGCCTTCCACACCCTTGGGTGCAAGGTTAACCAATACGACACACAGGCGATGCTGGAGAAATTCCGCGCCGCCGGCTATGAAATCGTCCCGTTCGACGCGGATGCGGATGTTTACGTCATCAACACCTGCACCGTGACCGGCACGGGCGACAAGAAATCCCTGCAATTGGCGCGCCGCCTGCGCCGCGAACATCCGGACAGCGCGCTGATTCTGGCGGGCTGTCTGGCGCAGCGCAAGCCGGAGGAGCTGCTTGAAACCGGCGCGCGCCTCGTCATCGGCACACAGCACCGCGGCGAGGTCGTCGAACTGCTGGAAAAGGCGCTGCGGGAGAACACATCCATCAACGCCGTCAACGAGCTGAACGCCACGACCCCCTTCGAGCCGCTGACCATCACCTCGCAGGAGGAACACACCCGCGCGACGCTCAAAATTCAGGAGGGCTGCAACAACCACTGCACCTACTGCATCATCCCCAGCGTGCGCGGGCCGATTCGCTCCCGCCCGGTGGATGAAATCCGTGCCGAAGCCGAACGTCTGGCGCAAGCCGGATTCACCGAGCTGGTGCTGACAGGCATCCATCTTACCAGCTACGGGCGGGACTTCACACCCCGTCAGACGCTGCTGGACGCGATTCGCGCCGTGCAGGATGTGCCGGGCGTGCGCCGCATCCGCCTCGGCAGCCTTGAGCCGACCGTCGCGACGGTAGAATTCGCGCAAGCCCTCCGCACGATGGACAAGGTCTGCCCGCAGTTCCACCTCGCTTTGCAATCCGGCAGCGACACCGTTTTGCAGCGGATGGCGCGCCGCTACAACATGCGCATGTACCGTCAGGCGATGGAGAACCTGCGCGCCGTTTACCCGATGGCGGCGTTCACGACGGATGTATTAACTGGCTTCCCCGGCGAAACGGAAGCCGAGTTCGAGGAAACGCGCGATTTCATCCGCGAAGCCCGCTATGCCAAGATTCACGTCTTCCCCTACTCTCAGCGCGAGGGCACAAAAGCCGCCGTGATGCCGGGACAGCTCTCGAACGCCGAGAAGGAACGCCGCGCGCGCCTGCTGATTGCCGTGGGCGACGAAATGGCAAGGCTGTACCGGGAGCAGTGGGTCAACGAGGTGGCGGAAGTGCTGCTGGAAGAGCCGGTGCATGGTCATTGGACGGGCTATACGCCGGAGTATATCGCGGTGACGCTGCCGGAGGGGTATGCCGGACGGCAGGGGGAATTTGTGCGCGTCCGCCTGACGGGACTGAATGAAAGCGGCATGGACGGCACGCCCTGCGAATAATCAGCGGAAAAAGATTGTAGGGTAACGCGACCAAGCCTGGAGACAAAAAAAGGGTCAAGGGGCAATGCCCCTTGCAGGGTGCAGGGGCGGCGCCCCTGCTGGGGTTTGGGGCAACGCCCCAACTGTTTGTCGTGTGACCAGCGAAGGAAACGCGCTCAGCCCTGCAACACAAGCGCTGAACAGCGAAGCGCTTTCAGCGCAGCACACAAACTTCGCGCGTCCGCAGACGCGCCCCCCAACTTGCTCTTTCCCTCAACTCAACATTGTCGCGCCAGATGGGCGCGACCACATAGCCTATCCGCCAATGTGCACAACAAAATCAATATCAGAAAGGATGATTCTCATGGAAAACTGCCTGTTCTGCAAAATCATCGCCGGGGACATTCCCTCCACCAAGGTCTACGAGGACGACAAGACCTACGCTTTCCGCGACATCAACCCGATGGCGCCGGTGCATGTGCTGGTCGTTCCGAAGACGCACGTCGCGTCGCTGGATGCGGTGGATGCGCTGTCCGACGAGCTGCTGGCCGCGTGCCTGCGGACGTGCCGGACGGTCGCGCATCAGGAAGGTATCGCCGAGAGCGGCTTCCGCGTGGTGAGCAACTGCGGCTGCGACGCCTGCCAGAGCGTGCAGCACCTGCACTTCCATGTGCTGGGCGGCAAGAAGATGGCGGAGTCGATGGCGTAAGCAGGGAAATCAAAAAGCAGCAGTGCTTTTCGGGGCTTTTGCTCCCGGAGGCACTGCTGCTCTTTAATTTCATGGATTATGCTATTCTTGCAGGGGATTTCGCGCCTGCGGGCGCGACCAAAGGGCAAGAAAACAAACGAACGTCTGCGATCGCCCTTTGGAAACCTTCGGCGCCGCAACTTTTGGGGAAATTCCTTATTGGCTACGGCGGAGGTTTTGTTTGGTTAGAATTTCCTTATTCCTCCACATGCTGCCCGCGCAGCCCCGCCGCCAAGTGCTTCACCAGTTCGTCCTGCTGCTCCTCCAAGGTGCGATTGCCGTCGAACATTACCGGCTTCTGCACCTCAAAGCAGTGCTTCTTCTGGTCGATATGCACCGGGTAGAGGGTCAAATTCTTGCCCGTCGCGCGGTAGAACATCGTGCAAACGTTCAGCCAGCCCGTGTTGATCCAGCTGTGATGCTCGCCAAACCCGCTGGGCTGCTCCGGGAAAATCACCAAGTGCTTGCCTTCTTTGAGCGCCTTCATGCTCTGGCGCATCGTCGTCATCACCCGCGCGTCGTGGTAAACGGGGATGGTCGGCGCGCTTTGGAGAATCGGCGGCAGCACGGCGGCGGCGATATACGGCAGCGTCGCGTTATACAGCGGCTCCAAGCGGCAGCCCGGCTTCCACCAATAGTCCTGCCGAACATAGGCGGGGCAGGTTTTGCGGTTCATGATGCCCTCGTTGCACCACACGCGCACTTCGTCCCGCAGCGGGAACTTGACCACCATGTCAATCGGCCCGAACGCCCCGACGTGGTTGCACACAAAAACGCTGGGATTGCCCGAAAACGGCTCTTCCCACGTCGTGGTCATGCGGGGCGTGACAGCACGCACAACTGCGCGAAGGCAGCGATACAGTCGACCCATGCTTTCCTCTCCTCTGCTGGACAGACTTTTTTTATCATACCATGAACCGACAAGAATTGCAAGGCATCCCGGCGAAAAAATCCGCATACGCTGCCCCATGGAGGGGCGGACATGAGGAAGAAAATCATCATCTGCGCACTGTCGGTGTTTCTGCTGATTTTGTCAGGTGTGCTGGCGTTTTATCTGCACGGGCAGAATCGCCCGATTGCGGGGCTTTCGGGGGATAATCGGACGCTCCTGCGCGTGTGGATGCTGCACAGCCCCGGCGGCGCGGCGCGGTGGGTGGAAACGCAGCTGTCCGCCTACGAACGGCAGCATCCGGGCGTGCTGATTTACCTGCGGCAGGTGTCGGCGGATGAGCTGACTGCGGAGGAAAACCTGCTGCCGGACGTGGTGCTCTACCGCCCCGGCGATATCCCCGATCCAGACGGGCTTTTCCTGCCGATTTCGGGCGATGCGCCGATTTTCGCGGGGCTGCTGTCCGGCGGGCGGCAGGTGGCGTATCCGCTTTGCTGGGGCGCATGGGTGCTGGCGGTGGATTCGGCGTATGATCCGCAAACTGCCGCCACGCCCGCACCGACGACGCTGCTGGGTCGCCCATCATCAACGCTTTCGCCGGAGCAGACGCCCGCGCTGTTTCCGCTGGAGAAGGCGGACGCGGCAAATTGTCCGCTGCTTTCCCCCGGTGGATGCGCGCTGTACGCCCTGCGGGAGATTTTCGCGAATCAGGCGTACCCGCGCTGGACGGATGACTTTGCGCAGCTGTCGTCCGACGCGGTGTACCAGCGCTTCCGAGAGCGGAAATGCGCCTCGGCGATGCTGACGACGGGACAAGTGGTGGCGTTTTCGGGGCTGACGAGCGCGGGCAAGGGCTTCCCGTTCCGGGTGATGGTCGGGCGGACGGTCACGACGGAGCAGGTGCTGCTTTCGTCGATTTGCGCAGGTGCGCAGGATGGCGCGGCGGACTTGCTGTCGTTTCTCGTAAGCCGGGGCGCACAGGAGCAGCTGGTGCATCAAGGGTTGTTTTCGGTGCGGGAGGATTTGGCGCTGTACCCGTCGGGCTGGGCGGCGGAGGTGGAGCAGGCGGCGCGGCGCGGCATCACCATGCCGGATGCGTTCCAGTCGGACGAGGCTTTGCGGCAAAAAGCATGGCAGGACTTTCGGTGAGTCCTGCCAGTGTTTATACAGTTATCATCAGCATCCCGCTGTTTCCCGCGGGCAGTTCCGCCTGAATTTTGCCGTCGCGGAAGTCGACTGCCCCGCCCGCCGCGGCATCGGCAGCATTTTCGTCCGCACAGCAGGGATTGATGAGCAGCACGCGTCTGCCGCACTTTTGCGCCTGTTCCGCGTATTCGTGCTTGATGGTGCTGTTCCATTCATCGGCGCGGTAGTCGCACCAGACGGGCCAGAGCACTACATCGGCGTCGAGTGCGTGCATTTCTTCGGGTCTGCCGTCTGTCCAGAGGTCGCCGCACAGCCCGATGGCGAAGGTTTTGCCGCAGTAGGTGAATTTCTCGAAGTGCGCGCCCTCGCGGTAGTGGGCATCCGTCTTTCGGTACTCCTTCCAGCCGACGCTGACGCGGCGGAAGCGGTGGATGATTTCGCCGTCCGCGCCGATGAAGGCGCAGCTGCTGTACAGGGCATCCCCGTCGCGCTCGATGAAGCCGAAGGAAATGGCGGCGGCGTACTTTCGGGCAGCGTCTTGCAATTGGCGGATGGGGGCGGAATCAAGCGGGAGAGCCATATCGCGGTCAGCGGCATAAGACCAGCACAGGCAGTCGAAGCCTTGGAGGGTGGATTCGCCGAACCCAACAAGGTCGGCACCATCAGCGGCGGCTTGGGCGATGGCGGCGGTCATGGCGGCGAGGTTATGCGGAATGTCTTTGTTCTTGACGGGGGCGGAGGAGAGGGCGATTTTCATAGGTGTGTCAGCTCCATTCGCGGGGGCAGCGCGGCTATTCGGTCGCGCCCATTTGGCGCGACAATGTGCAAGGGGTTGGCAGCGCAAGTTGGGGGCGCGTCTGAGGACGCACTTGGGGGAAGAGCAGCTTGGGGGCGCGTCTGCGGACGCGCGAAGTTAGGGGCAGGGACGCTTCGCTGCCTGCACCTTTGTTGACTGTTCCTTTTGAGTTGGTCGCCCGTGCGGCAGTTGGGGCGCTGCCCCAAACCCCGCAAGGGACGCTGTCCCTTGACCCTGCAAGGGACAGACGGAAAGGGACGAAGTCCCCCCTTGACCCTTTTTGGGCTGCCCGGCTTGAGCGCGCTTCCCTACTTGGCTTTTCCCTTAGTCCCTGATTTCGCCGCACAAATTTTTCGTCAATAATTCATCCGTATTTTCCTGCGCCAATGCCCACATGAGTTTTGTCACCGCGGCTTCCGTCGTCAAGTCCATCCCCGACAGCACATCCGTCCGCAGCAGCTGCGTCCCGACCTCATAAATCGACAAATCCGCCTTTTCATACATGCACTGCGTCAGCACCAGTATCCGAACGCCACGCTGCCGCAGCATCCGCAGTTTTTCCACCAGATTCCGCCGGATATAGTGCAGTCCGCCGAGTCCAAACGCCTCAATCACCAGTCCGCGATAGCCCGCCTGTGCGATAAAATCCAGCACATCGGGCTGCGTACCGGGGAAGAGCTTGAGCAGGAACACGCGGCTGTCAACCTCCGGACGGAGCTGGTACGGCGTGTCAATCTTCTGCGGACGCAGGAAGTGCACGCCATTGCTGTCCACCATGCCGGAGAGGGAGCGGTTGACGCTGTCAAAGGCATCGAAGGAAAGGGTGTGCGTTTTAACGGCGCGCGTGCCAAGAATCAGCTTGCGGTTGAAGCAGACGTATGTCCCGGCGACGCCCTGACAGGCGGCTTCGATAGCGCAGGAGAGGTTGATTTCGGCATCGGAGAGGGGCGCGCCAAGGGGCAATTGGCTGCCGGTCAGGATGACGGGCTTGGTCTGCCCAAGGAGCATATAGGACAGCGCGGCGGCGGTATAGCCCATCGTATCCGTGCCGTGGGTAATGACGACGCCGTCGCAGGTCTGCATGGCGCGGTCAACGGCGTGGGCAAGCTGCGTCCACTCTTCCGGCTGAATGTTGCTGGAATCCATCGAAAACACGTCCACAGGCAGGAGCGTCACGCCGTCGCGGCAGGAGATGCTTTTCGCCAGTTCTTCGGCATGGAGCGCCGGAGACAGACCGTCAGGCGTTTGGCGGCAGGCGATTGTTCCGCCCGTAGCCAGCAGTGCAATGCGCATTCATCGTCACCTCGTGATAGAATTCACCCTGAATTATAGCACAGGGATGGCGAAAAAGCAAAAGCTGTGCTATAATTCAATCGAAAATCTTTTTCGGAAGAAGGGGTTCACGATGGTGTTTCTCATCATTCTGATTGTGCTGATTCTGCTGTACGTCTTTCTGCTGATTCCGCGCCTCCCCCGCCGCGACATGTCCGCGCTGACGAAGGTGGATTATGCCCATCGCGGGCTATGGAATGCGCAGCGGCCGGAGAACAGCCTGTCCGCATTTCGATCAGCGGTCGATGCGGGGTACGGCATTGAGCTGGACGTTCACCGCACGAAAGACGGCGTGCTGGTGGTGCATCACGACGACAATTTGAAGCGCGTGTGCGGTGTTGACCGGCGGATTGCGCAGAGCACGCTGGCGGAGGTGCGCGCGTGCCACTTAAGCGGCACGGACGAGGTCGTCCCGACGTTTGACGAGGTGCTGGAGGCTGTCGGCGGGCGTGTGCCGCTGATTGTGGAGCTGAAGGTGGAGCAGAACGTGGACAGCCTGTGCAGTGCCGTCCGGGAGCGGATGCAGCACTACAACGGGCTTTGGTGCATGGAGAGCTTCGATCCGCGCGCGGTGCAGTGGTTCCGGAAAAACGCGCCGGAAATCATCCGCGGACAGCTTGCGTTCGGGCTGGGCGGCGAGGCTGCGCACAAGGGCGTAAAGCCGCTGACGGCGTTCTTTATTTCCACGCTGATGCAGCACGTTTTGAGCCGCCCGGATTTTCTGGCGTACGAAGCCATCAGCGAACACGGGCTGAATCTGCCGATGCGCCTTGTGCGCCTGATGCGCCCGTGGATGGTCGCGTGGACAATCCGCTCGCAGGAAGCGCTCGACCACACGCGCGGCAAATACGACATCGCGATTTTCGAGGGCTTTGTGCCGCCGGCAAAACGCAGTTAAACCCGGTTAAATCCGACATTCCAGCACTTTTTCGATTGACAGACGCGGAAAAAGCAAGTATAATGGAAGCTGTCCCATAGTCCCCTCGCACCCGGAATCGCGCTTGCGTCTCCTTCGGGTGCTTCTTTGCGGTTTATGCCGCGATATGAAAGGAGCAAGCCCACATGGCAGAAGAACAGAAACATAATATCATGACAGCGGAATCGCTGAAGAAATTGCAGGAGCGCTACGATTACCTGCTGAATGTCAAACGCAAGGAAATCATCAACGCCATCGAAATCGCCCGCGGCTTCGGCGACTTGTCTGAAAACGCTGAATACACGGAAGCGCGCAACGATCAGGCGAAGAACGAAGCGGAAATCACCCGCTTGAAGGCGTTGATTGAAAACGCGGAAGTCGTCGACGAGAGCGAGCTGTCCACCGACCGTGTGTCCGTGGGCATCACCGTCCGCTACGAGAACACCGACACGGGCGCGCAGTCCGAGTACGGCATCGTGGGCGCAGGCGCGGACGAAGCCGACCCCGACGAAGGCCGCATTTCCAGTGAATCCCCGATTGGCGCTGCCCTGCTGGGCAAGACTGTCGGCGATATTGTGGACGTGGAAATTCCGCGCGGCACGCTGCACCTGCGCATTGTGGACATCCATCGCTGATTTGTCCGATTTTCGCATCGGACTTGTGCGCAGAGGATTTCGCGTCTGCGGACGCGACAAGTGGGCATGAAAACAGACGAAGTCTGCGATTGCCCCCTTGACCCCTTCGGCGCACATTCCCCCCGCTTTTTGATGATTTGAAATAACAGGAGTGGAATCTACTCATGGCTGATTATCCCGTAACGCCCCATACTCCGGCGCTGTCGGAGCAGGAAATTATCCGCCGCCAGAAGCTGCAAAGCCTCATCGACGCGGGGCAGAACCCCTATGCGGTCACCCACTTTGACGTCACCCACCATTCCAAGGAGATTACCGACAACTTCGAGTCGCTCGAAGGCAAGACGGTCTCTCTGGCGGGCCGCATGGTCTCCCGCCGCGTGATGGGCAAGGCGTCCTTTGCGCACCTGCTGGACGCGCAGGGCGAAATGCAAATTTACGTCACCCGCGACGATTTGGGCGAGGATGCCTATGCCGCGTTCAAGAAGGACGATTTGGGCGACATCATCGGCGTGTCCGGCACGGTGTTCTGCACCAAGACCGGCGAAGCGTCCATCCACGTCAAGTCCCTGACGCTGCTGTGCAAGTCCTTGAAGGTGCTGCCGGAGAAGTTCCACGGGCTGGTGGATACCGATCTGCGCTATCGCCAGCGCTATGTGGACTGCATCGTCAACCCCGAAGTGCGCGACACGTTCCGCAAGCGCAGCCGCATCATCGCCGCCGTGCGCGAGTTCCTCGACGGCCGCGGCTATCTGGAAGTGGACACGCCCGTGCTGCACACGGTGGAAATCGGCGCATCCGCGCGTCCGTTCCGCACGTTCCACAACGCGCTGGGAATCCCCATGTTCCTGCGCATTGAGACCGAGCTGTACCTGAAGCGCCTGATTGTCGGCGGCTTCGAGCGCGTGTACGAAGTTGGCAGAATCTTCCGCAACGAGGGCATGGACGCGACCCACAACCCGGAATTCACGTCCGTGGAAACGTATCAGGCGTACGCGGATTACAACGAAATCATGGAGATGGTCGAGCAGCTCTACGAGTTCGTGGCGCTCAAGACCCTCGGCACGACCGACGTGACCTACCAGGGACAGGTCATCCACCTGAAAGCGCCGTGGAAGCGCATCACGATGGCGGATTCCGTCAAGGAGGCTTGCGGCGAGGACTGGACGACGTGGCAAAGCGACGAGGAAGCCCGCGCCATCTGCGACAAGCGCAACGTGCATGTCGAGAAGGACGCGACGAAGGGCGACTGCCTGGCAGCGCTGTTCGACGAGTATGTGGAAGCGAACCTGATTCAGCCGACGTTCATCACCGATTATCCGGTGGAAATCTCCCCGCTGGCCAAGCGCAAGCCGTCCAACCCGGCGCTGACCGAGCGCTTCGAGTTCTTCATCACCGGCCACGAAATGGGCAACGCCTTCACCGAGCTGAATGACCCGATTGACCAGCGCCGCCGTTTCGAGGCGCAGGTGGAAGCGCGCAAGGCGCAGGGCATCAACGCCGAGGTGGACGAGGACTTCGTGAACGCGCTGGAGTACGGTATGCCGCCGACGGGCGGTCTGGGCTTCGGGCTTGACCGCATGGTGATGCTGATGACCGACAGCGCGACGATTCGCGACGTGCTGCTCTTCCCGACCATGAAACCGCTCGATTCCGACAAGAAGGCGGCGGATGCTGCGCAGAACGCGCCCGAAGCTGCCGCGCCTGCGGAAGAAGCCAAAGCGGAAGTCACGCCTGAACCGATTGACTTCTCGAACGTGCAAATTGAGCCGCTGTTCACCGACTATGTGGATTTCGACACGTTCTCCAAGTCCGATTTCCGCGCCGTGAAGGTGAAGGAATGCGAAGCGGTGAAGAAGTCCAAGAAGCTCTTAAAGTTCGTTCTGGACGATGGAACCGGCGAAGATCGGATCATTTTGAGTGGTATTCACGAGTATTATGAGCCGGAAGAGCTGGTGGGCAAAACCTGCATCGCCATCACCAACCTGCCTCCCCGAAAGATGATGGGCATTGACTCCTGCGGTATGCTGATTTCCGCCGTGCACCACGAAAACGACGAAGAAAAGTTGCATTTGCTGATGGTGGATGACCACATTCCGGCTGGGGCGAAGCTGTACTAATCCTGTTTCCAGATGTGCACGCGCAAGCAGATGGCGCAGGTGAATTTGGAAATAGTATGAATCTGGAAATAGTATCAGTCACACCAAACGAATAAAAGCAAGCCGCAGAGCGCATATCCACGCCCTGCGGCTTGCTCATATATTCCCCTGTTATCCTCTCGCCGCGAAGCCGACCTTCTTCTGCACCTTGCGCAGGGTCTTGTTCGCCAGATAAGCGGCGGTCTTGGCATTCTCGTCCAGAATGCCCTGCAGGTACGTCTTGTCCGCAATCAGGCGCTTATACTCCGCCTGCAGCGGCTCGAGCGCCGCAATCACGCAGTCCGTCGTACGCGCCTTCAGGTCGCCGTAGCCCTTGCCCGCCATCTCTGCGGCAAGCGTTTCCACGTCGCCCGCGCCGAGTGCGCTCATGATGCTCAGCAGATTGCTCACGCCGGGCTTGTTCTCCGGGTCAAAGCGGATTTCGCCGTCCGAGTCGGTCACGGCGCGCTTGATTTTGCGGCGAATCGTGTCCGCGTCATCCAGCAGGGAGATGAACGTCTCCTCCGGGTCGGACTTGGACATCTTCTTCGTCGGATCCTGCAGGCTCATAATCTTCGCGCCGACTTTCGGAATGTACCCTTCCGGAATCGTGAACACATCGCCATAGATGCCGTTGAAGCGCATGGCAATATCGCGGCAGATTTCCAGATGCTGGCGCTGGTCAACGCCCACCGGCACAAGGTTCGTCTGGTAGAGCAGGATATCCGCCGCCATCAGCACAGGATAATCGAAGAGGCCGACGTTGATGTTGTCAGCGTGCTTGGCGCACTTATCCTTGTACTGCGTCATGCGGCTCATTTCGCCCATGTAGGTGAAGCAGTTGAGCACCCACGCAAGCTCGGCGTGCGCGGAAACGTGGCTCTGGCAGTAAATCAGGCTCTTCTTGGGGTCGATGCCGCTGGCGATGTAGATAGCGGCAAGTTCCATGCAGCGGCGGCGCAAATCTGCCGGATTCTGCCGGACGGTGATGGCGTGCATGTCGACAATGGAGTAGATGCAGTCGTAGTCGTCCTGCAGCTTGGAGAAGTTGCGGAGCGCGCCGATGTAGTTGCCCAGCGTCAGCGTGCCGGACGGCTGGATGCCGGAGAAGATAATCGGCTTCTTTTCGGGCTTGGGCGCGGTATTCGTTTCGGACATGGGAAATCTCTCCTTTCAGAATAGGCGGCGAACGGCCGGGGAGCGATTCGCCATACAAAAAAAGCCATCCTATCCCCTCTTCTGGGGACAGATGACTGCGGTGCCACCCCAATTGCGCAAAATGCTTGCGCCTCTCAAATCCTGTTCACGGGGGAAAGCCGTCGCGGGATACTGGGCATTCGCCGTTCCCCTGCGCCCTCGAAGCCCCACGGTCTGCGCCATCCACCGCCGGACTTGCACCCTCTCCGGCTCGCTGCGGGCGACTCTGCGCATCCCCTGCTTCTCATCGGTTTCATGGCTTTATGATACCACATTTCTGTCCGCATTGCAAGCGCATTCGGCAAAATTTATCGTTTTACGCGATTGACTTTTTCACAAAGATATGCTATATTGATTACAAACTTATGAAGATTTGAAGGAGGTTTTATAACATGAAGCGTCTGTTGATGCTCCTGACCACCTTTTGCCTTTTGCTGATGACAACTGCGCTGGCGGAAACGGAAGCCGATTGGAACGCCAAGTGCGAGTGGAAAACCGGCACTGGAACGACACTCTACGCCGTGACCCAAGGCACAGCGACTTCTTCGGACTTGTCGGATTTCGTCCCGGTCGGCACGCTGCCTGCGAATACCTACGTCGGCATTCTGGAGCGCAGCGGCAACATGCGCAACGTCCGCTACTGGAACGGCAGCGGCACATCCAGCGGATGGGTGGATTCCGCCGCGCTGGTGTGGGTCGGCTCGAACAGCAGCAAGCCGAAGCCCTCCGGCAGCCGCGCGACTGCCAGCGATTTGTCCCGCAAGCCTGACGACACTTGGAACAGCCTGACCGTCACCTATTCTGATGGCGACGAGGCGCAGACGGTATCGCTCCAAACGCTGGGTGTCGCCATGAGCGAAATCTACATGGATGGCGAGTTCCTGCGCGTGCCGACCGCTTCCCTCTCGTGGGAAACGGAGGCGGATGACGACCAGCGAATCGCCGTTATCTACGCGCCTTCAACCGGCAAGTGCACCATGCGCGAGGAAGCAAGCAAGAAGGGCAAAATCATCATGACCTGCAAAGCCGGGCGCGTGGTGACCGTCCTGCGCGTAGGCGATGTGTACACGCGCATTGTGTACGACGGCGTGGAAGGGCTGGTGCTGAACAGCTGCCTGAAGTTCTACGAAACGCCGGACGAGGACGCTTTCACGACCGGTCTGCTGTCCGCAAAGGGCAAGACGAACACGACCGCGACCGTCTCGGTATATCAGCTGACGAAGAGCCGCCGCCGTCTGGACAAAATTCGCGTCGGTGCTTATCTGGCCGTGATGGACAAGGTCGGCGAATGGTACGAGGTGGATGTGAACGGCTGGCACGGCTTTGTGAAGGATGCGAACGTGACGCTGGATGCGCCGCTGCCTGACTAATCCCCTGCGAATGAAAGAACAGAACCGCTAAACCGAAAATCGCGCCGCTTCTCTGATGGGCATCGGAGGAGCGGCTTTTTTGATGCTTGTTTTGATCGCTTCGGAGGGCGCAAAAATCCGCTGAAATCGGTGATTTATCCATTAGTTTTGGCTAATAAAGGCGCTTTGCAGACTTTTTCGTTCGCCTTTTCATCTTTTTTTGCGTTTTCTGCCGAAAAATCGACAAAAGCCCTTGACATACGCAAAGAAATATGGTTTAATGAATCCCGCTTTGAGGTTTAGTTTCACTAAACCATTTTTTCACGGCTTTCAGTTTAGTATTTCTGAACTTTGCGTCAATATAGACTGAAAGCAACCGGAAAGGAGCATCCCCATGGATATCGGTGAAAAGCTGCGTCTGCTGCGGATTCGGCGCGGGCTGACGCAGGAGGACATGGCCGACCGCTGCGAACTGAGCAAGGGCTTCATTTCGCAGGTCGAGCGCAACCTTGCCTCCCCGTCTATCGCGACGCTGACGGACATGCTGGAATGCCTCGGCTCCAGCCTGAGTCAGTTTTTCAGCGAGGACAAGGACGAAAAGACCGTTTTCACACCACAGGATATGTTCGTCAAGGAGGACGAGCAGCTTTGCGGCAGCATCACATGGCTGGTGCCGGACGCGCAGAAGAACACGATGGAGCCGATTCTGGTCGATTTGGGCGAGGATGGGCGGACGTACGAGCTTCTGCCGCATCAGGGCGAGGAATTCGGCTATGTGCTGTCAGGCAGCATCTTTCTGGTGGACGGCGAAACGAAAACGCGCGTCCGGGCAGGAAGCAGCTTCTGCCTGCATCCGCATGAGACGCACTACCTGATGAATGCGGGCAAATCCCACGCAAAGGTGCTGTGGATTTCCACACCGCCGTCGTTCTGATTTTAAGTAATTGGAAGGAAGTGTTTTCCCCCATGGTGGAGAAAGAGCATTTGATTGACCTCGTCGGCATCTCGAAGGAGTTTGACGGCGTGCAGGTTTTGAAGAATATCAACCTTTACATCCGCAAGAAGGAATTCATTACGCTGCTTGGGCCTTCGGGCTGCGGCAAGACGACGACGCTGCGCATCATCGGCGGATTTGAGACGCCCTCGGAGGGGCAGGTACTCTTCGGCGGGCAGGATATTTCCGCGCTGCCGCCCTACAAGCGCCGCGTCAACACGGTCTTCCAGAAATACGCGCTCTTCCCGCACCTGAACGTGTACGACAACATCGCCTTCGGTCTGAAGCTGAAGAAGCTGCCGAAGAAGCAGATTGCCGAAAAAGTCGGGCAGATGCTGGAGCTGGTGAACCTGAAGGGGTACGAAAAGCGCCATGTGGACGCGCTTTCGGGCGGTCAGCAGCAGCGCGTCGCCATCGCCCGCAGTCTGGTCAACGAGCCGGAGGTTCTCCTGCTGGACGAGCCGCTGGGCGCGCTGGACCTCAAGCTCCGCAAGGAAATGCAGCTGGAACTGAAATCCATGCAGCAGCGGCTGGGCATCACGTTCATCTTCGTCACCCATGACCAAGAGGAAGCGCTGACCATGTCCGACACGATTGTCGTCATGAAGGACGGCACCATCCAGCAGATCGGCGACCCCAAAACCATCTACGACGAACCGGCAAACGCCTTCGTCGCGGACTTCATCGGTGAAAGCAACCTGCTGCGCGGCACGATGATTCACGATGAGCTGGTCGAGTTTGCGGGCACGGAATTCCCTTGCGTGGACTTCGGCTTCGGCGAGAATACGCCGGTGGACGTCGTCGTCCGCCCGGAGGACATCATGCTCGTCGGCGAGGACGTCGGGCAGATGGTCGGCACCATCAAGAGCGTGCTGTTCAAGGGTGTGCATTACGAAATGATGATCGACACCGGCGCGTACACCTTCAAGGTGCATTCGACGACGATGCAGCCGCAGGGCAGCCGCGTCGGGCTGAACATTGTCCCCTTCAACATCCACATCATGAAGCGGCTGGAGGACACCACGCCCGCGGCGGAGGTGGATGCCGAATGCTAAGCAACCTGTCTCTCCCGTGGTGGGCGTATGCGCTCATGGGCGCGGGGCTGTGCGTCTTCATCGCGCTCATCGCCCTCACCATCCACCGCAACCGCGGTATGCACCGTTCCCTGTTCGCATCGCCTTACGCGCTGTGGATGATGATTTTTACCATCGTCCCGGTCATTCTGATTGCCTACTACGCCTTTACGGATTCCTCCGGCGCGTTCACGCTGGACAACTTCCGCAGCTTCTGGGACTCGAACTACGAATCGAACAAAATCATCCTGGACGCGATGGGCGAAGCCGGACAGGCATACATCTCCCGCGGCACGGTCAACGTGGATACGCTGGTTTACTCGCTGTGGATGGCGTTCCAGTGCACGGTGATCTGCCTGCTGCTGGGCTACCCGGCGGCGCTGATTATGGCCGACCGCGAAATCAAGCTCGGCCCGACCCTCGTCGTGCTGTTCATCATCCCCATGTGGATGAACTTCCTCCTGCGCACCATTGCGTGGATGAGCTTGCTGGAAGATAACGGCTTAATTAACACAGTGCTGCGCGCGCTGGGCTTTAACGGTGTACAGCTGATGTACAACTCCGGCGCGGTCCTGCTGGGCATGGTGTACAACTTCCTGCCCTTCATGGTTTTCCCGATTTACACGCTGCTGAGCAAGATGGACTACCGCCTGACCGAAGCGGCGGCTGACCTCGGCTGCAACAACTGGCAGACGCTGTGGAAAGTCACCATGCCGCTGTCCATTCCGGGCATCGTCAGCGGCATTACAATGGTCTTCATGCCCTCGGTGACGACGTTCTTCATCCCGCGCGTCTTGGGCGGCGGCAACACGATGATGTTCGGCGACCTGATTGAGGCAAAGTTCCTGACCGAAGGCAACTGGAACGTCGGCTCGGCGCTCTCCCTCATCATGATGGTGCTGATTCTGATTTCGCTCTCCATCCTGCGCAAGGCCGACCCCAACGGCGAAGGAGGCGGCATCGCATGAAAAAGTTCTGCAAGCGCGCGTATCTGGCGCTCATCCTTATCTTTCTGTATCTTCCGATTATCGTGCTGATTGTGCAGAGCTTCAACGCGGGCAAGAGCCGCGCGAAGTGGGAGGGATTCTCCTTCCGCTGGTACACGGAGCTGTTTCAGGACACGCGCATCATGAACGCGCTGACTGTCACGGTGACAATTGCCTTGCTGGCCATGGTCGTCGCGACGATTCTGGGAACGCTCGCCGCCATCGGCATCCACGCCATGAAGAAGCGGCCGCAGTCGTTCATGATGACGCTGACGAACCTGCCCAACACCATGCCCGACATCGTGACCGGCATCAGCCTGATGCTGCTGTTCCTCTTCACGAAGGTCGACCGCGGCTATGTGACGATGCTGCTGGCGCACATCACGTTCGATACGCCCTACGTCATCCTATCGGTGCTGCCGAAGCTCAAGCAAATGAACCGACACACCTACGAGGCGGCGCTTGACCTTGGCGCAACGCCGATGTACGCGCTGTTCCACGTCATCATCCCCGAATGTATGCCGGGCATCATCACGGGCGCGATGCTGGCGTTCACCCTCTCGCTGGACGACTTCACCATCAGCTACTTCACGACTTCCCCGCTGGTGCAGAATCTGTCCACGCTGATCTACTCCGCCGCCCGCCGCGGCATCGAGCCGACGCTCAACGCACTGTCGGCGCTCATGTTCGTCGCTCTGCTGGTGCTGCTGCTGATTGTCAACCGCCGCACCGCATCGAATAATGACTGATCCCCCACTACATTTTAAGGAGGAACATCTCTGATGAAAAAGCTGCTTTCCCTGCTGATGCTCCTGTGCCTGACGCTGACCGTCGCCCCCGCCGCCCTCGCGGAAGAGGTCGTCAACGTCTACAACTGGGAGGACTACATCGCACCCGAAGTCCTGACCCTCTTCACCGAAGAGACGGGCATCAAGGTCAACTACATGTGCTTCACCACGAATGAGGACATGATTGTGCAGGTCGAGGCGAACCCCGGTGCGTTCGACGTGTGCTTCCCGTCCGACTACATCATCGAGCGCATGATTGCCAAGGATCTGCTGGCGGAAATTAACTACGACAACGTGCCGAATTTCGAGCAGATTATCGACAAGCTCCGCAATCCCGACTACGACCCGGAGAACAAGTACTCCGTGCCGTATATGTGGGGAACGGTCGGTATTCTGTACAACAAGGACATGATTCCCGAACCCAACCAGTCTTGGAGCATCCTCTGGGACACGCAGTACCAGAAGAACGTGTTCATGCTGGACTCCTACCGCGACAGCATGGGCATCACGCTGAAGTATCTCGGCTATTCCATGAACAGCCGCGAAGTTCCGGAGCTGATGGCAGCGAAGGATAAGCTGATTGAGCAGAAGCAGTCCGGCGTTGTCAAGGCGTATCAGGTGGACGAAACGAAGGACAAGATGGTTGCTGGCGAAGCGGCGCTCGCGCTGATGTGGTCCGGCGACGCACAGTACGCCATCGACCTGAACGACCATCTGGACTATTTCGTGCCCTCTGAAGGCTCGAACATCTGGGTGGACGGCGCGGTCATCCTCAAGTCCGCCCGCAACAAGGAGAACGCCGAGAAGTTCATCAACTTCCTCTGCCGCCCCGACATCGCGCAGATGAACTGCGAATACATCTGGTACTCCAGCCCCAACAAGGGCGCGATTGAGCTGATGGGCGAGGAATACGAGAACAACCACGTTCTGAATCCTTCTCAGGAGGTTCAGGATCGCTGCGAATTCTTCCACGACATCGACGACACCTTCCGCAAGATCTATGAAAACCTGTGGATGGAAATCAAGAACACGAAGTAAGAAAAAAATCGGGAGTCAAGCACGCAAATGAGCGGCTTGACTTCCGATTTTTTTAATGAGCAATGATTGCGTTTGTGCGCCAGTCATTGCTCATTGCTAATTGGAATCTTGGGGGAAGAGCAGCTTGGGGGCGCGTCTGCGGACGC
>FR899839.1 GCA_000437595.1 Faecalibacterium sp. CAG:74 | reverse complement strand
AAAAAGCGACTGCATTGTAGAATATCTGATTGTTTGCTAATGAACAGAGGTCAGTCTCTCTGTTCAGAAAGAAATCAAAAAAAGGAGTGAAGCACATGGCAGAGATGCTCGAATTCAAGTTCGACACGCAGCTGCTCATCGAAGGGCACGACCTCGACGAGGACGAAATCAACGACTACATCACGGAGCATTTCAAGGGCGACTGTCTGCTGGCAGTGGGGGACGATGAATTGATTAAGATTCACTTCCACACGAACGAACCGTGGAAGGTGCTGGAATACTGCGCGTCGCTGGGTGAAATCCATGACATTGTGGTGGAGAACATGCAGCTGCAGAGCGAAGGACAGCACGGCTAATTGCACACAATATAAAGGGGCGCTGTCCGGCTTGGTGGTCGGAACAGCGCCCTGCTTATGTGATATGATTTTCCAAACGACAGTGCATCATAATTGCGGAATGTCATTTTCTCTGCTTGGCGGGAAGATGGCAATGCCGTTTGAAAATCGTTTATATTAGGGCAACACCGTACAACGCGGCGATGTCACCTTATACTATTTCCAGATTCACCTGCGCCATCTGCTTGCGCCTTT
>FR899838.1:1466-19064 GCA_000437595.1 Faecalibacterium sp. CAG:74 | reverse complement strand
GCCGGGCGAATTTAGAAACACACTCTAATGCAACGTGAACAGCGCGGCGCTTACTCTTCCTTCAAATACTTGTCCATCCAAGCGGTGATTTCCTGCAAACGGCGGATGCGGCCCTTGGGCTTGCCGCCGCGGCTCAGCTCGTGGTTCTCACCGTGGAACAGGCACAGGCGCGTCGGGACGCCGTGGTGAATCAGCGTTGAATACATTTGCAGCGCCTCCACCATCCAGCAGCGGTAATCCTCCTCCGAATGGATGAACAGCGTCGGCGTGGTGCAGCGGTCGGCGTATTTCAGCGGCGACTGCTTCCACATCTTGTCCAGATTCGTGTGGGTTGTGGCGAGAATCTGCCGCTCGGCGAACAGTGTGCCGATGTCGCTCGTGCCCTCCATGCTGACGAAGTTCGCAATGCCGCGCTGGGATGCCGCCGCCGCGAAACGGTTCGTGTGCCCGATAATCCAGTTGGTCATGAAGCCGCCGTAGCTGCCGCCCGTCACGCCCATATGTTTCTCGTCCATGTCGGGATAGGCTTTCAGCGCCTCGTCACAGAACGCCATGATGTCGTCATAGTCAATCGTGCCGAAGCGGCCGCAGATGTAGCCAAATTCGTTGCCCCGGCTTTCGCCGCCGCGCGGGTTGCAGTAGATGACGTAGTAGCCGTGATTCGCCCAGTACTGCATCTCGTGGTAGTACACCGCGCCATAGGTCAGGTGCGGGCCGCCGTGAATGTCAAGGATGACAGGCGTCTTCTTGCCCGGCACATGGTCGGTCGGTGTCATCACGAAGCCGTCAATCTGTACGCCGTCGCTGTTGATGAATTGCAGCGGCTGCGGGATAACGGGCGGCTTGGTGAGGAAGAAGTCGTCGTTCCAGCTGCTCAGACGGGTCAGCTTGCCATCCGCAAAGCGATACAGCTCCTGCAAGCGCATGTCGTACATCGCCACGCAGTACACCGCGCCGTTCTGCACATCGAAGCAGTCAATCGAGCCGTCCTTCTCCAGCAGCTTCTCCATCTTACCCGTGCGGTCAGTGCGCCACAGGTGCGTCGCATCATATACGCCGGTCAGGAAGTACAGGTACTCCCCGTCCGCGCGCATCACATAGCCGCCGCCCATGCGGCAGTCGCTGCCGACGGGGTTGCCGACGTTGATTTCGTCGTCCGTGTCGCACAGGAGGGTGCGCGCGCCCGTTTCGAGGTTCAGCAGCAGCAGGTCGGGACACTGTGCGCAGCTGTACCGATCCATCTTCGTCCCGCAGTAAGCGAGCGAATCGCCCCAGAACGTCATGCCTTCGATGTAATATTCATCTTCCGGCAGCAGGCAGGTGATTTTGCTCTTCTCCGCGTCGTAGCAGTAAACGCCGACAAGCTCTTTTTCAATCGGTTCCACCATGCAGCCCGCGTAGGCAATCTTCATGCCCTCTACGCACACTTCCATCACGCGGAAGCGCGGCGGGGTGATGCGCTTGAGTTCTTTGCCGTCCCAGAGATACAGCGTCTTGCGGGTCTTGTTGATGACGCCCTTGCCGTTGAACCAGAAGGGATATTCATCGAACACGGTGCAGACCTCATTGCGCTCCTTCTCCGCCAGACGCGCCGCGAGCCGCTCATGCCCTGCCAGCCCTTCCAGCGCGGCTTCGGTCGTCAGGTTATCAACGCGGGAGAACACAATGCTTCCATCCGTCAGCACGCCTTCGAGCGACAGGGAGCCTTCGCCGCGGCATACTTCTTCCGCCGCACTGCCCGCATTCTGGCGGTACAGCACGGTCTGCCCATCCGGGAAAGCGTCATCCGCTTCGACCGGCACGGTATACAGCAGCGTTTCAGCGCCCTGCCAGCAGAAGCCCTTCACTCGTCCGGAGTTCGTCAGACAGGCATTTTCGCCGCTTTCCGCATCGATGCGGTAGAGGTTGGCGTTGTAGCCGTTCTTTGCGAGGTCAGGCGTCGTCGCGACATAGGCGACCTTCTTCCCGTCGGGGCTGATTTGCACCTGCGAGAGGAAATTATACATAAGAAAATCATCAAGTTGAAGCTGTTCCACGCTATTTCCTGCCTTTCAGGGCACAGCGGTAGGCGCTGCGTCCGCAACAAAATGGGAAACTGGTGAGTTTTCTTTATGCAAAGAATGCCAGAGGGTGCTTTTGATCCCTCTGGTTGTTCTTTGTTGCAGGGATTTCGCCTCTGCGGAGGCGGCAAGGGGGGCAATGGAAACAGACGAGTCTGCAATCGCTCCCTTGGCTTTCCCCCCCTTACCCCTTGTTTGTCAAATCGACCTTGGAGGCGAGGTAGGCGAAAGCGAAGTAGCAGTCGTTTTCGTCGCCCGCCTTCACCACGCGCTCCATGAGGGCATAAGCCGTGTCAGGGTCGCCGTTTTGGAGGTAGTAATTCGCAATGCCGAAGCCCATGGTGATAAGCTCCAGTGCCGTAACCTCCTCCGGGTCGGTGGACAGCAGCTCTTCCGGCTTCTTCAAGCCCTTGTACATCAGCAGACGCGCATAATAGGCGGTGTTCTCGCCCGGATTCATGTGGTCGGTGATGCGCGCAAGAATCTTCGCCGCTTCCTCGTCGTTGCCAAGGCGCTTGAGCGTCATGTAGTACCAGTCGGTCACGGCAATCAGCTCCGGCTCCGCGTCCGTCAGCTCGTAGCAGCGCGCATACGCCTTCGCCGCCTTCGCATAATCGCGCAGGAGGAAGTAGCTCAGACCCAGATGGTAGAACACATTCCAATCATTCGGATTCAGACGGGACGCAATCACGAAATCCGCCGCGGCGTCCTCAAAGCGCCAGCAGGACAGGAAGCGATGCGCACGATGACGGTAATATTCCCAGTTGAAGGGGTCGCAGGAAATTGCCATGGCGTAGCACTCTTCCGCCTCGCGCATCATGGACACCTTCGCCAGCGCATGACCCTTCTTCATCCAAGCGTCGCCGCTTTCGGGATTCGCAGCCACAGCCGCGCTCGCTGCCTGAATATCCGCCGTCTCCGGCACAACGCAGCGCACAAAGCTCGCCGATTCATATGCCTGATTCATTGTTCTCGCTCCTCCCTTCAAGCCTGACCGATGTTCTTCAGGTCAACACGCGCTGCCAGGCAGCCGAACGCCGCGTACCACTTGCTGTGTTCCGCCGTGTACACGACCTTCTTGAGCATTTCGACGCCCTTTTCTTCCTGGCCGTTCATGCGGTAGTAGTTCGCCACGCCGAAGCCTTGCGTGATAACGTCCAGCCCCGCACCGTCGCCCGCGTTGGTGAAGAGCGTTTCCGGCGCGCGCAGCCCCTTGTAGACGCGCAGGCGCTGATAGTAAGAGTTCGCCACCTCATCGGACACAGGCATGTCCTCGGTAATTTCGTCCAGCAGCTTCGCCGCCTCTTCGTCCTTGCCCAGCCGCTTGAGCGTCATGTAATGCCAGTCCGTCACGGCGCAGATATCGTCAGCGGTCTTGTTCAGCGCGGCACAGCGCGTGTACGCCCAGTCCGCCTTGTCATACATGCCCAGCAGGAAGTAGCTCAAGCCCAGATGATACCACACGTTCCAGTCATTCGGATTCAGGCGGGACGCGATGGTGAAGTCCGCCGCGCCGTCGGCAAAGTAGCCGCAGGACACGAAGCGGTGCGCACGATGGCGATAGTATTCCCAGTTGAAGGGATTGATGGCAATGGCGCGAGAATAGCATTCCGCCGCCTCACGGTAGTAGCCCAGCCCCGCCAGCAGCAGCCCGCGCTCCTTATGGAGTTCGGCATTCTCCGGATCCTTCGCAATCTTTTCGTCGATTGCGGTCAGTTCCGGGGTCGTCGGCAGTTCGTTCCGCTCCCAAGACGCGACCTGATATTCCTGCACCAGCGTGCTGGAGCGGGCAATGTCCAGACCGACCTTCTTCTTTTCGCTCATGGTTTGTCATCCGCCTTTCTTTTTCGCGATGAATCAGGGTCTTTCCTGCCTGTGATTCATATTTATTGTACGACTTCAGTCGTCCCAATGCTTCAGCTGATCGGCAGCGGCGTGTTCCGCAAAACCGCCCCACGTTTCGTCGCGGCCCGCAATGCGCGTCAGGATTTCCTTCGCCTTCTCGCGGTTGCCCAGCACATATTCCTCGTACACCGCCAGACCATATGCGCCCGTGGCGTACATGTGGTCGTCCTTCGCCGCGGCTTCCGCCAGTACTTCATCGATATTCCGCGTACCATTGTAGACCAGTACGCGATCGAAGTAGCCTTCGCTCATGCCGGGTTCCATGTCGGCATGGATGCGCGATGCCGCCTTGCGCATATCGTCAATGCGCCCCATCTTCATCAGCGTCATGCAGTACCAGTCGGTCGTGCAGATGCGGTATTCATCCGTAGGCGACAGCGCATAGCAGGTTTCATAGGCTTTGAGCGCGCGCTCGTAGCTGCCCATGAGGTGATAGCTCAGCCCCAGATGATACCAGCAGTCCCAGTTCTTCGGATCGATGCGCAGCCCCATCTCAAAATCCGCCGCAGCTTCCTGATACTGCCCCAAATTCACATACGCATGACCGCGATGACGGTACAGCAGGGACATGAACGGGTTATAGGTCAGCCCGATGGAGTACGCCTCCACCGCCTCGCGGAAAAACATCTGTCCGCGCAGCGCCAGCCCCAGCGCCATGTACTTCTCAGCGTTCGTCGGGTCAGCAGCGACGGCCTCCCGCGCCGCCTTGATTTTGTCGTTTTCTTCCACCGTGTCACGCGCGGCGAAGATTTGGTTTTCCTTCAAGCCCTTCTTGCTCATAGGAACAATACCTCCTCAATCCAGATTGACGATGAACTGCACTTCCAGCTGATTTTCGTCGCCCGACGGCTTCGCCTGCACAACGACGCCCGCCGGAGGATTTTCCGGGTCAATGAACACCTTGCGTGCGCCGAGGTAGTCGTTCACCTGCTCGATATCGCGCACATAGCCGTATTCCATGAGGATGTTTTCCTTCTTGTAGCCGAACTGCTCGAACAGCTCCGCGTAGCGCTTCATGACCGCCTCGCTCTGCGTCGCCAGCGTCTTGAATTCCGGACGTGCGCTGTGACCCGTGAACCATGCGATGCCGTTGTACTCCACCACGCGGCTCATGCCCGGCACAACGTCGCGGCGGGTAATCTGCGGGTTTTCACCCGTCGCCACGAACAGCGCCAGCTCAATTTCCAGCTTCGGGCCGAAGGGCGTATTCTGGCGCGGCGGCGCTTCGACAATCACGCCCGCCGGGGGATTCTCCCCGAAATAGGCATTGAACGGCTCGGCAATTTCGCCGTAGTGCGCCATATTCTTGATGAAGCCGTTCGCCGCGATGACGTTTTCCTTCTTCAAACCGAACTTCTCGAACAGCTCGTCATAGCGGTTGAGTACGCCCGCCACCTGCTCGCCCAGCGTATCCACCTTGGGATACACATGCCCGGTGAAATACGCCATGCCATCGTATTCCACCATGCGGCAGCCGCGGGTAACATCATAGCGCTTAATCGGGAGGCTGTCATTCGTCGCGACGATGAAGCTCAGCTCCATCAGGATGTTATCCCCCACAGGCGAATGCTGAATCGGCAGCCCCGTGACCGTCACGCCCGCCGGCGGATTCTTCGGATCAATCCACTGGAAGTAGATGTCGGCGAATTCGTCCTCATCATCGGCGTTCTTCATGAAGCACGTCGTATAGAGGATGTTGCTCTTTTTCAGGCCAAATTGCTTGAACAGCTCGTCATAGCGCTTGAGGATGCCCTCTGCCTGCTCTTTGAGCGTCTGATACTGCGGCGCGGCATGACCGGTGAAGAATGCCAGATTCTTCGAGAAGGTCACGCGCGAATAGCCGCCCTTCGATACATCCAGATGCTGAATTCCCATGATTTTTCTACCTTCCTTTCATATTACACAAGGGAGTTTCTCCCTTGACCCTTTTTCGCGATTGAGTTGCGCGCATTTTCATGCTGTGTGCGCGTGTTTATTGGGGCGCGTCCCTGCTTACACCTTGCAGCAGGCCACCCAGTGGTCATTGCCGACATTGATCAGCTTCGGCTTCTGCGCGGTGCATTCCTTGCAGCAGCCGTGGCAGCGCGTGTGGAAGCAGCAGCCTTTCGGCGGGTTGATGGGGCTCGGCACATCACCTTCCAGCATGTCCTGCATCGCGGGGATGTCCGGGTCGGGAATCGGAATCGCCCCCAGCAGCGCCTTCGTGTACGGATGCAGCGGGTTGTCGAACAGTTCCTTCTTCGGCGCAATTTCGACGATGTTGCCCAGATACATCACAGCAATGCGGTCGCAGATGTGTTTGACGACGCTCAGGTTGTGCGAAATGAAGATGTACGTCAGCTGATATTTCCGCTGCAATTCGCGCATCAGATTCAGAATCTGCGCCTGAATCGACACGTCCAGCGCGCTGACCGGCTCGTCGCAGACAACCAGCTTCGGGTCAAGCGCCAATGCGCGCGCAACGCCGATGCGCTGCCGCTGCCCGCCGGAAAACTCGTGCGGATAGCGCGTGTAGACCTCTTCGCGCAGGCCGACGTCGTGCATGAGCTGCAGCACGCGGGCGCGGCGCTCCGCCTTGTTGCCCATGTGGTGGACAATCAGCGGCTCCTCGATGCAGCGCCCGACCGTGAAGCGCGGGTCAAGGGAGGAATACGGGTCTTGGTAGATAATCTGAATTTTCTGGGTCAAATCCATGTTCTGCTGACGGTTCATCTTCGCGAACAGGTCATGCCCCTCGAAGGTGACGCTGCCCGCCGTAGGCTTGTTCAGCCGGACGACCGTGCGCCCCGTTGTGGATTTGCCGCAGCCGCTTTCGCCGACCAGACCGAACGTCTCGTTCTCGTACACGTCGAACGTCACGCCGTCTACCGCCTTGACGTACGCGGGTTTGCCCTCCGCGTCGCGCTTGCCCTTGATGGGATAATAGATTTTCAGGTCCTTGATTTCCAGCAGCTTCTTCTTTTCGTTCTCGCTCATCCCTCAACGCCTCCTTCGTACAGGAAGCACCGCACCTTGCGCCCATCTTCGAGCGTCACCAAGTCCGGCATTTCCTTCTTGCAGCGTGCGCCGCACTTCTCGCACCGTGGCGCGAACCGGCAGCCCTGCAGCTTCTCACTGGGCGACGGCACCATGCCGGGAATGCTGGGCAGTTCCTCCATGTCGTCATCCGTCAGCTTCGGAATCGAGCGCAGCAGACCCGCCGTGTAGGGGTGCAGCGGATTCTTGTAGATGGAGCGCACATCGCTGTACTCCACCGCCTGTCCGCAGTACATGACCATGACGTGCTTGGCGATCTGCGCCACAATGCCGAGGTCATGCGTGATAAGAATGATGGATGTGCCCATCTTCTCCTGCAATTGCTTCAGCAGGCGCATAATCTGTGCCTGAATCGTCACGTCCAGCGCGGTCGTTGGTTCGTCCGCAATCAGGATTTTCGGGTTGCACGCCAGCGCCATGGCAATCATAACGCGCTGGCGCATACCGCCGGAGAGCTGGTTTGGATAATCGTTGATGACGTGTTCCGGCTCCGGGATGCCGACAAGCCGCAGCATTTCGATGGACTTTTTGAGCATTTCCGCCTTGCCCATCTGCTGATGGAAGCGGAACGATTCGCCAATCTGCTGTCCGACGGTAAAGACGGGGTTCAGGCTGGTCATTGGCTCTTGGAAAATCATCGAGATGTCATTGCCGCGGATGCTGCGCATTTCGCGCTCCGACTTTTTCACCAAGTCCTGACCGTGGTAGATGATTTCGCCGTCAATAATTTTGCCGGGCGGCGAGGGAATCAGGCGCAGGATGGACAGCGAGGTCACAGACTTGCCGCAGCCGCTTTCGCCGACGATGGCAAACGTTTCGCCCGGCTCAACCTCGAAATCCAGTCCGTCCACTGCGGGGACGACGCCCTCTTCGGTATAATAGTAGGTTTTCAGACCTTTGACCTGCAATACGGGTTCCGACATCAGGATGACCTCCTCATCATACTATTTCTAAATGAGAATGGAAAAGGCGCAAGCAGCTGGCGCAGGCGAATTTAGAAATAGTATTAGTTATTCTTGAGTTTCGGGTCAAGCGCGTCGCGCAGACCATCGCCCACCAGCGAGAAGCTCATGACCACCAGCGTAATGGCAATACCGGGGACAAGCACGCCCGTGGGGTAAGTGCGGATGACTTCGCGCATCTGCGACAGCATTGCGCCCCATTCGGCTTCCGGCGGCGTCACGCCCAAGCCGAGGAACGACAGGGACGAAGCCGTCAGAATCGCCGTGCCAAGGCTCAGCGTCACATTGACGATAATCTGGGACATGGAGTTCGGGATGACGTGGGTGAAGATGATGCGCAGATTGCTTTCGCCCATCGTCTTGCACGCCTCGACATATTCCGAGCTTTTCAGGCTCAGCACGACACTTCGCACCATGCGTGTCAAGCCCGGTATGGTAAATATCGTAATGGCAATGACGGTATTGACCGAACCCGGTCCCAGCACCGCGACGATGGTGATGGCAAGCAGCAGGCCAGGGAAGGCGAGCAAAATGTCGATGAACCGGCTGATAATCGCATCGACCCAGCCGCCGAAATAGCCGGCGCTCACGCCGAGGAGCACACCAATCAGCGCGCCGGACAGCACGCCCGCGAAGCTGATGGCCAGCGACACACGCGCGCCGTAAATCATGCGCGCCAGCGTATCGCGGCCCAGATTGTCCGTGCCGAGCGGATGTTGCACCGTCATCGGGCCATACTTCTTCATGACGCTCTGTTTGAGCGGATCAACCTGCCACACCAGCGGGCCGAGAATCGCAATCAGCACGAACAGGATGAGGACAGCGGCGGCAACCACGGAAACCTTTCTGCGCATGAACCGGCGCAGCACAGGATGCTTGTTCTTCATATCTGCCGTGTTCCTCCTTAATCGTACTTCACGCGCGGGTCAACCGCCGCATACAGCAGGTCAACCAGCGTATTGACCAGCACAAACGTCACCGCCAGCACCAGCACAGCCCCCTGAATCGCGGGATAATCGCGGTTGCTGACCGAATCGACGACGAAACGCCCGATGCCGGGAATCGAGAACACCGTTTCCACCAGCGTTGCGCCGGCGAGCAGTCCGCCAAAGCGCAGGCCGATGGTTGTCAGCACGGGAATCAGCGCGTTCTTGAACGCATGGCGGTAGGTAATCACGCGCTCCGGCACGCCGCGGGAACGAGACGTGCGGATATAATCCTGATGGATAACGTCCAGCATCGCGCTGCGCGTGGTGCGCGCAATGCTGCCGATTGCTTGCAAGCCAAGGGTGGCAATCGGGAGAACAGCTCCCTGCCATGTATCCATGCCGATACTTGGCAGCCACCTTAAATTCAAACAGAATATAAGCATCAATATGAGCGCGAGGAAGAACGACGGCGTAGAAACCGTCAGGAGCGACAAAACCATGATGAGGTTATCCGCGAATTTATTGCGGTGGATGGCCGCAATGATGCCCAGTAGCACGCCCACAGCAGCGCCAAACAGCGTGCCGCCGACAGCGAGCGTCAGCGTCTTGGGGAAGCGCTTCGCCAGTTCCTCCACGACGGGCTTGCCGGAGAAAATCGACGTGCCCAAATCGCCGTGCAGCGCATTGCCCACGAAGCGGAAATACTGGATATACAGCGGGTCGTTCAGACCCAGACGTTCACGTTCATATTCCTTGGTGTCCTTCGGAATATCCATGCCCAGCATCATGTCCACCGGGTCGCCCGGAATCAGCCGCACCATCATGAACACAATCAGCGACAAAATGAACAACATGGGTATCACTTGCAGAATCCGCTTAACGATGTATTTCCCCACGGGACATCCCCCCTGTTACTATACTACATAAAACCCTGGTTTCTACTGTTTGGATGGATGATACCTTTTTGCTTGATTTTGCTTGTTGCGCTGTACCGAAGGTCTTTTAGGATGTTTTCTTTTTGGGAGGCGCGGCGGAAGGTCGGGAAACCCTCCGCCGCGCCTGCTTCAATACCTGTTGGGATTACTCACGGCAGCGCACGTGAGCCAGATCCATGGTGTTGGAGGAGTTCACAGCAAAGCCCTCAATCTTGTCGGACAGCGCGTACACATTCTTGCGCAGGTTCATGTAAGCGCCGAAGGGATCTTCATACATGGTAATCTGCGCGATGCGCGCGTAGATGGCGTTGCGCTCAGTTTCGTCCATGGTCACAGCGCCCTTTTCCAGCAGCTCGTCCACTTCCGCATTGTTATAGAAGCCGTAGTTGTTGACGTTGGTGTCGGCGGAGTGCATGATGCGCTTGAGCAGCGTGTCCGCGTCGGAGTCGCCGCCGGAGCCCATGATGAACATATCCCAGCCGAACTTCTCGTTGAATTCATCAGGCGTGAAGCTCGCCCACGCGGAGGTGAACACCGCGCGCTCGACAACTTCCAGCTTGGCGTTGATGCCGATTTCCTTCAGTTCCTCCGCGATGATTTCCGCCATTTCCACAGCGCGGTTGTACATTGCGCTGGTCATGATGGTCAGGTCAAAGCCGTCCGGATAGCCAGCTTCCGCCAGCAGCTGCTTCGCCTTTTCCGGGTCGTAAGGCACAACGCCGACAGAGGAGTAACCCGCCACAGAGGGCGCCATGATGCTGTCAATCGGGATTTCGCCCAAGCCACTGTAGAGGTATTCGCAGATGGCGTTGCGGTCGATGGCATAGCAGATAGCCTGACGGACAGCCGGGATGCTCATCGGCGCATGGTCGGAAGCGCAGTTGAACTGGAACAGGTGGCAGCCGTTGCCATCGGTCTTGCTGACGGTCACACCGTCCAGCGCGTCCAGACGAACCGCGTCATCCGGGGAAACACCGTCGGCGATGTCCGCCTGAGCAGTTTCGACGGCAATCGCGCGGCTGGTCTGTTCAGGAACAATCTTCATGACGATTTCATGGGTGAGGGGTGCGCCTTCGTAGTAGTTCTCAAAGGCTTCAAACTTCATGACCTCGCCCTTGTCCCACTGGGTGCACTTGAAGGGGCCCGTGCCGTCAACGCTCTCCGCGGTCTTGCCGAGGTCAGCGCCGTACTTTTCGATGTATTCCGGATTCAGCACGAATGCCCACTGCTTCGCAATCGCCTGCAGGAAGAACGCCTTGGGCTCCTTCAGGGTGATGACGAAGGTGTAGTCGTCCGTCGCAACCGCCGTATCAATGAAGGAAGAAGCGTTCGAGGTGTAGCGCTGCGGATTCTCGGTATTCAGCAGGCGGTCAAACGTCGCCTCGAAGTCGTGGGCGGTGCAGTGACGGCCGGAGTGGAAGTACACGTCCTGACGCAGATGGAACGTCCACGTCATCTTGTCCTCGGACGCTTCATAGCTTTCCGCCATCTTGCAAACGACGTTGCCATCGTTGTCGTAGCCCAGCAGACCGTTATAGTACTGCGGCATAACCTTGCTGTTGGAAACATTGTTCTGCGGATCGAGAATATCCTGATCGTTGCCAATGACCCAGGTGATGGAGTCCTTGTAGCCATCTTCCGCGGACGCGGCGGTCGCAAAGACCATCGTGAACGCCATGGCGAGCGTGAGCAGGGCAGTAAGCAGCTTCTTCATGTTGAGTTCCTTCCCTTCTACTATTCTACTTGGAAGCACTGCTTCTTGAAAGCAGCGTTTCCATTTATATTCAACCTGCGTTTTGCAGGCGGAATATCATGCCTTTGCAGGAACAGTGTAGCTGACGCCCATCGCGTCCAAATCCTGCATGGACTGCTTGACAGCGAACAGCGCGCGGTTGTCTGGCGATTCCGCCAATTCTTTCAGCAGCGGGATTGCTTCCGCATCGCGCCCCTGATAGTGCAGGTAATTCGCCAGACCGTAGGTGAGCATCAGGTGGTAAATGCGCGGACGTTCGGGATTCTTGCAGTTCTTCTCGCATTCCTCCACAAAGTTTTCCGGCTTCAGCACACCCTTATAGAGCAGTACGCGGCAGAGGTAGTCGCCATCCTCGGTGGGCATATCGGGCGTGATGTCCTCCAGTGCTTTCGCGGCTTCCTCCGGCTGACCCAGCTTCATGCAGATCATCCAGTACCAGTCCGTCGTTGCGGGCAGCGCGTTCACGCCGTACTTCTTCATCAGCGTCTTGCTGTTCGCATGAGCGACTTTCGCCTCTTCATACATGCCGCCGAGGTAGCACGCCACGCCCAGATAGTACCAGCATTCCCAGTCTTCCGGGTTTTCCAGCGCCGCCAGTTTCAGGTCGGACGCCGACTGCGTGTATTCCTCGCGCCCAATCAGCTTGCGGCCGCGCCAGAAACGCATCAGGCTGTCAAAGGGGGCATACACCAGTCCCTTGGAGAAGCACTCCACCGCTTCGTTGGTCTTTCCCGCGTCCAGCAGTTCCAGCCCCTTCTTCTTCAGCAGGTTCGGGTTGCATTCCTCATTCCGGAGAATTTCGCTCGTCATGGCTTTCGACCATCCTTTCTTTTCTTGCAGGGGACTCTGCATAAAAAAACACGAAAAGTACAATGTCCCCTGATACGGAAAATGGAACGACGAATCCGTCGTTCCACTTTGAACGTAGCGCTATTCTACACGATTTCTTTTCGCTTGTCAAATGCAATTTTCGGACTTTTCGGCCGTTTTCGTGCATAAAACGTCATAGTTTTTGCATCTTTATCGGACAGTTTTTGCAATCCCACGATTCTTGTAGGGTCTGCAATGTCCCGAATCACCGTACTAAAGCGATGTATTCTGTATACAGTCGAAAGTTCTGAAATAAGTCATTTTTTGCAACGCGGCTTGACAATCCTTGAGGTTTTGGCTATACTTTTTCCAACCTCAAATTTCACCTCGTCAGCAGGGAGAAAATGAGGGCGGTATTTTTCAAGGATTGCAGTCAGGAGGTGCTTGGTAATGCCCGATAAGGAATGGCTCTACCCCAATCTGCGCGAGAACGGCTATACATACAGTGTGCTGGAGAACCTGCACTACATTCCGCATGTTCATGGCGGTCTCGAATGCGTCTATGTGCTGGACGGCGAACTTTGCGCCACCATCGACGAAAAGAACTACACGCTGAAGAAAGGCGACATCTGCCTGATTTTCCCGCAAGTGCGCCACAGCTATCGAACGCCCAAGCACAGCAACATCTTCTGCTTCGCCTTGCTCCACGATACCATGCCCGACGATCTGCGCTCGCTCTTCGTCGATGGCTATGCACTCCCCAACCCGATTTACCGTGCAGGGAGCTATTCGCCGCTCATCCCCGAAATGATTGACCATATGCTGATGCCGGAAGAGCGCAAAGCGAACCGGCTGGTGCATACCGGGCGGCTGCTGATGCTGCTCGGCCTGCTGTTCGATACGCGCTCCCCCATTTCGGCGCAAAAGCTCGCCATGTCCAAGGAAGCAGAGGTGCTGGAATACCTGCACGAGAATTTCCACGACCCCATCACGCTCACGCAGGCAGCGGAGCATCTGGGGTTGTCGCAATTCCAGCTCTCCCGCATTTGCAACCACCAAATTGGCATGGGCTTCAACGCCTACCTGAAAAGCCTGCGCGTAACTGCCGCCATGCGCCGATTGGCGTTCACAAACAAGGGAATGCAGGAGATTGCCCTCGGCTGCGGCTTTGAGAGCGTCCGCACGTTCAACCGCGCATTCAGCGAGGAAACGGGCATATCGCCCAGCGAATACCGCCGCGCTCATCAGCAATGCACGGCGCTGAATCTCGACGTGAACCCAGCGCCCGCGAAAAAATCCGAATAAACAGACGAATCCCCCATGCAGCCGTTTTTTGCACTGCATGGGGGATTGTTCTACTGCCGATTATTTATTCTCCGCTGGTTCGTCATCATAGTGAACTGCACCCTCGACGTACACATGCGCATACCCGCTGGCGTTTTCTCCGCTGATGGTCACGGTGTACCTGCCCGGCGTCTTCGGCACGATGCTGAAGCTGCTCGTCGGCAGCCGCTTGCCGGTGTAAATCGGCTCACCGTCCTCCGGGGTGATGGTCACGTCGATGCGCCCGCCGTCACACTGGATGTCCGCCATGATTTCCTTGCCTTCCGGCACAATCAGCGTGGACGTGTAGGTAGTATTCAGCGCTGTAAAATCAAGGTTGAATACCACATCGGACGTTGCAATGACCCCATCGAAGGGCGCTTGCGGCTGCTGGGCACAGCCAGTCAGCAGCAGTGCCAGCACCAGCAGAACGAGCAGCTTGCAGAAAGTCATTCCCTTGTGACGCATGATGATTCCTCCTTGTTATATCATTGGAAAGCCAGCTGCTCGGTCGCGCCCATTTGGCGCGGCAATGTGCAAGGGGTGGGAAAAGCAAGTTGGGGGCGCTCCTGCGGGAGCGCAAAGTTGCCGGCAGGGACGCTTCGCTGCCTGCGCCTTTGTTGACTTTTCCTTTGGAATGGTCGCCCGTGGAACAGTTGGGGCGTTGCCCCAAACCCCACAAGGGAGCTCCGCCCCTTGACCCTTTTTGGGCTGCCCAGCTTGGTCGCATTACCCAGACAGGTTTTTTAACCTGCTTTTTTCTCCTTCCGACCCTCTTTATGGGTCATACGGATGATACCCACTACCGCCGCGAACAGCACGCCCGCGACAGGCCAGACAATCCACGTCCGATCCCATGCCATCGTGATAAAGCTCCACGCCAGATACGCCGCCGTCGCCAGGCACCAGTAAATCGGCACAATCGGCGAACGTGCCGCGCGCTTGCCTTCCCGCGTGTAGTCGCCTTCTTCCAGCAGCCGCTGGAACGACCCCTGCACCATCCCGACGCGGACAAACAGGTACACTGCCACGGCGACCATCGCCAGCAGCAGCGACACGCACGGCAGCATGATGCGCTCCGGGGCTGCGACGCTGTCCGCTGCCAGCGTGCCGAGCAGCACGGGTATCGCCGACAGAATGCACAGCACAACGCCGACGATGATGCCGCGCGTGCAGGTTTCGCGGTACGCCGCCTGCTTCTCCTTCACCATGCCCGACACGCCGTAAGCCGTCTCAATGTCCTCCTGCTCCAGATATTCGTATTCCTTGCTTTCCATGCCCTGCCGCAGGAAGATGACAACCGCTGCCACAACCAGCAGCAGCAGAATCACCACGCCGATGATGCTTCCCACGCCCGCCGCAGGTCCTTCGCCCGTGCGGGAGAGAATCATCAGCAGCGGAATCGGTGAAAGCACGCACAGACTGACCGCCAAGGCGCGTGTGGGCGCCTGCTTCCGGCAGAGGGCGAGGAAGGCGCTCGCTTCCTCCATGCTGACGCGGCGAACACTGCTTTCCGACGCGCCGTCTTCCACCGCCGCAGGGGTCGGCGCTTCGTTCTCGTCGCGCAGGAGGTAATCCGTCGTCACCGAGAAGAGGTCTGCCATTGCCAGCACGCGCCCCAAATCGGGAATTACCTGTGCGCTTTCCCACTTGCTGACCGCCTGACGCGACACGCCGAGCTTCTCCGCCAGCTCTTCCTGACTCCATCCATTCTTCTTCCGCAGGTCGATGATTTTGTCTGCTAAAATCATGGTTGTTTCTCCTTTCCGTTCCCTCTTGGGATGGCTTTATCCTATCAATTTTCCCGGTTGCACACCACCAAGCGGCGCTGGAAATCTGTCAACCCGCGGTTGCATTTTATCAATTGGTCGTATTTGAACCCATTTTTGCCATTCCGTTCTCGATTTTCCTGTGCTATCATCGAGGATGAGGTGAATCCCATGACCCATGAACAAAACGAACGTTTGCTGACGCTGCTCAGCGAATATCTCTGCTTTCAGGCGGATGCCATCGCCCCGGCGGATGTTTTCGCGTTCTCTGCGGACGCGCACCTGCCGCCGGAGGACGCGTATCGGATGCTGCTGAGCGCGAAATTAGGGCTTGACCCCGACCGTGCGGAGGATTGGCTGCTCATTCGCGACGCGCTGCCAAAAGTCATCCGCCGCTGCGACCCTGCCGATTACGCGCAGGACGAATATCTCCGCCGCATCGCCCCCGTCAGCGGGCAGCACGGTCACGCGACGCTGACGCAGGACGTGATTCTGCCGATGGAGCTGTTCGTCCGGGATGATTTTCTGCCGCTGGATGACGGAACGTGTCTCCCTCAATTAGGATGGTTCGACACATCTTTCCGTTTTCCTGCCGTAAAGGAAAATAACCTCGTCTGGATGACCGTCACGCCCAACGAAATCAACACCATTCAGCCCTGCGTCCGCCAGTCGCACGGCAATGTGCTCACGTTCGGTTTAGGGCTGGGCTACTACGCCTTCCACTGTCTTTTGAAGCCGGATGTGCGCCGCGTGACCGTCGTCGAGCGTGACCCGGACATCATTTCGTTGTTCCGCACGCTGCTCCTGCCGCACTTTCCGCGCCCGGATGCGCTGGAAATCATTCAGGCGGATGCGTTCGACTTCGCGCCGAAGCACCTGCCGGCGTACGACGTTGTGTTCACCGACCTCTGGCACGATGTGTCGGACGGGCTGCCGCTCTATCAGCAGATGAAAGCGCTGGAAGTCCCCGGCGTGAAGTACCTGTACTGGATTGAACAGACGCTGCGCTGCTATCTGCGCTGATTATGGCTGGCTTCTCCGCCTGCGCGTCAGGCAGCGGATGGTGAGGGTCGTGCCGCCGTCCTCCTGCGCCTCATCGAACCGCACAGGCAATCCAGCTTCGTTCATTTGTGCGACAACCTCCCGCAGCGCATTCAGGTATGGACGGGCATCCCGTACCGCACTGACGACTTTTCCTGAATGCTTCGCTCCCGGCAGCCGTCGATTCGTCGCTTCCACAAACAGCTCCACTTCGCGAATGTCCAGCCGCTCTTTTGCCGTGCGCAGCGCAATCCGCTGGCGGCTTTCCGCGTCCGCCACGCGGGTCAGCGCTTCCGCGACGCGCTCCGGCAGTTGCTCTTGCCGCAGGATATCCCGCGTCCTGTCATCCAGCGTGGCGATTCGCTGCAGGGACAGTACATGCGCGGCGCTGTCGCCCGTTTGCTGGGCAATGGCAGCGCGTGGCACGCCAAAATCAGCAGTCAGGCGATTCGTCGCTTCCGCCCGGTCGAGGTATCCCATCGGGCGGGCGCGCAGGGCAGCGAAGATTTCGCCCGCGCTGGTCATGTCCGATACGTCCTTGGGCTGCACCCGCGCCGGAATCTCCCGCCACCCCAGCATCCGGCACGCCATCAGCCGCCGATTGCCCTCCACGATGATATATCCCTGCGCCGCCGCGCGCACCAGAATCGGCTCGCGCAGCCCTTCGCGCGCCATTGACGCGGCAAGTGTCTCCAACGGCATATGCGAAAGCGACTTCTGCTGTACGCTCGGTCTGAGCGCAATCTGTTCTGTCGGGAGCAGCGCGATTTCCGTCTGCGCCCACTGTGCCTGATCCATACTGGGTTTCCACCCCTTTCCCGCTGCAATGTTCGTTGATTGGTATTGTGGTTCGTGGGATGCTATTCCACATAGCAAAGTATGTTTTTCGCCTCCGCAGAGGCGAAATCCCCTGCGAAACAGCACAAAACCGTCAAAAAAACAGCATTCACTGAATACAAAAACAGTATAAAACAAAGACCCTTTGCGAAGCAAGCAGAATCGTTCGACACGATTTTGCGCCTGCAGAGGGTCTTTTTGTCATCGGATAGATGCGCCTGTCACGCCTTGTCGGTTT
>FR899838.1:0-1407 GCA_000437595.1 Faecalibacterium sp. CAG:74 | reverse complement strand
CGAGCGGCGACTTGCCCGGCGTGCCGGCTTTTCGCGGATACTGTCGTGCGGTTTTTGTCTGCTTGGCAATCGGCAGAAGCAGATGCTGCCATTCCTGCCCCGGAATGGCGACTGGAATCGGTTCTGCCAGCTTTCCGCCCAGCAGAAACGCCGCCTTTTTCCCCGCGCCGAGTTCATCCTGCACAGCAGGGCCCTTCCAGCAGACGGCTTTCCCGCCTACCTTCACATATGGCAGCAGATATTCCGCCAGCACCGGCAGCGGCGCAACCGCCCGCGCGACCGCCACATCGTAGCACTCGCGGTGCTCCTTCATGCGCGCGCCGTCCTCCGCGCGGGCGTGAACGAGCGTCACATTCTGCACATCCAGCGCATCCAGCACCGCTTGCAGAAAGTTCAGGCGCTTCTGCTGCGCATCCATCAGCGTCACGCGCAAATCCGCCCTTGCCAGCGCCAGCGGCAGCCCCGGAAACCCCGCGCCCGTGCCGACGTCAATCAGCGACGCGCCCTGCGGAATCAGTTCCGGAATCGTCAGCGCCATCAAGCTGTCGACATAGTGGCGGTCAATCATGTCCGCCTCTTCCGTCACAGCGGTCAGATCCATCTTTGCGTTCCATTCCAGCAGCAGTTCATGGTATTTCAGCAGCTTTCCCGGCAGGTCGGGCGAAAAGGGAATCCCGCATTCCGTCAGGCGCTGTTCCAGCATTTCTTCCGTCATTTCCTTCACTCCAGCGGCAGGTGAGTATACTTCACCGCCCAGTATTTGCACCACGCCAGCGCCTCCCGACAGTGGTTTTTAAGCCAGAAACGCAAGCCCAGCTTCGTCGGCGCGCCGATGCCGTAGGCGGTCAGCCCGTTGTCCTCGGCAATCGCGATTGCGCGCGGCAGGTGATAATCACTCGTGATGATCATCACCTTGGTGACATTGCGCCCACCGAGCAGCTGCATGGCGTTTTTGATATTCGAATGCGTACTGGCGGATGTGGTGTCCATAAGAATCATATCCTCATCCACGCCCAGCCCCACCAGCACATCGCGCATGACGATGGCTTCCGGCGCGGGTTCATTGCCGCCCTGCCCGCCGCAGACAACAACCGGCACTTTCTTCTGGCGGTACGTTTCCGCCGCCTTTTCGAGCCGCCACTGCAATTGCAGCGACGGCGCACCGTCGGGTTTGACCTGCGCGCCCAGCACGAGCATGGCTTCGTAGTCCTTGCCCGGCGCGGCGACGTGCGTTTCCTTCCAGCAGACCATCAGCACGATGCTGACGTAGGCAATTGCGCCCAGCAGAATCAGCACCAGCAGGATTTTCAGCAGTCGTTTTACTCCTCTTGCCATAGCATTCCTTTCCACCAGAGGCGCTGCCTCTGGACTCCGGCAGGGGCATTGCCCCTGCACCCATTCGCGCGA
>FR899837.1:847-12029 GCA_000437595.1 Faecalibacterium sp. CAG:74 | reverse complement strand
GCAGCACCAAATAATTTGCGCGGAGTGCTTGCATTTGCGGCGGGGGTGGTGTATAATCACAGCAGAGCAATGAACGGTTCTGACGCGGGAATTGCCCCCGGAAAGCGAGTGCGCGGCGGTGGAAGGCGCATGGGGAGCGGGCGCGTCATCCCGACCGGGAGCTGCGGCCAATCCCCGCCGGTTCGTCTCCGAGAGCGGACGCAAGAGAGAGGACAAGGGGGAACATCCGCCTTTGCCCTAAGCCGGGTGGTACCGCGAAGCAATGCAAGTCAGCAATGCCTTCGTCCCTGCAAAATCAGCAGAGGCGAGGGCTTTTTCTTTCGCCTCGGATAATCAATCATGGAGGGAAAAAATCATGGCCAAGGAAAAGAAACAGGAATTTGTCACCCACATCACCCCCCGCGACGAGGATTTCTCCCAGTGGTACACCGACGTTATCCTCAAGACGGAATTGTGCGACTACGCGCCCGTTCGCGGCTGCATGATCGTGCGCCCCTACGGCTACGCGATTTGGGAGCGCATTCAGGCGGAAATGGACAAGCGCTTCAAGGAAACGGGTCATCAAAATGTGTATTTCCCGATGCTGATTCCGGAATCGCTGCTGCTGAAGGAGGCGGAGCATGTGGAAGGCTTCGCGCCGGAAGTGGCGTGGGTGACGCAGGGCGGCACGGAAAAATTGCAGGAGCGTCTGGCAGTGCGCCCGACCTCCGAAACCATCTTCTGCACGATGTACGCCAAGTGGGTGCAGACGTGGCGTGACCTGCCGATGAAGTACAACCAGTGGTGCTCCGTCATGCGCTGGGAGAAGGCGACCCGCCCGTTCCTGCGCACGAGCGAATTCCTCTGGCAGGAGGGTCACACCATCCACGCGACCGCCGAGGAAGCGCAGGAAGAAACGATGCAGATGCTGCACGTCTATCAGGAAGTGGCGGAAAACGTGATGGCGCTGCCGGTGTATGTCGGGCAGAAGTCGGAGAAGGAAAAGTTCGCTGGTGCGCGCGCGACGTACTCCATGGAAGCCATGATGCAGGACGGCAAGGCGCTGCAGGCAGGCACGAGCCACAACTTCGGCACGAATTTCGCCGAGGCGTACGGCATTCAGTTCCAGAACAAGGAAGGCAAGCTGACTTACGCCGAGGAAACGAGCTGGGGCGTATCGACCCGCCTGATTGGCGCGATTATCATGACCCACGGCGACGAGCGCGGCCTGCGCCTGCCCCCGCGCGTTGCCCCGATTCAGGCGGTCATCCTGCCGATTGCGGCGCACAAGCCGGGCGTGATGGAGGCGTGCGAGAAGCTGCTTGAGGAATTGAAGGCGGCGGACATCCGCGTCAAGCTCGATGACCGCGACACGGTGTCCGCAGGCTACAAGTTCAACGACTGGGAAATGAAGGGCGTGCCGGTGCGCCTGGAAGTCGGCCCGCGCGACCTCGAAAACGGTGTCGTGACCGTGTTCCGCCGCGACCTGTGCGAAAAGGTGACGCTGCCGCTGGAAAATCTGGCGGACGAATTGAAGGCGCTGCTGGACGACATTCAGCAGACGCTCTTTGACCAGGCGAAGAAGTTCCGCGACGAAAAGACCCACGTCGTCCACAACATGGAGGAACTGGGCGCTGCCGTCGAAAATGGCTTCGCGAAGGCCATGTGGTGCGGCGAACGCGCGTGCGAGGACGAAATCAAGGAGAAATTCAACGCCTCCTCCCGCAATATGCCCTTTGATCAGGAAAAGGAATGGTTCGGCGACACCTGCGTCTGCTGCGGCAAAAAGGCGAAGAAGGTCATGTATTTCGCGAAAGCGTACTAATTTTCCCAGCAAATTGCCTGAAATTTTCCCGAAAGGCGTGAATTAACCATTTACAAACGGGAAAAAATCTGATACAATAATGGATGGGTCTGCGAACCGTTTGCGCGGACGACCGAAGACTCCGACGGCGCACTGCGTGAACAGGCGATTGCCCACGGGCATTGCCCGAAATAAAAATTTGGAGGATGAAATTCCATGACCAAGAGCGAAATCATTGCCACCTACGCCCAGCATGAAGGCGACACCGGTTCTCCCGAAGTGCAGATTGCCCTGCTGACCGACCGCATCAACCACCTGAACGAGCACCTGAAGACCAACCGCAACGACCACCACTCCAACCGTGGCCTGCTGCTGATGGTCGGCCGTCGCCGTGGTCTGCTGGAGTACCTGAAGAAGACCGACATCGAGCGTTATCGTGCGCTGATCGCTAAGCTGAACCTGCGTAAGTAATTATCGCAGAACTCGGCGGCTTTGCGCGCAAGAGCCGCCGTCTGGAGACACGCGGCAGGGGAGAATCCCCCTGTGCATTCCTCCTCACGGCGGCTTTTTGCGGCAAGGCGGCGCAGAACATGGGCAGGGTCTGGAGATGTTATCCCTTGAAAATCCCGAATCGCCTGATTCAGGGGGTTTTCATATGATAGCATCTCCGGGCGGTTCAGGAAGGCGGATGGCTGCCTTCCCACGACTGAGTATAAGGAGATTCTCAATGGAAAGCAAAAAGTACAGCATGGATCTGGCGGGCCGCGAGCTGACGCTGGAATTCGGCAAATACTGCGAACAGGCGGCTGGCTCCGTCTGGGTGCATCTGGGCGATACCGTCGTGATGGTGAACGCGACGATGGCGCCGACCCCCCGTCCCGGCGTGGACTTCTTCCCGCTGGCTGTGGACGTGGAGGAAAAGCAGTACTCCGTGGGCAAGATTCCCGGCGGTTTCATCAAGCGTGAAGGCCGTCCGACCGAAAAGGCGACCCTGACCTGCCGCCTGATCGACCGCCCGCTGCGCCCCCTGTTCAACAAGGGAATGCGCAACGATGTGCAGGTTGTTGTGACCGTGCTGAGCGTTGAGCAGGATGTGCCGCCGGAAATCCCCGCGATGATTGGTTCGTCCATCGCGCTGGCGGTCAGCGAAATTCCGTGGAACGGCCCGACGGGCGCGGTGGTTGTCGGCCGCGTGGACGGACAGTACGTCATCAACCCCGATGAAGAGCAGCGCGCAAAGAGCGATATGCACGTTTACCTCGCCGGCACGAAGGACGCCATCATGATGGTGGAAGCGGGCGCGAACGAGGTCAGCGAAACGGCGATGCTCGATGCCATCATGTTCGGCCACGAGTACATCAAGAAGCTCGTCGAGTTCCAGGACAAGATTGTGGCGGAAATCGGCAAGGAAAAGGTCGAAGTGCCGCTGAACGTGACTGGCGACGACGTGAAGCAGGCCGTGCGTGAATTCGCCTACGACAAGTGCGTGTGGGTGTTTGACACCTTCAACCGTCAGGAGCGTCAGGCGCGTGAAGCGCAGGTCAAGCAGGAAACCATCGAAGCGCTGGCGGAGCAGTTCCCGGAGCGCGAAGCCGAAATCGCCGATGCGCTGTACTACCTGAACAAGGAAGTCATGCGCAAGAAGATTATCGAGCAGGGCATTCGTCCCGACGGCCGCGGCGTGACGGAAATCCGCCCGATTTGGTGCGAAGTGGGCGTGCTGCCGCGCGTGCATGGCTCTGCCGTGTTTACCCGTGGTCAGACGCAGGCGCTGACCGTGACCACGCTCGGTTCTACCAGCGAGGGTCAGGTGCTGGACGGCCTGTCCAGCGAGGACTTCAAGCGCTACATCCACCACTACAACATGCCGCCGTACGCCACGGGCGAAGCGGGCCGCCTCAAGAGTCCCGGCCGCCGCGAAATTGGCCACGGCGCACTGGCGGAGCGCGCACTGCTGCCCGTCATCCCCTCTGAGGAAGAGTTCCCCTACGCAATGCGCCTGGTGAGCGAAATCCTGTCCTCCAACGGCTCGTCCTCCATGGCGTCCGTGTGCGGTTCCACCCTGTCCCTGATGGACGCGGGCGTGCCGATTCACGCGCCGGTCGCGGGCGTTGCGATGGGCTTGATTAAGGACGTGGAGTCCGGCAAGGTGGCTGTCCTGACCGACATTCAGGGCCTGGAAGACTTCCTGGGCGACATGGACTTCAAGGTCGCTGGTTCCATGAACGGCATCACCGCCATCCAGATGGACATCAAGATTGCGGGCATTGACCGCACGATTCTCGAAACCGCGCTGGCGCAGGCGCTCAAGGGCCGCCTGTTCATCCTCGAAAAGATGCTCAGCTGCATCGGCGAGCCGCGCAAGGAACTGAGCAAGTACGCGCCCAAGATTGTCCGCTTCACCATCAATCCGGAGAAGATTCGCGAGGTTATCGGACCCGGCGGCAAGATGATCAACAAGATTATTGCCGAAACCGGCGTGAAGATTGACATCGAGGACGACGGCCGCGTGTTCATCTCCACCCCCGACGCGGAAGCAGCCGACAAGGCGCGCCGCATCATCGAGGGCATCGCGAAGGACATCGAGGTTGGCGAGGTGTACACGGGCAAAGTCGTGCGCATCATGAACTTCGGTGCGTTTGTGGAGCTGCTGCCCGGCAAGGACGGCATGATTCACATCTCCAAGCTGGCGAACCACCGCGTGGAGAAGGTCGAGGACGTCGTGAAGATTGGCGACACGCTGGAAGTGAAGGTCGCGGAAATCGACGCGCAGGGTCGTGTGAACCTCGTGCGCAACGACATCACCTACGACAACACCGCCGCGGCTGCCCCGCGTCGTGCGGAAGGCTTCCGCGCGCGTCCTCCGCGCCGGGATGGTCGGAACTAATCGCGTTTCCGACAACCTTTCGATGGTTGATTGCTGATTTGGTTGAATTTTCTGCATAAAAGGTCGCTTTTGTTGCAGGGAGACGCGCCTGCGGGCGCGCAAGGGGGCTTTCCGATCGCTCCCTTGACCCCTTCGGATGCACACTCTCTTACTTGAACTTTATCGAAAGTTAAATTTAGAGGGATGTCCCTTTATGCGGAATCAGAATGAAATAATATGAAGAAATTCGCAAAAGTCCCTGCGATTGCACCGGGCTTTTGCGAATTTTCTGCTTTTTCGGGCGAAAATTGCGAAACGATGCCGCCATGCATCAGAAAGGAATCAAATGGATAGCATACTGAAAAACGTAGCGGGAGCTGATGAATGTATGCGTGATGAATGGGTGCTGCCCAATGGCCTGCGTGTGCTGGGGGAACGCCTGCCGCATCTGCGGTCGGTGTCTATCGGCGCGTGGATGCATGTGGGTTCGATGATGGAAACGCCGGAAGAAAACGGCCTCTCCCACTTCATTGAGCACATGATTTTCAAGGGAACGACGAAGCGCACCGTCCGGCAGATTGCCGAGGAAATGGACGCGGTCGGCGGGCAGCTGAACGCCTTCACGGGCAAGGACTGCACCTGCTGCTACGCCAAGGTCATCGACGAGGACATTGAGCTCGCCATCGACATTATCGCTGACATGGTGATGAACGCGACGATGGACGAGAAGGAGCTGAACAAGGAACGCGGCGTTGTGCTGGAAGAAATCTCGATGGACGAGGACTCGCCCGAAGATTTGGTGCATGACCTGCTGGCGAAGGCGCAGTTCGGCACGCAGTCGCTGGGGCAGCCGATTCTGGGGCCGGCGGAACAGGTCGCGGCGTACACCCGCGCCAACTTGATGGACTACAAGAACAAGCACTACCTGCCGAGAGAAACGGTGGTGGCGCTGGCGGGCAACTATGAGCCCACGCAGGTGCAGGCGCTGATGGAAAAATACTTCGGCACTTGGCAGGCCGGCGAAAGCGCACTCGTTGTGCCGAAACAGCAGGTTTTGACCGGACGGCGCGTTGTGAAGGAAAAGGACACGGAACAGCTGCACATCTGCCTTGGCTATCCGGGATACGCTTACGGCACGGACGACGTGTATGCCGTCGCGGTGATGAACAACGTGCTGGGCGGCGCGATGTCCTCCCGGCTGTTCCAGCGCATCCGCGAAGAGCTGGGCATGGCGTACTCCATCTACACCTACCCGAACTCGTATCAGGGCATCGGCACATACGGCATTTACGCCGGCATCAGCCCGAAAAACGGCGATAAGGTGCTGGAGGAAATCGACAGCGAACTCAAGCGTTTCCTGAAGGATGGCATGACGGACAAGGAGTTCCGCGACAGCAAAACGCAGCTTCGGTCGGGCTATTTGATGGGGCTGGAAAGCTCCGGCAGCCGGATGCAGGCGATGGGGCGCTCGACGCTGCTCAACGGCCATCCGACCGACCACCAAAAGACGATTGCCGCCATCGAAGCCGTGACGCCGGAAATGGTGATGGACGTGGCGCACAAGGTGCTGACCGCTGAGCCGTGTCTGGCGGTGGCGGGCAAGGGCGCAGAAAAGTACGCGGAGTAAAGAGACATGAACGAACGGATTATCGCGCTGGACATCGGCGACGCGCGCATCGGCGTGGCGGTTTCGGACGCGTCGCGCCTGATTGCCACGCCCATCGACACCATCTACCGCGTCGGCTACGGGCCGGACGTGCGCAAGGTGGTGGAAATCTGCCAGCGCTACGACACGACGCAGGTGCTTTCCGGCTGGCCGCTGAATATGGACGGCACGGCGGGCTTCCAGTCCGAAAAGGTCAAAGCGTTTTGCGAACAGCTGGAAAAAGCGGGGCTTTCGGTCGTCTATCAGGATGAACGCCTGACGACCGTGACTGCGACGAACGCGCTCATCGAGGGCAACATGCACCGGGCGGAGCGCAAGCACAATGTGGACAAGGTAGCGGCGGCGGTGATTTTGCAGCAGTATCTGGACACCTGCCGCAACCAGCAGCAACAGGAGGCAGCGAAAATGGAAGAACAGGACAACATCATTGAACTGATTGACGACGAGACGGGCGCGCCGATTCGCTTCCAGCATCTGGCGACGATTGAGCACGAGGGTGAACTGTACATTGCGCTCTCCGAGGCGGATGCGCCGGAGGACGGGCAGTGCGAGGTGTTCATCATGCAGGTCGCGCAGGAAGAAGACGGCACGGAAAGCTATATTCAGGTGGAAGATGAGGCCGTTCAGCAGGCGGTGTTCGACAAATTTCTCCAGCTGGTGAACGAGGGCAGCAGCGATGACGAATAACGACGAGAGCAGCAAACTGGAAGAAATGGGCGAACCGCTGATTGAGCTGACCGCCCCTGACGGCACGGTGATGCGCTTCCGCTTCGGCGCGGTGATTCCGCTGGACGACATCGAATATGCCGTGCTGCTGGAGATGGAGGACAACCCCGACGGCGAGGAGCAGGTGCTGGTGACGCGCATCGAGCCGACGGACGACGGCGGCATGACGTTCGTGGTCGAGGAGAATCCGCAGAAGGTGGAGCAGGTGTTTAACAGCTACGTCAACCTGCGCACGCAGGAAGGCTTGACGGGGCTGACGGACGCGGAGGGGTAATACTATTTCCAGATTCACCTGCGCCATCTGCTTGCGCCTTTTCCATTGGCGTCCGCTCATTCCACTTAGCGTAGCGCTGCTACGCTGCGTTTCATTCACGTTAGCCAGAATGAAAAATTCGCGGCGCATCTTGGCGCATTCTTATCTGGAAATAGTATAACACTGCGCGAAAGGAGGGCATCCGCCCATGAAAAAAGGAAAAAAACGACTGCTTCTGGGATGGATTTGCCTGCTTCTTTCGTTGTGTATGGTGACGGCCGCATCCGCCGAAACGGACGGCACGCCGATTCAGTCCTGCCATCAGGTGACGATGACCGAGCAGAAATCCACCGCGCAAAGCGGCGCGTCCATCAGCGTGTGGCACATCACAACCGCGCTGGGCACGGTGGATGCCGAGCTGAACGCGCTGGCGGATGACTACGCGGCGGAACTGTCGCCCCTGCTCCAAAAGCCGGGCAGGGAGCGCACGCAGAACAGCGCGCTCACCGTGCGCATCCTGCACAGCCGGACGGGAATGAGCTGGATGAGCTTCATGGTGCAGGCGCGGCAGGAGTACCATCGGCAGATTCAGCAGGTGCGGTTCACCACGCGCACCTACGATATGCTGACCGGGCAGCGAATCACGCTTGCCGACATTTTCCCGGCGGATTCGCCCGCGTGGGAGCTGATTTCGCAGACCGTGCGGGACAAAGCAAACGCCTATTATCCGGACGAAACGCCCGAGGCGGCGGCGGTCGAGGCGCTCTGCGAAAATCTCGCGCAGGCGGACTTCATGCTCTATGGCATGTCGCTGGTCATTCCGCTGCCGTCGGTGTACGAAAATCATCCGCAGCTGATGCAGGCGACGCTGTACTATCCGCAGATTCACGCGTACATGACCGAAGAAGCGCAGCGGCAGACGGACAACGCGAGCCTGTACCGCTTCTGTGCGCTGACGTATGACGACGGCCCGAACCAGTGGATTACGCCGCATGTGCTGGATGCGCTGATGAAAACCGGCGCGCGCGCGACGTTCTTCCTTGTCGGCAGCCGCGTCAGCGACTTCGCCTATCTGGCGCGGCAGGAGCACGACGAGGGGCACGCGATTGCGACGCACTTCTACGAGCACCTGTACGCGAATCAGGAGCAGAGCGGCAAGTTCCGCGCCATGTACGACAAGGTCAACCGCGCGCATATCGCCGCCATCGGCATTGCCCCGGCGTACGCCCGCGCACCCGGTGGACAGTGGCAGCGCATGGGCAGCTACGGCGTCGGCTGGCCGCTGATTCAGTGGACGGCGGAGGCGCAGGACTGGAGCGGCGGCGATCAGGGGGCGGAGCCGCAGGACGGGAGCGGCGGCGATCAGGGCCCCGATGCCTACCGCACCGCCAACACCATAGCCGCCAGCACCAAGGACGGCGGCATCATCCTCATGCACGACATGAAAATCAACTCCGCCAAGGCGACGGAGATGTTCATCCCGAAGCTGGAAGAGCGCGGCTTCATGCTGCTGACGGTGGATGAGCTGTTCGCCAAGGACGGCGTGACGCTGGAAGCGAATCAGGCGTACTGGCGCTGCCTGGACGGGGTCACGACGCAGTATTAACCGTACGATTCCGCAAAATGCAGAGGACAGCGAAAAGGCGGGAAAATGCGTGTGTACCTGTGCCGCTGTCTCTTTTTGCGCAAACAAGTGCGAATTTTGTATTTTCCACACGAAAAACAGCGCAAGGGAAGTGCCGACAAGCCGGACAGCCGCCGCTGCTCTTTCCCGCAAGAAATGGAAGAGGCGGGGGGAGTCCAGAGGGGGCTGAAGTCCAGACTTGCACCCTCTTCAGCCCCCTCTGGGCGCTCTTTGGTTACTTTCTGGCGCGCCAGAAAGTAACAACTTCGCGTCCGCAGACGCGACGGGAGCAGCAAAAAAACAAGTTTGTTTTCAGCATCACCTGCGGCACAAAAGCCGCAACATTCGCGCGCATTGGAAAGGAGCATTCCGATGATGAAGAAGTACATTGCTTGCCTGCTTGCAGCTATCCTTCTGCTGACGATGCTGCCCGCATCCGCATCGGCGGAGGGCGGAATGCAGGCGTGCCACCGCGTGACGGCGAAGTATACCGATTCCAAGCAGAGCAACAAGAGCGGCATCCGGCTGTGGTCGGTCAAAACCGCATTGACGAGCGTCGATGACGAAATCAACGGGCTGGCGCAGGCGTACGCGGACAAAATCGCCCCGACGCTCCAAGCAGGGAAAGCAACCGGCGATAAGAATAGCCGGCTGGATGTCGAAATCCGCCATAGCAAAACGGGGCTGACGTGGATGAGCTTCCTCGTGCAGGCGCGCACGACCTACCACCGCGACCTGATTGCGCAGGAGTTCACCAGCCGCACGTTCGACATGACGACCGGCGAAAGAATCCTGCTGACGGACATTTTCCCCGAAGGCAGCGAGGGCTGGACGATGCTGCGCGAGAAGCTCAAAGCCCAAATCAACTACTATTTCCCGGATGAAACGCCTGACCCGGATGCCGTTGCGCAGGTGCTGTCGGACGAGGGACTGCGGAATCTCGACTTCACGCTGCACGGCATGTCGCTGGTCATTCACCTCTCGGCGGACGCGTTCTATCCGGAGCATCACACGCTGATTGAGACGACGCTGTTCTACCCCGACATCCGAGAGTACATGACCGAAAAGGCGCAAATCGAGACGGACAATCTTTCCTATTATAAGACCGTCGCGCTGACGTTTGACGACGGCCCGACGCGCACCAACTCCACCAAAGTCCTCAACAGCCTGATGGAGGTCGGCGCACCCGCCACTTTCTTCATGATTGGCAAAAACATGAAGCCCTACGCTGATTTGGTGCAGCGCGCGCACGACGAGGGTCACGCCGTCGCCAGCCACAACTGGACGCACGGCGACGCGCGGAAAATCAGCGCCGCTACCCTCCGCGCCATGCCGGAGAAGGTCAACAATGCGCTGATTTCCATCATCGGCATCCCGACGCGCTATGACCGCGTGCCCTACGGCGTGTACCCGGCGATGATCAAGGCGAAAGTCGGCTGGTCGTACATCCAGTGGTCGGTGGATACCTACGACTGGCGCGGGCGCAGTACGTCGCTGATTATGAGCAAGACCAAGAAGCAGTTCACCGACGGCGATATTGTGCTGATGCACGACATCAAGGACAACACGCCAAACACCGCGAAAGTGATGGCGGAATGGCTCTACGAGCAGGGGTACATTCTGCTGACGGTGGATGAGCTGTTCGCCAAGGACGGCGTGACGCTGGAGCCGGACACGGTGTATTTCCGCTGCGATGACGGCGTGACGACGATTAAGAAGTAACGGGGGTGCAAGGGATGAAGCGAATCGCTGCGTTGTTGACGGCGCTGTGCCTTCTGCTGGTGCAGGCGCTGGCAGAAACGACCATCGACCCGAAGGAAGCGCGAAACATCCCCCTGACGGAAGCGGGGAAGAATGAAACGCCCGACGGCATCAGCCCGACGACCGGGCGGACGCTGAGCAAGCTCTATGTGCCGGAGGGGTACGCGGGGCTGGCGGCGACGGGGCGCTATCTGCCCATGCTGGTGCAAATCGGCAATGACGGCGGCGGCGTGGGCAACCGCGCGCCGTGGGGCGTGGCGTATGCGGATATCCTCTACGAAACGCCGCTGACAAGGAGCCACGAAACGCGCATCACCGCCGTTTTCTCCGATATGATCCCGGATTCGGTCGGCTTTGTGCGCTCGGCGCGCATTGGGCATGTGTGGCTGAGCGAGGAGTGGGGCGGCGGCTTCCTATTCTACGGTCAGCAGGAGGTGGAAGGGAGCGACGTGAAGGCGGAAATCAAGCGGCTTGGCGCGGATCTGAAGAGCGTTACCTTCAGC
>FR899837.1:0-815 GCA_000437595.1 Faecalibacterium sp. CAG:74 | reverse complement strand
CGTTACCTTCAGCGGCATTGCAGGCGGCACGAACTTCAAGCGCTACTTTACCAGCCGCGCGGGCGCGAAATCCCCTTATGATGTGGATGCAAACGTCGCCGCGATGAGCCGCCTCGTGCCGGAAGACCACGCTGCGCCGAACCACGCCTTCCGCTTCACCGACGATGCGCCCGACGGCGACAGCGCCACCCGCGTCTACATCAACTGGGGGGACAGCGCGAAGCTCTACAACTCGCGCCTTGTCTACCGCAAGGAGTGGAACGGCTACCTGCGCTACATGGGCACGAGCAAGACGAACTGGTACGCCGACCGTGATTCGGACGACAGCGCCATTGCCTTCCAGAACGTGATTGTGCAGTTCACGCGCGTGGACTACAACCACAACAACAAGAATGAGCCGATTATGTACGTCATCGGCGAAAACGGCGAAGCGGCGGAGGGCAATGCGGATTTCTTCCTGGGCGGCAAGCATATTTCCGGCTATTGGAAGCGCGACGGCATGACCTCCCGCACGGTCTACTACGATGCAAGCGGCGAGGAAATCGCCCTCCTGCGCGGACGCACGCTGATTGTCATTTTCCCCGATGACGCGGCGTCGAAACGCTCGGTGTCTTACGAGTGAGCAAATGCATATCTCGCAGGGCGGGAGAATTTTGTGCCGCTTTGACGCGGGGATGGCGTGGAAAATAATAGGTTCTCACGGAAAGTTGGGGGAGCAAACAAGGGCTTAGGCGAAGCCACAAAAGCTGCACGCGGAAGGAGCATGAAAATGCGACCAACCCAATCGCGAAAAGGGGTCAAGGGGCAATTGCCCC
>FR899836.1:2036-12041 GCA_000437595.1 Faecalibacterium sp. CAG:74 | reverse complement strand
CGCCTCCGCAGAGGCGATTCCCCCTGCCACAAAAAAGCACATTTCCTTTTCCAAGTCAATCAAGCAAAGCAACCTTTCCCCATCAATATCCTTTCACAAAGGAGATTTCACCACCATGCTGACGCTCGATAAAATCTACCATGCAGCCTACGTCCTGAAGCCTGTCGCCCGCAAGACTGACGTCATCTACGCCGCGAAGCTCTCGCAGGGCTACGACCTCTACCTCAAGACCGAAAACCTCCAGTTAACCGGTTCGTTCAAACTGCGCGGCGCATATTATAAAATCAGCCAGCTGAACGAGGAACAGCGCAAAGCCGGCATTATTGCCTGCTCCGCGGGCAACCACGCGCAGGGTGTCGCGCTCGCCGCGTCCCGCATGGGCATCAAGGCGATTGTCTGTATGCCCGACGGCGCGCCTATCAGCAAGGTTGAAGCCACCAAAGCCCTCGGCGCGGAGGTCTGCCTCGTCAAAGGCGCGTATGACGACGCCTACAACTACGCCTGCCAGCTGCAGCAGGAAACCGGCATGACCTTCATCCACCCCTTCAACGATGAGGAAGTTATCGCCGGTCAGGGCACAATCGGTCTGGAAATTCTCGATCAGCTGCCTGATGTGGACGCGGTCGTTTGCTCCATCGGCGGCGGCGGGCTGATTTCCGGCGTCGCGTGCGCCATCAAGTCGCTGAACCCCAAGGTAAAAGTCTACGGCGTGCAGGCGGAGAACGCCCCCAGCATGAAGCGCTCGCTGGAAGCCGGAGAAGCCATCACGCTTGACAGTGTACGCACATTTGCCGACGGCATCGCGGTCAAGCACCCCGGCGATATCACGCTTGACATGGTGCGCAAGTACGTCGACGAGGTTGTCACGGTCAGCGAGGACGAAATCGCCGCGGCGATTCTGGCGCTGATGGAAAAGCAGAAGCTGGTCGCGGAAGGCGCGGGTGCAGTCACGGTCGCTGCGGCCATGTTCGGCAAGCTGCCGATTGCCGGCAAAAAGGTCTGCTGCCTGATTTCCGGCGGCAACATTGACGTGAACATTTTGAGCCGCGTCATCACGCGCGGTTTGCAGCGCGAAGGGCGCAACTGCCTGCTGACGATTGCGCTGGACGATAAGCCGGGGCAGCTGCTGGGCGTAACGCAGGTGATTTCGGAGTGCGGCGCGAACATTGTGGGCGTGACGCATGAACGGTCGGACGCGGCATATGCGGTGACGAGCTGCTTGCTGCGGATTAGTATGGAAACGCGTGATTTTGCGCAGATTGAGGAAATTAAAGCAAAGTTAACGGAACAAGGGTTCAAATTGGTGGAATAATACTATTTTCAGATGAAAATGCGCAAGCAGATGGCGCAGGTGAATCTGGAAATAGTATAAGACGAATCAAAAAACCCGCCTTTGACAGGAGTCATTCCTGCCGAAGCGCGGGTTTTGTTGTGCAAAGATCAGTTTCCCGGCGGTGTCAGCTGATCCGCGACAATCGGCGACCTTCGCAGCTCCGAAAGGAACTGCATCACCGACGCGGGCATATCGTCATCCTCGCCGTAGGTGCGCGCAGAAACACGCCGCACCGTGTCGATGCCCGCGGGCGTCATCCGCCCCATGCTGTCAAACAGTCCCGGATGCAGCAGCCACATGTGCGCCGGACAGACTGTGCAGAGCGTCTGCATCAGGTGCAGCATTTGCTCGGAGAAGGACTGATGCCGCGTCAAATCCGGCGTTTCCGGCGGAATTTCCAGCGTTTTCAGCGCACTTAGCCCCCGGCTCAACGCCCATTTGCCTTCGCGCATCAGCTGCACTTGGATGTTTCCCGCCGCATACGTCCGCCCCGTTGCGACGGATACGAACTGGTTCAGATTACCCACCATTCCCGACGGCAGCAGGTTCACAAGCAGCGCTCCTCCGCCCGTCAGCGCTACCGGCAGCGACGCGGGCAGATAGTGATTCTGCATCGAATCCGCCTGCACGTTCGCCGTCAGCAGCCCCGCAACGAACAGGGCCCCCGCCAGATATTCCGCCACTACGCTCTGTAAGAATGTCACCTGCCCGGCGTTTGCGCGCGCGTTCAAGTGCATCGCCAGCGGCGCGGCGTTCTCAGTCAGCAGGAGGTCGAGCATCATGCACGTTTTGCCGACGTGCGCCTGCGTATCCGATGCAACGGAGAACGCCGCCGTCAGCGCATCTTTCGCCAGCGATAAGCTCCCCATTGAGCAGCCACCAAAATCATATTCTATACGTTCCGGATGATTCGCGTACGTCTCGTAGAGCGTCAGCTGCGTGCCATACGGGATGTTCGCGCTGCGCTCCGGGGTCGTGCGGTTCTGCAGATAGATCGCCGCGCGGATGCTGCCCGCGCCAATGTCCAGTGCCGCACATCCGCCGTGGATTCCGCCCTCGCCGCGCAGGTACGCGCCCAGCGCCGCTGTCTCCGGCGTCCACGAAACGCGCTCCGTGCCGGGGACAGGCGCAAGCCCGGACGCAATCGTCGCCGCCGCCGCGCCGCTTTCCACCGCGTCCAGCACCGCGCGCCGTCCGCCGTCGCCCATGTCATCCTCCACGGCAATGCGCCACGACAGGCTTCCCGCGCCTTGCAGGACAGCACTTAGCGCCGTGTCCAGCATCAATTGCTGAATCAGCAATGTCCGCGCCCGAACGCCCGCCGCGTCGCTGCGCCACTTGAAGCTGGTCAGCAGACGATTTTCCTCCTTCGCCGCCAGCGCAGCCATGTCCGCCGGGCGGTACACATAGCCGTCCCGTCCCGGCACATCGCCCGCGCCCGTCAGCACCACCGCCGTCGGGATGAGGTTCGCCGCCATCGTCAGGCTCGTCATCATGTCGTCCATCGGCGTGTCGGATAAGGTCAGCAGCATCCGCAGGAGTGGACGGTGCGTCGCCGGAATCTCCCGTCCGCCGATGGTCAGCGTCACCGCTGTGACCGCCGTACCGAGGTCAATAGACGCAATCGCAGGCTGATTTCCGCCCGCGTCCGGCTCTTTATCGAGGATATTTGGCAGCGCGCCGAGGCTCTCGCCGTCTTTTTCCAGCGTCAGGCAGGATGGGTACTGCGCCGTCAGCAGCGCCGTCCAGTTCTCCCGATTTTCCACGCCCTGCCACTGCCCGTCGGACAGCGCGTACACCTTCGCGTCGCCGCCCTTCACCAGCACCTGATACTGATGCCAGAACACCATCGGCGCACACGGGTACACTGCCACCATCGGCGGGTTTTCCAGATACAGCTGCTCGTCCGGCGCGTAGGTGCGCACAAACCGCACTTCGCCCCGCGCCCTGAGCAGATACGACGCAGTGACGCTGCCATCCTCCTCCACCTGATAGCGGAAAGCATCCAGCGCCAGCGCGTTCGGGTTCTCCGCCACCGTTTTCGCCATTTCCATAGACAGCGGCGGCAGCATCGTCGCGTTTTCGAGGATGCAGCAGGTGCGCAAGGCCTGGTCGCCCAGCTGCACTCCGGTCAGGCACGTCAGGCGCTGCGAAAACGGCTGCTTTGCGGCTTCCTGCCAGCCGTCGCCCAAGGCTTCCTGCAAGAGCGATTGCACCGCGCCGCTGTCCGCCCGCCACGGGAATTGCAGCGTCACCGTGCCCTGCACCTGCCGCGCATTCTGCTCCGCCTGCCCCTTGACCAGCGTCAGGTATTCACGCGCCGCGGGCAAAAGCGCCTTGTCGCTCCGCTCACGCAGGTACGCATTCAGCGCATCCGCCAGCTTCTTGTTCCACCAAACCGAGCCGTCCGCCATCAGAGCAATTTCCTGCTCCACGCCATTCAGCGTCTCCGCCTCGTCCGGCCAGTTTGCGTCCGTCCAGCCCAGTACCTTGCTGCTGCGCCCGAACGCCTTGCCGTGCCACAAAAGTACCTGCTGACGTTTAAGCGCCTCGCTCGCCCCGACCGTCTCCGACGTGAAGCACTGCATCAGCGGATTTTCCGTGTCCGTCAGCGAATTTTCTTCCAGCACCGCAAAACTCGGCACTTTCATCATCCCCAGCGCTGCCTGTGCGCGAATCGCCAGCCGTGCCAGCGTTTCTTCCTCGCTATGGGAGAGCATCTCGCGCTCCTGCGTCAGCCGCTGATTCAGCGCCGCCCGGAAGGACTTCGCGCGGTCGCCCGGCAGATTCATCCGGTGCAGACGGCGGAGCAGCAGGTCGCAGTCCGCCTCGTTCAGCAGCGGCAGCGGGCTGCCGAAGCACTTATCCTCCCGATTCACCCATGTTGCGCGTTCCGGCAGCATGTCCCAGATGTCGCCGATCTGCGCTGCGAGCGTCAAGCCGTTTTCCGCGTCCACAAGCCCCAGCAGCGCTTCCTGCTGATCTTTGACAAGCATCAGCAGGCGAATCGGCTGATTGCGCTGCTCCATCGGGCGCGCCGCCATCACCCACGCTGCAAAGCGCGACTTTTGCGCGTCAATCGTCCGCACTGCAAGGCGTACATCTGTCCCCTGCCAGCTGTCCAGCAGCAGCGCCAGCGCCATTGCGCCCTGATATGCCGCGTCGGGGGTGATTTCGTCCGTTTCCTGCCGGATGACCATCCGTTTCGCCAGCGCCGCCATTTCCGACGTATCGGCGCTCAGCCGGACAAGCCCTGCCCCCTCCGATTCCTTCTCCCTGCCGTTTCGATCAGGCAGAAAAAGCAGTTTGCTCATGCGTTTTCCTCCTGCATGGCGGTTTCCATGGCAACAAGCAGCAGCTGCACAGCGGGCGCATCCTTTTCCTTCGCCCCGCGCCCCAGCTGCTTCATCGTCCTGCGCAAATCCGCCGTTTTGCCGCCCTGAACCAAGACGGGGAACCACGCTGCGAGTTCCTTCCGCCCTTCTTTTTCGCCGCGCAGCAGCCGATCCATCGCTTCCTGCAAAAACAGCCCGTTCTCCGGCGCGGCGGAGATCAGCGTCGGCTTCTCGAACCGCAGCTGACCATCGCGCATCTCCTGCGCGTCGTGGCGCAGCATCTCGCACATGCCCGCCGCCATCTGCTTGTGGCGTTCCATGCGCTTGAGCTTCGTCTTCGCGTCGTCAATGCGGAAGCGCTCGGACGGCTTGACGACAGCTTCCGCCTGCGCAATGCGGCGAATCGCCTCGGCGTAGTCGCGAATCAGACGGTCATTCTCGCTCTCCGCCTTTTCCAGCGCATCCAGCACCATCTTCATCGCCGCCTGCCCGCCCATTTGCCGGTTGAACGTTTTCTGCACGGTATCCTCGTTCTGGATGCTCTCTGCCATGCGCGCAATGCGTTCCAGCGCCGCCGCCGCTTCCGGGTCGGTGTCGGCGTTTTCGCGGTGGACGTCGTTATCCTCCTGCATTCCGTTCTGCTCGGCGTCGTAGCGCAGCACAGCCAGCTCCCCCGCGCGGCGAATCTGCATGTCATAATGCTCCCTGCCCTGCTCCCGCGCCATTTCCAGCACGGACGCATAGCGCAGATCCAGCGGCAGCGAACGGATGATACCTGCCAGATACAGCAGCGCGACCTGCGTCAGGCGGTCTATGGCCTGTGCATCGGCGCGAACATCCTCGATATCCTCCGCCGCGCCGCGGAAATAATGCGGATACCAACCAATCCACCCACTTTTGAGCGCATTGCCCTTCGCAAGCCGTTTTTCCAGCGTCGGGAGAATCTTCCGCTGCCAGAGCAGCGCGCCTTTGAGCAATCCGCCAAACGCCATGCGATAGCGTTCATCCCCCTTGCCGAAGAGCATCCAGTTTGCCGCGCCGTCTGCGGTCTGCACTGTGAACGTACCCGTCAGCCACGTCGGGCGGTGCAGCAGCACATCCATGCAGTACGCGCCAAGCCAGTCGGTCAGGCGGGGCAAATCGTTGCCGCCGGAGGCCTGCGCACTCTGCGGCAGTCCAATCAGGCAGACGGTTTGGAGGGCGTTTTCTATGCTGATTCTCTCCAACGCCGCCTGTGCGCGCGCGGGCGATTCCCCGTCGGCACAAGGAAGCATCAGCACCGCGCCCATGCGGAAGTTGTCGTTCTGCCCGAAGCGATTTTGGAGGAGAGCGGCGACGCTCTCAATGCCTGCCGCGCCCGTGCCGCCGCAGAGCGAACCGGCCAGCACAGCGCGGACTTCCTCGCCCGCATTCAAGGCAGACTGAATCTCATCAAGCGTGCGATGCATGGCATCATCGGGGTCGTTTTCGCATTCGCTGAGCATCGCCGCGAACGCCACGCGCGCGAGTTCGGGGTGGTCATGGAAGCCCTGCCTGAGGTCAAGAGACGCGGTATCCGCCGGAAAAAGCGCCTGACAGAGCAGGGCATCCTGCTTTTCGTCCTGCGTCCAGTCCGCAAGCGTTTTCGCGTTCATGGGCAGCGGATCGCACCATGTGCGGAGGTTGATTTCGGTCTGGAAGGCAGGGTTCTCCGTGCCGATATACGTCCGGGACGCCCAGATGCGCTGATAATCCGCCAATTCCTGACGCAGCTGAACAGCGCCGTGCATCCCGTCGCCATCAGGGTCGCACAGCACCAAATCCAGCGTTTCCTCCGGCGTAATGCCCGCGAACGCCATAAACAGCAGCGCTTCGAGCATCCGTCCGCCGCTTCCTCCAAACAGGAACACCTTTCTTTTCATAACCACTCTCCTTGCAAAGGGCTTCGCCCTCTGCACTCCTACCAGAGGCTCTGCCTCTGGACTCCGCAAGGGACTTCGTCCCTTGACCCTTTCGCGCGATTCAGTTGGTGACTTCTTCATACAACTTCCGCGTGTTTATGGGGGAACCCAAGGGGCGCTGCCCATTGACCCTGCCAAAGGGTTTTCGACCCTCTGGACTCCCTTTCTCGCGATTGCGTTGTATGCGCTTTCATGCTATGCCCGCGTGTTTATTGGGAAAGCAAGGGCGCGCTCCGCTTTATTCCGCATTCCGCATTCGCGCAAAAGGGCGCGAAGTCCCCTGTCTCCGGGAACTGCCGCGCCCCATTGCTCATTTGTCCTGATAGCCGTTCGGGTTTGCTTTCTGCCAGCGCCACGAGTCGCGGCACATGTCTTCCAGCGTCTTGGTTGCCGTCCATCCGAGCAGCTCCTTCGCCTTCGTCGGGTCGGCATAGCAGGCATCCACATCGCCGTCGCGGCGCGGGCCAATCACATATGGCACGGGAACCTGGTTCACGCGGCTGAACGTGTTCACAATATCCAGCACCGAGTAGCCCACGCCCGTACCAAGGTTGATAATTTCGCAGCCGTTGTGCTTCGCGGCATAGTCACACGCGGCGACATGTCCCTTCGCCAAATCGACGACGTGGATGTAATCGCGCACACCCGTGCCGTCCGGCGTGTTGTAATCATTGCCGAACACGGTCAAGTGATCGAGCTGTCCAGCGGCGACCTTGGTGATGTAGGGCATCAGGTTGTTCGGAATGCCGTTGGGATTTTCGCCCATACGTCCGGATTCGTGCGCGCCGATGGGGTTAAAGTAGCGCAGCAGCACCACCGACCATTCCGGATCAGCGGTTACAATGCCCTGCAGGATTTTCTCAATCATGTACTTCGTCCAGCCGTAGGGATTCGTGCAGCCCTTGCAGAACATATCCTCCCGCAGCGGCACTTCGTCCGGCACGCCGTAGACCGTCGCAGAGGACGAGAACACAATGCGCTTGCAGCCATGGCGGCGCATGGTTTCGCACAGCGTCAGGGTGGAGTCAAGGTTGTTGCGGTAGTATTCCAGCGGCTTGTGGACAGATTCGCCCACGGCCTTGAGCCCCGCGAAGTGAATCACGGCATCAAAGCGGTTCTCACTGAAAATCTTGTCCATTGCGGCGCGATCGCATACATCGGCTTCATACGCCTTCACCGGGCGGCCCGCGATTTCCTCCACGCGGCGCAGCGCTTCGGGCTGAGAATTCACATAATTATCGACAACAACCACATCGTGCCCCGCTGCCATCAGTTCCACACAGGTGTGCGTCGCGATAAATCCGGCACCGCCGGTCAGCAAAATCTTCATGGGAATCGCTCTCCTCTTTCCTTCTGATAGGGACAGACTGTCCCCCATCCCTATTGTACGACAAAAACGCGCCGTAGGCAAGTGCTTACGGCGCTTTTCTGTAAAATTACAGGGATTCGGGGTACTGCCCCGCGTCATGCAGCTTCTTCAGTTCGCCCATGACATACGGCTTGTCCTCGCGATACGTCACGCCGAACCACACCGCGTCCGTGCTCAGCACATCCACCGTCAGACCGTCGGAGTGCATCAGCGCGTCAATTTCGGTCGGCAGGACGAACTCCTTCTTCATCGGGTCGCCGTTATCGGCGCGGAGGAAGGCAGCGAAATCACGCGCTGCGGCGCCAAAGAACCACGGGGTCAGCCCCCAGAAGTTCATGGACACCAGCGCTTCCGGATCGAGGATATCCCCCTCTTCGCGGAAGTTCACGTCGCGAATCGTGCCGTCCGGGAAGGGCTTAATCTTGTACGTCTCCTGCACCTTCACCAGATGATTCTTATCGTCGCGCGCGCACACGCCGCGGGTCACATGCCCGTTCTCGGACACGGTGTTCTTCAAGCGGTATGCCACCATCGACGCGACATTCGTCTTGCCCTGCATTTCCTTCAGGCTCTTCGCCATCGTCGCGAAAGCGTCCTTGCCGTAGTAGTCGTCGGCGTTGATGACGGCGAACGGCTCGTGAATCAGGTCTTTCGCCACCAGCACGGCGTGAACCGTGCCATATGGCTTCGTGCGTCCTTCCGGCGGAACGAAGCCATCCGGCAGGGAATCATATTCCTGATAGGCGTATTCTACCTCGACCTTCTTGGCAATCTTGTCGCCAATCAGCTCGCGGAAGGTGTCCGCCATGCTGCGCTTGATGACGAAAACCACCTTGTCGAACCCTGCCGCCACCGCGTCATAGATGGAATACTCCAGCAGAATTTCGCCGTGCGGGCCGATGTGGTCAATCTGCTTGTTGCCGCCGTAACGGCTGCCCAGTCCTGCTGCCATAATCAAAAGCGTCGTTTTCATTGCTCTTCCTCCTGTGTTTTGTCGTGTTTGGGAATGAATGATGAATCCTCCGGCGGAAATCCCTGCGTTGCGTCGGGGCGGAAAAAGACCGTCACCGTCCGCAGGAGCAGCTTCATGTCCGTCCAGAGAGAGAACCCCTCGATGTAGAATAGGTCGAGCGCGAGTTTATCCTCCGGCGAGGTATTGTAGCGCCCTTCAATCTGCGCATAGCCGGTCAAACCCGCCTTCATGCGCTCCCGGAACTGGAATTCCGGCAGGTCACGCTTATAGCGTGTGATGTTTTCCAGCATTTCCGGGCGCGGGCCGACCAGCGACATATCCCCGCGCAGAATGTTCCAGAACTGCGGCAGCTCATCCAGCCGCCACCGGCGCAGGAAACGCCCGACATGCGTCACACGATTATCCGCGTCCCGTGCGGACGCGCCTCCGCTGCCCCGCCGCATCGTGCGGAATTTGCAGATGGTGAAGGTCTTTCCGTCCGCCGTCAGCCGCTTCTGCCGGAAGATGACGTTTCCGCCGTCCTCCACGCGAATCGCGAGCGCAATCAGCAGCATCAGCGGGCTAAGCACCAGCAGTGCCAGCGCCGACAGCACAATATCCGCCCCACGCTTGATGATTTTCTGCCCCAGCGTCATGCCGTCCGCGCGCATTTCCAGCAGCGGCGCATCATCCAGTATCACCTGATTCGCACTGGACAGCATGATTTCCTGCACGCGCGGGCTGACCAACACCGTCCGCTTCAGCGCATAGCACGCCTTCATCAGCGCCATCCGGTTTTCATCCGGCACATCCGATGCAATGAGCACTGCATCGTTCTGCGCCAAAAACGCGGGCAATTCCGCCGCTTGCCAGCTGCAAACATCATTCAGCTGCCCGAAAGTGCGCTCCTTCGCCAGCTTCTGCCGAATTTCGTCCGCATCCGCCTCGGTAATCAGCAGCAGCCGCGCGGGTTTCTGTAATTTTGGCAGCACACGCGCACCGAAGGACATTGCCAGCAGCACGAGCGCCATCTGCATCGCGGCAGCAATCAGCAGATACGCGAAATCCGCCCCGAA
>FR899836.1:0-1995 GCA_000437595.1 Faecalibacterium sp. CAG:74 | reverse complement strand
CGAAGAGCGTCAAGTGCGTGCGGTTATTAGGATTGACGTTCATAATCTGCAATTGCAGATACGTCACCGCGTCCGTGATGAGCACGCCCATGCACTGCCCTGCCGCCTGCTGCTGATGCTTCCCGCGCCGCACCGTCATGCGTCCGAACACCGCCAGCATCGCCGCGCCCATGGCGACCCATGTCACCAGCGTCGTTGCGCTCGTGCGCGACAGATTCCGCAGCGGCCAGTTCGGAATCGCCATCAGCGCGTAGAAAATCACCAGACAGCCGCTGTACGTCAGCCCCTGCAGCAATCGGGACAGCGCTTCGCCGCGCATCCGACGCAGCTGCCGCTCGTCCCTGCCCATTCTGCCTGCTCGCCGCCTTTCCTCGTTTTTTTCATCATATCACGGGCAATCCGGTCTGTCAAGGACAGTTGCACATTTCCCAATCCTATTTCTGGAAGGTTCGTCGCCTTTTCGTGAAATTTCGTCCGAAAACGTTTGATGTAAGCGTTTGCACGGCTTGTCTTTTTCCTATCAATTGTGGTATAATGCAGGATGAAAGCATACGGCCACGCATTCCGCGTACCGTTTCGCAGGGCAATTTCCGGATTCGCCGGGCTTGCCCGCCATCATAACCTTCTGAAAAGGAGTGGAATGTTCCCATGATGAGAAAAATCGGCGTCTTGACTTCCGGCGGCGATGCGCCGGGCATGAATGCAGCCGTTATGTCCATTGCCCGCAGTGCTGCGGCTTATGGTATGCCCCTGATTGGCATCAAGCACGGCTACAACGGTCTGCTGCGCAAGTCCACCAGCATCAAGGATGACCTGCAGGAGCTGTATCTGGACACCGTGCTGGATATTGCCGACCAGCCCGGCACTTATCTGCGCACCGCGCGCTGCGAGGAGTTCAAGGACCCCAAGTGGCGCGAAATCGCCGTGCAGACGCTGAAGGCGATGGAAATCGACGGTTTGGTTGTCATCGGCGGCGACGGCTCCTTCCAGGGCGCAATGCGTCTGTGCGAGCTGGGCATCCCCTGCATCGGCATCCCCGGCACGATTGACAACGACCTTGCCTACACTGAGATGACGCTGGGCTACGAGACGGCTGTGCAGGTCTGCACCGAAGCCATCCGCGCCATCCGCGCCACCAGCCGCTCCCACGACCGCCCGCATGTGGTGGAGTGCATGGGCCGCCACTGCGGTGACATCGCCCTGAAGGCCGCCTGCGCCACGGGCTCGGAAATCGTGGTTGTGCCGGAAGTGCCGTGGAGCGTGGAAGAAGTGGCGTCCCGCCTGAATAAGCAGATTGCCAAGGGCAACTACCGCTCGACCATCGTGCTGGCGGAGGGCTGCTGGGAATCCATGGCGCCGTTTGACATGTACGGCTTCCTGACCAGCCACGGCAAGCAGTGCTTCGAGGGCGAACCCATGAGCGCCATGCGTTTTGCCTCCATCATGAAGCGGATGTGCGGCATGGTGGAAGCACGTTCGACGGTTGTCGGCTACACCCAGCGCGGCGCGCTGCCGGTTGCCAAGGACAGCGCCTTCGCCTTTGAGGCAGGCAACCTCGCGGTTCGTCTGCTGCGCGACGGCATTTCCAATCAGGTCATCGGCGTGCGGCAGGGCAAGGTGTTCAACATGCCCATCGTGGACGCGCTGAAGGTGGAAAAGCACTTCCGCCGCGACCTGTACGACCTCGTAAACAATCTGTAATGGTGCATGAATGCACCGCCTTGTCCGGCGTTGATGGTCGGGCAGGGCGGTGCTTTTTGATGTCTGGATTTTCAGGTAAGCAGGGTTGACTTCTTTTCTAAACGGGTCATTGGCATAGTTCCAGAGGGCTTTCCGATCGCCCTCTGGACTCCTTCGGTTGCACGCCCCCATAGTTGGCTTTTATCATTACTATAATTTAGTGTACCTTTCGTTCCTCCCTGCAACGAAAAAAACAATAAACATGGGAGCGCACTGCGAAGGGGTCAAGGGGGCGACCGCAGACTTCGTCTGTTT
>FR899835.1:16619-21795 GCA_000437595.1 Faecalibacterium sp. CAG:74 | reverse complement strand
CCTGCCAGTAACTTTGCGCGTCCTCAGACGCGCCCCCAAGCTGCACATTCGACCACTCGCACATTGTCGCGCCAAATGGGCGCGACCGACCACCTGCCCCTCCAATCCGACCACCTGTCGCTTTTCGCTTGCCGAAATCCGCTTCCTGCGCTATGATATCCTCATCAGAAAGGAAGTGACCCCGCATGGATGACCTCAAATCGGACGCCCTTCGCGACATGGACGTTGAAATCCGCTTGGATGCCACCCGCCGGAAGCCCCGCTTCATCATCGAAACCGCCGAAATGACCCCGGAATTGACCCGTCTGATTCAGCAGCTGACCGCGCGCGCCGCCGTCCCCATCATCGGCTACCAGCAGGACAAGGCGTTTCCGCTCCAGCAGGATTCCCTCGTCCGTGTCTGGGCGGCGAACGGGCATGTCTACGCCGCGACGGAAACGGACGAGTTTCTCCTCCGCCAGCGGCTCTGGGAACTCGAAGAACGCCTCGATTCGCACCACTTCATCCGTATCAGCAACAGCGAAATCATCAACCTCCGCCGCGTGATCGCCTTTGATCTCTCACTAACCGGCACCATTTGCGTCAGCCTGCAGGGCGGACAAATCAGCTACGTCTCCCGGCGCTATGTCCGCACGATTCGGCAGGCGCTCGGATTGTAAGAAAGGAGCATCCCCATGAAAAAGCAAGTTTTCCTGCGTTCCCTGCTCGGCGCATTCGTCGGCTGCTTCATCGGCGTCGTCATTATCATCTGCATTTCGCTCGCCATCGGCGGCGGGGACATGCATGTCGCCACCCCTGCACTGCTGGCACAGGTCGGCAGCGAAGTCGGCGCATTCAGCCTGCAAATGGCAGCCGCCATGCTCATTGGCGCTATTTGGTCGGGCGCGTCCGTCATTTGGGAAGTGGAGCGGTGGAGCCTGCTCCGGCAGACGCTGACGCACTTTCTCCTGTGCAGCGTCGTCTGCCTGCCGATTGCGTGGGCAATGGGCTGGATGGCAGATCAGCCCGGCTGGTATCTCTTCGGCTTCGTCGCAATGTACGCCGGCATTTGGCTGATTAACTACTTGCAAATCCGGCGGCGCGTGCGGGAAATCAACGAGCGGCTGAAGCAGGTATAAGACAGTTTCTTCGTTATCCCCAGTCAATGCACAGCCTGTTCACAAACTTATCCCCAAGGTTATCCCCGTTCTGTGGATAACTGTAATACTATTTCCGGATGAAAATGAGCCAAGATGCGCCGTGAATTTTTCGGCTGGCTAACGCGAATGAAACGCAGCGTAGCAGCGCTACGCTAAGTGGAATGAGCGGACGCCAGAGCGGAAAAGGCGCAAGCAGATGGCTCAGGTGAATCCGGAAAGAGTATAACCCCTGCGGCAATCGGAAGCACTTCCGCCGCAGGGGCTTCTTCTTATTATCCAAACACTCTGACGCGAATCACGCCCGCAATCGAGGAAATGACGTTCAGCGCCATCTTCGACGGGCGGTCGGACAGCTCCATCACCGTCACCGCAACGTCCTTGCGGGACTTGTTGACGAGGTTGTCGATGTTGATCTGCTCCGCCGAAACGCAGGTCGTAATCGTCGCGACCATGTTCGGGACGTTCTCGTGGATGACCAGCACGCGGACGCCTTCGGGCGCGCCCAGCGGCACATCCGGCAGGTTGACGCTGTTGCGAATCGAGCCGACTTCGAGATAGTCGCGCAGCTCCGCCGCCGCCATCCGAGCGCAGTTGTCCTCGCTTTCAGGGGTCGATGCGCCCAGATGCGGAATACACGTCACCTTCTCCACGCCGAGCAGCTCCTCGCACGGGAAGTCGGTCACATAGCCGCCGAGCTGCCCGGACGCCAGCGCCGCCTTCACATCCGCGGTATTCGCCAGTTCGCCGCGGGAGAAGTTCAGCAGAATCGCTCCCTTTTTCATCTTCGCAATCGTCGCTGCGTTGATGCTGCCGCGCGTTTTATCATTCAGCGGGACGTGGAAGGTGATGTAATCCACCTGTGCGAATACGTCCTCATTCGTCGCAGCGCGGCGGACGCTGCTGCTCAATGCCCATGCGCTTTCAACCGAAATAAACGGGTCGCAGCCGACGACCTTCATGCCGAATCCAGCGCTGGCGGCGTTCGCGACGAGCCGCCCAATCGCGCCCAGACCAATCACGCCGAGCGTCTTTCCGCGCAGCTCCGGCCCGACAAACTGTCCCTTGCCCTTCTCAACGAGCTTCGGCACGTTCTCCTGTCCTTTGAGCGTATCCGCCCACCGGATGCCCGCGGCAACGTTGCGGCTGCCCAGCACGAGCGCGCCCAGCACGAGTTCCGCCACGGCATTGGCGTTCGCGCCGGGGGTATTGAACACGGCGATGCCCTGTTTGGTGCACTTATCCAGCGGGATATTATTGACGCCCGCCCCGGCACGCGCGATGCCCAGCAGTTCCGGGTTCAGCGGCGCGTCGTGCATGACCGCCGAGCGCACGAGAATGCCCTCTGGCACAGGTTCTTCCGGGCTGATGACGTACTGTTCCGCGGACAATTCCTCGTGGATGACATCGGAAATCGCATTCAGCGTCTTGATTTTGAACATGATTTTTCTCCTCACAATAATGATGGCGGATGCACCTTCGCAGAAGTGGCATTCTCTGTTCCGGGCAAATTCAGCCGCGGATAGCCCCAAACGTGGCGGTGCCGAAGGGGGCAAGGGGGCGATCGGAAAGCCCCCTTGTCGCGCCCGCAGGCGCGAAATCCCCTGCAACAATAAAAAGCAGTATGTTTCTTTCAGGCAATCGCAATTGACCTCTCTACCAAACTGGACATTGCCATACTTCCAGAGGGCTTTCCGATCGCCCTCTGGACTCCTTCGGCTGACCCTTCCATGCTGCTTGAACTTTATTGGAAGTTTTTGTTTACTCTGTTCGCGTGTTTATCCTTTCTTAACCATTTTCCCTTTCAAATTCCTTCATGAACTCCACCAACTTCTTAACCCCTTCCATGGGCATAGCGTTATAAATGGACGCTCTCATACCGCCCACCGTCCGATGGCCCTTCAAATTCACCAATCCCTGTGCCGCCGCCGCCTTCACAAACGCCGCGTCCTTCTCCGCGTCGCCCGTCACGAACGTCACATTCATCAAGCTGCGATACTTCTTCTGCGCCGTCGCCTTGAACAGCTTGCTGTTATCAAGGAAGTCATACAGCAGCTTTGCCTTCTCCTGATTCACCTGATAAATCGCCTCCACGCCGCCGATGGACAGCAGCCAGTCGAACGTCAGCCCGGCGAGATAGATGCCCCAAGTGTTCGGCGTGTTGTACATGCTGCCCTTGTCGGCTTCGACCTTCCAGTCCATCAGCTTCGGGCAGATGGGCTTCGCGTGGCCGAGCAAGTCCTTGCGCACAACCACGACGCACAGCCCGGACGGACCGATGTTCTTCTGTGCCCCGGCGTAAATCACCCCGTAGCGGTTCACATCCATCGGTTCGGAGAGAATCATGGAGCTTGCGTCGGCAACAAGGGGCGCTTTGACATCCGGCAGTTCCACAAACCGCGTGCCGTAGATGGTGTTGTTCTGGGTGATGTGAACGTAATCCGCGTCGGGATCGAACTTCGCCGCCGCCATGTCGGGAACGTAGGTGTAGTTGTCTTCGCGGCTGGTCGCGGCGATATTGACTTCGCCGTAGCGCTTTGCTTCTTCTGCGGCAAGGTGCGCGAAATTGCCTGAATCGACATAATCCGCCTTGCCTTTGACCATCAGGTTCAGGGGAATCGCGGAAAATTGCAGCGTCGCGCCGCCTTGCAGCAGCAGCACCTCGTAATCATCCCCGATGTGCATCAGTGTGCGCAAGTCCGCGACCGTCTTGTCGAAGATATCGGTATACATCTTGCTGCGGTGGGACATCTCCATCACAGACATGCCCGTGTTTCCGTAAACCATCAAATCCTTCTGCGCCTTCTCCAGCACCGGCTGTGCCAGCATCGACGGACCGGGGGAAAAATTATACACACGCTCCATTGCGTTTCGCCTCCTGCATCATTAAGTGGGTCATTTATCGCCCACCGGGTGAATTTCGTTCCATGTGCATATCATACGCGCTTTCCGCCCGAATTGCAACCCCTTTTGCAGGGAAAAACAGGAGAAATACAAAAACGCCCGCTGAACATGATCGTCAGCGGGTTTCCTTGTCACAGATCCAGCACATACCATTCTTTCCCAGTCTGCTGAAAGCCCAGCGACAGGAACATCTTTCTACTCTGTGTGTTGAAATCGTAGATGTTTGCCGTCACGCGCCGTGCGTGTTCAGGCAGGTATACATCGCGTTCAGCCACTCCAGCGAACACAGTTTGTCAATGTTGTCCACCCACTTTCAGACATCGCAATCCCGATACCACGGCAGCGCCGCTTCTGGGTTTGGATAATACGGAATCAGCGCAATCTCCTCGTCCACCACTCGATTTTCCACGCTTACCCCCGCAGCCCCAAGAGCGCCAGCACCGCCGTTTCCAGTGCGCCGTCCTCGTTGTACTGCCCTGCCTTCACCTTGTATTCCGTGTCAAGGCAGATTTCCACGCCGCGCCGCACCTGCGCACCGGTATAGCCCTGCGCCTGCCGCATCGTGCGCTCCGCCGCGAACGGCGCAATGCCAAGATTCTTCACCAGCTCCTGCCGGCTCAGTTTCTCGTACTGCATGATTTTCACATGCTGCATCAGCCGGTACTGCCGCAGCAGCATTGCCAGAATGCCCAGCCGCTCCTGCCCGGCGGTCAGCATATCGCGCAGGAGCATCAGCGCCCGCGCGCGCTGCCCCGCGACGACGGCGTCCACCATCTCGAACACCGTGCATTCGATGGAGCGCGTCGCCACGGCGTGCACGTCATTCTCCGTGATGGTGTCGCGGTCGCCCGCCAGCGCCGTCAGCTTCTCGATTTCCGCGCGCAGCAGCGCCGTGTCATTGCCGACCGTGAAGGACAAAAGGCTCGCCACGTCCGGTGCGCACTTCTTCCCGTTCTGCTGGAACACGCGGACAATCCACCCGTTCAGCTCCGCATCCCCCAGCGGCTCGAACGATACGATGCCGCCCTTTTTCTTCACCGCCGAATAGAGCTTCTTGCGTCCGTCCGCCTTGCCGCGCACATAAATGACCAGCACGCACGAATCCGGCACTTTCGGGATGTAGCTGACGAGCCGCC
>FR899835.1:13801-16614 GCA_000437595.1 Faecalibacterium sp. CAG:74 | reverse complement strand
CCGGGCCTTCCGGGAATAGAGGTGGCGAGCCGCTCTTCCGCCTCGCTCCGCCCGGTCGTGCCATTCAGTTCCCGCACAACAACCAGCCGCTTGTCCGACGCGAACGGCAGCGTTTCACACGCCGCAATAATCTCCCCTGCCGACGGATTCTCCATAACGCTCTCGTTCAGCTCCGCCAGTCCGTCCGCCAGCACCGCCTTGCGCAGCGCGGCCAGCGTTACGCTCTTGATGTTCTCCTCCACGCCCTCAAACAGGTACGCGCCGCTGACCTTCCCGGCCTTCAGCGCCTGCACAAATTCATTGTGATTCATTGCATTCCCTCAAATTCTTCGATGGTAAAGCAGCTGTCCGCCATACGGATGATGATGGCTCCGCTTTCCAGCGTACTGTACACATCCGCATCGGTGATGCCGCGCAGATAGTCCGCCGCATTCTCTCGCTTGGTGGACACCAGCACGGCAGTCGGCGCGCTTTCGTCCAGAAAAGCCTGCGTCGTGCCGTTCTTTGACCCGTGATGCGCCGCTTTCACCACGTCGGCGGATACGGCGGCGTACTGCCCGTACCGCGCGCTCAAATCGCCTGTCAACAGCAGCTTCACGCCCTCCGCCTCCACCAGCAGCGCCATCGAGCCGTCATTGGCGTTCGACGCTGAAAATCCTTCCGGCGGAAAGAGCACCGTCAGCTTGCCTTCCGCCCACTGGAGGATGTCGCCGCGGCAGACGGTTTCGATGACCGTGCCGTTTTCCTCCATCCGCGCCAGCAGCGGGAGTACCTCTTCGTCGAAATCCGCCTCCAGTGCGCCGGACGGCATCACGCACCGGCGAATTGGTATGCCCTCATCCAGCAGTTCCCGCACGCCGCCCGCGTGGTCGCTGTGCAAATGCGTCAGCACGAGCAAATCCACCGGCAGACGCTCCGCGCGCAGGTATGATGCCAAATCGCCGCCGTATTCGCCCGCATCCACGACCAGCACATGTTTCTCCTGCCGCAGCACAGCGGCATCAGCGTCGCCCATGTCAAGCTGCATATATTCCGTCCCGGAAAACGGCGCGGGCAGCAAAATCGTCATATATTCCGTCCCGGAAAACGGCGCGGGCAGCAAAATCGTCGCCATCAGCCCCGCCCCTGCCGCAAGCATCGGCAGCCGCTTTTTGCGGTTCTGCCAGCGGTTCCGGCTCTTCCCGAACGGCAGCAGCGCCGCAAACACCAGCAGCCAGCCGAGTACCACCCACGCATCCGGCTGACGTGTCCACAGCGTCGGCGCGAACCGCCCCAGCGCGTTCACCAGATGCAGAAATCCCTCGCTGACTGCGCGCGTCGCCGCCCCCGGAAGCGCCGCCAGCCACGGAATCGGCGTCAGCAGCAGCGTCACCCAATCCAGCAGGAGCAGCACGTTCATCCCCGCCACCAGCAGCACATTCACCGCAATGCCCAGCAGCGGCACGCGCCCGAACCAGTACAGCTCCGGCAGCAGCACGCCGAACTGCGCCGCCGCGGAGACGGACAGCAGGGACAGTATCTTCCCCTTCCAGCCGCGCTTTTTCTGTGCGTTCGGGGCGGTCTGCGCCGTTATCCCGCAAATCGCCGCCATCACGCCGTACGTCATTTGGAACGACGCGCTGAACAGCTGTGCGGGCGCAAACATCAGCTGAATCATTGCCGATGCGCACAGCACATGCGGCATCAGCACCCGCTTGTGGCGAATTCTTCCCCAGCAGACGATTGCCCAGAGCAGCACGGCGCGGACGGCGGGCGCATTTCCGCCTGTCAGGAACGCATACGCCAGCAGCATCGGCAATGTCAGCGCCATCCGAAGCCGCCGATGTTTCACCGGCATCATCAGCAGCGCCAGCAAGGCAACCAGCACGCCCACATGGAAGCCCGAAACAGACAGAATATGCGCAATGCCGAGCCGCCGGAACTGTTCCTGTTCCTCGTCCGGCACTTCGCCGCGCATTCCCAGCAGCACCGCACTCGCCAGCTGTCCAGTTTTCTCGCCGCAAACGTCTCTCAATGTCTGTGCCATGCGGTGATTGAACCGTGCCGCCAGCCCATAAAGAGAAAGCCCGTCCGGCAGCGCTTGCAGTTTCGCCGCACCATACAGGCCTATCAGGATATTCTTCTGCCGCAGAGCCTGCCGGAAGTCGTACCCATGCGGATTCCGCTGTCCCTGCGGATGATAGACTTCGGCGGTCATGCTGATTCTTGCCCCCGGCATCAGGCAATCCGGGATTTTCTCATCCGCCTTAAGGTAGAACGTCCAGTATGCGCCGGATGCAATGCGCTCGCCGTTCAGCGTCACGTCCCGCAGGATAACGCGTACCTGCCCCTTCTCCGCGCGGAAGTCCACCTCGCCCGCGACAACGCCCGTCACCTGCGCGTCTCCTTCCGGCGGAAGCGTCGGATTCGCCGTGCGGATGCCCAGCGCCGCGCCAAGCAGGAACGTCAGCAGCAGACAGCCCGCCGCGCGTGTTCTCCGCCGTCCCAGCAGAAGCAATCCCGCCAGCGCCGCCGACACGCAGAGCATCGGCATTGCACTCGTCGGCGCTTGGAAGCCGAGGGCGATGCCCGCCATCATCAGCAGCGCCGCGCAGGGCAGAAGAGCGGTTTGCAGCAATGCGTGCCGTGTTCGCGCGTCAGACACGATACGTTGCGCCGATATGCGCCAGCTCCGCGTCCGCGCGAATCGCCCGCGCCTGTTTGAGCAGCGTTTCCGGGTCGATGTTCGGGTTCAGGTGGGTGATAACGAGCTTCTTCACGCGAGCATCGCGCGCCAGTTCCGCCGTCTGCGCCGCGGACAGATGTGGCAGGCA
>FR899835.1:10920-13795 GCA_000437595.1 Faecalibacterium sp. CAG:74 | reverse complement strand
CCGCCGTCGGCGCCGGGGACAGTTGGGGCAGCCCCTCCTGCCACATTGCCGTCGGGAACAGCCCATCCGCCAGCAGCAGATCCGCGTCCTGCGCGAAGTCCGTCAGCCCCTCCACGGTATTGGTGTCGCCGGTGTAGCACAGCGTCTTTTCGCCGTCCGTCACGCGGTACATAACCCCCGGCACAGGGTGACGCGCGGCAAAAACGCGCACGGAAAATTCGCCAATCTGCACCTTGTCGTCCTTTTGCACGTCATGCAGGCAGAAAGCACCGCTTTGCTGCACCACCTTGCGCACCATCGACGATTCATCCACCGGCGCGTAGACATCCAGCGGTTTTGCCGCGCACGCCTGCAAGCGGAACAAGAGCGGCAGCACGTCGCTGCAATGATCGAAGTGCCAGTGCGAGAGCAGCAGCGCATCCAGCTTCTCCGGCGGCATCAGCGCCGTCAGCCTTCCAAGCGTGCCGCTGCCCATATCCATCGCCACGCGCGTCTTTTCCCCGCGCATCAAATATCCCGACGTTGCGCCATTCGCCGCTGGAAACGGTCCATTCATCCCCAGCACAGTCAATTCCATTCGTATTCTCCTTACCTTCGGGGAAGCGCAAGGGGCGTTGCCCCTTGACCCCAGCAGGGCGCTGCCCTGCACCTGCGAAGGGTCTTCGACCCTCTCGACACCCTTTTCGCGATTCAGTTGGGCGCGCTTTCATGCTATGCCCGCGTGTTTATCCGTGGAAAAGTTAGTCAGCCGACCGCCTCGTTGACCGTTTCTTCCTGCATCGCGTCCCACAGCTCCGTCTGTTCCTGCACGAAGTCCTCATCCGGCATCAGCGGCGTCGCGGTGTCCTGATCGTAGGAAACCGTCATCTGCACCAGCACGGCAGCATAACCCAGCCCATCGACATTGACTTTCTTGTTCAGCCCGACCTTCTTGCCGTCAAAGCGGCGCGTACCCAACGTCTGCGCGGAGAGGGCGGATTTCGCCACATACACCGCCGCGCGGTCAATCGTGCCATCCACCGTCAATTCCGCCGATACGCTCAATTGACCGTTGCGCACCGTGAACGTTACGCAGCCAAGCTGCACATCGCCGGAGACCATCGGCACGACCATCGGCAGTTGATTATTCAGCGCGCTCAAATCCAGTAAAATCGCCTTTTTAGGCGACGAAACGCCGCTAATATCCGACAGCGGCAGTCCCGCCGTGGTGACGTTGGAATCCGTCAATCTTGGTGCAACGCGAATGACCGTGAAGCTGTTTTCACCGCTGTCCGTGGACAGGGTGACGCGATACGTCGTCTGTGCGCCAATCTGCGGCAGATACACTTCCTCTGACGCAAACATTCCGCTGCACACGCCGTAATCGCGCTGATAGACCGTTGATCCCCACTCGTCGCGGATGGTCATTGTAACGCGGCTGTCCGTATCCAGCGGACATGACACGGACAGATACCCCTTGTCGCTCGTCACACTGCCGCCCTGCGACGCATCCGCATAGTACACATCTTCCGCCAGCGCCGGAAAAGCCGCCAGCAGCATGAGCAGCAGCGCCAGAAATACACCCTTTTTCATCAGGGGATTCACCTCTATGAGATATTATGAGATATTGCGCAGACCTCCCCGCCTGCACTGATTCAACGATTTTCCGATGGTTTTTCATCCCGCGCAAAAGGGCTTTTCTCAGTCCACCATCAATGTAACCACCGCCGGCACAATCACCTCGCGGAAGCGCAAATCTGCGCGCTCCGCCAGCACGCCGGGGGTAATGCACTGGTCGATTTTCGCGAACTCCGGCACATTGATTGTCTCGGAGGACGTTGTCGTCAGCGTATGCACGTCGTTTTGGAAGGTATCGCCGCGCTGCGGGCGGATGACCACCAGCCCCAAGCGTTTCATGGCGTATTCCAGCCGGGTCAGCTGACTGAGCATTACCGCGCGCAGTTCCAACAGGGGCTTGGCTTCCTCGGCGCTCATTTCCGGCTTCATCAGCTTGGCAATCGCCTGATCCACCGCGTCGCCGAGTTTCGTCGCCATGCCGACGTAGCACTGCCCCAGCATCCGCGTATCCGCCTGATAAATCGCCGTCTGCCACTGTTGCATCCGGGCGTTCTGCTCCTCCTGCATCCGCGCGAAATCCTGCCGCAGTTTGTCGTACTGCATCCCCGCGTCGTCAAACAGCTGCGCCGCCCAGCGCGCTTCATCCTCCATCCGCTCGCGAACCGCCTTCTGCTGCTGTCCAAACGCCTCTTGGAATTTGGCGCGCCCTGCCTGTGCAAACTGGGCTTCCTGCGCCTTCAGTTTTTCTTCAAATTCCGCCAGCAGCTTTTCCTTTATCGGCTTGATTTCTTCCTCTGCCCTGCCGGTACGGGCTTCCTCTGCCTTCCTATTCGCTTCCTCCACCTGCCGGGCGGCGTTCTCCAGCGATTCATCCTGCATCTTCGCCATCAGCTGATACTCCTGCAGGCGCGCACGAAGCGCATCTTCCTCCGGCGCGGCGCTCCGCCCGTCCCGGCGCGCCTGATAAAGCAGGCGGCTGACCGACCGCAGCACACGCACGCGGGTTGTAAACGATGCGCGCACAGGCAGTTCCGGGTCTGCCGAATAAGACGCCAGCAGCTCCCACGTCATCGGCTCACGCTCGGCAGTGAACACATCCGGCACAGCGTTCGCGGCATCCGCCATCGGCGCATCCAGTACCAGCATCTGATAGCACTGCGTCACCGCGCTGTACACCAGCATGGCGCATTTGCCCTGATGCTTCTGCGTCAGCTGTGCATCCAGCTGATCCAGCAGCATGGACGCCCCCAAGTCGCGCAGCTCAATATACAGCCGGGAAAGCAGCTTCTGATAATAATCCCGGCGATTCTGTCGGCTG
>FR899835.1:9962-10858 GCA_000437595.1 Faecalibacterium sp. CAG:74 | reverse complement strand
CGAATCCTGCTGAAACAGCGCCAGCGCGGACAGCGTTTCACGGCGGCTTTCGTACTCATCATCATACGCCGCCTGCTGCTGTTCCGCCCGCTGATAGCGGTCATCCTCCGCCTTTTCGCGCGCCTTTTCCTGCTGCTGGTCTACCGTCTGCTCCTGCTCCGCCATGGTATTGCTCCTTCCGCGCGTTGTGCGCTTGCTGTCGCTTTTTGCTGTTTCTTAGTATACCATCACCTTGCGCGAATTGCAACCCTGCTTGACCGCGGCGGATTTCCGTTGTATAATTCCCACCAGTGCTCTATATTTTACGGGGAGGTCATTTCCCATGCAGCCTGTTTCTTCCGATGCGCCTGCATATCCAGACGAATCATCGGCAAAAATACCCAAGACGCCGTGCGGCACGGTCAAGCGCGCGTTTCGGGCGGCTTTTCCCCACACACTGCCGATTCTGGCGGGCTTTCTCTTCCTTGGCTTCGCGTATGGTCTGCTGATGCGCACCAAGGGCTTTTCGTTCCTCTACCCGATGTGCATGGCGATGACAATTTTCGGCGGTTCGCTGGAATATGTCACCGTGTCAATGCTGCTTTCAGCCTTCGCACCGCTGGAGACGTTTCTGATGGCACTGCTGATTCAGGCGCGCCACCTGTTCTATGGGCTGTCTCTGCTGGGCAAGTATGCCGGGGCTGGCTGGAAGAAGCCGCTGCTCATCTTTGGCCTGTGCGACGAAACCTTCTCCATCACCTGCTCCGCTGATGTGCCGCCGGAGGTTGACCGCGGCTGGTTCTACCTGTGGGTAACGGTGCTGGACTGGTGCTACTGGGTTGCGGGTGCGGCGCTGGGCGGTCTGCTCGGCGGACTTTTTCCGTTCGACACCAAGGGACTTGATTTCGTCATGACCG
>FR899835.1:8572-9910 GCA_000437595.1 Faecalibacterium sp. CAG:74 | reverse complement strand
TCATCTTCGTGGACAACCTTTTGAAGGAGAAGCAGCACTGGTCGAGCCTGATTGGCATTGCCGGCGGCACGATTGTGTATATGCTGCTGGTGCAGATGATGTAATCGCTGTCACAAGCAAAGCACGCTATTTTCTTTACCGAATCCACTAATTGCATTGGTCAAAACTCATATCAACCCCACCGGAGGACATGCCCATGAAACAGCTTCCGCTCCCTGCGCATCCCGTATTCCCTTCCCGGCTGGACAGCATAGCAGCGCTGCCGGAACTCCTGCGCAGCCGACAAATCGGCTGCGTTCTCGTCATCGGCGATGCCCATGCCGTCGATTGCGAATCGCTCCTGCTCCCCGTGCTGGAGGACAGCCAAATCATGTACGCAGTCCACGCCGCCGTGTCACTGTCGGACAGCAAGGACGGCGCGCTGACCCGCACGGACGTTGATACTGCCCTGCAGGCCTTCACCGACAAACAGGCGCAGGCAATTCTTGCCGTCGGCGGCAATGATGCAATGGCGCTGGGACAGGCGCTGCTGGCGCGTCTGCACACAAAAGGACATGCGGAAACATTCGAGCAGTGGCGCGCGATTCCGCTGATCCTCCTGCCCGCAGCGGCGGATGCATCCGCCGTATTCGCACCCCCCTCCCCGCGGCGGCGGATGCTCCCGCCGTATTCGCAGAAACAGGTGACGTGTTCGACCCGGTGCGCGGAAAATCACGCCGCTTTTCGCTTCGGGCGCATACCAGCCGCTATGTGCTGATGGATGACGCGATGCTGGCGCTTCAATCGCGCGAATCGCTGCTCCGCACAGGGATTTGGACAATTGCGCACGCCATCTGCGCGGGCATGAGCCGCCTTCTGCCGCGCGAAGAGCGTCAAAAGGCAGAAAACGCCCTTCGTTCGCTGACCGGACAGCTGATTGCCGTCAGCGACGATGCTGCCGTGCCGGAAAGCGAACGCTTCTCCTCCGATTTGGCGAGCCGCCGCGCGCTGTACACCGCGTCGCTGAATGCCGCGGAAGCCTTCGCCGTGTCGCATGACGCGGTGCTGCTCGCACTACTGAATGCCCTGTCCACAGTAAAGCAGCTTTCGCCGGACGAGACGCTCCCGCTGCTGCTTGCGCCGATGATTGCGCAGTCCGAAGGTGCGCGGCGAAAGGCGTTGTCCGACATGGCAATCGGCGCGGGGCTGTGCGCCGCGGACGCGGACGGCGCGGCTGCGCTGGCGGCATGGGTGCGCGACCTCGTGTTCCATGCGGGGTATGGCTTGACCCTCCCGACGCTGTATCATCGGGATATTCCCGCCGTCGCGCGGATTGCCGCGGAGGACGAGCTGGTGAAG
>FR899835.1:0-8552 GCA_000437595.1 Faecalibacterium sp. CAG:74 | reverse complement strand
TGCCGCGCAGGACACGCTGCTGACCCGCTTCGCCTTGGAGGACATCCTCCGCGCCATCATGACGCCCGATGCGCCCCACGCGGATATTGCCGCGCTGTTCGCCGCGCAGAAAGCCTGCTTTGCGTCCGGCATAACGCGCCCCGTGCCGCATCGGCTTGACCAGCTTCGCCGCCTGCGCCGCGCAATTCAGGCGCATGATCGGGATATCGAAGCTGCCCTGCAAAGCGACCTCGGCAAGTGCAGGACGGAAGCGTACATGTGTGAAATCGGCATGGTGCTGTCGGAGTTGGGCTACCTGCTCCGCCGGACGCGCCGCTACTGCCGCGATACGCACGTTCTCACGCCGCTGGCGCAGTTCCCGGCGCGCAGTTTCATCCGCCACGACCCGATGGGCGTCGTGCTCATCATGTCCCCGTGGAATTACCCATTTCTGCTGACCATCGAACCGCTGCTTGGCGCGCTGGCGGGCGGCAACTGCTGCATCCTGAAGCCGTCGAAGGATGCGCCCGCGACTTCCGCCATCATCCGGCAAATCTGCGCCGAATGCTTCCCGCTGGATGAAGTTGCCATTGTCGAGGGTGGGCGCATGGAGAATCAAGCGCTGCTTGACCAGCCGTTCGACAAGATTTTCTTCACCGGAAGCAGTCACGTCGGGCAGGAGGTGCTTCGCCGCGCAGCGGAGCATTTGACCCCCGCAACGCTGGAACTGGGCGGCAAAAGCCCGGTGATTGTCGCGAAAGATGCTGACCTGACGCTCGCCGCGCGGCGGATTGCGTTCGGCAAGCTGCTCAACGCCGGGCAGACATGCGTCGCGCCGGATTATGTGCTGGTGGCGCGCGAAGTCGAGGACGCTTTCGTTGCGGCGCTGCAAAAGCAGTTCGACCAGCTCTGCCCTGACCCGCTGCACAGCGCAGAGTACGTCCACATCGTCAACCAGAAGCACTTCGACCGCCTGACCGGGCTGATGGCATCGGGGCAAATCGTCTACGGCGGCAGTATCGACCCCGCCGCCCTGCGCATTGCGCCGACCATCCTCCGCAATGTTTCGCCGGACAGCCCAGTCATGCAGGAGGAAATTTTCGGCCCGATTCTGCCAATTCTGCCCGTCAGCAGCATCGACGAAGCAATTGCCTTCGCCGCCGCACGGCCGCATCCGCTGGCGTGCTACCTGTTCACGAAAGACCGTGCCGTGCAGCGCCGCGTGCTGGACACGCTGCCTTTCGGCGGCGGGTGCATCAATGACACCATCATCCACTTGGCGACGAGCCGGATGCCCTTCGGCGGCGTTGGACACAGCGGCATGGGCGGCTACCACGGGCGTGACAGCTTCCGCTGCTTCACGCATGACAAGAGCATCGTCAAAAAGGCGCTGTGGCTGGATTTGCCGATGCGCTACACGCCGTACAGCAAGAAGAAAGAAACGCTGATTCGCTTCTTCCTGAAATAATACGATTCCCAGACGAAAACGTGCCGCATAATGAATCCCAAAATAGGATAGTCCGAATGGCAAACCGCTGTATGGATGCAATCGTGAAAGGGATACCCGCTGCAAAAGTGGGCATCCCTTTTTCGTATTTTCTCTGTTTCGGGAAAAGACCGGATTGATTTATGCCCCAAAACGTGATAGAATTAGTTTGTCATAACAAACCGATGGGGAGGAATCCCCCCATGCTGCTGCCGAAAGGCAGTTTTTTCAGCACCTGATGTTAGCGAAAACTAACGAAAATTAGAGGAGTGCAGCGTATGGAAAGTGAGCAGCGGAAAAACGCCATCCGCGGGGCGTATCATCTGACCGGATCGAACAATTTTTACGACGGCATGATTACCTGTTCGACCTTCTCCGGCAAGGCGGTCTGCCGCATGGTGTGGGCAATGAATCGGCAGGAGTGCGAGGACTACCTGTCCAAGGCGCTGTCCGGCATCCCGGAGGATTTCGCGGGCAAGATGCTGGAAGTTCCCGTCGGTACGGGCATCCTGACCATGCCGGTCTACCAGACGCTGCCGAAAGCAGACGTGACGTGTCTGGACTACTCGCCGGACATGATGGGTCAGGCAAAGGAAAAGGCGGAAAAGCTGCACCTGACGAACGTAAAGTTCCAGCAGGGGGATGTCGGCGCGCTGCCGTTTGCAGACGGCGAATTTGATTTGGTGCTGTCGCTCAACGGCTTCCATGCGTTCCCGGACAAGGAAGCGGCGTACCGCGAGACATTCCGCGTGCTGAAACCCGGCGGAACATTCTGCGGCTGCTTCTATGTATCAGGCGAACACAAGCGCACGGACTGGATGATTCGCCACGTTTACGAGCCGACGAAGTTCTTCACGCCGCCCTACGAGACAGTGGTCAGCCTGCGGAAGCGTTTGCAGGGCATGTACGCGCAGGTGGACGTCGGCAGCTTGAAGAGCATTGCGTGGTTTATCTGCCGCAAGGCGGATTGATAGGGACAGGAGATGCAGGAAGAATGCGTGAAACCAGCAGCAAAGTCACCCTTTCCGGGGTTCCGGAAACCATGCTGCAAACCGTCTACGCCCGCGCGAAGGAAACCCAAAACCGCGGGGCAGTTCGCGACGAGAAAGCCGTCGAAATCATCCGCCGGCTCGACTACGATTTCTCCTTGGCGGATAAGGACAGTGCCATGTCCAACGGCGTCATTGCCCGCACCATCGTGCTGGATAAGCTCGTAAAGACCTATCTGTCGGCACATCCGGGCGCGGTGGCGGTCAATATCGCCTGCGGGCTGGATACGCGCTGCTATCGGATGCAGGGCTATCAGCACTGGTATAACCTCGATTTGCCGGAGACCATCGCCGTGCGTGAAAAGCTGCTGCCGGAAAACGGAAAAATCTCGCAAATCGCCATGTCTGCGATGGACGACTGGGGCGGTATGATTCTCGAATCAGGCGACGCGCTGGTCATCATCGAGGGTCTGACGATGTACCTGAGCGAAGCGGACGTGCAGCGCATTTTCGACGTAATCGCTCGGCGCTTTCCGCGCGTCACCGTGCTGGTGGAAGTGATGAACCCGCTGGTCGTGCGCAACTTCAAGGAAAAATCAGTTGAGGGCAGCCACGCGAAGTTCACATGGGGCGTTCGCGATGGGCAGGCACTGGCGGCGCTGCTGCCGGGCTTCCAGCTGGTGGAAGAGCACAGCCTGACCGAAGGCATGGCGGAGTTCCTGCCGATTTACAAGGTGCTGGACAAGATTCCTCTGGTGCGCAATATCTCAAACCGCATCGTCGTGCTGCAAAAATAAAGGGGATGCAATCATGGTCTGGTCGATTGTCGCGCTGGAAGCCGTCAGCTTTACGGCGCTGCTGACGCTCGGCGCAATCTGGGCGGTCGCTGACATGGGACTGATTGTGTCGCTGGTGAAATAAGGAGGAATCCATATGGCGTTTTTCGAGAACACCCGCAAGCCGACAGGCTTCGGCGGCCGCCTCATGGTCGTCATGATGAACATCGGGCATCGGGCGCTTGCGGACTGGGGGCTTCGCTTCCTGCCGCTGGCGGAGAATGCGGATGTGCTGGACTGTGGGTGCGGCGGCGGCGCGAATCTGCGTCTGATGCTGAAAAAGTGCCCGACGGGAAAAGTGTGCGGTATCGACTATTCTCCCGTCAGCGTAGAGAAGTCGCGAAAGCTCAACCAAACCGCCGTAAGCGCTGGCCGCTGCGAAGTGCTGCAGGCAAGCGTGCAGGCATTGCCGTTTGATGACGCGCAGTTTGACGTGGCAACAGCATTCGAGACGGTGTATTTCTGGGGCGACTTGCCCGCGTGCTTCCGTGAAGTTGGGCGCGTGCTGAAGCCCGGCGGGACGTTCTTCCTCTGCAACGAGTCCGATGGCGATCATGCGCAGGACGAGAAGTGGACGGAGAAGATTCCCGGCATGACGATTTACAAAGACACACAGCTCAAAACCATGCTGGAACAGGTGGGTTTCCGCCAAGTGGAGACGCACAAGAACGGCAAAGGCTGGCTGTGCGTGACGGCACGAAAATAATGGAAAGGACAAAGCAACCATGAAAATCCTCGTTTTCGGTGCGGGTGTTCTCGGCTGTAATCTGGCACGCAATCTCTGCCGCGCGGGGAAAGACGTGACCCTGCTGGCGCGCGGCAAATGGGCGGAGGAAATCAAGCAGAACGGGCTGCGCATCAAGAATCAGCTGCTGCCGTTTCCGTCGGTGACGCACATCCCGGTGGTGACGGAGCTTTCGCCGGATAGTCCGTATGACGTTATTTTCGTCGTCGTGCGCTACACCCAGCTGGAAAACCTCCTTGAACCTTTGCGGAAGAGCAGGGCGGAGAACATCGTGTTCGTCGGCAATAACCTGCGCACGGATGCGCTGGTGGCACAGCTGCCGGAGAAAAACGTCATGTTCGCGTTTTCCCTGTCCGCCGGGCATCGGGAAAGCAGCCGCGTCGTGTCGATTGACCTGAAGAAAATCACGATTGGTCAGCTGCGCACATCGCCGTCCAACAAGGCGCTGATTGACGAGATTTTCGCCGGAACGAGGTACAAGGTCGTCTATCAGCCGAACATGGGCGATTATCTGCTCTGTCATGCCGCGTTCGTCACCCCGGCGGCGTTTGCGTGCTACAAAACAGACGGCAACTTGAAGAAGCTCAAGGGGAATACGGCGTACCTGCGCAAGATGGTGGACGCAAACATCGAAGCGTACCGCGCCATCCGCGACGCCGGGCACGAGATTCTGCCGGATGCCGACAAGGCGTTCGAGAGCGACAAGTACCACAAGGCGTGCCTGCGCTTCTTCAAGCTGATGGCGGCGACGAGCCTCGGCAAAGTCTGCGCATCCGACCACGCGATGCGCGCCACGGATGAAATGAGTGCGCTCAACCGGGACTTGAAGCAATTTTTTGATGCAAACGGCGCGGATTATCCCGTCTGGCGCGCGTTGGAGAAGGAATGCGGAAAGTACCTGAAATGATTGGGCAGACGCGCTTTCTTCGAGTTCGGCAGCATCGAGGAGCACATGAAGTACCGTTCGGCGGTCATGCAGGCGTATCCGGCGGCGAATTTCCCGATTTTTGCGGACTTCAACCACATACAATACCAGATTCGCGACCCGAAAGGCTTTGCGGACATGCTGATAAGCATCATGGACGCAGGCAAACTGCCTGGGCTGCCGTTCATCACGGCATAGGAGGAGCACCATGTTCTGGGACAACGTCGCATGGGTCTACGATATTTTCGCGGATGGCATCAACCGCAAAGCGAATCGCAAACTGTGCAAGGTGGTTGCGGGGCTGATTTCGCCGACGGACGACGTGCTGGAATGCGCGTGCGGCACAGGGCTGCTCAGCGGTGTGATTGCAAAGCGCTGCAAATCCCTGACGGCAACGGACTTCTCCGCGAAGATGCTTGCGCGCGCCCGGAAGAAGTACGGGCAATATCCGCATGTGCGGTTTGAGCAGGCGGATATCCTGCATCTTCCCTACTCCGATGCGCGCTTTGATGCCGTTGTCGCCGCGAACGTGATTCACCTGCTGGATAATCCGCATCAGGCGCTGCGGGAGCTTGACCGCGTGTGCAAGCCGGGTGGAAAACTTATCATCCCCACCTACATGAATCGAACGGGCAAGGGCAAAACGAACCGCGTTTCCGGCGTCATCGGCAAGGCGGGCGCGGACTTCAAGCGCGAATTTACGCTGGAAACGTACCGGCAGTTTTTCGCCGACGCGGGCTATACAGATGTACAATATACGATGTGCGAAGGGCGGATTCCCTGCGCGGTGGCGCTGATTCGCATGGGCGCATCTGCGGACGCAAGGAGAAAATCATCATGACGATTGTGATTCAGTTGGTTCTGTACTGCTTTCTGCTGTGGCTGATTGTGAAAGTCGTGGTCGGGAATAACGCCATCAATGGGCTGTACTTCTACCCGAAGGCATTTCAGGAGTGCGCGATTTCACGGGGGCTGATTGACCGCGCAACGGTGCAGAAGAAGCGCCGGAACTGCATGATTGCGCTGTATGTGCTGCTGCTTGTCGCGCCCGTGCTGATGATTGGCGTGTGGAATCGCGTCACGGACTTCTGGACGGCATACGGACAGGGCGTGCTGTTTCTGGAGGTCATGAACTGGTTTGACGGGCTGGTGATTGACATGCTCTGGGTCGGTCACAGCAAGTTCTGGGCGATTCCGAAGATGGAGGACATGCGGTATACGCAGACGTGGGGGCAGATGCTCAAAAAGCGCCTGACGCTGACGGTGATTTGGCTCGTCGGTGCGTTCATCATTGCGGGGCTGGTCATGCTGATGCCGCACTGATTCTGTTTTCAGACGGCACGGATGAATTTGAAAACAATATACAAGGAGAAAACTGACATGCGTCTAACAACCCTCGATGAAGCATCCATTCAAGCCATCGGTCATGCCTTTGGCTACTACGATTACGGCAAGGAAACCGGAATGGGGGCGGCATGTTCTTCTCCTGACAAAACAGCGCTGTATATCTGCGGTTTTGTCCGCGCGATGCTCGCTGCCGGACTGCTCTACACCACCAGTGAGCGCGGCGAAGCGTTCATTGCCTATCGTCTGCCGGGCGAAAGGGTGAAGCTGACGGCGTTTCTCCCACTGCTCAAAGGCGTGTTTCAGGCGATGACCTTCCGGGAACTGTGCCGGTTTGCGCGGCTGATGAAGCGCGCCGGGGCAAGCCTGAACGACCGCTACGACAAGGAGAAAAAGCCGCACATCTACGTCGGGCTGGTGTGCGTGACGGAGAAGTATCAGGGGCAGGGGTACATGCGGAAGGTGCTGGAGATGGCGTTCGCTGACGGCAACCGCCTGCAAGTGCCGGTGATTCTGGAAACGGACGCAAAGTCGAAATGCGACAAGTATGTGCATTTAGGGATGGAACTGGCTGGCACACGCGACGCGGGCGAACTCGGCACACTCTACGACCTCATCAAATATCCGGATAAATAAAATTCGCCGCAGACACGGGCTGAAATCAGCGCGTCTGCGGCGTTTTTCGTATGATACTGTCAATGTCACCCTTCCGGCGAAATAGACGCCCAGAACCGCTCGAACGTGTACTTTTCCGCTTCCTCCGCCGTCAGCCGATGCACATACGCCGCGCGCTGACCTTGGCTGCCCGCGCCGGTGGATGCGAACTCCGCGTAGTAGCCCGTCGCGGGGAAGCAGGGCTTATTCCAGTCGTGCCACCCCTCCGGACGGATATGCGCGCCCAGTTCGCAGTGCAGCAGGACAGTTTTCGCGAACTCGCGCCACGGTCTGCCGAGGTAAATCGCGCCGTCCGGGACGCCCTCGCCCTGAAAGCGGCATTTCATGAACACATAGCCGAATTCCTGCCCTTCCGGGGTGGATGCCGCCGTGCAGAAGCCGAGCGCGGGTTCTTTGCGGTCGCCGTGGTCGCGCAGACCGTCGATGCTCACGATATCGCAGTCCTCGAACCACGCCGCCGCGCCGCCGAAGATGAAGTCGACATCGCCCTCGATGCGGCAATGACGGTAGACCTGCCTTTGTGGGATGCGCGGCAGGAACTGCGTCGGGCCGATGAAGCCGTCCTTTTGGATTTCGCGGGGCGGCAGGGGCGCGGTGAACAGCGTATCCTGGCAGGATTTGAGCGTGCAGTCCTCGCAATGGAAGCCGTCGCCGTCCACATAGAGGGCAAGCGCCTGACCGACCTGCTCGCGCGGATATGCGCTGTTCTCCACTGTCACGTTGCGGAGTGCACAGTCGCGGGCGTTGATAAGCAGCGTTGCCGTGCGGAACGTGCCGCGTTTTTTGCCGTCGGGGAGGATTTCCGCTGCGCCGTCGTGCCAAGTGATGCGGGTCGTTTCGGCGCTTTCGCCCTCAATGCGGGTGTGCGGGCGGCGAAGCGCGATTTTTTCCTCGTACACGCCGGGCGCAAGATGAATCGTCACAGGCTGGTCGTCCGCCGGAAGCGCATCAATCACCGTTTGCAGGGATTGCCCTGGTGCCACCTGAATCAGCATCATTTATTCCTCCTGTTTTGCCGCGTGGATGGGCGCGCCGTGCCCCGCCATCGCCTGATGCTCGCGCGTCAGCTCCTCATACAGCTGGGCGGGCGTCCATGCGAGGTTCGTTTCGGTCATAACGCCCTTGAGCCGCACCGGGGGGACGCGCATTTGCTTCATCGTCGTCAGGAAGCGTTCCACCAGCGGCAGTTCCGAGAACGCGAAGTAGAGCATTTCGCTGCCGACGGCATTCTCCGGCGCGGCTGCATCCGCTTGACGCTCCGCCTTTCCGCACAGTGCCCCCAGCGTCTGCCCGCAGTCCGCCAGCGGCACGTCCATCACGCGCATCCCCATTTTCATCGCGCAGAACCGGATTTTCCCCAGTTTCTGCGGTGCCACATGAAACGCCAAAATCAACTTACTTTCCATATCAAAAGACCTCCCCAGAGGCGCTGCCTCTGGACTCCGGCAGGGACTTTGTCCCTGCACCCTTTCGCGCGATTGAGTCGGTGACACGCTCATACAACGCCCGCGTGTTGATTGGGGGAAACCCAAGGGGCGTTGCCCCTTGACCCCACAAGGGAGTTCCTCCCTTG
>FR899834.1 GCA_000437595.1 Faecalibacterium sp. CAG:74 | reverse complement strand
GGGGGCGCGTCTGCGGACGCGCAAAGTTACTGCGCAGGGACGCTGCGCTGCCTGCGACCAAGGCGGCAGGATTGAGCGCGTTTAGCATAATTGGCTTAACGGTGCAACAGTTGGGGCGTTGCCCCAAGCCCCACCAGAGGCGCCGCCTCTGGACTCCGCAAGGGGCAATTGCCCCTTGACCCCTTCGCGCGATTGAGTTGGCTTCTCTTCCATGCTTTGCCCGCGTGTTTATCCTTTTCCTATCTTAGATATCCCCCGCGATGTCGATATTTTCACCCTTCAACAGCACCGCTGCGCCCTGCTTCGCTTCCGAGCTATCCGGATGCGCCAGCAGCCACTTATTCCGCGCCCACAGCGTCTTATCCAGCTTATTCGCGCCATCCTCCGGCCGGAAATCCGTATTCGTCTGATCCGGCAGCGCCACCATCACGCGGAAGCCCTTCTTCGCATCCGCATGGCACGGGGCATAGTGCAGCGTCGTCGCGTACACTTCCACCATCACGCCCGCCGGCACCTTGAACGCCTTCACCTTCGCGGTGTCCAGCTCGCCATCCTCCAAATCGGACAGCGTCGCCAGCAGCAGAATGAAGTCATCCGTGCCGAGGTTGAACTCGCTGTCCCGGTGGAACTCAAGGCAGTTCAGCTTCGTGTTGTGCCCGTTGCAGTAACCCAGCTCATAGGGCATACCGCCGTACAGCCCTTCGCCGATTTTCGCGGCGTTCGGCGCGCTGTGCAGCACTTCCACGCGCGGCAGGTACACCACGCCGTCGGTGCAGGGCGTCGTCGCGAGCGCCTTGACGAGTCCTTCCGTCGGATAGCCCTCCACCACGCGGCCGTAGGGCTTGAAAGCCGAATCATAGACAGACAAAATCTCCATGAGAATACGCCTCCTGTTTTTCTCTGCGGAGGATGCTCCGCGTTTTCTTCTCCTTATATTCGCCGTTTTCCGGGGAAATCCTGCTGCATCAGCGAATAATCCCGTCCTCGACTTCGGGCTGATGATACCACGCCTTCGTCAGTGTATCCTTGTAGTACGGCAGAATGTTGTATTCGTACCAATATACTTTGTCCCCCTGCGCGGTAATATCCTGCCGGACGCTGAATGAATAGCAGCGATTGTCGCGCAAGTGATCCATGTCCGCGGAAATCGCCAGCGCGAGCGCCTTCAGCACCTTCGGGTCGTTCACACGGTCGAATCCGCGCTCCTCAAATACGAAGCGGTACACGCTGTTCATCGGCTTAAAGAGCACAATGCGCACCTCGTCCCGCCGAATCAGCACGCGGTCAACGCAGCAGCGGTTCGCCGTCCGCAGCACGGGATACAGCGCGCGATACAGGTCGGTCGTCCGCGCGCGTTCCACCATTTCCTTCTCCAGCCGATTTCTGCGCCGCTGTGCGTGCAGCAAGGCGACCAGAATGAGCAGCAGCGCCGCTCCCGCCGTCACGATTCCCCAAATCATGTACTTCCGCCCCTCCGCACGATGGTTTTTTTCATCATAGCAGGAATGGCGAAATTTGTCAAGTGGTTGCGCAAAAATGCACAAAGTGGGCATCAATGGCGCAAAAACGGCATCTTGCTGTAACTACTTTGAATTTCTTTCGATTTTTCGTGATTTCGCGATAACTTCATTTATTTCTGCTATTGCTTTTTCAAACCAATTGTGTTATGATATAATAATGAAAGACCACACTACTCGACGTCAAATAACAGGAGGTTGTTCCTTACTATGCTCGCGAATTTGAAGGCGCTCCGTACCGCTCAGGGTCTGAGCCAGCGCGCTCTGGCTGATTTCGTTAAGGTCAGCCAGCAGTCCATCAACCAGTATGAGAACCGCGATACCGAGCCGGACATTGCCGTTCTGACCCGCATTGCGGACTACTTCGGCGTGTCCATCGACTATCTTGTCGGTCATGACCCGGCGGCAGGCGAACTCATCCCCACGAACCTGACGGATGCAGAACTCCGCCTCATCTTGAATTTCCGCCAGCTGGATGACGACCAGCAGCGCTCGATGAACCTGCTCGTCATGCAGATGACGAAGGACAACAAGCGCAACGCAAAGCCGCAGGAGTAATTCCCGTTTTTCCGCAGCTTAAACGCAAAAGCACTCGCTTTTGCGCTTTTGTTGTGCCATTTATCCAGAATTACGATGCTGACCGCTGCTCCAGCGACAGCTTATCCGCCAGCATGGCAATGAACTCACCGTTCGTCGGCTTATCCTCCTTCGTTGCTACGCGGCAGCCGAACGCCTTGTTGAGCGTATCAATGCGTCCCCTGCTCCACGCGACCTCAATGGCGTGGCGAATGGCGCGCTCCACCTTGCTGGCGGAAGTGTTGTAGCACTTGCCGATGCTCGGATACAGCTCCTTCGTGATGCGGTTGATCATGTCCGGATTGTCCACCACCATCTTCACCGCCGTCCGCAGGAACTGGTAGCCCTTGATGTGCGCCGGAATCCCGATGGTCAGGAACAGGCTCGCCAGCTTTTCGTCGATGGACAGCGAGCGTGCGCTTGCGTTCAGCGCCGTTCCCAGCGGCACAACGCCCTGCCCGCAGCTTTCCCGGATGCGCGCCGCCAGTGACGCCATGTCAAACGGCTTGACCATGTAGAACCGTGCGCCCAGCTGCACCGCGCGCATGATGAAGTCGTCGCGCCCCAGCGCCGATACGACGATAATCTGCGGCGGATTCGCCAGCTGCTGCCGCCGTACTTCCTCCATCAGCGCAAAACCGTCCATCTGCGGCATGATGAGATCAAGCACCATCACATCCACGCGCACCTTGCCCAGCGCTTCGAGCGCCTCCGCACCGGACGGGCATTCCGCCACCACCTTCATGCCCTCCTGCCGCACCAGATAGTCGCGCATTCCCCGGCGAAGGTCGCCGTTGTCGTCCACCAGCATAATCCGCATATCACTCATTGTTTTTCCCGCTCCCTTCAAACGCTTTTTTTCGGGACGCTCCGGTGCGCTCCGCCATCTTTCCGGCGTCTTTCGCCTTCCGCGCGTCCTTTCGATGGCATTATAGCACGTTGATTTCCGTTTGTGGGGAATCCGACGAAAGCTCCATTCATTCTCACCATCTTTCAAATTTGATTTGTTATCTATCATTTTTCCGCAGTTTCGTTCACGTTTTCGTGATTTTGCCGGAATAATCAGTGCCTTTTCGACGCATTTTCAGGAATCCCCAGCGCTTTTTGCGGTCAGCCAAACCTGTGCAGCACGCAAAAACGCTATTACGCAAGCGGATTTTCCGAAAACGTTTCGCACTAAAAAAGCAGAAGCCCGCATCATGCCGACTTCTGCTTTTCTTTTTTTTAGGAGACAGCGTTCTCGTCGCCTCCGCAGGCGCGATTTCCCCTGCGGCGGAGTAAATCAAGAGCCAAAAGCATCCCACCCCGCAGAGGGCGAACGGAGGGGGCAGCCGCAAAGCCCCGCCTTACGGCTCATACGACCACCGAATCGCATCCACCGTGCCGCTCGTGTTCAGCTCGTAATCCAGCTGCCAAATGTGGCTGTCGCCGGTTTCGACGCGGTAGCGGATGATTTTCGTGCCGTCCTCCTGCTTGTAGATCTTGCCCTTGTTGAACTCGCTCTCATACAGCCCGCGGTTGCCCGACGGACTTTCCACCTGCCCGAAATCCTTGTAGACGCTGACGACTTCGTCCTCCGTGCTGCCAATTTGCGTCTTGCGCGGCGCGGTGAACTCGTTCCGCGTCATGTACAGCTCCACCAGCACGTTTGCCGTCCGCAGGCGCGCAAAGCACGCATAGCCCCAGTCGTAAGTGACTTTCTCCATGTCCATGCCGATGGTGTAGTTGTATACAGTCTCCGTCGCCGAGCCCTCGCCGCACTTCTGCGTGAAGGCCTCCTTTGTCGTCGTGCCGAGCTTCCAGTCGCCCAATGTGTCATCCACCGTCATCATCGTTTTCATCCACGGCTTCTTGTTGAACTTGTAGCCGACTTCCTTGATGGTGCTGGACTTGCCATACCCGTTGACGGAAATCGCCTTCAGCGTCACATTGCCGCCCGGCATTTTGATTTTCTCGCCCGTGGTGTACAGCGGGCTGTCCTCGTCGGGTGTTGAGCCGTCGATGGTGTAATAGATGGTGATGGTCTGCGCCACTTCGTCCGTGAGCGTGGCAGCATAGCCGGGGTTCTTCTCCAGCTGGTCTTTCGTCAGCGTGCCGGGACGCAGGGTGATGCTGATACGCTTGTCGTATGTGTTGGGGGCAAGTGAAACATCCGGCTGCAAGGGCGTTGGCATGTAAATCTGGTAGCTGCCCTTCATCACATCGCTGACCAAATCACCGTTGACGCTCACTGCCCGCAGTGACCAGTCGCCTTCGCCCAGTTCAATCGGCCCGGTGTACAGTGTGCCTTCCTCCGGCAGCTGATTCAGGTCGTTGAACGTGTAGTACACGTCATAATCCTCCGCCACGGCAAAGGTAATCGTCTGCTTGGCGGTGTAGTAGCCCGCTGTAACGCTCGCGCCGGGCGTCGGCGGCAGGATGGACGTGCGCTGTGTGTTGAAGGACGTTACGCCCGTGGCCTTGTAGGCGACTGCCAGCAGCTCCGCCGCTTCCTTCTCGCGCCCCTGCGCCAGATAGATGCGCACCTGATTGCGGTAGGCGTCCGACGCACTGGGCACAATGTCGGTGTACAGGTAGGCGTACACTTCTTCCGCCTTGTCCAGCTCGCCATTGGCTTCGTAGGCATTGCCCAGCATCAGCAGACCGGAGGCGTTCGCGTTTTCCTTGCCGTCCTGCTCGTTCGCCTTCACAAAGTAATCAATCGCGCCGCTCAGGTCGCCGTTGTTCATGCGCTCCTCACCAACCTGCCAGAGCGCGGCGGAGTTCGCCTCCCTGCCCATGCGTGCCATCAGCACCTGACCGGGATCTGTCTTTGTCAGGAACATGTACGCGCCAAAGGCAAGGCCAATCATCGCCACAACTGCGCAGACCAGCACAACCATCCAGTTCGTGCCTCGCTGCAAATACTTTGCGGAACGCTTCGGGCCTTTCTCGTGTACGCGCGGGGCACGCTTTCCGTAGGCAATCTCCTCCTCCGGCGCATGGCTGGGGTTGAGAATTTCGCTGTCATAGAACGGCTCATCCTCGCCATAGACGCGCTTTTCCGCGTCATGCGGGGCTGCTTCCTGGGGCGCGTCGGGCATGTCCTCCTCCATGGCACGGGAGGCGTTTCTGCGCCGCCGCTGCTGGGGTTTAGGCGGCTGCGGCGCCTGCTGGTGGGCCGCCAAATGTCTCCCCTGCCGGAAGGAGAGCAGGTCGCTGTCCTCCTGCTTCTCGCCGTCATCGGGCAGATTTACCGGCATCCCGCATCGGGGGCAGCGAACCGCGTCCGACGGCACATAGGCGTGGCAATTGGGGCATAGCATTGTGCTTTTCTCCTTCCATCAGGGGCGATTGTTGATGGTTTGACCGTTGATAACCAAATCAAAGCTGCACTTCAGGAATGCCGCCGCCTGTTCGCACATAACGATGCGGCTCATGTAGATTTGCAGGTATTCCATGACCGAGGACGATTCATCCATCGTCAATTCATGGCGGATGATACGCTTCACCGGGTCAACAATCACGCGGTTCTCCTGAATGGAGAAGTTCACGCGGTCGTGAATGTCGTTCAGGTCGGGTTTGCCGCCGCGGACGCGCGTTTTGTGCGCATCGGACTTGTCGCCCAGCGCCAGCGCCGCCGAAACCGCGCTGGAGATGAACCCGCTCTGCTCCTCGTGATTGCCCACCGCGGTGATGATTTCCATCACGTCGTCCATTGCCATGCCCGTCTCGCGCAGGATAGGCAGCAGCAGCACCGCGCCCAGCGGCCCGTGGTCATGCCGATTGACGGAGTTGCCCACGTCATGCACCCACCCGGCAATCGCCGCCAGCTCCACCTCGCGCGGCGAAAAGTTCAGCGCTGCCAGAATGCCCGCCGCCGTCCGGCTGACATAGCTGACGTGGCGCGGGCCGTGCTCGGTGAAGCCCATCGCCGCCAAATAGCGGTTGCCCGCGCTGATGAGCGCCTTGATGTCCTCGTTTTTCTGAATATCCGCCAGTGTTACCATGGATGCTCCTTACTGTAGGTTCGTGTCATCGTCCCCGTCGTCCATCGGGTGCAGCGCCTCGTATTCCGGGTCGTCGTAGAACTCGCGCTCCGGCGCTTCGCCACCCAGCTCCTCGATGGCGGCGCGCAGCTCGATAAAGTCCATGTAGCGGCAGTTTTCCTCGTTCGCAGCGGCAATCAGCACCGGCAGCGCGCGCGGGTCGCCCAGTTTCGCCAGATAGCTTGCGAACAGGGCGCGGCGGTTCGGGTTCTTCTCGAACAGGCGCACCGCCAGCTGATACACGTTCTCGTGGCCGGGGAAGTTCGCCAGCACATCCAAGAGCGCTTCCTGACCGGCTTCGTTCGCCTTGTTCAGGTTTTCCAGCATCGGCTGCAAGGCTTCCTTGCCCATGTCGCGCAGACTGTCCAGCGCGTTGTCCGCCAAATCATCCTTCATTTCGTCTCCAGCGCGTTCGCCGCCAAATCATCCTTCATTTCGCGTTTCAGCTGCCACTGGATGTAGAGCATCTTCGGCAAGGTGCTGCCCATGTCGCGAAGAAGTCCGATAGCGGTCATGCGCGCCTCCTCCGGGATGGCGTCGCTTTCGTCGCGCAGGAGGGTCAGCAGGCGCTTCTCGCACGGGCGGCCCACCGCCTGAATCTGCTCCATCAGCATATCCGGCACGGGGATGTCCTTCTGGCAGTACTGCACCATCCAGTCCACCAAGTCCTTCGCGTCCTCGAACTGCGTGAAGTACGCGCCGGGCGTCACACCGTCGAGCCACTTCGCGGGCATGTTCAGGAACTCCGTGTACACGCGAGGCAGATCGTCCTCCATCTCGTCGTAGGTCTTGTATTCGCCGCGGTGCTCCTTCATCCACTTCGCCGTGAAATCCGCGAACCGCTCGTCAAAATTGATGCACTTCATGCTGTATTCTCCTTATTCCCGCGTTGCTTTTTCCAGCAGCTGCCTGAGTTCCTCCGTCGTGAACTGATACTGCTGATGGCAGAAATGGCAGCCGAGCTCCGCGCCGGTATCCTCGTCGATGATGTTCTGCAATTCCTTGCGTCCAAGCGAAATAAGCGCCTTTTCCATGCGCGCGCGGCTGCATCCGCAGTGATAGCGCAGGGGCGTGCGGTCGAGGACGACCGGCTTCATGCCGCGGAACCAGTCTTCCAGCAGCTGCTCCTTGGGCGCTTCGGTCATTTCGCGGCTGATGTCGGCAAACATCGGGCTGCGAAGTTCAAGCTGCTCGATCGTCTCCTCCTCGCACCCCGGCATCGGCTGAACGAGCAGTCCACCCGCCTTCAGCACCACGTCGCCATTCACCAGCACGCCCAGCGACACCAGCGACGGCTGCTGTTCGGACACGGTGAAATACTGCGCGAAATCAATGCCGAGTTCGCCGCTGACCAGCTCAATCGTGCCGACATACGGCTCTTTCAGTCCCAAGTCTTTGATAACGGTCATGCGCCCGGTATGCCCGATCGCTCCGCCGACGTCGAGTTTGCCATCCGCGCGCAGGGGGAGTTCGACCCGCGCATCATCCGCGCAGACCTTCACGTCGCCGTGATTCGCCACCGCCACGATGGTTCCCATCGGGCCGTCGCCGTGGATATTGACCGTCACGGACTCATTATCGCCCTTCATCATCACGCCAAGCATACTTGTCGCGGTCATCAGCCGCCCCATCGCCGCCGTGCAGACGGGCGTTGCGCCATGAATATCCGCCGCGCGCTGTGCCATCTGCGTCGTTTCGCACATCATCACGCGCACCTGACCATCCATCAGCGTCAGGCGAATCATTTCGTCCCCTTGATGCCGTTCTATCATTTCTTCACTCATAACAAGCACCTCCTACCAGAGGCGCTGCCTCTGGACTCCGGCAGGGGCGCTGCCCCTGCACCCTGCAAGGGAGTTTCTCCCTTGACCCTTTCGCGCGATTCAGTTGCGCGCGTCTGCATACTTCTTCCGCGTGTTTATGCAGGGATTTCGCCTCTGCGGAGGCGATTCCCCCTGCCACTCCGAAGCCGGAGTATGTTTCAAGCCTTACTCCGGTTTTCTCGCCGCGATATGCCACCGATGCTCTTCCGGCGCGGGATGCGTAAGCGCATTCGTCCCAAACACCCGCACATCCACAAAGCCAATCGACTGCAAGAGCGCCACCAGCTTCTCCGCCTGATACGCGCGCTGTACCTGCTCCTCGTCAATCCGCCGATACCGCCCGTCCGGCTCTTTCACGAAGATAGCAAGGTGCATTTCCACCTGCTGGCGCTCCGGGAAATACCGGTTCTGCCACATGTACGTCACGTCCCGGCGATCCTCGCCCATGAACTGGCTGCCCAGCAGGTGCTCCAGCTTATAAGGTGTCGACACATCGAAGAACAGCCCGCCGCCGGGCTTGATGGCTTCCCATGCGGATTGGAAGAACGCCGCCGCGTCCACGTCCTGCAGGAGGTAATTCACCCCGTCGCATGTCGCCAGCACCGCGTCCACCGGGCGATGCAGCCGCAATTGCCGCATGTCCTGCCGGATGAACGGGATGCCGAACCCCGCCTTGCGCGCCTTCTGCGCCGCCTGCCAGAGCATTTCCTGTGAGAGGTCGATGCCCATCATCTCATAGCCCAGCTGCTGCAAGGGCAGTGTCAGGCTGCCCGTGCCGCATGCGCACTCGCACACCTTCGCATTGCGCGGGATGCCGTAAGCCGTCATCATCCGGGCATACATATCCGCCCATGCGCCATAATGCACGTCGTTCATCAGCGTGTCGTAAACTTCCGCAAATCCTGTATACATTCGTTTTCCTGCCTGATTATCTGTTTTTTCCGCGCATCGTACCGCCGATTCTGCCCGCTTCCTTCGCGGACAGACCCGCCCAGCCGACGTCGCGGAGTTTTTCTGTCAGTCCGAGGGCTTCCGCCGTCTCATACTTGCGGCGGAGCTTGTCGGGCAAGCGCCAAGGTCGTTGCATTTTCTGCTCTCCTTTCTCACATTAACAATCTGCAATGTTGCAGTGGGTTCGCCTCTGCGGAGGCGACAAGGGGGCTTTCCGTTCGCCCCCTTGACCCCTTCGGTCTCCCCTTTATTGCAGGTTGTTATAGCGTATAGCAGTAGTTTGCACACCCTGCGCCCGCTTCATGCGGATTACCGCTTGTCCGTGTAGCCGTTTTCCCACGGCTTCAGTTCGCGCTCTTCTTCCTGCTCGTCGTCATCATCATCATCGTCGTCATTCTCCTGCGACAAGCCGCGGTTGACCTGCGCGCCCTCAATGCGGGAGTTGATGTACTTGTCAAACACCGCGTTGGTGAAGCTGGCGGTGATGAAGCGGCTGAACGCGAAGCCGAAGATGAGGTAGTACGCGAACAGGAGCATCAGTACCCACGGCTGAAGCGTCAGCAGGAAAATCACGGTGAACAGCACCGTCGGGACGCAGTGCAGCAGCCGAATGCCCACACTGCCTGGCAGCCGCCCGACCGCGAGGATAAAGCTGTTGCGGATGATGGTGCGGAAATTCATCTGATACGTCACCATCATCGGGTACATATACGTCACTGCGAGCGCCCAAAGAATGCCCAGCATCAGAATCAGCATCTGCGGAATGACCCACACGGCGTTTCCCACCGCCATATCACCATAGAAGCGCCAGCAGATGTAGACAAGGAACGGCACGCAGCCGGTAATCGTGCTGACGAGCAGTCCCTGCTTCCAGTTTGCCTTGATGGCATCCTTGTAGTCCGCCCACGGGAAGGCGTGTTCGTCACGCGCCCAGTTGCGGGTGACGTAGCTGAGTCCCGCCGTGAACGGGCCGGTAATGGCGATGCACGGAATCAGAATCAGCAGCGTGACAAAAATCATGTCGCTGCTGGTCTGCATGGCTTCGCGGAGGGCTGTCTGGTCAATCGCGTCAATGACTGCACCCGTCTCGTCCACCTGCACCGTGCCCGCCAGCGTCATAATCAAGCTGACGACACACAGTGCAATCGCAATCATTGCGGGCAGCCACGCCACGAAGTACATCAGGTTCATGCGGCACAGCCCGCTCATGCGCGTGCGCAGCATCTCCAGAAACAGCTGCCAGCGGTTCTTCGGCAGGTCGTCGGGCGTGTAATCGCCCTTGCCGCTCTTGCCGTAGTAGTAGGAATTCATCAGCTTGTCAAACACCGTTTCGTCCTCCTCGTCAGGCGAATGTCATCCCCGATTTTCCACCTGCATCAAGGGATGATAAATCAGTTTCTTATTATACCATATTCCGCGCAAAAAGCAAAGAAAAACATGCTCTTCGCGAAAAATGTTACGAAATCGTCACAAAGTGACACAAAGCCCCGGTCAGCCGTTTTCTCGCTGACCGGGGCAAAAAATCCGTATTACTGGCGTCCGCGCTTGCTGCGGCCGTAGATTTGCGCTTTCGCATCCTCCATGGCATCGCCGTCTTCCGCCATATCGTCCGCGGTAAAGACCTGCTGCGCCTCGGCGCTTGCGGGCTTTTCGTTTGCTGCCACGTCGTCCGCCGTCTGCACCGCGTCCGCCGTTTCTGCCGTTTCAGGCTTTTCCTCGGCTTCCGGCGCATTCTCGCTTTCGTCCGCAATCATCACGCGCTCGTCTTCCGGCACTTCCTCGGTGTAATTGCGGCGTTCGCTGAGCTGCAGCTGCTCCTGCCCATCCTTCGGGCGATTCATCACGCGCCCGGCGATGCTCACTGCCAGCAGCACAGCAGAAATCACCGCCAGCACCGCGAAGATGTAGTACAGCGTCGTCAGCACACCCTGGAAGGTCGTCACGGCGGCAGGCAAGGTGTCCTCCGTGGGCAGCTCCTCCGCCACAAAGGGCTGCGGCGTGGTGACAGGCACCTGCGTCGGCGCGCTCGTCGGCGCTGCCTGCTGCACCTGAATGATGTTGCCCTCAAAGGTCGTCGCTTCGCCCAGTTCGTTGCTGAGCGTCGCGTCGAAGCGGAATTTGCCCACCATGTTCACCTGCACGTCGCGCATCGTCGTGAAGGACTCGCCGGGCGCAAGCTGGGCAATGCTCGCCAGTGACACGCCCGAGGACGAGACGGTGATTTTCTTCGCGTCATAATTGCCGGTGTTGGTCACAGTGATGGTGAAGCGGATGACCGACGGCAGGGTGAACACAACATCCGTGCTGGCAGTCGTTTCCACCGTCAGGCTGGGTGCTTTCGCCGGGTCAATGGCGGTCAGCGGCAGGCGGCCCGTCGCCGTTTCAATGCCGGTCGTTCCCTCCATGCCCGTCACAGTGAACTGATATTCCGCCGTTTCGGTCATGGTGATGGTCTTTTCCAGCTTGACCGTCTTGCCCGCGTCCACCGTCACATCGGTAAACACCGTGTTCAGCGTCGGGTCAGTGACGGTGATGCCCGTGATGTTCTTCTTGCCCGTATTTTTGAGCGTCAGCGTCAGCTTGACTTCATCGCCGACATTGCCGCCCTTGCGATCGGCGGTCAGCGTTGCGGTCAGGTTGACCGTGCCGTACTTGATGGCCGCATCCGCCACCTTCTCGGTGTAGCTCTTGCCGCCCGCGGAGTAGGTGACGGTCGCGTTGGACGTGATGTTCTTCGTACCCATCGTCACGGTAAAGGTATGCGACTTCTTCTCGCCCGCCGGAATCGCGCCGATGCTCGCCGTGTTCGACGAAACAGCGGAGGATTCCTTGATGCGCACGCCCGTCACATCCACTGTACCGACGTTGCGGATTTCGTACACCACGCTCACTTCCTGTCCCTTGCGGGCGATACCGGGCGTGATGGTGCGGCTGACCTGAATTTCCGGTTCTGCCTGCACCTGCGAAATGCGCTTGACAAAGTTGTTGCTCGCGTTGGAAACGATGCCGTTTTCATCCTTGCGGGGATAGCGCACGCGGAACGCCAGCTGTCCGGCGTTCAAATCCGCCTGCGTCACGTTCCACGCAATCGTGCAGCTCTGGCTCGCGCCCGCGTCCAGCAGCGGCGTGCCGAACGCCTCGATGATGCTGCCGTTGGGGTCAAGCACCGACACGGGGGACGTGAACTTCTCGTCCGTTACGTTCGTCACGCGAATCGTGACGGTAATTTCCTCCGGTGCGGTGAACTGGTACTTGGAGAAATCCAGTTCCACCTTAATCGGCAGCGTGCTGGCGGTGCTTTCCGCCCCGGCAATGCTCACCAGTCCCGTCAGCATCAGCAGAGCACAGAAAAGCGCAAAAATCCGTTTCTTCATCATATCCCCATCGGGCAGCGCACAGCCGCCCTTCCTCCTTCCGCGCCATGCGCCGGAAAAGGCGGGCGCATCGAGCAGAAATCATGCCTGTCCACTTCCCTTGGAAATGGAACCACATACCCTATCCTATTTTACTCGTTAACAGCCCCTTCTGTCAAGGTGCACGCCCCTTGGAAATGTAAAATGTTCATCGAAAAGACGGTTTCTGTGGCGAAATTTTCGTTTTTTCCCGCCGGACGGTTGTTTTTTTCGCATGTCCACCTTGAAAAATCGGGCGGAGAACGGTATAATAAAGACAGCTAACCGAACGTGTCCCGCAGATTTTTTCGCTGCGGACGCGAAAAAATAAGGAGGCAGTACCCCTATGGACGTCAAGACCGCTTATGAACAATGGCTGCATGATTTTGCCGCCGATGCCGATACGATTGCCGATTTGAAGGCAATTGCGAATGACCCTGCGGAAATCGAAGACCGCTTCTATACCGAGCTTTCCTTCGGTACAGCGGGGATGCGCGGCGTACTGGGCGCAGGCATGAACCGCATGAACCGCTACAACGTCCGCCGGGCAACGAAGGGCTTGGCAAAGTACCTGCTGCAGAATCCGCAGGAAGCGCAGCGCGGCGTGGTAATTGCGTATGACAGCCGCCGCTTCTCCGCTGAGTTTGCCCGCGATACGGCACTCGTGCTGGCGCAAGAGGGCGTTCCGGCGTATCTATTTGACGCACTTCGTCCTGTCCCGATTCTGTCCTACGCGGTTCGCCACCTCCACGCCATCGCCGGCATCGTCATCACCGCCAGCCACAATCCGCCGCAGTACAACGGCTATAAGGTCTACGCCGAAGACGGCGCGCAGGTCGGCCCGGAAGCCGCGGACGGAATCACCGCGTTTATCCGTTCTACCCCCTATACCGACTGCAAGCTGATGGACGAAGAAGAAGCCAAGGCGAAGGGGCTGCTGAAAATCATCGGCAACAAGGAAGTCGATGACGACTACATTGCGCAGGTCAAGACGCTGTGCATCCAGCCAGAACTGCTTGCCGAGGAAGGCAGCAAGCTCTCCATCGTCTACACGCCCATCCACGGTTCGGGCAACGTGCCGGTTCGCCGCATCCTGCGCGAAGTCGGCATCAGCAACGTCTCCGTCGTCAAGGAGCAGGAGCTGCCTGACCCGAATTTCTCCACCGTCAAGGTGCCGAACCCGGAAGACCCCGGCGCGTTCGTCCTTGCCATCAAACTGGCGGATGAAGTCGGCGCGAAGGTCATTTTCGCCACTGACCCCGACTGCGACCGTCTGGGCGTCGCCGTCAAGACCGGCAATGGCGACTGGCAGCTGCTGACCGGCAACCAGATCGGCTGCGTGCTGCTGCACTACATCCTCTCCACCAAGCAGAAGCAGGGAACACTGCCCAAGAACGGCGCGGCGGTGAAGTCCATCGTGTCCACGTCGCTGGCGAACAAAATTGCCGCATCCTTCGGCGTGGAGATGTTCGAGACGCTGACCGGCTTCAAGTTTATCGGCGAGAAGATTCAGCAGTTCCAGGACACCGGCTCCCACACGTTCCTCTTCGGCTTCGAGGAGAGCTACGGCTTCCTGTCCAGCATGTTCGTGCGCGACAAGGACGGCGTCAATGCCTCTCTGCTGATTGCCGAGGTCGCCTGTGCCTGCGCCGCGCAGGGCATCACGCTCTATGATTATGTGCAGTCCATCTTCCGCGAATACGGCTATTTCGTGGAAAAGGTCGTCAGCAAGACGCTGCCCGGCAAGGATGGCCTGACCCGCATGAAGGAAATCATGAAGGACCTGCGCGAGAATCCCCCGAAGGAACTCTGCGGCATGAAGGTCACGGCGGTTCGCGACTATTTGAAGGGCACGCGCACTGCGGACGGAAAGGTCGAACCGACGGGTCTGCCGAAGTCCGACGTGCTGTACTTCGAGCTGGAGAAGGGCAACTGGGTCTGCGTGCGCCCGTCCGGCACAGAGCCGAAAATCAAGCTGTACGTCAACACCAACGCCAGCGACAAGGCGGACGCGGAGAAGCTGAATGCGGATCTGCGCGTTGCGTCCGAAGCGCTGCTGGACTAAGGGAATCCGCAACTGAATAGGCAATAACGGCGCGGGTCGTGCTTCCTGATATGGGAAGCACGACCCGCTTTTTCAAACATTCTCATCCGCTTTCATCTTATAGAATGCATTGATAAGATCTTTCACATATCCTATATTTGCCCTGTCGTCGATTTTAATTTGGCAATCACCGTTGCCATGATGGCCTTTATGTGTAACATCAGTAATCAAACGTTTCGGGTCATCCAAAGAGCCATACAGTGCATTGATCCATAGTAAAATAGAGTTCTTTTGCAATTTTATGCTGAATATACAGCGATTTCGAAGAAAAAAACCTATGTAAAGTTTTGTCGCTTTCAATTCAATATCATCATCAAATGCGAGTATATAATCTCTAAGTTCTGTATAATATTCTCTTGTTATATCACTACCATCTGCAAGACGTTCTTCTTCCGTATACACAATAATTTCCTTTGCTGCATCTTCCATAGCTTTTGCTGAGCCTATCGCTGACGTCACTTTCGTTGCAACGCTGTTCGCAGGCATTGATGAATACCCTGAAATGCTTGCAACCGTACTTGTTGGTTTTATCTGTTCAAACTGAATAATTCCACGTTCATAGCGCTTTATTCTCCAAAGTTGCATTGGCAAGTCATTGAAATTAATTGAATTAAGCTGATGTACCGTGTAACTTGGTGCAATAAATAAGACTCGCACCTGTGTCCAGTCAAAGTCCTCCAATCGTTTGTTAATATTGAATATCTGGTTGTATCGCAAGACAAAATCAGCCTTATGCTGCAGAAGCGTAGAAATATAGCTGTATCCTTGGTCTACAACACTGAAATTCTTATCATTTTTGTATTCGATTATGTTAAAAGCAGTACTTACTGGATTGTAAGCAACACTGTCAAATCGAAACTGAGCAACTCGAAACTCACTTGCGATAAATTGAAGTCCCAACATTTGCTCCATATTTTTTTCACAAAAGTGCTGCATCTCTTTTTCTGATGTGAATCTAATCTCTTTTAGCTCCTTTACCGGGTCAGCCATTTGCAATATCATTTACAACTTCCTCCACAGTAATTTCTAAGCAATTTTTTGTTTTACTCCACCCAAAACACCGCCGCATCGTGCTTCCTCAGCGTTGCCGTCACCCCGTCCGCCAAATGCAGTTTCTCCCCCGTCCACAATTCGCTTGCTTCCGAGTACGTCCCTTCCAGCATTTCGCCTGTCACGCGAACCGTCCGCGTCTCTTCCGACAGATTGAACAGCGCCACATACAGCCCCGTGCCGTCCCTGCGCGGCGCAATCCACACGCTTTCGTCCTCCGTCGTCCACAGCGGATGGGCGCACGCGCTCGTCTTTTCAATCGCCAGCACGTCCCGGTTCGTCAGCAGCTTCAGCGTGAAGTCGTCATTTTTCGTCAGCTCGCCGCCCATCATCAGCGGCGAACGCATCATGCACCACAGCGTCATCATCGTCCGCTGCTCCGCCTGTGTGAAGTTCGTCCAGCCGTTCGGGTCGTAGCACTGCCGCAGTGCGCCGACGGGCAGCATATCCGCATCCGGCCAATGCCCCGGCGCGGCGTGGACGCACCATTTCTCCGCCCGCTCGAACATCCCCTTGAGCAGCCGCCATTCGTCCCAGAAGTCGTCCGTGATGCGCCACATGTTCGCGTATTTCTTCAAATGCTCCGCCTGTTCCAGCGGCGCAGGGCCGGGCGACAAAGACAGCACAATGTTCCGCCCGCAGGCGCGGCAGGCGTCGGAAATGACCTCGATTTCCCGCTTGCAGTGCGGATATTCGCGCGCGATGTCGTCGCACTTGACGAAATCCACGCCCCATTCGGCGTACATGCGGAAGATGCTGTCATAATACGCGCGCGCTTCGGGCATGTCGCACCGCAAGCCGTACATATCGGGATTCCACGCGCAGATGCTGTTTGGATTCGCGACCTCGTGGCAGCCCTTCCCGCACCCCAGAATCGGCAAGTGCCGATGCGCCGCCATCCGCGGCATCCCGCGCATGATGTGGATGCCGAATTTCAGCCCCAGCGAATGCACATAATCCGCCAGTGGTTTGAAGCCCTTTCCGCCTGCCGATGACGGGAATCGCCCCGGCGCGGGCTGCAAGCGCCCGTATTCATCCATCGTCAGTTCGGCAAACGGCTCGTAGGCGTGGCTCGTCGCGGTCGGCTGATACCACTGAATATCCACGACGACGTACTCCCAGCCGAACACCTGCAAATGCTCCGCCATGTACGCCGCATTTTGCCGCACGGTCGGCTCGTCCACCGCCGCGCCGTAGCAGTCCCAGCTGTTCCATCCCATCGGGGGCGTCTGCGCAATCATGATATTTTCCTCCTACCTATATTATGAAATCGTGATTTGATGTCTGCTATTTTTTCAGCTCCAGATACACATTTCGATACTGGCTTGGCGTACACCCTTTCTGCGTCCGGAACACACGGTTGAATGTCGCAATCGACCCAAAGCCAACGCGCAGCGCAACCTGCGTCACGGGCAGGTCGCTCTGGCTGAGCATCTCCGCCGCCATATCCACCCGCCGCGCATTCAGGTACTGGATGAACGTCGCGCCTGTGTGCCGGCTGAACATGCGGCTGAGCGTGTAGCGGCTGAACCCCGCGTAGTCCGCCAGCACATCCAGCGTGATGTTTTCGGCGTAGTTTTTATTCAGGTAATCCAGCGCACGGTTGAAAGCGTCCTCGCCGGATAATCGCCGGTGGATGTCATTCATCTCCGCGCTGTTGGCGACATTGGGCAGATACAATTCCCCCAGCGTGGCGAATACGTCCATCAGCAGCGCATAGCACCGCAAATTCCGCAGCGGCGTGTACGCCTCGTAAGCATCCACCAGCTGCATCAGCGTTTTGCGAACGATGGGCGTCGCTTCACTTTCCGCCGTGAGATAAATCGGCTGGCGCAGCATCGGGCGCAGCGCAGCAAACTCCTTCATTGTAAATGCAGCATTGTGTTCAAAGATGATGAGGTAACGCTCGCTGCCCGCCGTCATGCGCAGGGCGTGCGTCGCGTCGGAGGGAACAAACAGCACTTCCCCCGCCTGCACATGATATTCCTTCCCCTTTACCGCCACCTCGCATCCGCCCAGCAGCGGCACGCAGACTTCTATGGCCGAATGAAAGTGCGGCGCATAGCTGTCCGGGTTCGGCTGATGCCATACGCGGATGGTTACGTCCCGCTGGTAGGTGATAAACTCCCGCTCACCCTTCATCACGCGGAAGCCGGATGCCGTCAATGGTCGTTCGTGTTCCGTAATGAGCCTTCGGTTATTCATAATTTCTTCACAAACCTTTCGTGCAAATTTGCGCATTTTGCCTTGTCTTTTTTTCCATCATACCACAAAGCGCAACACATTTCAAGCAAATTATAACCAAAGACGGGCAAATTTTAAGAAGTTTTTTTCTCTCGTTGAATTTATAATATGGTTGAAAGCAAACCGTTTTTATTCATTTGCAACGCATCGAAATTGGTTCAATTCCAGTTTGAAGGAGGCACGGAAACATGGAGCGTTCCTTTGGCAGCAAATACGGGAAGTGGATTGCCCTGACGGCGGTCGTTCTGGCGCTGGTGCTGTGGTTCGTTCTGTCCGGCGGCGTGGAGAACTACCGGGCAAAATACGAGGGTTATGACCTCTCGCAGCAGATTGGCGACATCGGGCGCAGCAGCACCTATTCGCTGTATTTGCGCGCGCATGAGGGCGCTCCGGACGCATCTTCGGACGTTTCCATTCCGCTGGTGACGGTGGATTCGGACGGCGTGACTGCACAGAAGGATGGTCTGCTGATGCAAAGCGGCTCTTCCGCAACGTTCGCCGTCACCGTACCGGAAACCGGTTTCTACAACATCCGCCTGACCTACCGCACTGAGGCGGCACGCGGCGTGGACTTGGAGCGCGAACTGCGCATCAACGGCGAAGTACCCTTCGATGGCGCGGATACGCTGACCTTCACCCGCCTGTGGCACGACGGCGGCGAAGTGCGGCAGGACTCGCAGGGTAATGACATCCGTCCGACGCAGGTGGAGGTGTTCGGCGAACAGAACGCCTGCTGCCGCGATTCGATGGGCTACATCACCGAGCCGTACCGCTTTTATTTCGAGGCGGGGGAAAGCACCGTCACCCTGATTGCGACCAGCGAGCCGATGCTCCTGACCGCGCTTTCGCTCACCGCACCCGAAAAAATGCCGGATTACGCCGCTTATGCCGCCGCGCAGCCACAGGAGAACAGCGTTCCTGCTGACTTTGCCCTCGTGCTGGAAGGCGAAAGCAGCACCCTGCGTTCCTCCCCGTCGCTGTACGCGCGTTATGACCGTTCTTCCCCCGCCACCTCTCCCTGCGACGTGCGCCGGACGGTGCTGAACTACATCGGCGGCGATGCCTGGCGCGACGCGGGGCAGTGGATTGAGTGGGATTTCGACGTGCCGGAAAACGGCTGGTACAACATCACCATCAAAGGCCGTCAGACCTACAACCGCGGCAGCGTGTCCAGCCGTATCCTCTATCTGGACGGCAAAATTCCCTTCTCCGGTATGGAGAACGTCTCCTTCCCCTACACCACGGCATGGGAAATGAACACATTGTCGGATGATTCCGGCACGCCCTACCGCTTCTACCTTTCCGCTGGGCATCACACGCTTCGTCTGGAAGCGACGCTGGGCGACATGGGGCAGATTCTCTCCGACATGGAGGAAAGCATCTACCGCCTGAACCAGATGTACCGCCGTGTGCTGGTGCTGACAGGCGTGAACCCCGACCGCTACCGCGATTACCACTTGGAGCAGGTGTATCCGGAGGTCATCGAAGCGATGGCGCAGGAAAGCCGCCTGCTCTATAAGCTCGTCGATGAGACTGTTGCCATCACAGGACAGAAATCCGACCGCATTGCCGTCGCGCAGACGCTGGCGGTGCAGCTGGAATCCTTCGTCGAAGATCCGGCGAAGATTACCGAAGCCTTCACGAATTTCAAGGACAACATCACCTCCCTCGGCACGTCAATGCAGAACATGCGGCAGGTCAAGCTGGATATTGACCTGATTGCCATCACCGCGGACAGCGTGACCGTGCCGCAGCCGTCGGAAAATTTCCTCGACCGCGCGCTGCATGAGCTGAAATCCTGCGTCACGTCGTATTTCGTGGATTACAATGCCTTGGGCGATGTGTACGATGCCAGCGAGGACGTGCTGGAAGTGTGGATTCTGACCGGCCGTGACCAGTCTACCGTCCTCAAAACCATGGTTGATGACACCTTCACACCGTCTACCGGCATTCCCGTCAACGTCATGCTGGTTGACCCGAACGCGCTGCTGAACGCCGTCGTCGCAGGCAACGGCCCGGATGTCGTCATTTCAACCGACAGCTGGAACCCCGTCAACTACGCGCTTCGCCACGCGGTGGAGGATTTGACGCAGTTCGATGATTTGCAGGAAGTCCTCGACCAATTCTACCCCAGCGCCTACGCCGCGTTCAGCTTCAACGGCGGTCTGTACGCGCTGCCGGAGACGCAGCTGTGCTCGATTCTCTTCTACCGCAGCGACATTCTGGAAGAATACGGGCTGTCTGTCCCGGAAACGTGGGATGATTTGATTGCCATGCTGCCCACCATTCAGGGGGCGAACATGTCCGTCGGCATCCCCTACCCCGACATTGCCGCCCCGAATCTCTCTTCTTATTACGCCATGCTCTACCAGCTTGGCGGCGCGCTCTACAACGATTCGGCGACCCACACCACCATCAACAGCGAAGCGGGTGTGCAGGCGTTTGAGCGCTACACCAGCCTCTACAATGACTACGGTCTGCCGACCATCTTCGACTTTGTGAGCCGCTTCCGCTCCGGCGAAATGCCGCTTGGCATCTTCGATTACACGACGTTCAACACTCTGACCGTCTCCGCGCCGGAAATCCGCGGCCTGTGGGACATTGCAATTCTCCCCGGCACTTCCCGCACGGCAGAGGACGGCAGCACCTATGTGGATCACTCCGGGCATTCGCAGGGCGCCTGCTGCATGATGATTGCCACCGACAGCGAAACGACAAAACAGAATGCGTGGCAGTTCATGAAGTGGTGGACGTCCACCGACGCGCAGGTGCGTTTCGGACGCGAGATTGAAGCCGTCTTGGGTTCGTCCGCACGCTACGCCACCGCGAATATCGCCGCCATCGAGCAGCTTTCCTGGTCGGAAGCTCAGCTGAAAGTCATTCGCGAGCAGATGACGTGGGCAGTCGGCTTCCGCGAAGTCGCCGGCGGCTACTACACCACGCGCCACATGACCAACGCCGTGCGCAAAGTGACCAACGACAAGACCGACCCGCGCGAAACCCTGCTGGATTACGCGCGCACCATCAACGAGGAAATCAATAAGAAGCGCTTGGAGTTCGGTCTGCCGATCGACGTAGAGACGCCCTGAGCGAAAGGAGGAAGCATTCGTCATGACCGCGTTCTGGAAAAAGTACTTTGCGCTGAGACAGCGCAATGCGTGCATCGCGTGGGACAGAGCAAAGCACATGAAGTTCTGCTATGCGTTTCTGGCGCCCTACGCCCTGCTGTTTCTGACTTTCTACATCCTCCCGATGCTCATCTCCATCTACTACTCCTTCACCTACAACAACATTCTGGAGCCCGCGCGCTTCATCGGGATGGACAACTACATCACCCTGATTTTGAAGGATGATGTTTTCCTGACCGCAGTGAAAAACACGTTCCTGCTGGCGGTGATTACAGGGCCTGTGGGCTACATCATGTCGTTCTGCTTCGCGTGGCTCATCAACGAATTGCCGCGCTGGGTGCGCACGATTGCCGTCGTCATCTTCTACGCGCCGTCCATTGCGGGCAATGCCTACTACATCTTCTCTATCATCTTCCGCGGCGACGCGTACGGCTACCTGAACGCCATCCTGATGAAGCTTGGCATCCTCAACGCCCCGATTCTCTGGCTGACGACGCCGGATTACATCATGCCGGTCATCATCATCGTCACGCTGTGGATGAGCATGTCCACGGGTTTCCTTTCCTTCGTCGCAGGCTTGCAGGGCGTTGACCGCTCGCAGTACGAGGCGGGCTATGTGGATGGCATCCGCAACCGCTGGCAGGAGCTGTACTACATCACCCTGCCGAACATGAAGCCGATGCTGATGTTCGGCGCGGTCATGTCCATCACGTCCGCGTTCGGCGTGTGCGATGTGCCGATGGCGCTGGCGGGCTTCCCCTCCACCGATTACGCCGCGCACACCGTCGTCACCCACCTGTTCGACTATGGCTTCACCCGCTTTGAAATGGGCTATGCCTCCGCCATCGCCACCTTGCTGTTCCTGGTGATGATTTTGTGCAACAAGCTGATTCAGAGCGCTCTGAGGAGGATTGGCACATGAGTACCATCAATGTCCGCAGCTACAAAGGTCCAGTCAGACCGGACGGCACGCCGATTGAGCTGCCGCAGAAGGTACTGAAGCTGACGAAGAAGTCGAACATGCGCCACAAGAAGCCGAACCGCTCCCGCGTGGGCGACTTTCTGGTGGGGCTGCTGCTGTTCCTCGTCGCGTGTGCAATGGCGTTTCCGCTGGTGTTCGCCATTTCGTCCTCGCTGAAACCGCTGGATGAGCTGTTCCGCTTCCCGCCGACGCTCTTCCCGCGCCACCCCACCATCGACAACTTCTCTGACCTTCTCGTCACGATGGGGCAGAGCTGGGTTCCCTTCTCGCGCTACATCACCAACACCGTCGTCATCACCCTCGTGGGTACATTGGGGCATCTGCTGATTGCGTCCCTCGCGGCGTATGTGCTGGCGAAGTACGATTTCCCGCTCGGCAAGCAGTTTTTCGCCCTCGTCGTGACGGCACTGATGTTCAACGGCTACGTCACCGCGATACCGAACTACCTGACCATGACGCGCCTGAACCTTGTCGACACGCACTGGGCGGTCATCCTGCCTGCGTTCGCCGCGCCGATTGGGCTGTTCCTGATGAAGCAGTTCATGGAAGGGCTGCCCATGTCGCTGATTGAGTCCGCAAAAATCGACGGTGCAAAGGAATTCCGCATTTTCTGGACGATTGTCATGCCCAACGTCAAGCCCGCGTGGCTGACGCTCATCATCTTCTCCGTCCAGAACCTCTGGAATGCCAAAGCGTCCGCCGTCATCTACTCCGAGGCGCAGAAGACGCTCGTCTACGCGCTCCAGCAGATTCAGGCGGGCGGCATTGCCCGCACAGGGCAGGCGGCGGCGGTTACGGTCGTCGTCATGGCTGTGCCGATACTGATTTTCATCCTCAGCCAGAGCCAGATTCTCGAAACAATGGCGACATCCGGTCTGAAAGATTAAGAGAGGAGGACGCCGATGAACCGCATGGTTTCCCGTCTCTGCGCCTGTCTGGTGGCGTTCTCCCTCTTCGCCGCACTCTGCGGCGGGATGGTCGCGCGCGCCGCAGACGGCTTTGACTACAATTACACCTACACCTACGATTACTGGGGCGACGAACGCCAGTCGCCGGATGCTTACCGCACCAGCGCCATGCTGTCCAGCGTCTCCCTTGGGCTGGAAACGCCGATGCGCACCCCGCGCGGGCTGACCGTCTCCGGCAATGACATCTACATCGTCGATACGGGCAACAACCGCATTCTGCAAGTCGCCCGCGACGGCGAAAACTTCACGCTGACCCGCGTGATTTCCGAAATTTCCGGCGACATCACCCCGAATACGCTCTCCGCCCCGCAGGATGTGTTCGTCATGGCAGACGGCACACTGTTCATCGCCGACACGAACAACAACCGCATCCTGAAAGCAGACCGGAATTTGAATCTGCTGAGCGTCTTCACCCGCCCGACGGACGCGACCTTCGACCAGTCGATGGCGTTTCTGCCGACGAAACTCGTCTGCGACACAACCGGACGCGTCTTCTGCCTCGCGCAGAACGTCAACCGAGGTCTCATGAAGTACGAGGCGGACGGCACGTTCACCGGCTTCATCGGCGCAAGCGAAGTGAAGTACACATGGTACGAGCTGGTGTGGCGGCTGCTCTCCACGAAGGAGCAGCGCGCGCAGCAGGCATCCTTCGTTCCGACGGAATACAACAACATTGCGCTGGATTCGGAAGGCTTCTTCTTCGTCACCACGCAGACCTTCAATTCCAATGAGCTGATCTCCGGCGCGGCGAAACCCGTCCGCCGCCTGAACGCCATCGGCACGAACATCCTGATTGAGAACGGCACGAGCCACGTCATCGGCGACCTGCAATGGGCGCGCGGCGACACGAACATCACCAACTCCGGCCCCTCGAAGTTCGTGGATGTGACCGTGCTGGACAACGACATCTATTCCGTCATGGACAAGACGCACAACCGCATCTTCACCTACGACAAGCAGGGCAACCTGCTCTGGGCGTTCGGCGGTGTGGGCAACATGGACGGATACTTCCTGAATCCCGTCGCTTTGGAGCATCAGGGCTATGACCTGCTGGTGCTGGACAGTCAGGACTGCTGCGTGACCGTGCTGACCCCGACAGAATACGGCAAGCTGGTCTACAAGGCGACCGAGCAGTACCACGCGGGCGAATACGCCGCTTCTGCCGACACTTGGCGCGAGGTCATGAAGCGCAACGGCAACTATGACCTTGCCTACATCGGCATCGGGCGCGCGCTTTTGCAGCAGAAGCAATTCAAAGAAGCCTGTGACTATTTCGCCATGGCGCGCGACAGCCGCAACTACTCCGAAGCGTTCCGCTATTACCGCTCCGAGTGGGTAGAGCAGAACATCGGGTGGATTTTCGGCATCGTCGCGGTGCTGCTGGTCGTTCCGATGGTCGTCGGGCACATCCGCAAGATAAAGTGGGAGGTGGACAACGCATGACGCTCGCAGCAAAACTGACCGACAAGCAGAAGTGGCAGCGTCTGCTGTCCTCCCTGCGCTATTCGCTCTACGTTATCTTCCACCCCTTCGATGGCTTCTGGGATTTGAGCCGCGAAAAGCGCGGCAGCCTCGGCGCGGCGAACATCATCGTGTTTCTGGTGCTGCTTGTCCGCCTGCTGTCCATGCAGTTCACGCCTTTCCTGTTCATGAACGTCTACTGGCCGAGCGTGAACATCATCCAGCAATGTCTCGCCGTCCTCCTGCCGCTTTTGTTCTTCGTGGCGGGCAACTGGGGGCTGACGACGCTGTTTGAGGGCAAGGGCACGTTCAAGGATGTCTACATCGCCACCTGCTACGCGCTGACGCCCTACGTCATCCTGCAAGCGGCGATGATTCTCCTCGCAAACGTCATTACCGCCAAGGAAGGCGCGTTCTACTACGTTCTGGAGGGGCTGTCGCTGGGCTGGAGCGGCGCTCTCATCATCTGCGGCATGATGCAGACGCATGACTACTCGCTGGGCAAGACGCTGCTGTTCACCATCATGACGCTGCTGGCGATGGTCGTCATCATCTTCCTGCTGCTGCTGTTTTTTTCGCTCGTTGGCGACGGCATCGGCTATTTCGTCTCCCTCTACAAAGAAGTGCTGTTCCGTCTGTACTGACGAAAGGAGAAAGTATCCATGAAACGACGCATCCTTGTGCGGATCGTGCTGGTTCTGATTCTTCTTCTGGCACTTTATCCGCTGACGAAATTCGTCATTCTTCCGCTCTTTGACACCTCCGGCGAGCTGGAAGGGCACGACGTGCCGCTTTACGGCTACTCAGAGCCTGACACGCCGATGGTCATGGAGAATGACGCTCTCCGCTTTGAGCTTGACCCGGCGACGACCCACTTCACCCTCACCGACAAGCGCACCGGGCACGTCTGGCTGTCCTCGCCTGATAACGCGGACAGCGACCCGATTGCCCTGCCGGTGGAAAAGAACAAGCTGAACTCCACCTTGAGCCTCACCTACGCCGCCTCCACCGGCATGACCACCCAGTTCACCTCGCAGGAACACAGCATTTCAAACGGGGTCTACGAAGTGCTGATGCAGGAGGATGGCAGCGTCCGCGTGAACTACTCCGTCGGACGCGTGCAGCGGTCTTTCCTCATGCCGACTGCCATTGGCGACGCGCGAATGCAGCAGTTCATGGAGAAAATGACCTCCAAGCAGAAGAAGGACATCAAGGAATACTACCGTGAATACAATATTGACAAGCTCCGCAAGACTGACGACAAGGCTGCTTTGCTCGCCGCCTACCCCGATTTGGCGGAAGAGCACGTCTGGGTGCTGCGCGACGGCACAAAGGATCACCTGAAGCAGCGCTGCGAAAGCATCTTTGCCGAAGCGGGCTACACGGCGGAGGATCTGGCATACGACAACAGCCGCATCGTGCAGGCGGGCAGCTCCATCGCCAAAGCCGTTTTCAACGTCTCGATGGTGTTCCGTTTGGATGGCAGCGACCTTGTTGTCGAAGTACCGCTGGATGACCTTGCTTACGACGTGGATTATCCGCTGACGAGCCTGACGCTGCTTCCGGCTTTCGGCGCGGGCGGCACGGCGGATGACGGCTTCCTGTTCGTCCCCGACGGCAGCGGCGCGATTATCCGCTTCAACAACGGCCGCGTTTCCCAGCGCGCCTACTACGCCAACCTCTACGGCTGGGACTGGGCATCCATCCGCACGCAGGTGACGAACGAAACGCGCATCAACTTCCCGGTTTTCGGCGTTTCGGGCGACAGCGGGGCCTTCATCTGCATTCTGGAGGACGGCGCGTCGTGGGCGGGCATCGGCGCGGACATTGCCGGCCGCCTGACCTCCTACAACACCGTCAACGCAACGTACACCATCGTCCACGGCGACGCCTACGACGTTTCCGAGCGCACGAACAACGCCGTCTACATGTTTGAAACGGCGCATCCGACGGGCTTCATCCGCCAGCGCTACCGTTTTCTGCCCGAATCGGGCTACATGGACATGGCGTCTTCCTACCGCGACTACCTGACCGCAAAGTACCCGGATTTCGCCGCACAGACGGTGGATGCGGACGCGCCGCTGAGCATCGAGCTGATTGGCGCGATTGACAAGGTGCAGCAGGTGGCGGGCGTGCCTACCAGCGTCCCGATTGCCATGACGACCTACGCGGAAGCGAAAGATCTCCTGCGCGAGCTTGTCACCCGCAATCTGGCGCAAAACATGTCGATTCGCTACGCCGGATGGATGAACGGCGGCATGAATCAGCAGCTGCTGTCCTCCGTCCGCCTGATTCGGCAGCTGGGAACGCAGGAGGAGCTGTTCTCCTTCGCACAGAATGCCGCGATTGCGGGTGTGCCGCTCTATCTGGACGGTTTGACGGCTTTCGCGCGCGACAGTGGTCTGCTGGAAGGCTTCATCTCCTTCCGCGACGCTGCCCGCTTCACCACGCGGGAAGAAGCGGAAATCCCCGAATACAGCCCAATCTGGTACGGCGCGAACGACGACCGCGACACCTACTACCTCGTCAAGCCCGCCATCGCCATGCGCAGCGTCAACGCCTTGGCGGACGCGGCGGCTTCCTACGGCGCAGGCGTTTCCTTCCGCGACATCGGGTACATGCTCTCCGCTGATTACGACAGCAAAAACCACACGACCCGCGAAGCCGTGCTGCATCAGCAGGCGGAAAAGCTCGCTGAACTCAAGGCATCCGGGCGCGACGTGATGATTCGTCAGGGCAACGACTACGCTGCGGTTCAGGCGACGCTCATCACCGACATGGACTTCGACGGCGGACAGTATTCCATCATCGACGAGTACGTCCCCTTCTACCCGCTGGCGCTGCACAGCCGCGTATCCTACACAGGCGCATCACTGAATCTGGCGGATGACGCGGAGGAAGTCCTCCTGCGCAGCGCGGAAGTGGGCGCGGGTCTGCAATACACGCTGACCGCCCAGAGCGCGCGCGTTTTGCAGGATTCCACCTACTCCGAGTTCTACGGCGCGGACGCGTCGCTCGTGCTGGATGACATCACCGCACAGGTCGCGCAGTACCGTCAGACGCTTTCGGGCATCTTCAATCAGGAAATGACAGGCCATGAACGCGTCGGGAACGTCACCATCACGACTTACGCAAACGGCACACGCGTCTACGTCAACTTCGGCTATACCGACGCGGCGGTGGATGGCATCACCGTTCCCGCCCGCAGCTATGCAGCGCAACAGGAGGTGAGCAAATGAGCGGCAAACGCATTTCCATTCGTGCGCGCCGAGCAGTATCCGGCTATCTGTTCATTCTGCCCTTCATCATCGGCTTCCTGTGTTTCATGCTGCTGCCGCTGGTGGATTCATTCTGGATGAGCCTGTGCCGCGTGGACGTGACCGCCGGACAGGGCTTCCAGACGACCTTCATCGGGCTGGACAACTACATCCGCGCCTTCACCATTGACCCGGAGTTCAACAAGCTGCTCAGCGAAGAAATCGGCGTGATGGTCACGCACACCATTGCGATTCTCGTCGTGTCCTTCGTCATTGCCATCGTACTGAATCAGGAATTCAAAGGGCGCGCGTTCGTCCGCGCCATCTTCTTCCTGCCCGTTATCCTCTCCAGCGGCGTTCTCATCGGCTTGGAGACGGACAACACCCTGATGGCGGGAATGCAGCAGATGATGGCGGAGTCCTCCCCGTTCACGCTGTCCGAGTCGCTGATGAAGATTCTCAAGCTCACGGGCATCGGCAGCGACGTGCTGGACATCGTCTTTTCCCTGATTGACGAGGTGTACGACATTGTGATGGCAAGCGGCATCCAGATTGTCGTTTTCCTCTCCGGTCTGCAGAACGTTCCGCGCAGCCTGTACGAAGCGGCGGACGTCGAGGGCTGCTCGAAGTGGGAAGCCTTCTGGACGATTACCTTCCCGATGGTCTCCCCCCTGCTGATTGTCAACATCATCTACACCATCATCGACTTCTTCATGAAGACAGACAGCGAAGTCATGAAGAAAATCAATGAAGAAATGACGCTGAAATACAACTACGGCTTCTCCTCCGCGATGGCTTGGGTGTATTTCGCCATCACGATTGTCCTCATCGGCGCAAGTGCCCTGATGCTGAAAGGAGTGGTGAGCAGCGATGAGTAAGCAGACCGTGACCCATGCTCATCCCAGCGGCAGCTTCTGGGCGCGCAACCGCAAGTCCGGCGGATATCTGCTCCGCAAGACGGTGCGGCGCAAGGGCTATCAACTGATTCGCTTCCTGCTGCTGTTCGGGCTTTGCTTCATGATTATCCAGCCCCTGCTGGACAAGCTGAGCGTCTCGTTCATGGCGGAGCGCGACCTGTACGACTCCACGGTCATCTCGATTCCGCGTCACCTGACGACGGCGAATTACTCCCTCGCCGCCAGCAAAATCCTGCTGAATTACGGCACGACGTTCCTGAACACGCTGATCGTCTCCCTCGCGGTGTCGGTGCTGCAAATTGCCGCCTGCACACTCGTGGGCTACGGCTTTGCGCGTTTCGAGTTCCCGTTCAAGAAGTTCTGGTTCGCGGCGGTCATCATCACCGTCATCATTCCGCCGCAGACGATTTCGTCCTCGCTTTACCTGCACTTCAACTTCTTCGACATCTTCGGCATTTTCAAGGCGACGACGGGCAGCAGCCTGAATCTGCGCGGTTCGCCCATCCCCTACGCGCTCATGTCCGCAACGTGCATGGGGCTGAAGAACGGGCTGTACATCTACATGATTCGCCAATTTTTCACCGGCATTCCGAAGTCGCTGGAGGAAGCGGCGTATGTGGACGGATGCAGCATCTTCAAGACGTTCTGGCGGGTGATTCTGCCCGACGCCGTGCCGATTCTGGTCTCCTGCTTTCTGTTCTCCTTCGTCTGGCAGTGGACGGACACGTTCTACTCCAAGCTGTTCTTGGGGAACATCAAGCTCCTGAGCCTTGAAGCCTCTACCGTCGCCGACCGCCTGAACAGCTACGTTTCCATTCAGCTGGGGCTTTCCGGCGGCGCGTCGATGGGCTATCAGCAGCAGATGGTTTCGACCGCCACGCTGATGCTCGTCGCCCCCCTGCTCGTCCTCTACCTCTTCGCCCAGCGTTCCTTCGTCGAATCCATCGCCGCGAGCGGCATCAAGGGATAATGGAAAGACGCCAGAGGCTCTGCCTCTGGACTCCGGCAGGGCTCTGCCCTGCACCCGCGAAGGGTCTTCGACCCTCTCGACACCCTTTTCGCGATTGAGTTGGTGACACTCTCATACAGTGTCCGCGTGTTTATCCACAGGTTAGACACACTATCCACGGTTTCCAAGCAGCGGGCTGTGCCTGCCGCTCTGAACCCAACCCGCTGCGGCGCCGAAGGTTTCCAAAGGGCGATCGGAAAGCCCTTTGGTCGCCTCCGCAGAGGCGATTCCCCCTGCTGCAAGAAAATCCAACAGCGGATAAACCCAAAGCCACGGCGAATCCCCCACGATCCTATGACCCGCTGGTCATAAAATAAAAGGAGGCAATCTCATGAAACGGTACCTTGCTCTGTTTCTCTCTCTGGTGATGATTCTCTGCGCCCTGCCGCTGGCAATCGCAGAAGACGTCGAAAACCCCTACGAGGATGACGGCATCGTCATCTACCGCGACGCGGACGGCAACGTCATCGACCTCGGCGGCATGGAAATCACCGTCTGCGACTGGTGGTCTTCCGACTGGCACGACGACGAACCCACCACGGCGGCGGGCGAAGCGACCTACGACTACCGCACTTGGTTGGAAGAGACCTACAACTTCAAGATTGTGCAGCGCAACGCCACGACTTGGAACGACTCTCCCTCCGACTTCACCAACTTCGCGACCACGGGCGGCGACGAGAACTATGTTTGGATTCTCCGCGCCGGCGCGTACCTCGCGCCTTTCAAGGCGGGTCTGTTCTACGACCTGTCCACGCTGGACTGCCTGAACTTCTCCGACGAGAAGTGGAACGGCACGGTTACCGGTCTGCTGAGCAAGGACGGCGGCATCTACGGTATGCGCCCCGAAAAGGCTGAACCCCGCAAGGGCGTGTTCTTCAACAAGCGCCTGCTCAACGATGCCGGTGTTGACCCCGAAGAAATCTACGACCTTCAGGCAAAGGGCGAATGGACGTGGGAAGCCTTTGAAGCGCTCTGCGAAAAGCTGACCCGCGACACCGACAACGACGGCGTGATTGACCGTTATGCCATGATGTCCTTCTCCTCTCACCTGCTTCCCGCCGCCCTCGTTTCCAACGGCGCTGGCTTCGTTCAGGTGGACGAGAACGGCAAGTACTACAACGCGGCGGAAACCGATGCTTTCCTCGAAGCCATGAACTGGGTCATGGACATGGTGTCCAAGTACGAAATGAAGGCGCCCGAAGGTGCGGAATGGAACTACTTCGAGAGTGCGTTCATCAACGGCGAAGTCGCCCTGCAGGTGCATGAAGACTACTTCGCGGGTTCTCTGGCAAACATGGAAGACGACTACGGCTTCGTGTTCTTCCCCAAGGGGCCGCGCGCCGAGACCTACCTCTACGCGCCTTCTGACAACATCATGGTCATCCCGGCTTGCTACGACGCGGATCGCGCGTGGAAGATTGCTTTCGCTTACAACCTCTTCACCAACCCCACCCCCGGCTACACCGACAGCGACGACTGGAAGAACGGCTACTATCAGAAGTACCGCGACGAGCGCGCCGTGGACGAGACCATCACCATGATGCGTGAGCCGGAGCATCAGTTCGTCTGGTATTCCGACATGGTGACCGGCTACGACCTCGGCAGCCAGTACATCTGGGACGTGTACGCGCAGGCGACCACCCCCGCTGAAAAGGCGGAATCCATGCGCGGCACTTGGCAGGCGTACATCGACGAAGCCAACGCAAACTAATCCCGCAAAAACGGGTCGAGAGAAGCAATTCTCTCGACCCTCTTCATTTTTTGGGGAGACCCAAGGGGCGCTGCCCCTTGACCCCGCAAGGGAGTTCCTCCCTTGACCCTTTCGCGCGATGCAGTTGGTGACGACTGCATACTGCTTCCGCGTGTTGATTGGGGGAACCCAAGGGGCGCTGCCCCTTGACCCTGCAAGGGAGTTCCTCCCTTGACCCGTTCGCGCGATTCAGTTGAGCGCATTTTCATGCTATGCCCGCGTGTTGATACGGGAACGACATCAGTGCCGCCCAAAGCCGCCCCCAAACCCATTCGAGTTCCCCACAACCGTGCTGCTCTGCGTCACCGTCGCGCTGGTTGAGCCAATTGTCACCGTGTACGTTTCGCCTACCACCAAATCCGCGCTGGAGAACACCACACTGTTCGCGCTCTTCACCGTCACGCCCGTGTACAGCACGTTGCCTTGGCTGTCCGTGATGGTAATCGTCTCGCCCGCGCCGAAGCTGTTCATCGTCACAAGGAACGCGCACTGCGTGGACGTGCTGCCAAAGTTCTCCGCCATACTGCTCGTGCCCAGCGCGATCAGCGTACCGCCGGCGATGACGCCTGCTCCGCCGTTTTCCGTGCCAATGTCCAGCGCGCCGTTGCCGCCATTGGACGGGCCGTTGACAGTAATATCGCCACCCTCCACGCGCAGGTTGCCGTTGGAATCCAGCCCGTCTCCATCCGCATTCACCGTGATTTTGCCGCCCGTAATCAGCAGCACCGGCTGCTTGTCGGTCGTGTCATCCGTGGTCGTGCTGTCTGCCGCGTCCTGCCCTGGCATGGTCGGCGGATTGCCGCTGGGCGCATTGCCGTCCGGCGGGTTCTGCATATTGCTGTTATCCGGGGGCGTCATGTTATTGTTATCCGGCGGGGTCATATCGCCACTCTGATTGTTCGTGTCATTGCGCCGTCCGCCGAAGCTGCCGCCCATGCCGCCGCGTCCGCCGCCGAAGCCTCCGCCAAATCCACCGCTGAAGCCGTCCGAGCCGCCGTTGGCATTGATGCCGTCGTCCGACGCGGTTATATCCAGTTCACCGCCTGCCAGCGTAATCTGATTCGCTTCCAAGCCCTCATAGGAGGTCAGCACGGTGATTTTGCCGTCCAGCACGGTCAGGGAAAGCGCCGCATGAGCACCATCGTCGCCCGTGCTGAGGATGCATTCGCCGCCGGAAATCGTCATGTCGCCGTCGGTATGCAGGGCGTCGTCCTGCGCGTCAATCGTAATCGACCCACCGGAAATCACCAGCGCTTTGCCTGCTTTCAACCCCTTGCAGCTCGCGCTGTTATCGTCACTGGCGGAATTGTCGAAGTCCCACCAGCCGCGCATGTTGTCGGTCTTCTGCTGCGCGTTTGCGCTTCCACCACCGCTGATGATGGAAACCACGCCGCCCGTCACTGTCAGCGTCGTTTCCGCCGACACGCCGTCGCCCGCACTGGTGATGATGATTTCGCCGTCCTCAATGGTCACGAAGCCCTTTTCCTCGTTCTCCGTCTCGTCGCTGGTGATGCCGTCCTTGCCGGATGTCACCGTCACCGTGCCGCCGGAGACGGTCACGCTATTCTTGCCCTTGATGCCGTGCCCCAGTGCAGTCACGCTGATATTGCCGTTCTTGATTTTCAGGTCTTTCGTGCAGTGGATACCGTTGTTAAGGTAGCCCAGCACGGTCAGACTGCCCTTGCCCTTGATTTTCAGGTCAACCTTGCTTTGCAGCGCGCCGCCGGATGCTTCTTCGCCTTCCGTGGCGGCGGCAATATCCACTTCTTCGCCGGATTGCAGGACGTTCGTCGTGCCTTCCGCCAGCTCAATGGTCACGTCGTCGGCGGTGGCAATTTGAATCGCCGCGCCAGTAGTGTTCTTGATGCTCACGCCGCCCAGCACAAGGGTAATTTTCGCGTTCTCGGTGCTTTCGACAATGAGCGCGCCGTCGCCAAGTGTCCCGGCGATTTGGTATGTGCCCGCTTGGGTGATGGTGACGGTCTGACCGTCGATGAGAACGGATGCGTCGGTGGATGTGCTGCCATCAGGGGAGAGGGTAATGTTCTCATCGGCGAGGGCTGACCCTGCAAGCAGCAGCGTCGCGACTGCCATCATTGTGATTAGCCACTTTTTCATGATGATGAACCTCCTTGTTACAGGTTTACATCCTCTAAATTGCCATTTGGTTATTGATAGCTTTTATTTGAGTTGCCTAATGTGGAATTACAGGCTGTCCTTATCCCCTGGATTCGTGAAGAGAATCGGGAGGTTGCCGTTGCGCTCGCGAAGGTCGTCCAGCAGCGCTTTCGAGGGAACTGCGCTCGGCAGATTCACCTGATAGGTCAGTTCAAACAGCGTGCCCATGCTTTCAGTGCGTACTTTTTCCAGCGTCGCCGTCACATGGTGCGCGCGGAAAACGTCGGGCAGTGCGGATTCGTAGTCCACATCTTCCGGCACGGTAATGCGCAGTGCTTTCGCGTTTTCCGGCATTGCGCCGAAGTGCAATTTCGTCAGCACCAGCACGGCGGCAGCGGCCAGCAGGAAGAAAACCACCGCCACGCCGAGCATTCCCATGCCCATTGCAAGGCCTATCGCGACAGCGGTGAAAATCGCCGCAATTTCGCGCGCCGTACCGGGCACGGAGCGGAAGCGCACGAGCGCGAACGTCCCCGCGACCGCCAGCCCCGTGCCAATGCTGCCGTTGACCATCATAATCACCAGCGCGACCGACATCGGCAGGAGCGCCAGCGTCAGCGCGAAGGACGCGGTGTGCCTGCAGCCGCGCGTGAACACCAGCGCGGTCAAAATGCCCAGCACCAGCGCCGACGCCAGACACAGCAGCAGCGCGGAGACAGTCAATGGTGTGGGCAGAATCGAGGTCAGCAGCGAATCAAGACGCATGTTCAATTTCTCCTTCGTTGTTCCGTTTGTGCGCCTTCGGGCGAATATCCGGCTTCCGGCGCGCAAGGTGGTTCAAATAGCATGTGCCGTACTTGGAGAACGACGACATGTAGATTTTGTGTCGGCTCAATAGCCGCGCCAGCCATAGCGGGGCGGCGTTTGCGAGCTTGACCTCCAGAATCACGGGGTCGTCGGGGCAAATCAGTTCTCCCGCGTCATCCGTGAAACAGTCAAGGCGTGTTGTGCGGTAGCGCAGGTGCGTGTCCAGCGTCACTCGCAGCGCCGGGTCTTCCAGCCCGTACAGCGCCACACGCTCATAGGCCAGAAATACTTTCGGGCGAATCGGATGCTCCGACAAATACCGATGCAGTTCGCGCTGAATCTGCGGATTTTCGCCGTCCAGCGTTTCGCCGCGCAGAAAGCGCCGCATGTCGTCCGGGCTGACCGCAATGCGCCGCTTGTAGACCACGCCGCTGTACTTTTTCTTCAGCTCCGCGAAAATCAGCGTGTCCTCCATCGGCGTACCATAGGCGCGAAGCCGGAATTTCACCTTGTACTTCGGCCTCTGAATCGACCTGCGGATCAGCGCATAATCATCGGTGTCATAATACAGATTGCGGATGGTATGCTGCCCGTACTGGTCAACCGCCATATACCCTGCGGTCAAATCCCGCATCAGCGCCTCCGCCTGCGCATGGGTGAGGACGAATTTCTTTTCCACCCGTTCAAAGGAACACTGAACGCCCGCCATCAGCGCTCACCTCCGTTCGTTTTGCTTGCAGAAATGATGATACTGCCCTTCTGTGTCCGCAAAAGGTTCGCTATGTGAAGGTTCTATGAAAAAGCGCGTTCTCTTGCCTTGCGGCGCGGCGAAAAATGCAGTATACTAAGGATAAACAATCACAAGAGGAGGCTTTTCTCATGAACGTATCTGCCCACCGCGCCTTTTCCTTCCTGCGCACTTACGGCTATGAGCGTGTCAGCTGTTCCAAGGAGGAGCGAACCGTCGCCGAAGCGCTGCTGAACGAATGCACGTTGCTCGGCGTTTCCGCCCAGCTGGAGGAGTTCACCGTTCCGTGCGGGTGCGTGTCTCACGCGCTGCTGCGGATCACGTCGCCCTACGTCAAGGAGTACGAGGTCACGGGCTACGAGCGCGCTGCCTCCACCCCTGAAGGCGGTCTGGACACGGAGTTCCTGTATGTCGAGAATGCCGACGAAGTGCTGCTGGAACAGGCGAAGGGCAAAATCGTCCTCGTGAACGGCTATCTGAACCGCGCGACGTACGAGAAGCTGCGCAAGGCGGAAGCCGCGGCCATTTTGACCTTCACCGGGCGCACGATTGACCGCGAGAGCGAAAGCGACCTGAACCGCTGCAAGCTGCGCGAGACGCTGACAGAGCCATTCGGCGCGATTCCCGTGCTGAACATGCGCGCCGCCTCTGCCGCTGAAATCGTCCGCCGCGGCGCAAAGACGGTGCATATCGAGCTGATTGGCGAATGCTTCGACGGCACAAGCCAGAACGTCTGCGCGACCATTCCCGGCACGGACAAGGCGGAGGAGGTCATCACCCTCGGCGGGCATTACGACAGCGTGTATTTTTCTTCCGGTGTGCATGATAACCTGTCCGGCAGCGTCATCGTGCTGGAACTGCTGCGGTATTTCGCCGCCCATCCGCCGCGCCGGACGCTGCGCTTCTGCTGGTTCGGCTCAGAAGAACAGGGGCTGCTCGGCTCGAAGGCGTATGTCAAGGCACACGCGGATGAACTCAAGGACTGCGTCGCCATGCTCAATTTCGACGTCGCCGCGCCGACCCTCGGCTCGAACCACCTCGTCACCCTTGCCACGGATGATGCCCTGCACTACGTCGCGGGCGTTCTGCGCGAAGCGGGCTACGGTGTCCGCGCCAAGCAGGACACCTATTCCAGCGACTGCATCCCCTTCGCGGATAACGGCGTGCCCGCCATCAATCTCGCCCGCTTCGGCGCAAACGGCGCGGACTACATGCATAATCGGCATGACAGCCTGAAGAGCGGGTATCTCGATGAGCACGCGCTGGATATCACCTTGCAGCAGGGCTTTGTGCTGCTTGATCGGCTGGCAAACGCTGCTTCCTTCCCCCTCAAGCGGGAAATCGCCCCCGAAATCCGCCAGAAGGTGGATGAATACCTGTTCAAGGCAAAGAAGGAGTAATCCCCCGATGATAGGACGTTTCGCGCCGACTCCCAGCGGACGGCTGCATCTGGGCAATCTGCTCTGCGCGATGCTGGCGTACCTGTCCGCGCGCAGTCAGGGCGGGCAATTTCTGCTGCGCATTGAGGATGTGGATATTCCCCGCTGCCCGCGCGCGCTGGCGCAGCAGGCGATTGATGATTTGCGCTGCCTCGGCTTCCGCTGGGATGCGCCGCCGCTGTACCAGTCGGCGCGGAGCGGCGTTTATCAGGATGTGCTGAACCGCCTGCGCCGCGAAGGGCATGTGTACCCGTGCTTCTGCACCCGCGCGCAGCTGCACGCGACCGTCGCGCCGAATCTGGGCGACACGCAGTTCATCTACCCCGGCACCTGCGCGCATTTGACCCCAGAGGAAGCTGCCGAACGCGCCAAGACCCGTGCGCCTGCCATGCGTCTGCGTGTGCCGGATGAGACAATCACCTTCACCGACCGCGTTTTCGGGGCGCAGGCGGAGAATCTCGCGCGCGACTGCGGGGATTTTCTCTTGCAGCGGTCGGACGGGCTGTTCGGGTATCAGCTGGCGGTGGTGGTGGACGACGCGCTGTCCGGCGTGACGGAGGTCGTGCGCGGGCGAGACATCCTCAGCGCGACGCCGCGGCAGATTTACTTGCAGCATCTCTTGGGCTATCCGCAGCCTGCTTACGCGCATATTCCCCTGCTGATGGACGCGCAGGGACGGCGGCTGGCGAAGCGCGACCGCGATTTGGATTTGTCCGCGCTCTCGAAGCGCTTTTCGCCGGAGGAGATTCTCGGCTTCCTCGCGTGGAGCGCGGGGATTCAGCCGGAAATGCGCCCGACGACGCTGGATGCGCTGATTCCGTTATTCTCGTGGGACAAAATTCCCCGCACGGATTTGCGCCTGCCCGCCGAAATCTTCCCTGAAGGAGCTTTCGCATGACGTTTGAACGGATTTCATCTCCGAATCACCCGCTGTACGCCGACGCGATGGTGCTCTACGGGATCAGCTTTCCCGCGCATGAGCAGCGTGAAACGCCCTCGCAGACCGCCATTCTGACCCATCCTGACTATCATTTCACGGCAGCACCTTCGTCGGCGATATGCTCTACTGGGAAACGCCGGATTTCCGCTACATCGAGCATTTCTGCATCCTCCCCGCCCTGCGCGGGCAGCGATACGGTTCGCACGCGCTGTCGATGCTGCCCTGCGACCGTCCGGTGATTCTGGAAATTGACCCGCCTGTGGACGAAATCGCCATCCGCCGCAAGGGCTTCTACGAGCGCTACGGCTTCACGTCGAATCCGTATCCGCATGTGCATCCAGCATACCACAAGGGCGTTCGTGGGCATGATTTGGTGCTGATGTCGCGCCCCGATGGACTGACGGATAAGCAGTGCCGCGCGTTTCATACTAATTCGATTCTAAAACATGGCATCGAGCATAGCAGATTTTTCGTTCCGGCAAAGCTGAGTGAAGCGAGGCGTACTGGAGGTACGCGCGAGCGGAACGAAGCAAAGCCGGGGCGGAAAAGATGCTGTGCGAATGACATGGTTTAGATGAGAATTCGTATCAGGCGGATTTGGCGGATGTCGTGATGCGGAATGCGTATTGACCGCAAGAGTGCAAACCAAATCAAGCGAAGTCCGCCCACGCTGTGCTATCCTATTCACAGCGAAAGGAGCGAAGGACGATGGAAAACTGGTCACAGAGCATTCAGCAGACGATTGACATCATTGACCGCTGCATCCGCCAGCAGGAGGACGAAGCACTGACCCTGCGGGCGCTGTCCGCCGCATTGGGGTACTCCGAATCGTATGTGTCGCGGAAGTTTCGGGCGCTGTCCGGCATGTCCCTGCGCGATTATCTGCGCTTCCGGCATCTGGCGTTTGCCCTGCGGGATGTCCGCGACACGTCGGATTCCCTGCTGGAAATCGCCGTGCGCTACGGCTTTTCCTCGCACGAGGCGTTCACCCGCGCATTCCGCGCCGCTTACGGCGTGACCCCCAGCGCGTACCGCCTGCACCCGACGGCCGTCGTCCTCCACACCATTTTGAAGCCTTTCGACTGTTATCTGCTTGGCATAGGAGGAACGGGCATGGCAACATCCACCGACCACATCAAGACGTATTTCATCACCATTCCGGCGCACAAGTTCCTGCACATCCGCAACTACGAGAGCATCGGCTACTTCGACTTCTGGCAGAAGCAAAGCCTGATTCCGGGGCAGGACTGGGCGACCATCTGCGGCTTGCTGGAGCGCATCCCCGGCAGCCTCGATCATTTCGGCGGCGACGAGCGCAACGCATCCGCCGGGCAGCTGATGGCGTACATCAACGAACCGACCGGGCGCATTTGCAGCTGGGGGATTCCGCTGGCGGAGGCTTACGGCATTCGCCTGCCCGCGGATTACGCCGGGGATGTCCCCGCGCCGCTCCAGCTCATGGACGTTCCTGAAGGGGAATACATCGTCTTTGAGCACGGCCCGTTCGATTACGAGACGGAGAACACGCAGGTCGAAACCGAAATCGAGCGCGCGATGAAGGACTTCGACTACGCCGCGCATGGGGTTAAGCTGGACACCGCGCAGGGGCGCGTGTTCTACTTCTACCATGACTGCACGAGGTTTTGGAAGTATGTGCGGCCGGTGAAGCGGGTGGAAGATATTTTAGGGCAATAACATTCCCAAAAACGAAGCGGCAGACCGCCATTTTGCAGGGTCTGCCGTTTTGCTTTTTTCCCAAAGACTTCACTGTTCCGTTTTTCCGACCACATACACCGCCAAGTCCATCTCGCCCGCTTTCGTCGCCGCCGTCAGGTCATCATGCAGCCACGAAACGTAATACGGCTGCTCGATGCAGTCATGCAGGAGCTTTTTGATGCACTCAATGTCGTTCACTGTCAGCGAAATTTGCGCGTCCGTCATCAGCTTCGCCGGAGCTAAGACAATCTCGCAGTCGGTGCCGTTTTCGTGGTCATGCAGGGCGATTTTATCCGCGAAGCCCGTCAGAAGCGTGTCGAATGCGTAGTACGCCAGCAGCATTTCTTCCTGATGGATGCCAATCCGCATAAAGACAGCGTCGTCTTCGCGAAACGTCTCCACCCTGCATTCCAGCTTCGGGATGATAGGCACGGTTTAGTCCTCCCCCAGATGTAGATCCTTGAAGTCCCCCAGCTCGCCGCGGCGGAAGTGCTTCCGGCACAGGCTCACATACTGCCCATTGCCGCCGAGGACGACCTGCTCGCCCTCCTGCACCACGCGGCCGTCCACCACGCGGGCGTTGCACGTCGCCTTGCGCCCGCACCAGCAGATGGTCTTGATTTCCTCAATCGTGTCCGCCCACGCCATCAGCCACTGACTGCCCTCGAAGAAATTGTTCTGGAAGTCCGCGCGCAGACCGTAGGCAATTACGGGCACGTCGTAGTCATCGACCATCTCCACCAGCATTTCGACCTGCGCCTTGGTCAGGAACTGCGCTTCGTCGATGATGACGCAGCCATAGCCCTGCGCGTCCGCCGCCGTCACGTCCTCGATGAAGCGGCAGGCGGTTTCCAGCCCGCAGCGGGAGCGGACAATCACCGCGCCGTCGCGGTTTTCGAGCTTCGGTTTGAGCATCAGCACCTTCTGGCCGCGCTCTTCGTAGTTATACTGCACCATGATGGCGTTGGCGGTCTTGCTGGACCCCATGGCCCCGTAGCGGAAATATAATTTTGCCATGATGATTTATTCTCTTCTCTAATTGTATTATATTGTTGCAGAGGATTTCGCCTCTGCGGAGGCGACCAGAGGGCAATGAAAACAGACGAACGTCTGCGGTCGCCCTCTGGACTTCTTCGCACTGCACTCCCATGTTTCTTGATTTTTCATGTTGCAGAGGGAATCGCGCCTGCGGGCGCGACCAAAGGGCTTTCCGATCGCCCTTTGGAAACCTTCGGGTCGCCACTACCGGAGTTGACTTTTTCCGCAGCAGAGGAAATCGCGCCTGCGGGCGCGACGAGGGGGGCTTTCCGATCGCCCCCTCGACCCCTTCGGTTACAGTGCCTTCATCGTGAAGGTGAACGTGTAGGGCTTGTCTGCCGGATAGCAGAACTGCGGCAGGACGGGCGCGCCCCAGCTGTCGTCGCCGCCGATGCCCTTGCGGAACATCGCAACGTCAAGCACCGTGCGTACCGAGCCCATCAGGTCGCTCGGATGGTATGCCGCTTCCAGTTCCTCCGGCAGCCACGGCTGAACGCTCACTTCGAGGTTGTCGCCCGAAATCTCCACGCCGTGACCGTCCGCATCCGTCACCGAAACGACCTGCACGCCCATGCGGTTGCCGCTTTCCTGCGGCTTGCAGTAGCGCGTCATGCCGTCCGCGGCGTTCCAGCTGTGCCAGCCCAGATACGCGCCCTCGCGGCGGTCGATGTAGTTTTCATCCGGGCCGTAGCCATAGCAGCGAACGCGGGTCAGGCGCGGGTCAAGCTGGAAGGACAAGCCCAGCGCGGGCATATCCGGCTGATTCGGCAAGCCGGGCCAGTCCACCGTCACGTCAAGGGCATCCTGCGAATGCACCGTGTAGCGCACCGTAACCGCGAAATCCGGCAGCATCGGCGTGGTGTAGCGGTAGACGAGCGTCGTTCTGCCCGCTTCCTGCTGGATATCCGCGTCGCTGCACGCGCTGTGACGGCTGATAAGGTGGTACACGCCCTGCTGGATGTTGTTGCCGTTGCCGCGGTCGTTGTCAGTGGATGCGCGGAAGAGGCTCAATTGCGGTGCACGCAGGAGCGTCTCGCGTCCAAGCCGGTCGCGGAAGGAAATGATGCCGCCGCGCCGCGCCAGCAGCACGCCCAGCCCTTCGCCGCGGAAACCGACATTGCAGTCGCCAATCACCGGGGCAGGCGCATTGTCCGGCGTTTCCGCCTTCTTCATCGCGCCCAACACGGTCTGTCCGTGGCTGAGCACCGTTCCCGCTTCCAGTATGCCCGTCTTTTCGCGCAGCACAAGGAAGCACGTTACCACCGTCTGCCCTTCCGGCAGCGTTCCAAACGGCAGGTCAATGTGGACTGATTCGCCCGGCGCAATGTCCGGCAGCAGCGTTTCACCCGCGCTGATGGGCTTGCGGTCGCACTCCAGCGTCCAGCGCACGTCATAGCCCGTCAGCGTCTGGAAGAGGCGGCGATTCTTCACCGTCACGCCCGTTTCGTCCGGCGTCAGGAACACGTCGCGGAACAGGTACCGCACTTCCTGACACTTGCCCGTCTGCGTGCGGTCGCCCAGAATGATGCCGTTGGTGTTAAACTGCCAGTCCGTCGGCTTGTCGCCGAAATCGCCGCCATACGCCAAGCGTTCCTGCCCGTTCGGGGCTTTCACGCGCAGCGCCTGATCCACATAATCCCAGATAAAGCCGCCCTGATACATCGGGTACTTGTCCTCCAGCGCGGTATACAGGCTCATGCCGCCGCAGCTGTTGCCCATGGCGTGGGTGTATTCGCAGTTGATGAAGGGCTTGTCGGGATTGCTTTGCAGATACTCCTCGATGCTCGCGACCCTGCGGTACATGTTGGAATGCACGTCCGTCGTGTCAGGATAGCGCGGATCATTCGCCACGCCCTCGTAATGCACCAGGCGCGTCGGATCTTCCCGGCGGTAATACTGGCTCAATTCGTAGAGGTCTTTGCCGCCCCAGCTTTCGTTGCCGCACGACCAAAGCAGAATGCACGGGTGATTCTTGTCACGCTCCAGCATCGCCCGGCCGCGCGCCAGCACTGCCTCCTGCCACTCCGGGCGGTTATCCGGCACCACCCAGTCGTGCATCGGCTGCCACGAGCCGTGTGTCTCGATGTTCGCCTCGTCGATGACGTACAGCCCGTATTCGTCGCACAGGCGGTAGAATTCCGATGTATTCGGATAGTGGCAGGTGCGCACGGCGTTGATATTCATCGCCTTCATGTCGCGGATGTCGCGCATCAGCAGGTCATGCGTCATCACGCGCCCGCGGTCGCAGTCAAATTCGTGGCGATTGACGCCGTGGAACACGATGCGCTTGCCATTCAGGCACATGATTTTGTCCTTCATCTCGAACTGGCGGAAGCCCACTTTCGTCCGGCAGACTTCGGTCACTTGCCCCTGCGCATTCGTCAGCACGACGGTCAGCGTGTAGAGATTCGGCTCTTCCGCGCTCCACAGCTTCACGCCGGGAATCTCCGCGCTGACGTAGCTTTCCAGCGCCGTCAGCGGCTTCTCCGCCGTCCAGAGCGTCTTGCCTGCCTTGTCCGTCAGCGTCAGTTTCGCCTTGCCCAGCGACGCGCCCATCACCCGCAGGCGCGTTTCCAGCGTCGCGCGGGTGTAGTTGTCTGTCAGCGGCGTGCGGACGCGCAGGTCGTAGAGATGCGTTTCGGGATAGAAGTGCAGGGAAACGCTGCGGTGGATGCCGCTGAACCGCCAGAAGTCCTGATCCTCCATCCAGCTTCCTGTGCAGCGCTTGAACACGCGCAGCGCCAGCCGATTCTCCCCAACGTGGACGTAGGGAGTCAGGTCGAAGCGGTGCGGTGTGAAGCTGTCCTCCGCATAACCGACTTCATGCCCGTTGACGTAGACCAGCACCGCCGCTTCCACGCCCGCCAAATGCAGCACGGTGCGCTGCTGCACCTGCGGCAGAGAAAGCGCAAAATGCCGGATGCACGTCACCGTCGGGTTGTAGACTTCGCTCACCTGCGGCGCTTGCAAGGCTTCGTGTCCATCCCACGGGTACTGCGTATTGACGTAGTGCGGCGGATCCCACTCCGGCGCTTCCATCTGGAATTCGCACGGCACCTGAATTTCCCGCAGCGTTTCATCCAGCGCGGCGCTCGTCAGCAGCGTGTCCGGCGCTTCCGACGGCTTCATCGCAAAATGCGCCTTCCACGCGCCATCCAGCGATTTCACCAAAGAGGATGTATCCGTGTCCGCCTCCGCCATCGTCGCATAAAATGCATGGTCGGAGCAATCCGGCAGTTCATGGACGCTGAAAATTTCCGGGTTGCTCAGCCAAGCGGTTTCAAATCGTTCTCTTGCAATCTGCTTCATCCGAACTCATCCTTTCATAAGGAATCTTCTCCCTTGATTATAACGGATTGCGCGTGGCTTGTCCAGTCCCGCAAAATAAACTTTTTGCATTCGGCAAAGAACGCGCCGTTTTCCCTTGACAGAAGCATTATTTGATTGTAAAATAGGAAGTGACCGGCTGTGGCGCGTCCGAAATGTTTTTCCAACCGCGCCCGTGCTGTTTTCGATAGACGCCTGATTGCTTTCAAGCGCCTGCGGATTTTCGCCGTTTTCGTGCGGTTTTCGCGGCGCTTCGGCTGTTTGACCAGTCAATGCGGATGGGCAGCGTGTCTGCTGATTCGCCTTTTCGGTGCTTTTCCCCGATTGGGGAGGATGCATCCTTTCCGAAACGCGCCTGTCATCACAAGTGCGCCTGTTTTCATGCGCCCTGCGGTGATATTTCTGACCCCGTATTCCCTTCGTCAGAGCGTTGTTTTTCTGCCTGCTGCGACGATATGTCGTCCTCCGGCAGTGTGTTGACTGATATGGTTTTGCCGTCTGTTCGTCCTGCCTGTCCATGCGGATGCGCGGGATGTTTTCGGACTGCGTGTGTCGAATTTGCAGCGTACAGCCGTATGGGGAAAATCGCTTCCCCGACGGCTTTTTTGCGTCGGTCGTATCAACTTCGCAACTGAATTTTCAGCAAAATTTGAAAGGGGGAAACCATTCAGTGCCAACCATCGTATGGATTCTGATTGTCCTGCTCGTCGGTGCCGGCGGCGGCTTCGCAGGCTACACCTACCGGCAGAAGATGGTCGAAGAAAAGATCAACCGCAGCGAGGAAACTGCCAAGCGCCTGTACGAGGATGCCGTCCGCAAGGCGGATGACTACAAGCGCAAAGCAGACGACTACAAAAAGGAAAAGGTGCAGGAAGCCAAGGCGGAAATTCTCAAGGCTAAGGATGAGATTGACCGCGAAAAGGCGGATAACAACCGCGAGATGAACGAGATTCGTGAACGCCGCGCCGAGGTGCAGCGGAGCGAAAATCGTCTGGTGCAGCGCGAAGCGTCGCTGGACAAGCGTTCGGACAGCCTTGATGACCGCGAGAACGACCTGAAGAAGCGCAGCGACCTGATGGAACGCAAGCAGGAGGACACCGCCCGCCTGCACGATGAGGCGGAAGCCCTTGTCACCAAGCAGAACACAGAGTTGGAGCGCATCGCCTCCATGACGCAGGACGAAGCGAAGCAGATCATCATCGACCGTGTGCAGAAGGAAGCCTTCCACGACGCGGCGGCGTCCGTGCGCGACATTGAAGCGCGCGCCAAGGAAGAAGCCGAGAAAAAGGCGCGCAACATCATCGCGCTGGCAATTCAGAAGTGCGCCTCCGACCATGTGGCGGAAAGCACCGTGTCCGTCATTGCTCTGCCGAACGACGACATGAAGGGCCGCATCATCGGTCGCGAGGGCCGCAACATCCGCGCGCTGGAAACGGCGACGGGCGTGGACATCATCATCGACGATACGCCCGAAGCCGTCATCGTGTCCGCGTTTGACCCGATTCGCCGTGAAATCGCCCGCCTGACAGTCGAACGCCTGATTAACGACGGCCGCATCCACCCTGCCCGCATCGAAGAGATGGTCGAGAAAGCGAAGAAGGAAGTCGAAAACCAGATTCGCGAAGCCGGTGAAGCCGCTGTTTTCGAGACGAATCAGCACGGCATCCACCACGAACTGGTCAAGCTGCTGGGTCGCCTGAAGTACCGCACCTCCTACGGACAGAACGTCCTGAAGCACTCCATCGAGGTCAGCCATCTGGCGGGTCTGATGGCTGCGGAACTGGGCGCGGATGTTCAGCTTGCCAAGCGCGCCGGTCTGCTGCACGACATCGGCAAGGCAGTTGACCACGAAGCGGAAGGCACGCACGTCACCCTTGGCGGCGAACTGGCCCGCAAGTACCACGAGAGCCCCGATGTCGTCCACTGCATCCTCGCCCACCACAACGACGTCGAACCGCAGACGGTTGAAGCCGTGCTGGTTCAGGCGGCGGACGCGATTTCCGCTGCTCGTCCGGGTGCGCGCCGTGAGAGCCTCGAAAACTACATCAAGCGTTTGGAGAAGCTGGAAGAGATTGCAACCTCTTTCCCCGGCGTCGAGAAGTGCTACGCGATTCAGTCCGGCCGCGAAGTGCGCATCATGGTCAAGCCCGACGACGTGACCGACGATGGCACGAAGATTCTCGCCAAGGAAATTGCCAAGCGCATCGAGAAGGAAATGGAGTATCCGGGTCAGATTCGCGTCAACGTCATCCGCGAAACGCGCTCGATGGAGTACGCCAAGTAATTCAAAGCAAAAAGCCCTTTCGTCCGATACGACGAAGGGGCTTTTTCTAATGGCTGAATTTATCATTGCGAATTGCTCATTATTTTCCCCTCACGAAAAAAGGTTCTTCACAGTCTGCGGTCGCCCCCTTGACCCCTTCGCAGCGCACACTACCATAGTTGACTTTTTTCGCGGATGGGGGATTCCGCTCCTGCGGGAGCGGGAGTTTGTGCGCAGGGACGCTTCGCTGCCTGCGACCAAGGTGCCATGCTTGACTTTTCTCTTTGAGTAGGTTTAACGGTGTAACAGTTGGGGCGTTGCCCCAAGCCCCAGCAGGGACGCTGTCCCTGCACCCGGCGTTGCCCCAAACCCCACAAGGGACGCTGTCCCTTGACCCTGCAAGGGGCAATTGCCCCTTGACCCCTCCGCGCGATTGAGTTGGTCGCTTTTCCCTGCATTGCCCGCGTGTTTATCCTTTTTTTCTTTTCCCCTATCCCCCTCCCTGTTCGCCTTTACAAGCGAACAGAAATCTGCTATCATGAGGGGGAAATGCAATCCTTGTCGGGAGGTGCTTCCTATGAATGTTGACCAGCTGGCGGAATCCCTCCGCAGTGACCCTATGTTTATGCAAAACGTTGTCCGCTGGGATGTCCTTCCGGCGCGTCCGGCGGTGTATGAGCCGTTCCCGGATTCTCTTGATCCGCGGCTGCTTCCTGTGCTGGAAAAACGCGGGGTGCATCAGCTGTATCGCCATCAGGCGCACGCAATCCGCGAGGTGCTGGCAGGGCGGGATGTTGTGGTTGTCACGCCGACGGCCTCCGGCAAAACGATGTGCTATAACCTGCCGGTACTGTCTGCCATTTTGCAGAATGATGACGCACGGGCATTGTACCTCTTCCCGACGAAAGCGCTGTCTGCTGATCAGGTCAGCGAACTGTATGAGCTGATTGAGGCGATGGGCGTTGATATCAAGACGTATACCTATGACGGCGATACGCCCGGCGCGGCGCGAAAGGCGGTTCGGCAGGCGGGGCATATCGTCGTGACGAACCCGGATATGCTGCACAGCGGGATTCTGCCGCACCACACGAAGTGGGTCAAGCTGTTTGAAAACCTGCGGTATATCGTGATTGATGAAATTCATACCTATCGCGGCGTGTTTGGGTCGAATCTGGCGAACGTGCTGCGGCGGCTGCTGCGCCTGTGCGATTTCTACGGCAGTCATCCGCAGTTCATCCTGTGCAGCGCGACGATTGCGAACCCGAAGGAACTGGCGGAAACGCTGACGGGGCGCGAGGTCAGCCTGGTGGATGATAACGGCGCGCCGATGGGCGTGCGGCACTTCGTGTTCTACAATCCGCCGGTGGTCAATCGGCAGCTGGGCATCCGCAAGGGCGTTTTGCAGGAGACGCGGCGGATTGCGGGGCTGCTGCTGCAAAACGGGATTCAGGCGATTACGTTCGCGCGGTCGCGGCTGGCGGTTGAGGTGCTGACGAAGTACCTGAAGGACATGGTGCGCGACCCCCTGGGGAATGCCGGGCGGGTGCGCGGCTATCGCGGCGGGTATCTGCCGACGGAGCGGCGAGAGATTGAACGCGGGCTTCGCGCGGGACGGGTGGACGCGGTGGTGTCCACGAACGCGCTGGAGCTGGGCATCGACATCGGCGCGCTGGATGCGTGCGTGCTGTGCGGCTATCCGGGAACAATCGCGAGTGCATGGCAGCAGGCGGGGCGCGCCGGGCGACGCAAGGGAACGTCCATCGTGTTCTATGTCGCGTCCTCGGCGGCGCTTGACCAGTACATCGTGTCCCACCCGGATTATCTGATGAAGCGCTCGCCGGAGAACGCGCTGCTGAATCCGGATAATTTGTATATTCTGCTCAACCACTTCAAGTGCGCGGCGTTTGAGCTGCCGTTTGAGGATGGCGAGGGCTTGGGGAATGCGCCCGGAGCGCCGGAACTGCTGGAATACCTCGATGAGGCGGGGATTCTGCGGCACGTCGGCGGGCGGTATCACTGGTCGGCGGAGGATTTCCCGGCAAGCGAGATTTCCCTGCGGTCGGCGCGGGCGGAGGAGAATTTCGTCATCATCGACACGACCGATCCGGCGAACCACCGCGTCATCGGCGAAATGGACCGCTACACCGTGCCGATGCTGCTGCACGAAAACGCGATTTACATGCACGAGGCGCAGCAGTATCAGGTGGAAAAGCTGGATTTCGATGCCTGCAAAGCGTTCATCCGCCGCGTGGACGTGGGGTACTACACCGACGCGAACTTGAACGTGACGCTCTCCCTGCTGGACAAGGAAAAAGAGGAAGAGCAGGACGGCGGGCTGACGGCGCTGGGCGAAATCCGCGTATCGACCTTGGTGACGATGTTCAAGAAGATTAGGCTCGATACGCACGAAACCCTGGGGTTCGGGCATGTGCGGCTGCCGGAGACGGAAATGCACACAACCGCCATGTGGTGGACGCTGCCGGATGCGCTGGCGGCACGGTTTGAGAGCGACACGCTGAAAAACGGCATGATGGGTGTGGCGAATCTGCTGCGGATTGTTGCGCCGCTGTCGCTGATGTGTGCGCCGCAGGACATTGCAATCGTCTATCAGGTGAAAAGCCCGCTGACGGACAAGCCGACGCTGCTGCTGTACGACAACATCCCCGGCGGCATCGGGCTGGCGCAGAAGGCGTATGCGATGCGGAAACTCCTGCTGGAGCAGGCGCTGCAAGTTGTGCGGGACTGCGCGTGCCGTCAGGGCTGTCCGGGGTGCGTCGGGCCGGTGGGTGAAATCGGCGAGGACGGCAAAGCGACCGCCATCGCCCTCTTGGAGGCGCTGACGGAATGAATCTGCGAGACAAACTCAAAGCGATTGAAAAGCCGAAATCGCCCCCGAAAGCGTCGGAAAAGCAGTTCACGGACTGCTACCACGGGCGGGAAATGCGCGAGTTATCCGAATTTCCCGGCGCGTTTGACCTTGACCTGTCCGCCCTTCGCCTGATGACGCAGGAAACGCTGCCGGACGATCTCGACTCGCGGAACATTCTCTATCTGGACACCGAAACCACCGGGTTTATGGGCGCGGGGACTGTCGCGTTCGAGGTCGGCATGGGCTGCCTGACGGATTCGGGATTCCAGATTCATCAGCTGGTGATGCGCGATTATCCGGAGGAAAAGTTTCTGCTGCAATCCATTGCGGATACGCTGATGGGTTACGACGCGATCTGCACCTTCAACGGACGGACATTCGACGTGCCGCTGCTGCGCGACCGCTTCCTGATGAACCGTATGGATGATTCGTGCCTTGACAAGCCGCACATTGACCTATTGCACATTGCGCGGCGGGTGTTCAAACTGCGCCTGCAGCGGTGCAATCTGGGCAAGCTGGAAGAAGCGGTGCTGGGCATTCCGCGCTTTGATGATTTGCCGGGCGCGCAGGTGCCGCAGCGCTTCTTCGACTACCTCAAGACGGGAAATTTTGACCTGCTGACGGACGTGCTGGAACACAACGCCCAGGACGTGGCGAGCCTCTGCGTGCTGCTGACGGCGATGGTGGAAATGTACCGCGCACCGGAAAACGTGCGGCACGACGAGGATGTGTTCTCAATGGGCGTGGCGCTGGAACGCTTTCAGCATGTGCCGGAAGCGCGGAAGTGCTATCAGCTGACGAGCGGAAATCTTCATGCGCAGGGGCAGGAGCGTCTTGCGCAGAGCTACCGCCGGGGCGGCGAGCGAGACGAAGCGGTAAAGGTCTGGCTGGGAATGATTGCGCGGCACGAGGGCGGAACGAAGCCCTACATCGAGCTGGCGAAGCACTACGAGCATTACGAGCGGGACTACGAGTCCGCGCTGGACATGACGCGGCGGGCGATGGCGCTGTCTGCCGAACCGTCATTATTCGATCCGCCCTCTGTACAAGAGGAGCAAAATGCGCTACAATATCGGTATGACCGCCTGAAAAAGAAGGCAGCCAAAAACCGCTGAAGGAGAAACGACAATGGGATTCATGGCGACCATCAAGGCGCAGCAGGCCATGCGCGCGCACGGAAAAGGCGATCTGGAACAGGCAAAGAAGCTCTATGAGGAAGCTATTGACAAGGGGCTGATGTCCGCGCGCCCGATGCTGGGCTATGCGATTCTGCTGATTCGCGAGGGCAGCTACGACAAGGCGATGCCCCTGCTCATCAAGGCGCAGAAGTGCCCTGACCTCACGCCCGACCAGAAGAGTCAGCTTTTTGTGGATTATGCGGCGTGCCTGATGAAGAAGGGCGAGCTGGACAAGGCGATTCACCTGCTGGAAAAGCAGCACAACCGCGCGCCGATTGGTCTGACCTATCAGACGCTGGGATACATGTACGTCGAAAAGTATTCGGGCGCAAAGCCGGTTGCGGAAGCCGCGCCGGAGAAAGCCGCCGAAGCGCTGGAAATGCCCGACACGGAAGCATCCACCGAAGCAGCGGAAGAGCAGCCGAAAGCCAAAACGCAGGAGGACATTGACCGCGAATGGCAGGAGGGCATCGACAAAATGTTCGCCTTCATTCAGGAGTCGGTGGACTATGACGACGAAGACCCGGTGTGCCTGGACAACTTGGGTCAGGCGTATTACCGCGTGACGGGCGAGAAGGACAAGGCGAAGGAATGGTTCGAGAAGGCACACGCGGAGAAGGATTCGCAGATTGACACGCTGTGGTTCCTGTCGCGCTATGATTTGGAAGCGGGCGACAAGGCAGCGGCGATTGCAAAGCTGGAAAAGGCGCTGGACGGGCGCTTCTCCCCGCTGAATTTCTGCACGAAGGATATGGTGCGGGAAGAAGTGGAGAGACTGAAAAAGTAAAGCAAAATCCCTGCATAAACACGCGAAAACATTATGCAGATGTCGCCAACTGAATCGCGCGAAAGGGTCAAGGGAGGAACTCCCTTGCAGAGGCAGAGCCTCTGGGGGCATATGATGTCAGCGGAGGGGGTGTAAATCCTCTCCGCCAAGACCTGTTTTGGAGGAATCACCATGGAAAAGGAAACACTGATCGTCGTTGGGCTGGGGAATCCGGGCACGCAGTACGCCCATACCCGCCATAACGCGGGGTTCGATACGCTGGAAATGCTCTGCCGCAAGTGGGGCGTGACGCTCAATAAGAGCAAGTGCAAGGGGCTGCTGACCGAAACGACCGTGGACGGCAAGCGCGTCGTCCTCTGCGCCCCGCAGACGTTCATGAACCTGTCCGGCGAGTGCGTCAGCGAACTGCTCAATTGGTATAAAGTGCCGCTGGAAAATCTGCTTATCATTTATGATGATATTGATTTGCCCGCCAGCCGCCTGCGCGTCCGCAAATCCGGCAGTGCCGGGACGCATAACGGAATGCGCTCCATCATCGCCAATACGCCGGGGCAGAATTTCCCGCGCGTGCGGGTCGGCGTGGGTGCAAAGCCCGATGGCTGGGACTTGGCGGACTGGGTATTGAGCAAGTACACCATCCGCGAAGAGCAAATCGCCATGCAGCAGGCATTCGAGCGCGCGGCGGACTGCGTGGAGGACTGGGTCAAAAACGGTATTGACCATGCCATGCAGGAATACAATAAGACCGTGTAAGCACAGGCGTATTTTTCGTACCACGACTCATCCCAAGGAGCGCATATGAATCAGGCATTATTATCCGGCATTGCGTCGAAAGCGTATGACAAGCTGCTGAAAGCAGCGGAAAGCAAACAGCCCATCGCCGTGACGGGACTGCCGGACACGATGGCGGCGTATATCGCGTCAAAACTCTGCGCCGATACGGGCAAAAAAGTGCTGCTGATTTCCGGCAACGACCTCAAGGCGGCGCACGACGCCGAGGACGGCCAGCAACTGCTGGAAACGGGTGTGGCGTGTCTGCCGGGCGGTGAAATCGACCTTACGCGCGGCGCGTCGAGCCACGAAAGCGCGTGGCGGCGGCTGGAAGCGCTGGCAAGGGCGCAGGAGGGGGAAGTCCGCCTGCTCTGCACCAGTATGGATGCCGCCTTGCAGCGCATGGGCAGCGCCGACCGCTTCCGCGAAGAGACGATTCGCCTTGCTCCCGGCGACCGAATCGACCTGAATGACCTCATCCGCCGCCTGACCGCCATGGGCTACGAGCGCGTCAGCATGGTGGAGGGCAAGGGGCAGTGCGCCCTGCGCGGCGGCATCATCGACGTGTACCCGCCGGCGTGCAGCCAGAGTTTGCGCATTGAGTTCTTCGACGACGAGGTGGACTCCATCCGCGAATTTGACTGCATCAGCCAGCGCAGTCTCGATTCGGTGGAGAAATGCACGCTCACGCCCGCGACGGAGGTATTGCTTCCACCGGCGGATGCGGAAAAGGCAGCGCGGCGGATGCGGGACGCCATCGAGCAGCAGGGGGGCGATTTGACCCCTGCAAGCTCGACGCTCTTTTCGGATTTGCCGCCGCTGCCGGAGGATGACGCGGACGCGCCGGACTTTTTCGATAAGAACATCACCCCGAAGATTCGCGAAAAGCAGCAGACTGCCGCGCGCAAGGCGGAACTGGAACGCCGCCGCGCCCAGCTGATGGCGGACGCGGACATGCTGGCGGAGGGGCTGCCGTTCAAGCGCATTCGGGCGTGGCTGACCGTGCTGACGGATGATACTTACACGGTGCTGGACTGGTTCGAGCCGGAAATCGTCGTGCTGAGCGACCCGAATCTGCTCAGGAAGCGCGCGGAGGAACGCCGGGCGGGCTTTGCGGAGGATCTCGAAGGCGCGATGAGCCGCGACGAAGCCGTCAAGGAGCAGGAAACCCTGCTGATGGACTGGGACGAGCTGCTGCGGCATGTGCAGGGGTATGCGACGGTCGCTGTGACGGAGTTTCTGGAGGGCATGGCGGGCGTGGCGGTCAAGGATGCCGCTGATCTTGGCGTGCAGCGCGTGGCAGGGTATTCGTCGCAGATTCGCCCGCTGGCGGAGGACTGCGACGGCTGGCTGCGCGAGGGCTACCGCGTGGCGGTGCTGTGCGGCGGCGTGGCGCGCGGTCAGCGTCTGGCGGCAGCGCTGGAAGAACACGATGTTGCCGCGTCGTTCGCGGAGAAAATCGACAAACTGCCGGAAGAATGTGTGCAGGTGCTGCCCGGCACGCTGACGCACGGCTTCATCTGGGAGGAAGCGCGCCTGATTGTCGTCAGCGACACGGACGTGTACGGCACGGGCTACCGCAAGGCGAAGAAGCGGCAGGCGGCGGGCGAGAAGATTGCGGCGTTCACCGACCTGAAGCCCGGCGACTTCGTGGTGCATGAGGAACACGGCGTCGGCATTTATCTTGGCACAGCGCAGATGAAAAACGGCGGCACGCGCCGGGATTATCTGCAAATCCAGTATCAGGGGAACGACAAGCTCTATGTGCCGATTGAGGCGCTCAGCCGTGTGCAGCGCTACATCGGCAATCCGGCGAATCCCCCGAAGCTGAACAAGCTCGGCGGCGGCGACTGGCAGAAGCAGAAGGCGAAGGTCAAAGAGGACCTGAAAAAGATGGCGTTTGACCTTGTGAAGCTCTATGCACGGCGGTCGCAGGAGACGGGCTTTGCGTTCAGCGCGGATACGCCGTGGCAGCGCGAGTTTGAGGACATGTTCCCCTACGAGCTGACCCCGGATCAAGAGCAGAGCGTGAAGGAAATTACGGCGGACATGGAGTCGCCGCGCAACATGGACAGGCTGCTGTGCGGCGACGTGGGCTACGGCAAGACGGAGGTCAGCCTGCGCGCGGCGTTCAAGGCGCTGATGGACTCCAAGCAGGTTGCGATTCTGGCGCCGACGACGATTCTGGCGCAGCAGCACTACAACACGGTCTTGAAGCGCTTCAAGGGCTTCCCGGTCAAGGTGGACGTGCTGAGCCGCTTCCGCACGGCGAAGGAAACCAAGGACGTTCTGCGCCGCGTGAAGGAGGGCGAAATCGACATCCTTGTCGGTACGCACCGCATTCTGGGCAAAGACGTGCAGTTCAAGAACCTTGGTCTGCTGATTGTGGACGAGGAGCAGCGATTTGGCGTGCAGCACAAGGAAATCATCAAGAACATGAAGCATCAAGTGGATGTGCTGACACTCTCCGCCACGCCGATTCCGCGCACGCTGCACATGTCGATGGTCGGCATCCGCGATATGTCTGTGCTGGAAACGCCGCCGGAGGAACGACTGCCGGTGCAGACGCGCGTGATTGACTACAACGACGGCGTGATTCGCGACGCGATTCTGCGCGAGGTGTCGCGCGGGGGACAGGTGTACTTCCTCTATAACTCTGTGCAGACCATCGGCGCGTTCTATGAACGCTTGAAGCAGCTTGTGCCGGAAGCGCGCATCGGCGTGGCGCACGGGCAGATGCGCGAACACGGCTTGGAGGACGTGATGATGGACTTCTACGGCGGCAGCTATGACGTGCTGCTCTGCACGACCATCATCGAAAGCGGCTTGGACGTGCCGACGGCGAACACACTGATTGTCTTTGACGCGGACCGTTTCGGGCTGAGCCAGCTTTATCAGCTGCGCGGACGCGTCGGGCGGAGCAATCGTCAGGCGTATGCGTACTTCACCATCCGCCCGGAACGCAGCTTGTCTGAGACGGCGGAGAAGCGCCTCGAAGCCATCCGAGAGTTCACCGAGTTCGGCGCGGGCTTCCGTATCGCCATGCGCGACCTTGAAATCCGCGGTGCGGGCAATATTCTGGGGCCGGAACAGCACGGGCATCTGGCGACCGTCGGCTACGACATGTATTGCAAGCTGATGGAGGAAACGCTTCAGGAGGCGCGCGCGGAGCAGGAGGGTCTGCCGCCCGCGAAGCCGCACCTCGAAACGCGCGTGGACATCAAAGTGGACGCGTATCTGCCGGACGACTATGTACACGACGACCGACAGCGGATGGAGATGTACAAGCGGATTGCGAGCCTGACGACGCAGGCAGACCGCGAGGACATCACCGACGAGCTGCTTGACCGCTTCGGCGAAGTGCCACCGGTGGTGGAGACGCTGCTGGACGTGGCGCAGGTGCGCGTGCTGGCGAATCAGCTGGGCGTGTCGCTGGTGACCTACAAGCGCGGCGGCTTCCTCGTGATGAAGCTGAACGCGGAGTACATGCCCGATCAGGCGGCGTTTATCCCCGCGATGGCGATGACGGACAAGCGCCTGATGCCCTCGACCACCGCGCCGGACGTGCTGCTGCTGGTTGACCCGACGCTGGGCGAATACGCGATGCTGTCCGAAGCGGTGAAGGTGCTGGGGAAGCTCAATGAGAATATTGAGACGATGCTGAAAAAGCAGAAGAAGGACGCTAAGCCGACTGTCCAGAACAGCAAATAAAAACTTTCGATACAGACCAGCAACACGGACGGGATTCCCT
>FR899833.1 GCA_000437595.1 Faecalibacterium sp. CAG:74 | reverse complement strand
AGGGGAAATTTTCCCCTTGACCCCTTTCGCGCGATTGAGTTGGTCGCTTTTCCTTACTTCTTCCGCGTGTTAATCCGATTATTTTGCTTCCTGCTCCATGTTTTTCCGTGCGGCGGAAAGCATCAGCTTCACGCGATTGAGCTGATTTACCTCACTCGCGCCGGGGTCAAAGTCCACCGCGCAGATATTCGCCTGCGGATACTTCTTCCTTAACTGCTTGATGACCCCCTTGCCCACCACATGGTTCGGCAAGCACGCAAACGGCTGAATGCACACGATATTTGGCACGCCCGTCAGCAGCAGTTCCGCCATTTCACCCGTCAGGAACCACCCTTCGCCGTACTGGTTGCCCTGCGAAAGGAACGGGTCGGATAGCTCAGCAATCTGCTCAATATGCATCGGCGGTTCAAAGCGCTTGGACTTTTCCAGCGCCTTGAGTGCGGGACGCCGCAGCGCGCGAATGCCCTTCACGCCCAGTACCGCGCTCGCCTCGCTTGTCCAGCCCTTGCCCAGATACTCGTGCTTGAACTTGCCGTTGTAAACGGAGTAGTTCATGAAGTCCATCAGGTCGGGCACAACGGCTTCCGCGCCCTCTTCTTCCAGCAAATCGACCAGATGGTTATTCGCCACGGGCATATACTTCACCAGAATTTCGCCCACGATGCCCACGCGCGGCTTCCTCATGTCCTCGTGAATCGGCAGATGGTCAAAGTCGTCCACAAGCTGCTGGCAGAGGTCGCCGTAGCGGCTCGTGCCGTTCACCAGATGGTCAATGATCTTCTGCGACCATGTCCCCGCCAGCCGGTTGGCGCTGCCCGCCTCGATTTCGTAGGGGCGCACCCGATACAGGCAGCGCATCAGCAAATCGCCGAAAACAATCGCCTGCGCCGCGCCGATGAGCATCGGCAGGGTGAAGTGGAAGCCCTCGTTCGTTTCCATGCCGTTGGCGTTGATGGAAATGACTGGGATATGCCCCAGTCCAGCTTTCGCCAGCGCGCGGCGGATGAAGCCGACGTAGTTGCTTGCGCGGCAGCAGCCGCCCGTCTGCGTCATGGCGAGGGCAAGGCGATCGGTGTCGTACTTGCCGGACAGCACGGCTTCCATCATTTGCCCGACGGTGATGATGGACGGATAGCAGGCGTCGTTGTTGACGAACTTCAGTCCGGTATCAATCGCGGAACGGGTATCGTTTTCCAGCATGACGATATGATACCCATGCTTCTCCAGCACCGGCTGAAGCAGACGGAAATGAATCGGCGACATGTTCGGCGCAAGAATGGTATAGCCCTTCTTCTGCATGTCGCGGGTATACTCCACGCGATGATACGTCGCAGGCACAGGATGCGCCACGATGCCGCGCTTTTCGCGCTGCGCCATCGCCGCCAGCAGCGACCGCACGCGGATGCGCGCCGCGCCCAGCGAGTTCACCTCGTCAATCTTGATCAGCGTATAGAGCTTTCCGCAGCGTTCCAGTATTTCCGCAACCTGATCGGTCGTCACGGCATCCAGCCCGCAGCCGAAGGAGTTGAGCTGAATCAGCTCCAAATCATCCCGCTGGCTGACAAACTGCGCCGCCACATACAGTCGGGAATGGTACACCCACTGGTCGCTCACGCGCAGGGGATGTTCGCCGTGGAAGGACGCGGGGATGCTGTCCTCGGTCAGCACCGCCAAGCCGTAGGACGCAATCAGCTCCGGCATACCGTGGTTAATTTCCGGGTCAACGTGATACGGACGACCCGCCAGCACGATGCCCTTCCGATGGTTTTCCTCCATCCATTGCAGCGCCTTCAGACCCTCGGCGCGCACGTCGGTCTTGGCACACTGCTGCTCGTCCCAGCCCGCGTGAACCGCGTCGCGCACCTCCTGTTCCGGAATATTGAAGGTCTTGCGGAAGAAGCGCACGAGCGCATCCGCCGCCGTTTTTTCGTCCGTCAGGGCAAGGAACGGCTTGAGCATCCGCACGCGCCCCTCGGTCACGTCCTCGACGTTATTGGCGATATTCTCCGGATTCGCCACGACCATCGGGCAGTTGAAGTGGTTCTGGGTCTTCATGTCCTCCTGCCGCTCATAGAAAACGCTCGGATAGAAGATTGTCCCGATGCCCTGGTCAATCAGCCACTGCACATGCCCATGCGCCATTTTCGCCGGATAGCACTCGCTTTCCGACGGGATGGACTCCATGCCCTTTTCGTAGATTGCGCGGCTGGACGCAGGGGACAGCACCACCCGGAAGCCCAGCTTCGTCAGCAGCGTCATCCAGAACGGGAAGTTCTCATACATGTTCAGCACGCGGGGAATGCCCAGTTCGCCGCGCGTGGCTTGTTCGGCGGTCAGCGGCTGATAGTCGAACATGCGCTTGAGCTTATACGCCATCACGTTCGGGCCTTTTTCGCCCGTTGCGGTCTTGCCCAGCCCTTTTTCGCAGCGGTTGCCCGTGATGTGCCGCCGTCCGCCGGGGAAGAGGCTGACCGTCAGCATACAGTGGTTCGTGCAGCCCTGACAGCGCGCCGTCCGCGTCTGCCACTGCAAGCCCAGAATGTCCTGAATCGGCAGGGTAGAGGAGGGTGTATCGCTGCCCGACGCCCGGTCGCGCGCAATCAGCGCCGCGCCGAACGCGCCCATCATGCCGGAAATATCCGGGCAGACGACCTCCACGCCCGCAAGCTGCTCAAACGCGCGCAGCACCGCCTTATTGTGGAACGTGCCGCCCTGCACGACGATATGCTGCCCCAGCTCCTTCGGGTCAGCGAGCTTGATGACCTTGAACAGCGCGTTCTTGATGACCGAACACGCCAGACCCGCACTGATGTCCTGAATCGTCGCGCCCTGCTTCTGCGCCTGCTTGACGTTGGAGTTCATGAACACGGTGCAGCGCGTTCCCAAATCAACCGGGGCGGGCGCAAAGAGGGCTTCCGCCGCGAATCCTTCCGCCGTGTAGCCCATCGAGTTTGCGAAGTTCTCCAAGAAGCTGCCGCAGCCGGACGAACACGCTTCATTCAGCAGAATCGTGTCCACCGAGCCGTTTTTCAGCTTGATGCACTTCATGTCCTGCCCGCCGATATCCAGCACACAGTCCACTTTCGGGTCAAAGAACGCCGCCGCGGTGCAGTGCGCAATCGTCTCCACCTCGCCGTCATCAAGCCGGAACGCCGATTTCAGCAGGCTTTCGCCGTAGCCGGTAGAGCAGGAGCGCGCAATCACCGCCGTGTCGGGCATCTTCTCCATCAGTTCGCGCATCGCCGTGCGCGCCGTCTCAATCGGGCTGCCGGAATTGCCCGCGTAGTAGCTGTACAGCAATTCACCCTTTTCGCCAATCAGCGCGACTTTCGTCGTCGTCGAACCCGCGTCAATGCCCAGATAGCACTTGCCGGAATACGTTGCCAAATCGCCGCGCTGCACCTTCGCCTGTGCATGGCGGCGGTTGAACGCCGCATATTCCTCCTGATTGCGGAACAGCGGCGCCAGGTGCTTCAAGCCGAAGGTCAGCATCACGCCGTGCTCAAGGCGTTCGAGCAGGCTGTCCATCGGCACAGCTTCGTCCTCGCCGCCCGAAAGCGCTGCCATCGCCGCGCCCGTCGCCGCAAAGAGGTGCGAATTTTCCGGCACAATCGCGGTTTCCTCCGTCAGGTGCAGGGTGCGGACAAACGCCTGCCGCAATTCGGACAGGAAGTGCAGCGGCCCGCCCAAAAACGCCACATGCCCGCGAATCGGCTTGCCGCACGCCAGCCCGGAAATCGTCTGGTTCACGACCGCCTGAAAAATCGACGCCGCCAGATCCTCACGCGCCGCGCCCTCGTTAATCAGCGGCTGAATGTCGCTCTTGGCAAACACGCCGCAGCGCGCCGCAATGGGATACAGCTCATGATAGCGCTTTGCCAGTTCGTTCAAGCCGGGCGCATCGGTTTTCAGCAGCGCCGCCATCTGGTCGATAAAAGACCCCGTGCCGCCCGCGCACACGCCGTTCATGCGCTCTTCCAATCCGCCGGTGAAATAGATAATCTTCGCGTCCTCGCCGCCCAATTCGATGGCGACGTCGGTCTGCGGCGCGGCCTTCTGCAGCGCTTCCGCCACCGCGACAACTTCCTGTACGAACCCGACGCGCAGCGCTTCCGCCAGCGAAATTGCGCCCGATCCGGTCATGCGCACCTTCACGCGGCACGCGCCGAGTTTCTTCCGCGCTTCCCGCATCATCTCCGCCAGCGTCTCCTGCGTATGCGCGCAGTGGCGGCGATATTCGCCCCAGACCATTTCTCCCGCTTCGTTCAGCAGCACCAGCTTGACGGTGGTAGACCCGATGTCAATGCCCGCATAATAATAGGTGTTTGTTTCCATTCCAGTACCTCGTCCGTCGGGCTTTCCGCTGCCACCACCAGCGAAAACGCCCGGATAATGATTGGTTTTTCGTTCTGCGCGCTCTGCCGTTTCTCCCGCAGCGAGGTGCAGTCCGAATCGTTTTAATTCGCCATCAACCGCGAAAAATCCTCTTGCTTTTGCAGGAAAAGTCGTGGGTTTTTGTTCAATCGGATGCGATTGCTTAAAAACATGATTTTCATACTATTCCCAGTGCGGAAAAGGCATCGCCCGACGCACCGCCGAGTTGTGCGGTGTTGCTTATACTATTTCCAAATGAGAATGCGCCAAGATGCGCCGCGAATTTTTCGTTCTGGCTAACGGGAGTGAAATGCAGCGTAGCAGTGCTACGCTAAATGGAACGACCGGACGCCAGAGCGGAAAAGGCGCAAGCAGATGGCGCAGGTGAATTTGGAAATAGTATTATAAGTAAAAGAATCCCCGTCAGCCCACGAATCGGGTAGACGGGGAAGCATGGAAGAGAGAAATCTACGGCGTTGTGCAGGAGCCGCATAAGGCGTATTGCTGTATGCTTTTGTATTTCAGGCATCTGCCTTCGGGCGTTGCGTGCAAGGCATTGTGCCCTGCACGTCCTTCATCATACCGCGCCTTTCCCATAAAATCAACCCGGTTTGCACACACCAAAATGTGTACTTCCATATTTCTCCCTTGAAATCCACAAAAAATACATTTTGTGCTGATTATTCGCCATTCTCCAGCTCTGCCAGAATTGCCGGAACTTTCGCGGCTTCCGCCGGATCAAGCGGCGGATAATCCGGGTTCACATCCATCAGCACATCCAGCAGAATTTCGCTCATCAGGTAGCGCGTGAACCACTTGTCATCCGCCGGAAGGACGTACCATGGGGATTCCTTCGTCGCGGTCGCATTGATGGCATCCTCGAACGCTTCGTCATACTGCTTCCACAGGCGGCGTTCGCGCATGTCATCCACCGAGAGCTTCCAGTGCTTATCTTCGCGTTCCAGCCTGTCCAGGAAGCGGCGCTTCTGCTCGTCACGGCTGACGTTCAGGTACACCTTGACGACGCGGTATCCGTTCTCGTAAAGGTACTGTTCCCAATTGCGAATCTGCTGATAGCGCTTGGGGTAGAAATCCGGGTCCTCCGTCACGCGCGACGGCATGGCATAGCCCTTCTCCATGTGGTGCACGCGCGTCACAAGCACATCCTCGTAGTGGCTGCGGTTCATCACGCCGATTTTCCCGCGCGGCGGAACGGTGCGGATGATACGCCAGAGATAATCATGGCTGAGTTCTTCCTTACTGGGCGCTTTGAATGCCGCGACTTCCAGCGCCGCCGGGTTCAGCTGCCCAAACACCTTTTTGATGAGGCTGTCCTTGCCCGCCGCGTCACGCGCCTGAATGGCAATCAGGATGCCCTCACGCCCCTGCGCATAGAGTTTATCCTGCAGTGCCGCCGCTTCCGCAAGGTTCTCCATCGTTTGCGCCTTGAGCGTTTTTTTATCCACGAACTCCGGCGCGCCCGTCTCCGCGTCCTTCAGTTCGAGCTTCTTGCTGCCATCCCAGCGGTAGTCCTTCAGCAACACAATGCCCATGATGCTTTCTCCTTACAAGGGAGGTTCTCCCTTGACCTTTTCGCGCGATTGAGTTGGTAACTTTTTTCATACTGCATTCGTGTGTTTACGCAGGGATTTCGCCCCCGCGGAGGCGACAGGGGGGCAATGAAAACAGACGAAGTCTGCGGTCGCCCCCTTGACC
>FR899832.1 GCA_000437595.1 Faecalibacterium sp. CAG:74 | reverse complement strand
TTGTCAAGCAATATTGCAAAGCAAAGTTTTCTGTTTCAGAAATTATTTATTTTCTGTTACAGCTAAGTGCTTGCATTCAGCCGTTTACAAAGAAAAAAAAGCTGCCCATTCCGAGCAGCAATACAGGTTATTGTTCAAAGAGATCTCGATGTGTTTCCATGACCGTTTCTAAATCATCCATAAACATGCAGTCTATGATGCATTGGTAGCGGTAGTACCGAAGCATTACCGTTTTTGTAAAACCCATCGTTTCCAGCAGCATAGCAGGCAGCAGCGGTGGCAGACTTAACCCGACAACAATTTTTGTAATCTGCTCAACATCGTAAGGAAAGCTGTTGTCTTGGCACATACGCGAAATCGTAGATTCCGATAAGCAGCAGCGCTGGGCTGCTTCACGTTTTGTCCGGCAGCGGTCTTTCACCAGCTGTGACATAGCTTTTGCGGGTGTGCGTGGAAAGCTTTCAAGATATGCGACATTTTTCATCATGACTTCTTCTGGTGTCAGTCCGGCAATTTTAGCACTTTTCATAGCGTGAATCATACCATAGCGTTCATTGTACTCCTGATCCGAGTGAAGTTCACCAATCTTGTAGTTCTCATGGTTCGTTCGGTAGTGCTTCTTAAACTTCAGGCAGCACTCGTCCAAATGAGATAAAGCCCACGCCGTCAGGCAAACGCCTTTGGGTGTCTGGGATACGAAACTTGGCATGTTGACATATACATGACCATCCGCATAGATAAACTGATGGGTGCTAATCAAGCTGCGAAAGTCCGCTTCTTTTTCATACAGCTCTGTAAATTGAGAACGACCGATAACAAACGTTTCACCAGCACTAAGACGCTCTGGATTAAAGGCAAACGGTTCAATGTAGCTGCCATCGACATAATTGCAAGCACCTTTTGCAGCCGTTGCGCCAAGCATAATCAAACGAGCCTTTATCAGTGACCGACGTTTTTGCTTTTCTTGAGAAATTCTATATATCACATAAGAAATCTTTTTCCCCGTGTTGTCATTGCTGTTTGCAATCTCGCGCCAATATTCCTGCACCATAGGCATAAGAACAGGTCTGGGGAAAATTTCCGCATAGCTCACATAAATTGCCTGCCTTTCTACCCATCGAATGTCCTTTTCTGCCGGTTTTGACGCCTTATCTGCTTCTTGATACTCCAACAATTTCAAATCGGCAGAATGCAGCTTTTGAAGTTCAAAAAACATGCTATGCCATTCATAGTGGCCGCATTCATGATAAATAGCCTGTTCTATGTCAGAAGAAGGATACACGTTGTCGTTGAGAATGATGGTCTTTGCAGGAATAAAGCACTCATGCCATGCCTCATCGTCCGTTGCGGATCCAGTATTTCCCGATTCAGTCACACGCACAGTGCCTTCCTTCATAAAGAGCATTGCAGACGTATAGTGGTTGCGATATAAAGAGACATTTGTAATATTAAGCCCCATCGCATGAGCAAGCCTTGTCGCACCATCATGCTGATACTTCTGTGTGGCATCTTTTCCAAGATACTTTCCCAGCATTTCCAGAACAAGAACTTCCATTTCTTCATAAGAAAGCACCGGTACCAGAAACTTTGATAGTTTTGGCATCCTTCTGTTACTATATATTTGCCCCTTGATTTATGGCAGCCAGCCATA
>FR899831.1:417-37693 GCA_000437595.1 Faecalibacterium sp. CAG:74 | reverse complement strand
CAGCAGGATTTCGGCATCCTCCGCCACCTGCGCGGACGGGTCGCGCTGCACGTCACCATTCACGCGGACGCGCCCGCCGCGAATTGCCTTCTGCATCTCCGACCGGCTGCCCTTGCCCAGCGTCACCAGCATTCGGTCAAGCCGCAGCATCTTCCTGCTCCTTCTCGTCCTTCACGCCGCGCAGGAAAATCGCCGGCAGCAGCGAACGCATGGGATTCGTCACCAGCATCAGCACGGCGGACACCGCCGTCACCGCCAGCAGCCACTTCGGGGGCATCAGCATCGAGAAGCTCGGCATGTCCATCAGGTTCTCAAACCATTGCATCGTAAACTGCACGGCAGACACGCTCACTTGCGCAATCAGCGCGACGATGCAAACCGCCATCGGCAGCACAAACAGCAGCCCGCTCAGCCACAAGCCGACGATTTGCCAGCGGTGTCCTTTCACCAGCTTGCGGTCACCCAGTGCGTAGGCATGGCGCGTTCCGCTGTGGAACATCAATCCAAACAGCGGGAACAGCAGCATCAGTACCATGATAATGACATAGCGGATGATGCCCTGATCGAAAGCACCGCCGCCCAACGCATTCAGATGCCCCCAAATCGTCCCGACATCCAGCTCTGTTCTTTCATACTGCATCAGCCCCACCAGCGCCGCAAACGGCAGCAGCCACAGCAGCATCAGTCCCGTCATCCGCAGCGAACGCGCAACCTTCTTCCAGTAGCCGTTCAGCGGCAGCATCGCCACCGTCGCCATCGGCGCACCGGAGAGGAAGAGCTGCATGGCTTCCGCCGTGCTTTGGCGCATCGGCAGGGCAATAAAAATCAGCATCAGCGGGCAGAGCAGCGCCAGCGGCCGCAGCGACGCGTTCAGCAGGAACAGCAGCGGGCACAAACACGCCGCCCGCAGCGACGCGTACAGCAGGAACAGCAGCGGGCACAAACACGCCGCCCAGACCGCCATCGTCATCCCCTGCGCGCGCAGCAGGTCGCCTTTGCTTGATTTGAACCGCGAAATGCTTTCCAGCATCGTTTTTTTGATCGTCATGTGGGTCATTCGACTCCTTTCGGCTTTGCGGGAAACAGTTCCCCCATTTTCATCGTTTATTATACAGGTTTTTGCCCGGTATTGCAATTGCTTTTTCTTTCCGACAGCGTCTGCCGTTGACTTTTGGCGCGGGAAAGCGTATGATGAGGCAAAATTCAGTCAAGGAGGGAATTTCGATGAACGCATCGTTCCACACAGGAAACCGCAAACGGCTCTATGAAGCCATGAAGCCCGCGTCGCTGCTGGTCATGTTCTCCGGTGAAGACGTGCGCAAGACCAATGACGAATATTATCCTTTTTATACCGACCGCAATTTCTACTACCTGACCGGGCTTGACCAGCATGAGCTGGTGCTGATGGCAGTGAAAGAGCCGTCCGGGAATGTGCATGAACAGATTTACATTTTGCCGCCCGACCTGATGGCAGAGCGCTGGACGGGTGCGCGCCTGAAGCCCGCCGAGGTTGAGGCGCTGTCCGGCATTTCCGACGTTCGCTTTGTCAACCAGTTCCAGACAGATTTCCACGCGCTGGCGGCAGGCGGACACTACTCTTTGACCAGCGGGCAGATTGCGCAGGTGTATCTCGACCTGTTCCGCGTGTCGCCGCAGGACATTGACCGCCCGGCGCATCGGCTGCTGAAGCAGATTCAGGCGAATTACCCCTATCTGCAAGTCGAGAACGCGAACGCCATCCTGCGCCGTCTGCGGCTCATCAAGCAGCCCTGCGAAATCGACGCCATCCGCCAAGCGGAAAAGGTGACGGGCGAGGGCATCATGGCGATGATGAAGGCGAGCCGTCCGGGGATGTACGAATACCAGTACAAGGCGGAATTTGACTACGCGCTGACCCAGCATGGCCCGCAGGGGCCCGCGTTCCCGTCCATCATCAGCGCGGGGAAGAACAACTTCTGCATCCACTATTATTCCTACCGCGGACAGGCGCACGACGGCGACATGGTGCTCAACGACGTCGGCGCGCAGCATGACAGCCTGATGACCGACGTCAGCCGCGGTTTCCCGTGCAACGGGCGCTTCTCGGACAAGCAGAAGCTGCTGTTCAACTGCGCGCTGCAAACGTCGAACCACATGTTCTCCATTGTCAAGCCGGGCTTCTCGATGGCGGAGGTGGATGCGACGATTCGCCGCTACAACGCGGCGCTGCTCTGCGACGCGGGCGTGCTGGACAAGCCGGAAAACATCGGGCGCTATATGTGGCACGGCGGCGCACACCATGTGGGCTACGACGTGCATGATGTTATCGAGCGTCCGCTGACGGTCAAACCGGGCATGGTGTTCTGCATCGACGTGGGCATCTACCACGAGGAATGGGGCATCGGTTTCCGCTTGGAGGACAACCTGCTGGTAACGGAAGACGGCTGCGAAAACCTCTCGGCAGCGATTCCGCGCACGGTCGAGGACATTGAGGCAGTCATGCGGAAGGGGTAAAATCCGCCTAATTGGTGAATCCTATAAAGTCGTTTTGCCACGAAAGCACACAGATGCTGCTTTCGCGGCATTTTTGCTGTATTGACTGTTTTGGAATAATCGTGCCGAAAAAAAGTGCGAAAATGGCGGGAAAACTTTCGTGAATTACTTGACAATCGCAATTCAGAAGGTTATACTTTTCATACGGATATTGTGATACGCTTTTCAAGCTGCACAAGCAAATTTGATGAGCGCACCACCAGAAAAAAAGGAGGATTTCTATCATGCGTAAGTTTCTTTCCCTGCTTCTTGCGCTGGTCATGGTGCTGTGCTGCATCCCCGCGATGGCGGAGACGGCGGACGGCGTCTATGAAGGCACCGGTGCTGGTCTGAACGGCCAGATTAAAGTTTCTGTGACGGTCAGCGGCGGCAAAATCACCGAAGTGAAGGTCTTGGAGCATTCCGAGACGGCGGGCATCTCCGATCCTGCGATTGAGAAGATTCCTGCGGCGATCGTCGAAGCGCAGTCTGCGGACGTGGACATCGTTTCCGGCGCGACCTTTACCTCCAAGGGCATCATCGAGGCGGTGAAGAACGCCCTGAACCCCGATGCGGCGGAAGAAGCCGGTATGCCCTTTGAGCAGCCGGACATTCTGGTCATCGGCGCGGGCATGGCAGGTCTGGCGACGGCTGCCCGTGCGGCTGAGCTGGGTCTGAACGTGCTGGTTGTCGATCAGGCTGCGACCTACGGCGGCTCTGCGAACGTTGCGGGCGGCACGCTGCTGGGCACCTGCACGCGGATGCAGAAGGAAGCCGGTATCGAGGACGACCCCGATCTGTGCTTCGCGGACTTCGTGCGTCTGGGCGGCGCTGGCAACTTCAACGAGGAAATTGCCCGCGAATTCGCTGAAATCAGCGGCGAAGCGGTGGACTGGCTGGACGATCTGGGCACCGACTTCGGCGACCGCGTCCCCTACTTCGGCGTGTATCAGCCGCTGAACGTGGCGCGCAACTATTCCGGCAAGGGCGGCGCTCGTGCGTTCGTCGTGTCGCTGTACGCGGAACTGGAAAAGTATTTCTCCACCAACGCTTACATGATGCTCAACACCTACGTCACCGGTCTTGTGACCAATGACGAGGGTGCGGTTATCGGCGCGAAGGCTCGTCTGGCGGACGGCACCGAAACCACCCTGCTGGCGCCCGCGACGGTGATCTGCACGGGCGGCTATGCCGGCAACGAAGAGCTGCTGAACAAGTACAACTTTGAAAACGTGCTGTCCACCTCTCCCGCGTGCGTGACCGGCGACGGCTATGCCTGGCTGGAAGAACTGGGCGCGCCGCTGACGAACATGGACTTCTGCACCGCGTATGCGGGCGGCATCCCGACCAGCGATGACTTCCGCTCCTTCGGCTACTTCAACGCCACCAACGGCGCGCTGTGGATTAACACCAACGGCGAGCGTATGGCGGACGAAACCGGCGCGGACTCCCATGTGAAGAGCGAAACGTGGGCGAATGCTCCCCACAACATCGTCTACACGGTCTTCTCCTCCGAAATGCTGATTCCGGACGCGAAGGTGTTCTCCACCGGCGCTTGGGGCAGCGTGAAGGAAGAGTTCGATCCCTATGTGGAATCCCTGATTGAAAAGGGTCTGGCTTGGAAGGCCGACACCATCGAAGAGCTGGCGGAAAAGGTTGGTCTGCCGGTGGATGCCTTCAAGGCGACCATCGCGGCTTACAACGACGGCTGCGCCAACGGCAACGATCCCTTCGGCCGCACCAAGCAGGAAGTCGCCATGGCGAACGGCCCGTTCTACGCGGTCAAGACCGTTCCCTACGTCATGATTACCTGCGGCGGTCCGATGATGACCAAGAACTGCGAAGTGCTGAACTCCGACGGTCTGGTGATTGAAGGCGTTTACATGGCTGGCGAAATCGTCGGCATGGCGAACGTCGGCGGTCGCAACTCTATCGGCGGTATGGGTCACGGCAACTGCCTTGTCTGGGGCAAGAAGGCTGCGGAAGTGATCGCGGCGAAGCTCGGCAAGTAATTCTCTTTCCCCGTGCGGGTAACTGCACGGGGATTTTTCTACCCTTTTTCAGGCATGGATGTTCTTTTGCAGCTGGTCTTTTTCGTTGCGGGGGGAATCGCGCCTGCGGGCGCGACAAGGGGGCAATGAAAACAGACGAAGTCTGCGGTCGCCCCCTTGACCCCTTCGCATTGCACACCCATGTTACTGGTCTTTTATCGCAGCAGAAAGGATTCCGCGCCTGCGGGCGCGATTCTTGCAACATGTGCCCCCGGAATACGGTAGCAGAGCTTTTTCATTGAAAATAGTATGAATTGGGCAAAATCTGCACGTTTTCTTGCAAGAATTGCGCCTGCAATCTCTTGACGAATCACGGCGAACGCGGTATACTACGAGTAGGTACACCCTGAATCAGAGTCATTAAGAGGAGGCTTTTCTGATGCAGAATATTCCCGTTGTGAAGCTGGGTCTGGTTGCGGTTTCCCGCGACTGTTTCCCGATTGCGCTGAGTGAAAAGCGCCGTGCCGCGATTGCGGAAAAGTGCGGCCAGAAGAAGCTCGACATCGTCGAAATCAAGACGACGGTGGAGAACGAGAAGGACATGCTCAAGGCGGTTGAGGAACTGAAGGCGAACGAGTGCAACGCGGCGGTCGTGTTCCTCGGCAACTTTGGCCCGGAAACCCCCGAAACGCTGATTGCGAAGAATTTCGACGGTCCGTGCATGTTTGTGGCGGCAGCGGAAGGCGACGGCGACATGATCAACGGCCGCGGCGACGCTTACTGCGGTATGCTGAACTGCTCCTACAATCTGGGTATGCGCCACCTGAAGGGCTACATCCCGGAATATCCCATCGGCACGGCGGATGAGCTGGCAGACAAAATTGCGGAATTTATCCCGATTGCCCGCGCCATCATCGGCGTGAAGAACCTCAAGATCATCACCTTCGGCCCGCGTCCTCAGGACTTCTTCGCCTGCAATGCCCCGATTAAGGGTCTGTATGAGCTGGGCGTGGAAATCGAAGAGAACTCCGAGCTGGATCTGCTCGTCTCCTACAAGGAACATGCTGGCGACGCCCGCATCCCCGCTGTCTGCGAAGACATGGCGAAGGAAATGGGCGAGGGCAAGTATTATCCGGAGCTGTGCGAGCGCATGGCGCAGTTCGAGCTGACGCTGCTGGACTGGGCAGAGGCCCACAAGGGCGCGCGCAAGTACGTTGTCTTTGCGGACAAGTGCTGGCCGGCGTTCCCGTCCCAGTTCGGCTTTGAACCCTGCTATGTCAACTCCCGTCTGGCCTCCCGCGGCATCCCGGTTGCCTGCGAAGTGGATATCTACGGCGCACTGAGCGAATACATCGGCGCGTGCGTGACTGGTGACGCTGTCACCCTGCTGGACATCAACAACTCCGTCCCGCAGTACATCTACGACGAGGACATCAAGGGCAAGTTCGATTACAAGCTGACGGACACCTTCATGGGCTTCCACTGCGGCAACACGCCGTCCTGCAAGATGTGCGACAACCGCGCGGTCAAGTACCAGCTGATTCAGCACCGCCTGCTGGAGCCCGCCGGCAGCGATCCGGACTTCACCCGCGGCACGCTGGAAGGCGACATCGCGCCCAGCCCCATCACGTTCTACCGCTTGCAGTGCGATTCTGACGGCGTGGTGCGCTCCTACATCGCAGAGGGCGAAGTGCTGCCCGTCGCGACCCGCTCTTTCGGCGGCATCGGCGTGTTCGCCATCAACGAAATGGGTCGTTTCTACCGTCATGTGCTGGTGCAGAAGCGCTATCCGCATCACGGTGCTGTGGCGTTCGACCACTGCGCGAAGCAGCTCTTCGAGGTCTTCAAGTACCTCGGCGTGCAGGACATCGCTTGGAATCAGCCGAAGTCTCTGCCCTATCCCACGGAGAATCCCTGGGCATAATCCCGAAACATCAAAGGGCGCGGCTTGCAGCAATGCAGGTCGTGCCCTTTTTTTCTTGATGCGAGATGATAAAGCCCCCGGAAGCAGCTGACAATTGCCACTTCCGGAGGCTTTTGCGTATTTGATTACATGATAACCTTGATTTCCGCACCGTCGGTCAGCACAGCATCGGTCAGCACGCCGGAAACTTCCGTGCCGTTGACCAGCACCTGCTTCACGCCGCTCTCGTGGTGGGCGGTGTTGTCCACCACAATGTGCAGCCGCTTGCCGCGGAAGGTCTTGTCCATCGTGAATCCGTCCCAAGACGCGGGAATCGCCGGGCTGATGACCAGTCCTTCAGGCGTCGGGCGCAGACCCAGAATACCCTCAACGCAGCCGACCATGACCGTCGATGCCGTGCCGGTCAGCCAATGCACATGCGCGCGGCCCGGCTGGGGCGTCTCATGACCCTCGATGAACTGCGTGTGGACATAGGGTTCCGCTTCACGCAGCTCCGCGCGGTCGTTGTAGGCGGCGGGGCAGCTCTCCGTGAAGTACTGGAACGCGCGGTCGCCGTGACCCAGCAGCGCTTCCGCGAGAATCGCCCAGCCCTGAATCTGGCAGAAGATACCGCCGTTTTCCTTCGTCGTGGGATTGAACAGCAGCATGTTCGCGCCGTCGAAAGCGTGCTGCTTGTAGCAGGGCGCCATGATTTCCACACCGAAGGGCGTGTTCAGCTGCTCGAACGCGGTCTGCATGGCCTTTTCCGCCTGTTCGGGCGTTGCCAGACCGGAAATGACCGCCCAAGACTGCGGGTTGAGCCACATGGACGCTTCGGGATCGTTCTTGCTGCCGATGATGCTGCCCTGCTCGCTGTAACCGCGGCGGAAACGGTCATCCTCCCAGAAGTGCTGGTTGATGAGCGCCTTCTGTTCCTCCGCCTTCTGGCGCAGGTAAACGCGGTATTCGTCGTTCTCCGGCTTGTTGGGCATCAGTTCATCCAGCAGGCGCAGGGCGAGATACAGCTGCATGGCGACGAAGGAGGATTCGCCCGCAGCGCCCAGACGCAGGCAGTCGTTCCAGTCCGCGTGCAGACCCGCCGGCATACCATGCGCGCCCAGATGATTCATGGAGAAGTCAATCGCGCGCTTCAGGTGATCAAGCACCGTGCCTTCGCCGTGCGTCGCATACGGAATGACCTCGTCCATAAACGCGGTATCGCCCGTTTCAGCGATATACTTGTAAACGGTCGGGAACAGCCACAGCGCATCGTCCGCGCGATAATGCGGATGACCCGTGGCGCGGACGTAGCTGTCGTCCTCCGGGGAATCCTCGTGCCCCGCGTTGTGGTTGAACTTCACCAGCGGCAGACCGCCGCCGTGATGCACTTGCGCGCTGAGCATGAAAACAAGGCGTTCCTTCGCCATCTTCGGGTCAAGGTGGATGATGCCCTGAATGTCCTGCACCGTGTCGCGGTAGCCCAGACCGTTGCGCTGACCGCAGTAGATGAGGGACGCCGCGCGGCTCCAGACAAACGTCGTGAAGCACTGGAAGGCATTCCAAGTGTTGATCATGCTGTTGAAATTCGCGTCGGGCGTGTTGACCGTCAAGCCGGAGAGCTCGCCGTGCCAGTAATCAACCAGCGCTTTCAGTTCGCCGTCCACCTTATCCGCGACGTTGGCATAGCTGTCCAGCAGCGCACGCGCCGCCTTTTCGCCCTTCTGCGCCAGCAGAAACGCAATCGTCTTCGTCTCGCCGGGCTGGAGCGTCAGCACCGTGTGCAGCGAACCGCAGGGGTTGCCATTGAAGTTGAGGGAATTGCCCAGGTCGCCATCCACAACGCCCTTGGGGTTAGAGAAGCGCCCCTGTCCGAGGAAGCGTTCGCGGCGGCCGGTGTAGCTCTTGACCGGGCTGCCTGCCAGACCGAAGAAGCGCTCGCGGCCGTTTTCGCCATCCGCATTCACGCCGCAGAACTGGTTGATATGCTCGATGATATGGTCACCGTGGAAGGTCGTTGTGGTGATAAACTGCGTATACTGGAGGTTGACCAAATCCTGCTCATAGTTGCTCTCAGTGGTCAGCTCGCAGTAAGAGAAAACGGAGATGGTGCGGGGCTTATCGGACTTGTTCGTCACCGCCACGCGCCAAACCTCGTGCGTCGCGCCCAGCGGCACATAGTACAGCGTCTTGCTCTCGATGCCGCTGTATGTGCTTTCGACCTCCGTGTAGCTCGTGCCGTGACGGGTGATGGTCTTGTACTGTTCCAGCGGCTTCTCCACCGGCCGCCACGTTGCCGACCAATAATCGCCCGTTTCGTCATCCCGCAGATAGACATAGCGCCCTGGCTCATCGAACTGGTTGAAGGTATAGCGCAGGATGCGTCCCGCCGCGCCGGACTTGACGAAGCTGTATCCGCCGGCGTTCTGGGTCACAATCGCGCCGTATTCCGGAGAGCCGAGGTAGTTCGCCCACGGCATGGGCGTACGCGGGTCGGTGATGACGTACTCGCGCGCAGCATCACTAAAGTAACCGAACTGCATAAGAGAAATCCTCCTTACGTAATTCATCGTCAGGGTTATCTCCGAAAACGTTTTCCCGGACAGGCGGAAATCCTCCTGCCCTTTCAAACGCTTCTATCCGTGCGTATTGTAGCATACTTTTCCTCTTCGCGCAAGGAGAGAATGCACACTTCGGAAACTTTTTTCCCGAAAAAGAGGGGGATAGATACGAATCCCTCTGCAATGAAAAAGACCAGCACCGAAAGAAAAACTTCTCCCATGCTGGTCGTCCGCGGAGCTGTTGGGGCGTTGCCCCAAGCCCCAGCAGGGACGCTGTCCCTACACCCTGCAAGGGGAAATGAAACGGGACGAAGTCCTCCCCTTGACCCCTCCGCGCAATTGAGTTGGTCGCTATCCCATGCTCTGCCCGCGTGTTTATCCTCTTTTGCCCTTACTCCGTGTAAACCGCACGCGCACCGCCGATATACGGCAGCCGCGAATACGCCATCACCAAATTCGCATGTCCCACATGGCTCGTCGAAATCCGCAGCGGCACTGCCACCGGACGAATGTGCATTCCCACCAGCGTATCGCCAATATCAATCGCCGCATCCGCCTGAATGCTCACCGCCAAGGCGGGTTTCTCCATCTTCTTCCACGCCGCCGCCGGTACACTGCCGCCCGCTTTCGGCTGCGGAATTGCGCGCACCTGCGTCAGTCCCAGTTCCTTCAGCATCGCCTTCTCCACCACAATTCCGCGGTTCAGGTGCTCGCAGCACTGGAACGCCGCATGAACGCCGTGCCCCTTGCACGCCGCCAGCATCGCTTCCGCCACAATCTCGCCTAATTCCGGCACACTGCCCTTGCCAATGCGCGCGCCCGTAATCTCGCTCGTCGAACAGCCCAGCACAATCACGCTGCCGCTCTCCAGATGCCCCGCATCCATCAGCGCACCAACGGATTCATCCAAAATGCGGTTGATTTCCGCGCGTAAAGTTTCCCTCTGTGCCTCGTCAAACATGTTCAAGCCCTCCCTGTTCTTTCTGCGCTGATTCCTGCTGGAATGGGGTCTTCTGGCGGAGCATTTCCAGCGCATTGCCTGCGCCGATAACCGCCAAGCGCCCCAGCAGGTTCGCAATCATCCGCGCCGTTTCAATGTCGATTTGTTCCCGCACACCGCGAATCGCCGTCACTCCCGCGTGGACATCCTTGCGCATTTCCTTCCAATTGATGCGCTGCGTCGATGCCAGCAGGTCGAAGATAGCATCCACGAACTTGCGGCGCTGCTCGCGGGTACACTGTGCCAGCCACTGGTGCACCGTCTGGTTGACCAGAACGCTGCCCTTGTCCAGATCCTCGGCATAGCAGAAATCCTTGCCCCGCACTTCCCACGAGAACGGGTCGTGCTGCATGATGCCGTTGTTGTCCGACATGACGACACGATGCACCGGGTGCGCCGCCATCAGCAGCCCCACGACCGCAAACTGCGGCACATAGGCAATGATGCGGCTCGCCACGGCGGCGTATCCGTCGGACGCGGCGGTTTCGTCATCCACACCCGGCCCGTCGAAGCTGACGACGCGGCGGATGCGCCCCTGCAAGTCCGCCTTGGTGTGCGCGGCGGCATACACGGCGAGGTTTCCGCCTTTGCTGTGACCCGTCACGATGACGTCGCCCGCATCCTGCATCAGGTGGTGTTCGAGATACTTTTGCGCCGCCGCCTGCGCCGGAACAGGGCTTTCAAACGACATAGCGAAATCCTCCCGCCAGCCGGTCAGACTGCCGTCCGTGCCGCGGAAGGCAATAATATGCGTTTCGTCGGGCAAGTCCACCGTCATGGCGGCGAACTGGATTTCGTCATTGAGGACGGACACTGCGTCGCGCACCGTCAATGCCCCAAAGCGGCTGCTTTTCGCGATTTGCTGAAGCAGTCGGCGGCACTCGCCCCGGAAATGGTCGTCCGGGTCATCGGGCGGAACAGAGTTCGCGCACTGGGCGAAGACTTGCGTTTCCGCGGGCAGGTCGATGTAAGACAGTGCCGCCATCACGAGGGTATCAAGGTCATTGGCGGGGTCAGCGGCGAAGGGAAGATCGCCGCGCCAAGTGATGTAATCGGGCAAGTAGGACATTGCTTTGCCACCTCCCAAAGCGGATGAAGATTTTTTCTGTATTGTTGTTCCTTTCGTTTGGGGTTCTAAGAGCAGTTCTTCTTTCATGCAGGGGGGATGCGCCTGCGGGCGCACCAAAGGGCAAGAAAAACAGACGAAGTCTGCGATCGCCCTTTGGAAACCTTCGGTGCCGCAACTTTTGGGGGTTCCTGTTTATTGGTTGATAGTGCTGCATGGGGAGCGAAAGGCACACTAACTAAAAATGTTACGACAGCACTCAATAAACTTAGATGGGATGCGAAGCAGTCCAGAGGGCGATCGCAAAGCCCTCTGGTCGCTCCCGCAGGAGCGAAATCCCCGCATAACCACGCGGACACTGCATGAGCGTGTCACCACCTCAATCGCGCGGAAGGGTCAAGGGAGGAACTCCCTTGCTTACTTCAGCTCCCCGCTGGCTTTCATGGCTTCGTATTGCTCCATCGAAATCAGACAGCGGCGGGGTTTCGCGCCGTCCTTCGCGGAGATGATGCCGCGCTGCTCCATTTCGTCTACCAAGCGCCCAGCGCGCGCGTAACCCAGTTTCAGGCGGCGCTGAATCAGGCTCGTCGAGACTTCACGGTCGCGTACCGCCATTTCCACGCACTGCGAGAAGAGGTCGCGGTCAGCGGAGGAGTATTCGTCCACCGTCGAATTCGCATCTGGATCGTCCTCGTCGCCGTCGTTGCCCATGTTCGCCAAGCGGTCGAGTTCATCCAGCACGCCGCTGTCGTAGTTCGCCGGCGAATACTGGCGGATGAAGTCCGTAATGCCGTTCACTTCGTCATCGGTCAGGAAGCAGCCCTGCACGCGGATGGGGGTGAATTCACCCATCGGCATATACAGCATGTCGCCGTAACCAAGCAGCTGTTCCGCGCCGTTGCGGTCAAGAATCGTTCGGCTGTCCACGTTCGAGGACACCTTGAAGGCGATTCGGCTGGGGATGTTCGCCTTAATCAAGCCCGTGATAACATCCACCGACGGGCGCTGCGTCGCGACGACCAGATGAATGCCTGCCGCGCGCGCCAGCTGCGCCAGACGGCAAATGCGCTCTTCGACTTCCTTCTTGCAGGTCATCATCAAATCCGCCAATTCGTCGATAACAATCACAATGCGCGGCATCGGCTCTTCGTCCTCATCCAGCGCTTCGTTGTAGCCGTCGATGGCGCGGACGCCTTTTTCCTGGAACTTGTTGTAGCGGTCCATCATTTCCCCAACTGCCCACGCCAGCGCGCCGCTCGCCTTGTGCGGGTCGGACACGACCGGAATCAGCAGGTGCGGAATGCCGTTGTAGCACTGCAGTTCAACCACCTTCGGGTCAACAAGAATCATGCGGACTTCCTTGGGCGAACAGCGGTACAAAAGCGAATTGATGATTGTGTTGATGCACACGGATTTACCGGAACCCGTCGCGCCTGCAATCAGCAGGTGCGGCATTTTCGCGAGGTTGCACAGGATTGGCGCGCCCGCGATGTCCTTGCCCAGCGCGACGGTCAGCGGGCCTTTCGCCTTGTGCATCACGTCAGATTGCAGCACTTCCTTGAGCGTAACCGTCGTGCGCGTGCTGTTGGGCACTTCCACGCCCACCAGCGCCTTGCCCGGAATCGGCGCTTCAATTCGCACGGACTTGACTGCCATGTTCATCGCGATATTGTGGTTCAGGTTCGTCACCTTATTGACCTTGATGCCGGGGGCGATTTCCAGTTCAAAGCGCGAAATTGCCGGACCGTGGGTGATGTGGCGCACCTTCGCGGGGATGCGGAAGGACTTGAGCGTCTCTTCCAGCCGCTGCGTGCGCAGTTCGTCCTCCTCCGCGTTGACTCCCTGCTGACCCAGCGGATCGCGCAGAAGCATCATCGGCGGATAGGTGTACGGCACTTCAGGATTGAAGGTGGATGTGGCGGATGCGCCCGTTGCGCTCGGCCCGCCGGACGGTGCTTCCGTCGTTGCCTTTGCGACCTGAATGCCCGGCTGAACCGCTGCGGGGATGTTCTCCGGCTGCTGCAAAGCGACGGGAACGTTCGTCGTGCCGCTGCTGACCGGCTGCGCGGGCAGGTTCAAATCCGGCTGCCACGCGCCTGCCGGGCGTTCCTGCGTCAGCACGGGCGCAACCACCTTCTTCGGCGCATCCTCCGGCTCTTCCCACGGCGGGCGGTCATCCAGTTCCGCCGGGAAATCCGCGTCATCGTCGAACACTTCGTCCGCGGACATGGCTTCGGGCAAATCCGCAGGCGTTTCTTCCGGGGCTTCCGGCAGAATTTCCCCCTGCATCTCCTGCGTTTCCTGCGGCGCATCTACCGCCATTGTCGGCTTGGTCGGCATTGTGGGCTGCGTCCACTGCATCATCGGCGGATTCTGCTCCGTCTCCGGCACAGCGTCCGCCGTTTGCTGCATCGGCGCGGGCTGCGCGGGCATGTCATTCCAGCTGTATGTCGCCGGATCCCCAACGCCGCTGGGCGCGGGCTGCTTCGGCTGCTCGTAGGTCGGAATCTGCGGCGGTTCTGCCGCAGCCTGCCCCATCGGGTACGTCGGCTGCGTAAACGGCTGCGAGTCACTCCATGCGGATTTCCGGCGCGGCGTTGTCCAATCATCTGCAAAGCCGGTCTGTCCCAGTTCCTCCGCCGACGGCGCAAAACCAATCTTGTTGTTCTTCCGGCTCGTTACGGGCTGAACAGGCTTGCCCTGCGGCATCGGCTGCTTCCGCACCGGCGGATTCTGCGGCATCACGGGCTGCACAGGGGCATTCGGATACTGCGTATACGGGCTGACGACGCGCCCCTTCTCCGTACCGGGACGGGCGTAGGGCGACGGGGTATTCTGCGTATAAGCCGCGTTCGCCGCATTCCCTTGGCGAATCCGCTCCTGTTCTTCCGCCAGCTGCCGCTGACGTTCCTGCTCCTGACGGCGTGCTTCCTCCGCCGCTGCTTCTTCCGCGCGCTTCGCCTGCTTCTCGCGCAATTGCACGAGCTTCTCGCCCGTCCAGCCATACAGGCGGCGGAACAGCGACCAGCCACCTACCAGAACATCCACCGCCATCAGCAGACCAAGTATGACTGCCCCCAGCCCTGCGCCAAAGAACTTCCACAGCGGCCACGCAAGCAGCATACCGACCATGCCGCCGCCGTAGCCCTTCATGCCGTACGTCATGCTGCGGGACATCATGCCGCTGAACGCGTCCGACCCGGTTTTTTGGGCGATATAGTCCAGCAGGGGGAATTGTCCTTCCGACGATGTTACGAACGTCATCAGCGACACAAAGCCGCTGAGCAGCACAACGAGAATCGCATAGCTTGCCACATATCGCCGGCTGACTTTGCGCGTCGTGGAAATCAGCATCGCCACGCCAGCGGCAATCAGCGCGAAGGTCATCAGCAGCGTCATCGACCCGAACATGGAGGACGAAAATTGCCGCAGATACCGGAACACCTCATGCTGCAAGCCGAATCCCGCGCCAAGCAGCGTCAGAATGCCCGTCGCCAGCAGCAATATGCCCACCATCAGGCACGCCGCCAGCGAATCCGCCTCATACCGTGGCATTCGCTTCTGCTTCGCCGTCCTCCCCGTTCGGTTCGTCTTGCCATTCTTCTTACTCTGCGCCATTTCGGCCTCCTACTATTTCTCTATCTGTAATAATACGAGGGAACGCAAGGGGCGCTGCCCCTTGACCCTTCCGCGCGATTGAATTGTGCGCACTTTCATACTACTTTCGCGTGTTTATACAGGGTTTCGCCACTGCGGTGGCGACCAGAGGGCTTTGCGGTCGCCCTCTGGACTGCTTCGCGTCCCCATCTAAGTTTATTGAGCGCTATCGCAACATTTTTAGTTGGTGTGCCTTTCGTTCCTTATGCAGCATTATCAACCAACAAACATGAAACCCCAAAAGTGGCGGCGCCGAAGGTTTCCAAAGGGTGATCGCAGACTTCGCCTGTTTTCATCGCCCTTTGGTCGCCTCCGCAGAGGCGAAACCCCTGCAAGCAAAAAGCCATTTTAGGAGAAAAGTCAGTTTTCTCCCCCATTCTCTGCCTGCATCAGCATCACCGTCCGCAGGACACCATCCTCATCCGCGTGCAGGCACAGCGTTGCATTGCTCCACCACGCATAATAATCCGTCTGCCCCGCGCATAAGCGCCGCAGTTCCGCGGATTCCGCGGATACCGATACTGTCCGCGTCGGTTCGCCCAGTGCCTGCCGCCATTCGTCCTGCGTCGTGCTGCCCGTCACCAGCCCCAATAGCATCAGCCTGTCCGCCCGGATGCTCTGCGCGACGCTGCTATCCAGCTTCCGCGTCAGATTGTCCGTCAGGATGTACACATTTCGGAATGCGCCGTCTTCCAGCGAAATCATCCGCTGATCGCCCGCCAAATCCGGGTCGTTCAGCAGCTGATAGGTGTCTATCAGCCCCTGCACATTGTCGCCCAGCGCTACCGGAATGCTCGGAAACGCACCGCCGGACAGCGCAGCCGTCAACGTTTCCTTCGCATCCGCCGCCAGCATCAGGTGTTTGCCCACGCCAAGGCGCGTCAGCACGCTGTCCTCTGATAAATCCAGCATGTCCGCCAGTTCGCTCCACAGGAACGTAATCGTCCCTGCGCGCTCCGAAAGCGTCTCGAACCGCCGAATCGGGTAATGCAGCGTCAAGCCGAATTCCGTCAGCGAAAACACATCCGGCAAGGGCAGCAGCTCCGCCGCCGCAAGGTGCGCGCTCATGTCCGGCAGAATCTCATCCGCGATGGTCTCCTCCATTTTCGCGCGCGCTTCGTCCTCGTCGGTGAACAGGTCGCCAAAGGTGATTTCCTGCCCTGTGCGCAGGTCGATATTGACCGCCGCCCATTCCTGCGTCGCGCGTTCCGTTTCCAGCGCCCCGCTGGAGAGAATCGCGACGCTCAGCACATCATCTGCCAGCGCCGCTGAATATGTCACCGTCAGCGGCACAGGCGAGGACATCAGCACTGCCATACGGCTCAATCGGTTCTCGATTTTCCCGGCTTGCAAAATCGCGTCATTCACCTGCTGCTGGATGTTCTCGTCCGCCATCCCGGTGATTTCCGGATATTTGACGCTGTTATTGCCCAGCGTCAGCCCTTTTTCGGTGATTTGCGGTACATTTTCCATCGCTTCCGGCGCAGCAGGGGCGTTCGTCGCCTGCGGGACTTCCACCGGCGTAAATTCCGCCATACACGGCGCTGCGGACAGCGCCGCCGCCAGCAGGAACGCTGCCATTCGTGCACTTCGTTTCATGGGCAAAAAACCTCCTTGTGTGACAGTTTCTCGGCGGGAACGCTGACAGCTGAATCCATCAGAGTTTCCCTTTTATCTAACGATTTCACGCAAGGTTTCCTTGCATCGGGTCTCCGCTTCGGGGGAAAGGGTATCCCTTTCCAATATACTATTATAGCACATTTCCCGCCGGATTTGTCCCCCATCAGGAGATTTTTCTGCATCATTGAAAAAAGATGCCAACGTCTTCCATAGTGGAAAACCATTGGCATCCCTATTTGTCACACCTTCGCCACGCGCTCCAGCCGGGGCGTAATCAGCAGGCACAGCATCCCAATCAGCACGCCTGCGATGCCCTGCACCACATTCGGGCCAATCGCCGCGGCTGCCGATGCAACGCCGTACAGCGCCCATTCCAGCAGGAAATACCCCAGCACCATCACCGCTTCTGCAAGCAGGAACGACAGCAGTGCCAGCAGCGGCTGATCCTTCCGGCAGAGCTTCCACGCCACCAGCGCCACCAACCCCTTGATGAGGAACGTCGGCAGCACATAGACCATATAGCCGCCGATGAGGTCAGAGAGCATCGACCCGACCGCCGCCGCCGGAATCCCCAGCGGGCCAAGCAGCAGCACGGACAGGAAGATGGCGCCGTCGCCGAGGTGGACATAGCCGCCCGTCACCGGCACGGGAATCTTCGGGAAGTAGGTCATCACGAACACCAGCGCCGCCATCACGCCGCACAGCGTCAACTTTTGCACATTCAACTTCTTCATAGGCGGATTGCCCCTTTATGCAGTTATGCGGTTTATTTCACGATGCTGCGGAAGCGCCGGGTCAACCCCAGCGGGCAGCACAGAATCCACGAGGTCACCGCGCCCACACCTGCCTGCAGGCACTGGAACGGCAGCTTCATGATGGCATATTCCGGCGTGCTGTACACAAACGCGCGTCCCAGCGTGTAGCCCACCACCATGACAATCGCGCCCGCCAGCACCGCAATCGCGCAGGCAAGTGGCTGCTTCATGCGCAGCTTCCGGCAGAGCAGGGAGATAACGAGCGCCTGCAAGCCGTGCGTAATAAGCGACACGAACATCGGCGCGGGATAGAACAGCAGGTCGCCCAGAAACGCACCCACGCCGCACGCGATAAACGCCGACAGCGGATCCATGAGCATCGCCGCCGTGTCAATCACGACGTCGTTAAAGTAGAGGTGTCCACCCGGCACGGGGATGCTCAGCGCGCTCATGCTCAGCACAACCACCATCGCCATGAACAGCGCGGTCATGGTCAGCCACAGCACCGGCTTGCGGCGGCGCAGATCCTCAGGCTTCTCCCATTCCTTCGTCATGAGGATTCAGTCCTTTCGTTATGCGTTTTTCACGCGTCCGGCATTTCGCTCACGCGGCGGATACCGTCGTCCACGCGGCGCAGGGTTTCCTCCTTGCCCAGCAGATAAGCGATTTCAATCGCGCCGCCGGGGGTGCTCTGCTGACCGGAAATGGCGATGCGCAGCGGCCACAGCGCCGTCGCGTTCTTCATGCCCGCCTCGGCAATCGCCGCCATCACGGTATCGTGGATGACCGGCTCTGTCCATTCGGTGATGCCGTCCAGCACCGGACGCAGCAGGTTCAGCGCCTTCAAGCAGGCTTCCTTGTTCGTCTTCGCCTTCTTGTTGATGTAGATGGCGCTGTCGTAATCCGGCAGCTGCGCAAGGAAGCGCACCATGTCCGGCACGAGGTTGAATACCTCCGTGCGGCCCTGCATCAGCTCCGCAAGGCGCTTATAGTCCATCTTGCTGCTGTCGCCAAACACCTTGTCGAACCAAGGCGTGACCATTTCCAGATACTTTTCCGGGGTCAGGCGGCGGATGTACTCGGCGTTGAACCACGTCAGCTTCTTCACGTCGAAGATACCGGGCGCTTTGTTGATGCGGTGGATGTCGAACGCCTCCACCAGTTCGTCAAGGGTGAAGAATTCGCGGTCGTCGCCGGGATTCCAGCCGACCAGCGCCAGATAATTGACGATGGCTTCGACCAGATAGCCCTTGTCCACATAGTCGGAGAAGTATGCGTCGCCATCGCGCTTGGACAGCTTATGCTGTGAATCGCGCATGACCGGCGGCATGTGGATGTACTGCGGAATCTCCCAGCCGAACGCCTCATAGAGCAGGTTATACTTCGGCGTCGAGGACAGGTACTCCATGCCGCGCATGACGTGAGTGATGCCCATCAAGTGGTCGTCGATGACGTTGGCGAAGTTGTAGGTCGGCATACCGTCCTGCTTAATCAGCACCATGTCGTCGAGCGTGTCATTCGGGAAGGTCATGTGGCCGAACACGAGGTCATCATAGCTGGTTTCGCCCGTCGTCGGCGCGTTTTGGCGAATGACATACGGCACGCCCGCATCCAGCTTGCGCTGAATTTCCTCCTGCGTCAGGTGCAGGCAGTGCTTGTCGTACTTGAACACTTCGCCCTTCGCTTCGCACGCCGCGCGGCGCTCTTCCAGCTCTTCCTTCGTGCAGAAGCAGTAGTAAGCGTGGCCCGTCTTGACCAGCTGCTGTGCATAGGGCAGGTACAACTCCTTGCGCTGAGACTGGATGTACGGGCCGACCGGGCCGCCCACGTCCGGGCCTTCATCCCAGTTCATGCCGCAGCGGCGCAGCGTGTCGTAAATGACCTCCGTCGCGCCTTCCACAAAGCGCACCTGATCCGTGTCCTCAATGCGCAGGATGAATTTGCCCCCGTTCTTCCGGGCAAACAAATATCCATACAGTGCCGCGCGCAGTCCGCCCAGATGCATAAAGCCCGTCGGCGACGGCGCAAATCGTGTACGCACTTCCTGATTCATTTTCTGATTCTCCTTAGTTCCATAATAAAAGGGTGACGCAAGGGGCGTTGCCCCTTGACCCCACAAGGGAGTTCCTCCCTTGACCCTTTTTCGCGATTGGATTGAGCGCACTTTCATGCAGTGTCCGCGTGTTTATGCGGGGATTTCGCTCCTGCGGGAGCGACCAGAGGGCGAGCGCAGGCTTCGTCTGTTTTCATGCCCCCTTGTCGCCTCCGCAGAGGCGAACCCCCTGCTCCGCAAAAGCCCTTTTCCGCAGAAAAGCAATTCCCTTACTTAGCCGCCTTCGCAAACGCATCCCGCAGCCCAACCGTGCGGTTGAACACCGGCAGTTCCGCCGTGGAATCCGGGTCCTTGCAGAAATAGCCCGTGCGCAGGAACTGCAGTGCCGTCCCCGGCGCGCACTCCTTCGCATACGGCTCAATCACGCCGCGCACCACCGTCAGACTATGCTGATTCAGCTTCTTCAGGAAGTCATAATCTGCGCGGGACAGATTCGCGTCCGCTTCCTCTGCCTCTTCGGTTTCTTCCGCATCCACCGCATCCTCGGCGGTCGGCTCGGTTTCATCTTCCAGCGCGCTGTCATCCGCCAGCAGCGGGTCGTAGAGGCGCGCCTCAAACGGCACAGCGTCCGCCGCGCTCACCCAATGCAGCGTCTTGCCTTTAATCTTGCGGTCAGCGCCCTCGCTGCCGGACAGGCTGTCCATGTCCACCGTGCAGTACACTTCGGTGACGTTGCCGTTCTCGTCCTTCTTGCAGCCCTCGCACTTGACGATGTACGCCCCGTTCAGGCGCACCTCGAAGCCGGGGTACATGCGCTGGAACTTCTTCGCAGGCACTTCCATGAAGTCCTCCTGCTCAATGTACAGCTCTTTGCCGAACGTGACTGTGTGGCTGCCCATTTCGGGGTGCTTCGGGTGATTTTCGACCGTCAGCGTGAGCGTCTTGTCGGCGTCCCAGTTCGTCAGCACCACCTTGAGCGGGTGCAGCACCGCCATCACGCGCGCCGCTTTTTCACCCAAATCGTCGCGGATGCAGGCATCCAGCAGCGCGGTATCCACGGTGGAATCCGCCTTGCTCAAGCCGATGCGGCTGACGAAATCGCGAATCGCAGCGGCCGTGCAGCCGCGGCGGCGCAGACCCGACAGCGTGGGCATACGCGGGTCATCCCAGCCTTTGACGTAGCCGCCCATGACCAGCGCGCGCAGCTTGCGTTTGCTCATCACGGTGCGGGTCATGTTCAGGCGGGCAAACTCAATCTGACGAGGACGTGCCGGCAGCATGGACTGGCTGTGCTCCACCACCCAGTCATACAGCGGGCGATGAATTTCGTATTCCAGCGAGCAGAGGGAGTGGCTGATGCCTTCCAGCGCATCGCCAATCGGGTGCGCGAAGTCGTACATCGGGTAGATGCACCACTTCTTGCCCGTGCGCCAGTGCTCCTTGTAGAGGATGCGGTACATGGTGGGGTCGCGCATAACGATGTTGGGCGACGCCATGTCAATCTTGGCGCGCAGGGTGTACTGTCCCTCAGCAAATTCGCCCGCGCGCATCCGGCGGAACAGGTCAAGGCTCTCTTCGGCGGGACGGTCGCGCCACGGCGAATTCTTGCCGGGCTTGGTCAGCGTGCCGCGGTATTCGCGCATCTGCTCCTTGTTCAGCTCGTCCACATACGCCAGACCGCGCCGAATCCAGTCCTCCGCGATTTCGTAGCACTTATCGTAATAATCAGAAGCGTAATACAGACCGCCCGTCCAGTCAAAACCCAGCCAGTGAATGTCGTTCTTGATGGCTTCGACAAACTCGGTGTCTTCCTTCGCGGGGTTCGTGTCGTCGAAGCGCAGGTTGCACTTGCCACCGAATTTCTCCGCCGTCAGGAAGTCCGTAATCAGCGCCTTGCAATGGCCAATGTGCATATAGCCGTTGGGTTCGGGAGGAAACCGCGTATGCACTTGCGTGTAGCGACCATCCTTCAAATCCTGTTCGACGGCCTCCCAGACAAAATTACTGCGAGTCGTTGCTTCTTCCATAGAATCGTTTCCTCCTTCTCCGTTCTATACTATTTCCAGAATCAAAAAGGCGCAATCAGACGGCGCGGGCGAATCTGGAAGTAGTATCACCCGAGAAAATATGATACCGGGCATTGCACCATTATAACGGCATTCCCCCGAAATTACAAGGGTTCCCGGAAAAAATCGAGTATTTTGCTGGGGTTTCGCCGGAATCATACCCGAATTCGATTTTTCCCGCCGCATTTTTTCCTTTTCTTCGCCTGTACAACAGAAAAACTTGCATTCCCCCGCATTCTGTGCTATATTGACGCGGAATCCAATAAGTTAATCGGAGTGAACTGCCATGCCGAATTTTTCGCTTTCTGACGCGGTATTTGAAAACGCCGCCGCCAAGTACCCGACCCCCTTCCACCTCTACGACGAAGCCGGAATCCGCCGCAATGCCCGCACGCTGAAGCAGGCATTTGCGTGGTGCGAAGATTTTGAGGAATATTTCGCCATCAAGGCGCTGCCGAACCCCGCTATCCTCCGCATTTTGAAGGAGGAGGGCTGCGGTGTGGACTGCTCCAGCGACACGGAATTGATGCTCGCGGACGCCTGCGGATTCTCCGGGCGGGACATCATGTTCTCCGCCAACGCCATGCCCTACCATGAGTTCGACGATGCCCGCCGTCTTGGCGCGTTCGTCAACCTCGATGATATCACCCATATTGACATTCTCCGTCAGCACGGCGGCATTCCTGAAACCATCTGCTGCCGCTATAACCCCGGCGGAGACTTCAAAATCGGCAACGAAATCATGGGCAATCCGGGCGACGCGAAATACGGCTTCACCTATGCCCAATTGCAGGAGGGCTTGAAGCGCCTGAAAGAACTTGGCGCAAAGCGCTTCGGGCTTCACGCCTTCCTCTCCTCCAACAACACGGACGACAACTACTACCCCGCGCTGGCGAAGATTCTCTTCACCTGCGGCCGCGACCTCGCTGCCGAAACCGGCTTGGAGCTGGCGTTCATCAACCTCTCCGGCGGCATCGGCATCCCCTACCGCCCCGACCAGCCCGCGACGGATGTGCTCGCCGTCGGCGAAGGTGTCCGAAAGGTATACGAGGAAATCTTCCCGAACGGCGGCGTCGCGCTGAAAACCGAACTCGGCCGCTGGATGACCGGCAACATGGGCTGGCTTGTCACGCGCGTGATTCACGAGAAGCACACCTACAAGGACTACATCGGCGTGGACGCCTGCGCCGCGAACCTCATGCGCCCTGCGATGTACGGCGCGTACCACCACATCACCGTCTGCGGGAAGGAAAGCCTGCCGCATGACCACATCTATGACGTCGTCGGCAGTCTGTGCGAAAATAACGACAAGTTCGCCATCGACCGCGCCCTGCCGGAAATCAAGATCGGTGACCTGCTGGTGATTCATGACACCGGTGCGCACGGTCATGCGATGGGGTATAATTATAATGGGCGGCTGCGGTCGGCAGAGGTGCTGTACACGCAGGAGGGCGGCTATAAGCTGATTCGCCGTGCCGAAACGCCGCAGGATTATTTTGCGACGCTGGATATGGATGAATGCGCGGCGAAACTGGGCTTGACACCGAAAAAATAAACACGCGGAAGCAGTATGGGAGTGAAACCAACTCAATCGCGCGGAGGGGTCAAGGGGGGATCCCCCCTTGCGGAGTCCAGAGGCAGCGCCTCTGGTGGGGTTTGGGGCAACGCCCCAACCGTTCCTCGGACGCTCAACTCCAAGGAAGCCGCCAACAAGGCGCAGACAGCGAAGCGTCCCTGCCAGTAATACTATTTCCAGATGAAAATGCGCCAAGATGCGCCGCGAATTTTTCATTCTGGCTAACGTGAATGAAACGCAGCGTAGCAGCGCTACGCTAGGTGGAATGAGCGGACGCCAGAAGGGAAAAGGCGCAAGCAGATGGCGCAGGTGAATCTGGAAATAGTATAACTTCGCGCGTCCTCAGACGCGCCCCCAAGCCACTCTTTCCATCACCTATGCTGTGTCGCGCCAGATGGGCGCGACCAAATAGCCTGATAACCGCATATCACCGCAACACAAAACGGGCAGGACGCATCACACACGTCCTGCCCGTTCTTCATGTATTACTTCGCCAGCTGGTTGACCGCATCGACAACCGCCTGAGAGGTCAGCGTCGCGCCCGTCACCGCGTCGATGTCCACGCCCAGCGTCAGCGGCGCACTCTTGCCGATGAACTGGCTCGTGAACGCTTCATCGGCACACTTGCCGCCCAGCGCGTAGAATTCGCCGGAAGCATCCACCGTCAGCGCCGTGATGACATGATTCTTGTCAATTTCCACCGTCACGGCCACGCCCTCGTGCCAGCCCTTGACCTTCGTGGTCAGCACCTTCGCGGGCGCTTCCGCATACAGGCTGTTCACCGCGTCTACAACCGCCTGAGACGTAATCGTCGCGCTTGCCACCGCGTCGATGCCTTCGCCCAGCGTCAACGGCGCGCTCTTGCCGATGAACTGGCTCGTGAACGCTTCATCCGCGCACTTCTGACCCAGACCCGCCGTCTGGCTGGACGCATCCACCACCAGTGCCGTAATCACGCCGTTCTCGTCTGTCACCTGCACCGTGATGTCCGCGCCGCCGAAGCCCGCAATCGTCGCGGTCTTCGCGTTTTCCAGCACCATGGGCGCTTCCGTCGCAGCAGGTGCTTCCGTCGCCACAGGTTCGAGATCCTCCGCCGCCATCGCGGGCGAAGTCAGCGCCGCGTTGATGGCCTCCACCGCTGCCGTCGAGGTGATGGTCGCGCCGGTCAGCCCATCCACATTTTCATTCAGGGTAAACGGGCCGCTCTTGCCGATGAACTGCGCCGTGAACTCTTCGTCCGCGCAGCGCGTGCCGAAGCCGGGCGTCTGCGTGGAAGCGTCGATAACCAGCGCCGCAATCGTGCCATCATCATTCAGCGTCAAACGCGCGGTCACTTCGCCGTTGCCAAAGCCAACAGCCTTGCCCTGATGCACGTCGCCTGTCAGCTCAACCGTCTGCGCAGGCTTTTCTTCCTTCACGCCGAACGCCAGCACGTCGCCTTCGACGTCCTTGCCCAGCACATGGCTGATGCACTTCAGCACATCATTGGACGCCGCCAGCACCGCCTTGGAGGTGACGGTCGCGCCGGTAATCGCTTCGATGGTGTCGCCGCCGAACGCGCTCAGACCAATGAACGCCTCCGCACGAGCCGGTTCTTTCCAACGCGCGCCGAAGCCGTCCGTCTCGGCAAAGTTTGTGTCGCCAATCTGGCAGCCGACGATTTTGCCATCCATATCAACGCCCAGCGTCACAGCGACATTGCCGCCGTAGCCCTTGGCGGAGGACACCGCGCAGTAGCCGATGGTCTTGCCGTCCTTCTTCGCTTCCACCAGCGATGTAACATTGCAGCCATCCGGAATGCTCATGGTGCTGAAGGAATCCGCCGTCATGACGCTCTGGAACGCCGCGTTCTGCGCCGCTTCCTCATGCGCCTTGATGGGACCTGCTGTAATCGCATTCGTCACCGCCAGCAGCAGCGCCGCCGCCAGCGCAATCAGCGCCAGAATCAGGTACGCCGGAAGCTGTTTCCGAGTTGTCTTGGTTTCACTCATGGTTTATTGCCTCCTCCTGAGAACTATGAAAAAGTGAAATTGAAAGCTGATACTATTTTCAAAGGAAAATAGCGTATCATCGCAGGGACGTGTAGCCCCATTGCTTCATCAGGTCGTTCATCATCACCGTGCCGTCGCGCAGAATCATCAGCGCGGGATATCCGTTCTCCTGCGTGAGCTGGAGCGCTTTCTCGCTGCCGAGGACGATGCACGCTGTCGCCAGTGCGTCCGCATCCATGGAGCTTTCTGCAATGATGGTTGCCGATGCCAAGTCGGAATCGGACGGCAGCCCCGTCCATGGCGAGAGGATGTGATGATACCGCACGCCGTCGATGGTAAAGCCGCGCTCGTAGATGCCGCTGGTCACGACGCTGCGGTCGATGACAGAAACGACGCCGATAGGGCCGCTGGTCACGGCGCTGGGGTCGATGACAGAAAAGGCGCCGATAGGGCTGCTGTTGTTGGGATCGTCCGGATCCTGCACGCCGACGCGGTATGCCGATCCATCCGGCTTCGTCCCAACAGCGTAGACATTGCCGCCGAAATTCAGCATTGCGCCGCTGCACCGCCCACGCACCAGTGCCGCCACTTGGTCTGCAATGTAACCCTTGGCGATGCCGCCGAGGTCAATCTGCATCCCAGCAGGCAGCGTAACCGTGTTGTTCTCGCCCAGCGTGAGCTGCTCGTCGTCCACCAGCGGCAGGGCGGCAAGTCGCTCCTCGTCGGTCGGCATACGGTTCGTGCCGCCGGTAAAGTCCCACTGCGCGGTCAGGGGCGCAATCGTGATGGCGAACGCGCCGCCGGTCAAGCGGTTGAGCTTCTTCGCTTCGCTGAGGACGTTCCACGTTTCCGCATCAACGGTCACGGTCTGCCCATGAGCGTTGTTGATGCGGCTGACGTCGCTGCCCTCCACCGTTTTGGAGAGCATGTTCTCGTAACGCTTGCAAGCCGCCCAGATGTCATCCATCAGGGTGTCGTCCGCGCCGTAGAGCGTGATGGTCACAACTGTGTCGAAGTAGAAACCCACGCCCGTTGTTTTTTCTGCCGGGTCAACCGTGGCGGCCGCGGCGGGGGGTGTCGTCGGGGTTTCGCCGCCTGCCTGCTGCGCACTGCATCCGCCCAGCAGCAGCGTCAACGCCATCAGCCCCGAAAGCACCGCTGTTTTTTTCATTCCTTCACCACCAATTCCACACTTACCCGATTGGGCAGACAGATAATGAATTGCTGATTGGGGCGCGTCTCCCAGTTGTCCAGCGTCACTTCGCCCATTTGGACGCACAGCTGATTATGGCATGTTGAGGATGCCATCACCGCGCCGCGCTCGCTGATTTCAATCACGTTGACGCTGCCGTCCTCCTGCGTGACAGTCAATGTCTGCTTCTGCCCCAGCGGCACACGGGCGTACTCCGCGCCATCCACCGTCACGACGATTTCGCCATTTTGACCCCCGCTTGGACGCAGCAGCGTTACCGCCGCCAGCAATCCGACGGCAAGTGCAACCATCAGCGCAATGACCCAATAGTTCTTCTTATCCATACTGCTCCTTTATCTTGGCATATGAATACATTGTGAATTATACCACGAACTCCATGCCGCGTCAATGTCAAGTTTTCGCGATTCAGTCGACTTTGCTTTCATACTTATATGCTATATGCGCGTGCAGCGCAGGGATTTCGCCTCTGCGGAGGCAAAATTTCTGTTTCAAATCCCTCAATTTTATGGTATAATGATTCCAGCAGACTTCTGCAAAATGCACGTTAAACCAACGATTAGGAGGATTTTTACCATGGCTAAGGAACTTAAGGGCACGAAAACCGAACAAAACCTGCTGGAAGCCTTCGCGGGAGAATCTATGGCGCGCAATAAGTACACCTACTTCGCATCGAAGGCGCGCAAGGACGGCTATGTGCAGATTGCCGAACTCTTCGAAGCAACCGCGGCGAACGAGAAGGAACACGCCAAAATGTGGTTCAAGCTGCTGGAGGGCGGCGAAATCAAGGATACCGCAGCGAACCTGCTGCACGCCGCTGAGGGCGAGAACGCCGAGTGGACAGACATGTACGTCCGCATGGCAGAGGAAGCGGACGCCGAGGGTTTCCCGGCGATTGCGCATAAATTCCGCATGGTCGCCGCCATCGAGAAGGCGCATGAGGAACGCTATCGCCGCCTGCTGGCGAACGTGGAAAATGACCTTGTGTTCTCCAAGGACGGCGACGTGATTTGGGAATGCGCGAACTGCGGCCATATCGTTGTGGGCAAGAAAGCGCCGGAAATCTGCCCGGTGTGTGCACATCCGCAGAGCTACTTCATGGTCAAGGCGGAAAACTACTGATACTGCTGATTTCTGATAGCAAGCACCCCTCCTTCGGCAAGTCACCGAAAGAGGGGTGCATTTTGTACCTCGATCACTGCGCGAAAGTTTCAGCTGACGTTCGTCTCCCTCAATAAACACGCGGGCATAGCCTGAAAGCGTCACCAACTGAATCGCGCGAAAGGGAGTCCAGAGGGTCGAAGACCCTTTGGCGGAGTCAAGGGGCAGCGTCCCTTGCGTCCCCCCAATAAACACGCGGAACCAGTATGAGAGTGTCACCAACTCAATCGCGAAAAGGGTGTCGCGAGGGTCGAAGACCCTTCGCGGGTGCAGGGCAGAGCCCTGCCGGAGTCCAGAGGCAGAGCCTCTGGCGCCTCCCCACGTCCTCCCATAAGAAAGGAAAAAAACGGATGCAAGCACAGGAAACCCTGCGGAAGTACTTTGGGCATGAGGCGTTCCGACCGGGGCAGGAGGTCATGGTGAATGCGCTGACGCACCACCGGGATGCACTGGGCGTGATGCCCACGGGCGCGGGGAAATCCATGTGCTATCAAGTGCCGGCGCTGATGATGCCGGGGGTCGCGATTGTTATTTCGCCGCTGATTTCGCTGATGGCGGATCAGGTGGCGGCGCTCAAGAGTGCGGGCGTTCCAGCTGCGTACCTCAACAGCTCACTCACCCCGCGCCAGATGGAACTCGCCATGCAGCGCGCGCGGCAGGGCGCGTACAAAATCATCTACGTCGCCCCAGAGCGCCTCGAAACGCCCTCGTTTCAGGCGATGGCGCAATCCATGCCGATTTCTCTGCTTGCCGTGGACGAGGCGCACTGTGTCTCCCAGTGGGGGCAGGATTTCCGCCCGGTGTATCTGCGCATCGCGGATTTCGTCGATTCGCTGCCCACCCGCCCGGTTATGGGCGCATTCACCGCGACTGCAACCGAGCGCGTCCGGCAGGACATCATCCGCCTATTGCGCCTGCAAAACCCGGAGACGGTCACGACCGGCTTCGACCGTCCGAACCTCTACTTCGAGGTCATCCGTCCCAAGAACCGTGACGCTGCCCTCATGGATATTCTCCGCCGGAAACGCGGCGAAAGCGGCATCGTTTACTGTGCAACGCGCAAGGCGGTCGAGCAGGTCTGCGACAAGCTGATTCGCGCGGGCATCGACGCGACGCGCTATCATGCGGGATTGAGCGACGAGGAGCGCAAGGAAAATCAGGAAAAATTTCAGTACGACACCTGCCCGGTGATGGTTGCGACGAACGCGTTCGGCATGGGCATCGACAAATCCAACGTGCGGTTTGTCATCCACTACCAAATGCCGCGCTCGATGGAGGCGTACTATCAGGAGGCAGGGCGCGCCGGACGCGACGGCGAGGCGGCGGAGTGCATCCTGCTGTACAACGGGTCGGACATTTTCACCGCGAAGTGGATGATTGAGCACACCGAGCCAAACGAGAACATGACGGCGGCGGAGCAGTCGGCAGTGCGCTATCAGGACATGAACCGCCTGAACCGAATGGTGGATTACTGCACGAAGCCCGGCTGCCTGCGGGCGTTTATCCTGCGGTACTTCGGGGAGAATACAGCGCAGGACTGCGGGCATTGCAGCGCCTGCTGCGGCGCGCGCTACGGCGAGGCGGAGGAAGCCACCCAAAAGCGGCAGCGGATTGCAGCGGACGGCGCACATCTGGGGCAGCAGGCGACGGCGGAGAAGGTCGGCAGCATCGGGAAAATCGAAGCCCCGGCAGGCGGCGATTTGTTCGAGCAGCTGCGGCAGGTGCGGATGGCATTGGCGAAGCTGCACCACGTCCCGCCCTACATCATCTGCAACGACGCGACGCTGACGGAGATGGCGCGGCGCAAGCCGGAAACGCTGGACGGAATGCGGAGCGTGAGCGGCATGGGCGAAATCAAAACCGCGCGCTACGGCGAAGCATTTCTGGGGGTGATTCGCCCGTATGTGGCGCAGGAGCGGAAGATGAAGGCGAATGTGAAGCTGCTGGCGGAGCGTGCGCAGTCCGCCGCGTTCCGCAACCCGGTGCGCACCACCCCCAAGCCGATGCCGCCCAAGCCCCTCTACACGCCCCCGCCCGCGCCGGTCATCCCGGATATCGACTGGGACAACCTGAGCGACCCGGAGGTACTGTCCGACGCATACCTATCGGGTTTAACGATTCGCGAAATGTCGCAGAAATCCGGCCTATCCGAAAGCTGGCTTCGCGAAAAACTGCGGAGCATGGACTTGATATTCTGATGGGGAACGCCAGAGGCTCTGCCTCTGGACTCCACAAGGGGCTTTGCCCCTTGACCCCACAAGGGAGTTTCTCCCTTGACCCTTTTGCGCGATTGAGTTGTGCGCATTGGCATACTATGCCCGCGTGTTTATCCACGAGGTATGCATTTCCACTGACAGCCGCATAAAGAAAGCCCACTGGGAGTTTCAAACCTCCACAGTGGGTTCTTTCATAATTTACGCATTCAGCACCGACCGCAAAAACGCCTTCGTGCGCTGATTCTGCGGGTCTTCAAACACTTGCGTCGGCGTGCCTTCCTCGATGATGTAACCGTCCGCCATGAACAGCACGCGGTTGCATACTTCCTTCGCAAAGCCCATTTCGTGCGTCACGCACAGCATTGTCATGCCCTCGGACGCAAGGTCTTTCATGACGTTCAGCACCTCGCCAACCAGTTCCGGGTCAAGGGCGGAGGTCGGCTCGTCGAAGAGCATGATTTCCGGCTTCATCGCCAAGGCGCGCGCAATCGCCACGCGCTGCTGCTGTCCGCCGGAGAGGCGGTTCGGATATTCATCCGCTTTGCTCTTCAAGCCAACGCGGTCAAGCAGCGTCAGCGCCTCCTGACGTACCTGCTCCTTGTCCTCGTGCTTGACGATAATCGGCGACATCATCACGTTGTCCAGCACCGTCTTGTGCGGGAAGAGGTTGAAGCGCTGAAAGCACATGCCCATTTCCAGCAGAAGCTGCTGCTGCGTCTTCTTGTCGATGCGCTCGACCGTGTGGTCATGCTCGCGGTGCAGCAGCAGATGCCCCTTGATGAAGATTTTGCCGCCCGTAATCGTCTCCAGCTGGTTCAGCGAGCGCAGATAGGTGGATTTGCCCGCGCCGGACGGGCCAATCAGGCAGATGACTTCGCCCTTTTTGACCTGCAGGTTGATGTCCTTCAAGACTTCCAGCTTGCCGTAATGTTTGGAAACATGCTGCGTTTCCAGCATGAACGCTTCCTGATTTTCCATCGGGACACCTCCTTATTCGTACACCGAGAATTTCTTCTCGATTTTGTTGAAGATGAACGTGAACAGCGCGGTGATAATCAGATAGAGAATCAGCGCAGGGATAAAGACGAGGTTCGAGCCTTCGCTGGTGCGGATGTTGTTGGCAATCGTCGTGATGTCCTGCAGGGAAATCGCGAACACAATCGACGCATCTTTCAGAATCATGACGAACTCATTGCAGACGGGCGGAATCATCCGGCGAATCGACTGCGGGATAACGATGTGCGACATGGTCTGCCAGTAGGTCATGCCGAGGGCTTTCGCGGCTTCATGCTGTCCCTTGTCGATGGACTGAATCGCCGCGCGGACGATTTCCGCGCAGTACGCGCCGGAGTTCAGGCTGAACGTGATGCACGAGGCAAGGAACGAACCCATGTAGGTTGCGTCTGTGCCATAGGCGCTGAACAGCCCCGTCCACGAGAAGTCGAAGATCTTGGGCAGCGTGAAGTAGACGACGAAGAGCTGAATCAGCAGCGGCGTGCCGCGGAAGAAGAAGATATAACCGCTGCAAATCTTGCTGAGCGGCTTGAATTTGCTGATCTTGCCCAGCGACAGCAGGGTGCCCAGAATCAAGCCGAAGAACACGGTGATGGTCGTCAGCAGGATGGTCAGCTTTGCGCCGTACATCAGGTTGCGGCCGCCGCCAAGCATCCGGTAGGTGTAGTTAATCATCTGCCCGACGACCTGCATTGCACCATCATTCGCCGGAATAATCTGGTTGCAGAAGCCAACGTAGCTTTCCGACACAACGTCGCGCCCGCTGGACGAGACGGACAGATAGCTGACGCAGAACAGCGGGTTATAGGAAATGGTCAAGCGCTTGCGGGTGCTCTGCGCATCCTCCGCCAAGCGCTGCTGCATGGCTTCCGAGGTGTTCGCCAGCATTTCCTCGCGCGTGGGCATCATGGTCGAGAGAATCCCAACGACGATGAGGACGAGCAGCACAATGCTGACGACGATTTTTGTTTTCCGCTGCCACCGATCGACCCGGAACAGCTTTGCGGGCATTTTTCCCTTCATATCCGATTCCTTTCCCGCCGCATGGTCAGCGGATTCCCTTCTCACACAAAAAACCGCGCCCTGTCGGATGGGATGTTTCCACCCGGCAGGTGCGGATTGTTTGCGGCTGTTGGCTGATTACTCCGCAGATTCCTCGGAGTCCGCGCCGAACCAGTACTCGTAGATTTCCTTCAGCGTGCCGTCTTCTTCCAGTTCCTGCATCGCCTGATTGATGGCGGCCTGCATGTCGGTGTCGTTCAGACCCATCGCGATGGCGAACTGCTCACCTTCGGTCATGTCCTGATAGACAATCTTGTACAGTTCCGGATTCTTCGCAACATAGCTTTCCGCAACGCCGCTGTCCACCACAACCGCCTGAATTTCGCCGTTGGTCAGCTGGGTGAAGCAGTTGCTCAGCTTGTCGTTCGCCACCACGGTCACGTTGATGGTCTTGGTGGATTCATAGTCGCCCATCAGGATGTCCGCGGTCGTGCCCTTCTGCACACCGATGACATAGCCGTCCAAATCCATGAAGGAATTGATTTCCACGTCCTTGTCCGCCGGCACAACCACCGCCTGATAGTTGGTAATGTAGGGCAGGGAGAACAGCATGTTCTGCATACGGTCAGGGGTGATGGTCACGGCGGAGCAAACCACGTCGTAGTTCACACCGATGCCGTCGAAGATGCCGTCAAAGGAGGTCGTCACAACCTGCATCTGCAAGCCCAGCTTTTCCGCCACAGCCGCCATGATGTCCATGTCCAGACCGACAACGGATTCGCCGTCGTCCGCAACCATCTCGAAAGGCGGATAACCGGCTTCGCAGCCAACCGTCAGCACACCTGCGTACAGGGTCTTGACTTCCGCGGGCGCGGCTTCTTCCGCGAACACGAATGTCACCATCATCATCAGAGCAATAACCACACTCAGCAGCTTCTTCATTGTTACCATCCTCCTGAAAACAGGTTTTTCACGATTTTATTGTCCGCCGGAGCGCTTCCGGGGAACAGTGCATAGTATAGCGCAGAATCATCCGCTTGTCAATGCATATTCATACATTTTCCGTGAATTTTTTTGATGATGCCGTCGTTTCGCTCAGCACCACCGCCGCGAAAATCACCAGAAAGCCCAGTCCCATTCGGATGGTCAGCTTTTCGCCCAGAAAAATCACGCCGGACAGCGCCCCGAACACGGATTCGAGGCTCATCAGCAGCGCCGCATGAGACGTCGGTGCGAGCTTCTGCGCGATATTCTGGCAGGACGATGCCAGCATGGTTGAGAACACCGCGACATACAAAATGCCGCCGATGGACTGCATGTTCCACTGTATCGGCATCCCCCGCTCCGTCGCCAGCGACCAGCACAGCCCCGTCAGCGCCGCGAACGCAAACTCCAGCACAATCAGCGCATAAGTATCCATGCGTTCATTGCAGCGCCCGACGGAGATAATCTGCGCCGCATACAGCACGCCGCACACCAGCGTCAGCACGTCGCCGCGATTCAGTCCGCCGCTTTCGCCGTCCAGCGAGAGGATGCCGATGCCCAGCAGCATCAGCACCGCCGCAACGTATCGCCGCGCGCCGAGCTTCTCATGGAACAGCACCGCACTGCCGAACGGCACCAGCAGGACGTAAATCGTCGTCAGAAACGCATTTTTCCCGGCAGTCGTGTCCTGCAACCCGATGGTCTGCACAATGTACGCCAGCCCGGTCAGTACGCCGACGAGCAGCCCCATCAGCACCTGTCCGCGCGTCAGCCCCCGCAGGTGTTTGCGGAGAATCACGCCGCTGATGAGCGCAGCAATGCCGAAGCGCAGCGCAATCATCATCGACGGCGGCACACTGTCCAGCGTATTTTTCACCACTGCGAACGCTGACCCCCAGATAATTGCCGCTGCCAGCAGCAATCCATCCGCAATCCATTGTTTCTTCGTCATTCTGCATCCTCTTTTCGTTTTTTTCGCGCCGCAAGCGCTTGCAACTGGTCGCCCTGCGTGCTATACTGACAGTATCAAATTTGGAGGAGGGGTTTCCCCATGAAAAAGTTCATCGAAGAGTTTAAGAAGTTCGCCCTGCGCGGCAACGTGATGGACATGGCGGTCGGCGTCATCATCGGCGGCGCGTTCACCGGCATTGTCACGGCGCTGACGACGAATTTCATCAATCCGCTGCTATCGCTGATTTTCACCGGCGGCCCCGGCGACATTTCCGACGGTGTGGCATGGACATTCGGCGCGGCGTTTGCGTCGTTCCTGACGACGGTGGTGAATTTCTTCATCACGGCGCTGGTGCTGTTTATGCTGCTGAAGGGGATTAACGCGCTGATGAGCATCGGGAAGAAGCCTGCTGCGCCCGCCGCGCCGACGACGAAAAAGTGCCCCTATTGCCTGAGCGAGATTCCGATTAAGGCGACGCGCTGCCCGCACTGCACCTCGGAACTGGATAAGAAATAAGAAAAAAGCAGCAAAAAAGTTCAGTTTGGGAAGCGTGCTCAAGCCTGAGCACCAAAAACGGGTCAAGGGGGGACTTCGTCCCTTTTCGTCTGCCCCTTGCAGGGTCAAGGGACAGCGTCCCTTGTGGGGTTTGGGGCAACGCCCCAACGGTTGCTCGTGTGACCAATTATGCAAAAGCACCCAATCCTGCCCAACGAGCGCTGAACAGCGAAGCGCTTTCAGCGCAGCACTTGTAACTTTGCGCTCCCGCAGGAGCGCCCCCAAGCTGCTCTACCCGCAACTTGCACATTGTCGCGCCAGATGGGCGCGACCGACCAGCATGAGGAACAACTTTCCCAATGCTGGTCTTTTTTGTTGCAGGGGATTTCGCCTCTGCGCTCGCCCCCGACACCCCTTCGCATGCCTGATTTTTTCCGCGCAGAACCCGCCCGCATTCCAAAAGAGCGGCGCTCCCAGCCGCTTTGCTGGAAACGCCGCTTTTGCCTGTTAGACCTGCTCCTGATGCTTGATCGCCGCGCCGACAAAATCGCGGAACAGCGGATGCGGACGGTTCGGACGGCTCTTCAATTCCGGATGGAACTGCACCGCCACATACCACGGATGGTCGGGAATCTCAACAATCTCCACCAGATTGCGGTCAGGGTTCTTGCCCGCAATGGTCATTCCGCCCTCTTCAAAGCGGGTCAGATAATCATTGTTAAATTCATAGCGATGGCGATGGCGCTCCCAGATTTCCTCCTGCGCATACGCCTTGTAGCTGTTCGTGTCATGCTTGAGCGCACAGCGGTACTTGCCCAGACGCATCGTGTGGCCCAGCATGTCGAGGTTCTGATCAGCCATCAGGTCAATCACCGGATAGAGCGTGTTGGGGTCAAGCTCGGTGGAGCTTGCGCCACGCAGGTTCAGCACGTTGCGGGCGTATTCGATAACCGCCATCTGCATCCCCAGGCAAATGCCAAGGAACGGAATCTTGTGCTCACGGGCGTACTGGATGGCAATCATCTTGCCCTCCAAGCCGCGCTGGCCAAATCCGCCCGGCACGAGGATGCCGTGGCAGCCTTCCAGCGCCTCCGCCACATTCTCCTGCGTCAAATCCGCCGACTGCACCCACTTGATGTGCACCTTCGCCTGATGCGCAATGCCGCCGTGCGTCAGCGCCTCGACAATGGACAGGTACGCATCCGGCAGCTCGACGTACTTGCCGACAAGGGCAATCGTCGTCTCGCGGATGGGGTTCAGCTGGCGCTCAACCATGGTCTCCCACTCGGTCAAGTCGCAGCTCAAGCCCGTCAGTCCCAGCAGCTGGCAGACTTTCTCGTCCAGTCCTTCCTTGTGCAGCATCAGCGGCACTTCATAGATGGAGCGGGCATTCAGGTTCTGGAACACGCGGTCAGCCGGCAAGTTGCAGAACAGGCCAATCTTCGCGCGCACTTCAGCGGGCACTTCGTGTTCACAGCGGCAAACAAGAATGTCCGGGCTGATGCCGATGCCGCCGAGTTCCTTGACGGAGTGCTGCGTGGGCTTCGTTTTCAGCTCACCCGCCGCCTTCAGGAAGGGGATGAGGGTAACGTGGATGTACAGGCTGTTTTCAAAGCCAACTTCCGCGCGCATCTGGCGGATAGCCTCAAGGAACGGCTGGCTCTCAATGTCGCCGACCGTGCCGCCGATTTCGGTAATCACCACGTCCGGCGCGTTTTCCTGCTTGGAGACAAGGAGGATGTTGCGCTTGATTTCGTCGGTGATGTGCGGGATGACCTGAATCGTCGCACCGAGGTAGCCGCCCTGCCGCTCACGGTCGATAACGGTCTTGTAGACGCGGCCGGAGGTCACGTTTGCCGCCTGCGTCAGGGATTCGTCAATAAAGCGCTCGTAGTGACCAAGGTCGAGGTCAGTTTCCGCGCCGTCGTCCGTCACGAACACTTCGCCGTGCTGATACGGACTCATCGTACCGGGGTCAACGTTGATATACGGGTCAAATTTTTGGATGGAAACGCGCAGACCGCGGCATTTCAGCAGACGCCCCAGTGACGCCGCCGTGATGCCCTTGCCCAGCGAGGAAACAACGCCGCCAGTGACAAAAATAAACTTCGTGCTCATGTCCCTAACCCCTTTCGCTCCGTCAGAACACATTAAGACACTTTATTGTAGCTGTTTCGTGCGCTTTCGTCAAGAGACGTTTCGGGAAAATTTCAGAACAAAAATGCAAACCGCACGCATAAAGCCTTGACATCCGCCCTTTTCGCCTTTACAATCTGCTGTAAGGAGGTCGCTTTCCGATGATGATTTCGCTTACTGCCCCGTTTCTGCTCTTCCCGACGCGCCGCGATGCGCCTCTCTGCAAGCTGCATTTCTTGCTTGCCGGGCGGAAAGTTCAGGAGGCGGATGTTCGCCTCTGCGCGCCGGATGACGCTGATTTCGTCGGCTGCATGGATGCGTCCGCGTGGTTCCGCCAGACGCTGGAAGTTCTCTCCAGTGATGCGGATGATGCCCTGCTGTCCGGCATTTCTGTCTCCGACGAAGTCCCGGTGTATACGCCGGGTGCGCGCCCGCTGCTGCACTTCACGCCCCCGTTCGGCTGGCACAACGACCCGAACGGTCTGATTCGCGTCGGCGAGGCATACCACCTGTTCTACCAGTGGAATCCGTTCGGGCTGAATTGGGGGAATATGCACTGGGGGCACGCCGTCAGCCGCGATTTGCTGCACTGGACGCACCGCCCCGTCGCTGCCGCGCCCGATGACACCGGCACGGTCTATTCGGGCAGCGCGTTCTGCGACGCGGAAAATGCGTCCGGGCTGGGAAAAAATACGCTGCTGTTCTACTACACCGCGGCGGGCGGGTCGAACGAATGGTCAAAGCAGGCAGGGAATCTGCACACGCAGCGCCTGATGATTTCCCGCGACGGCGGCGAAACGCTCACCCGCTCCGATGCGTTCCTTCTGCCGCACATCGCCGGGGGAAACCGCGACCCGAAGGTTTTCTATCATCCCGAATCCGCCGCGTACATCATGGTGCTGTACCTCGATGGCAGCGAATTTGCAATTTTCCGCTCCCCTGACCTGCTCCACTGGACGGAAGCCAGCCGTTTGAACGCCAACGGCATGTGGGAGTGCCCCGACCTGTTCCGCCTGCCCATCGACGGCGCTGACAAATGGGTGTTCTGGTCTGCGGATGGTTACTACATGCTCGGTGCGTTTGACGGATTCCGCTTCACGCCCGAAACGCCCGTCCTGATGGCATATGCGACCCGCCTCCCCTACGCTGCGCAGACCTACGCGAACGTGCCTGAGCGCGTCATCAGTGTCGCGTGGCTGCGGATGAAGGATGACACGCGTGGTTTCCACAGCATGATGGCGATTCCGGCGGAGCTTTCCCTGCGCCGCACGCCGGATGGCATCCGCCTTGCCTTCCAGCCCGTGCGGGAACTGGATGCTGTGCGCGGCGAGCCGCTCTTCCTGCCGCGCACGAGCGATT
>FR899831.1:0-400 GCA_000437595.1 Faecalibacterium sp. CAG:74 | reverse complement strand
TCCGCTCTTCCTGCCGCGCAGGAGCGATTCGGCAGAATTCCCGCTGGCGGACACGCCGTGTGAGCTGCTTTTCCGCTGCAAGCCGAATCAGCCGCTGACGCTGACCATCGGCGGTACGGTGCTGACGGCGGAGAATGCACGTCTGCACATTCAGCCTTTGCTGGGGCAGGATGCGGCAGACGCGCATCTGGACGTCAATGAGCCGATTCGCGTGATTCTCGACCGCGGTGTCATCGAGGTGTTCGCGAACGGCGGCACATTCTGGGCGGCGCTGGAAGCGGAAGGGGATTTGCTGACGAAAACGGTCAGCATCGCTGGCGCGGAGGGGCTGAAGGTGTATCCGCTACACTGATTTTAGGTAACACCGCACAAATGAGGTGGTCGGCTGGCGAATGGATTT
>FR899830.1 GCA_000437595.1 Faecalibacterium sp. CAG:74 | reverse complement strand
GATTTTTCGTTCCGGCAAAGCTGAGTGAAGCGAGGCGTACTGGAAGTACGCGCGAGCGGAACGAAGCAAAGCCGGGGCGAAAAAGATGCTGTGCGAATGACATGGTTTAGATGAGAATTAGTATCATGCGAAAGAAAATGGGGAAGGCGTATTGCCCTCCCCGCGAGGATTTTCCGGACTTACTAACACTTTGGGGATAAGCATTAGTCGTCGTCGGAATTGGTGATCACATAGTCAAAGGTGTCGCCGCTGACGGTGATGGTCACGGTGCATTCTTCCGCGTCAAACGCCGCGTCGGAGGTGGTCAGGTTGTCCAGCAGGTACGGGCCTTCAAACAGGTCGGCGATCAGATGGCTTTCCGCTTCCTTGCACTGCACAACGCCCGCCGCGTAGTCGCTGTCCGCGAAAGCAGCGTTTTCCGTGTTCTGGAAATAGGAGCCCGCCAGGGAACCCCAGTTTTCAGACGCGGTGCCAGATGTCGGGAACATCAAAACGACCGTGTCGCCATCCTGCGTGTAAGTGCCGGTGAAGGTGTAAACGATGTCCGCCGTCACGGTGCCGTCTTCGGCGGTCTGCATCAGGCGCTTGGTGTACTCGTAGGTGCCGTCATCCTTGAGGACGACGGTGTTCTCGCCGGTCATGCCAATAGCGGTCACAAAGCCGTTGTGGAAGGTGTTGGACACGAGGTCTTCAGTCTTGTAGACCTTGGTCAGGGTGACGTCCGCCAGCGCGACGGACAGGAGCAGGCACAGAGCCAGAGCGATGGAAAGCAGCTTCTTCATGGGGATTCCTCCATTCTTATTTGGCGATTTTTCAACCACATCGCCTTCGATTAGCATCATATCACAACGGCAACGGTTTGCTGCACTTTTTGCGGAATCTACAAAGAAAACAGCACAGATTAAAAAAATCCGCACAAAGGACAGGAACGGCAAAGGAATTTGATGAGAATTTTCCGGAAAGCACTTTATCTATCGCTGTGTTCATGGTATGATAATAAAGGAAAAATGACGCGCCGTGCGGATTGCACAGACATTGTTGGAGGAAGCGCAATGAAGGAGTTTCTGCCGAAATCCGCCGCGAAAATGGCGGATTGCCTGATGAAGCGTTATGGCCTGCTGACCAGCCGCTGGAGCTATGACTACGGCGTGGCGTGGCGCGGCATGGAGGCGCTGTACGCCATGACGGGCGAAAAGAAGTATTTCGATTACATCAAGGACGCAATGGACACGTTCGTGACCGACGAAAGCGGCGCGATTCGCGACTACACGCTGGATGAGTTCAATCTGGACTACATCTGCAATGGGCGGCAGCTGCTGTATCTCTACAAGGCGACGGGGGATAAAAAGTACCTGCGGGCGGCAGACGTGCTGCGCGACCAGCTGCGCCGGCAGCCGCGCACATCCGACGGGGGATTCTGGCACAAAAAGTGCTACCCCTACCAAATGTGGCTGGATGGGCTGCATATGTCCGCGCCGTTCTATGTGGAATACTGCCTGATGATGGAGGACGATGCGGGCATTCGCGACGCGGGTATCCGCGATGCGGCGAAACAGCTGCAATTGGCGTATGAGCACACCTATGAGCCGAAAACGCGCCTGAATCACCACGGGTGGGACGAATCCCGCGCGCAGCAGTGGTCAAACCCGGAGACGGGGCGCTCGGCGCACGCGTGGGGGCGCGCTGTCGGCTGGTATATGCTGGGGCTGGCGGATGTGCTGGCGCTGCTGCCGGAAAATCACGAATGCTTTGAGCCGCTGCGGGCGCTGATGGAGAAAATCAGCGCGCGGATGCTGGAAATCCGCGTGGATGGCGCGTGGCTGCAAGTGCTGGACTGCCCCGG
>FR899829.1 GCA_000437595.1 Faecalibacterium sp. CAG:74 | reverse complement strand
CTGCTGAAAGCCTTGCATTTCCGTACTTTTCCGGTTTTTTTGCCCACGCGGAAAATACGGCGGAAAAATGCACTGCTTGACAAAACGAATGCGAACGGGTACAATAAAGCATGGAGAAAATCCGCCAATTAGTGCCCGAAAAGACCATGATGGAGGAATCATCCGATGCAGCAGCTGTACCTGACAGGAGACGGGGCTTCGGCAAGCGCCGCACAGCTTATGAATGCGCTGAATGTGCCGTTTTCCGGTTTCCGGTTGACCCCCGTGCACCTTGGCGGCAGCCTGCGCGGCGAAGCGCTGCACCTGCTGCTTCCGCCGCCAAAGCCGCGGCTGAACGACGTGCTGTGCCGCGTCCGGCTGACGGAAAAAGACTGGCTGCTCCTGCCGCAGGTGATGGAGGAAATCGCCGCGCCGGGGCTGTGCGGAACGTTCAGCACGCGCACGCCTATCCTCATCGACCGGATTGAACCGGAAATGCTGGTATGTCCGGCGTTCTGCGACGCGCTGATGCAAGTGCAGGCGCGGGAGCAGCTGGCGATTTTCGTCGTGGCGGACGGGGCAGAAAAGCCGCTGCAGCAAATGATGCCTGAAAATCGGCAGCGGTGGTTTTCCGCGCCCGACACACCGGCGGAGACGCTCGTGGAAGCGGCCATGCTGCGGTTGTAACCATCATCATGCGTTTTTTAGCAAATTCTAATCTGTTTCCCTTGCGATTCAAAGGAAAAATGGGGTATACTGAGCATGTCAGGTGGAACGAAAGGAGTGACGAACATGCCTGATCTGGAGAAATTTGTGAAAAACGTCATGTACGGCGGAATCGGCGCGGCAGCGTCTCTGGTGGAAAAGGGCGGCGATCTGGCGCGCTCGCTGGTGGAGAAAGGGCAGGAAACTGTCCGGAACAGCCAGGACACGGCGGACGACATCAAGCGTCGGCTTCAGGAGTTCTGCGACGGGCTGATGAATCGCGGCGAGATTGACATCTCGAAGCTGACGCCGGAACAGCGCGCGGAACTGCGCCATCAGCTGGAAGAAATGGACTATCAGGAAATTTGGGGCAAGGAATCGCCCGAAGCGGCTGACGCGCCGACTACGGAAGCGCCTGAAACGCCGGAAGCCCCCGAAGCCCCGGTTGACCCCGAACCCGTGAACGAACCGGAAGCGCCGAAGGAAACCGAACCCGCCGAAGCGGACAAGCCCGAACTGTCGGATGACGCCATCCCGGTTGGCGGCGAACCGCACGACGACGCACAATAAGCCACAAACAGCCCTCTCTGTCAATCGGCAGGGAGGGCTGTCTTATTTTGCATGGATAAACACGCGGACACTGTATGAAAATGCGACCAACTCAATCGCGAAAAAGGGTCAAGGGAGGAACTCCCTTGCAGGGTGCAGGGACAGCGTCCCTGCTGGGGTCAAGGGGCAAAGCCCCTTGCGCCTCCCCACCTTACTTCATGAACACGAACTTTTTGAACTCCATCAGGCAGCGGCCGGCGAAGAAGTCGCCCGTCCAGCCGGAATAGTGCGTCGTGACAGCGAAGTAGAGCGCGTGCCGCCCCGTGACCGCCTTCACGCGCGTCTTGATGCACTCCGCGCCGCGCCCAACGTGGAAGCAGCCGATTTCCTCGCCATCCTCCGCGTCCAGACGCACATGCACGTCGCACGCGCAGCCGAAGCCCATCACATCCGCGAAAAGCTGCATCGTCTTGCTGCCGTAATCCGCGCCGAAGTCGAAATACTTGTAGCCCATAACGCAGCCGTCCTGAATGTTCGTGATGACGCGCTCAAACGGCGTCCGCTCGGCAATCAGCGCGCCGCCCTTCAGCACACACGCCAGTTCCGCGGGCGTCTCCTCATATGGATTCAGCGCATCCGAAAAGCCCAGCGACGTCATCTCCACCGGCGGAATCGTGCCGTCCGGCAGAATCTCGATTTTTTCCACGCACGCGCGGCGGCTCATCACCGAACCATTCGTCATGCGGTGATAGAAGATGTACCACTGATTCCCGATGCGGCAGATAGACCCGTGGTTGTTGCCTGCCGGGTAATCCACGCCGTTATCGACGATGTAGCCGCGATAGGTGTAGGGGCCCATCGGCTTGTCGGACGTGGCGTAGGCAAGGCGGCTGCCGCGCTTGGGGGAATAAATGAAGTAGTAGGTATCCCCGATTTTACGCAGCGACGCCGCCTCATAGAAGCGGGAATCGGGATCGGTGAATCCGCCGTTTTCCGTCACTTCGCAGGGGATGATGTGCTCCAGATAGGTGCCATCCAGCACATGCGTCATGTCCTGCGGGTCAATCTTCGCGATGAACGAGCGCTCGAAGCCGCACGCGATATACACTTGCCCGTCATCATCCACCAGCACACCGGGGTCGATGAACCAGCCGTTGACGCACACAGAATCCGGAATCGTATACTTGTAGCGCCCCAGCAGCGTGAACGGGCCTTCGGGGCGGTCGGACACGGCGACGCACCCCTTCGCGCCGATGATGTAGGCGAAGAGGTAATACTTTCCGTCCTTCTCCACCACGTCTGGAGCATACAGCTCGTTGTTTTCCTTCGTCCAGTCGGTGTCGGCGGGATGGTCGAACGTGTCGCGCGTGCGGAAAATAACGCCGTGATCCGTCCAGTGACCAAGATCGTCCACAGGCGCGGACCAGCACTTCAGCACATAATCGCAGAATTGGTCGTGTCCGACTCGGTCATGCGAGCCGTAGACATACACGCGGTTGCCAAACACGCGCGGTTCGCCGTCTGGAATGTACTCCCACAGCGGCAGATAGGGATTCGGCATGGATAGTTCCTCCTTTTTCGTGGGAATGAAAGTCTTTATCAACACTATACCGCCCAAAAAGCAGGAAGTCAAGCGGTGAATGGCGAATAAATAAACTATGCACCTTTCCGATGATGCGAAAGGTCACAAAGGAGGCACAACTTATGTCTTTGACCCCCCATGATATTGCCCGTATGCTCGACCACAGCACGCTCCAGCCTTTCCTGACGGAGGATGATATCCGCCGCGGCTGCGAGCTGGCACTCAAGTACAACACCGCGTCCGTCTGCGCACGTCCCTGCGATGTGCCGATTTTGGCGGAAATGCTGCGCGGCAGCGACGTCAAGGTCTGCACCGTCATCGGCTTCCCGCACGGCGCACACGCCACGCAGATTAAGGTGGACGAAGCGCGTCTGGCGCTGGATCAGGGCTGCGAAGAGCTGGACATGGTCATCAACATCGGCGAAATGATTCGCGGCAACGAAGCGTATGTGCAGGATGAAATCAAGCAGATTTGCGACCTTGCGCACAGCCGGAACGCGATTGTCAAGGTGATTTTGGAAACGTGCTACCTGACGGACGCGCAGAAGAAGCGCTGCTGTGAACTTTCGGAAGCGGCGGGTGCTGATTTCGTCAAAACGTCCACAGGCTACGGCACAAAGGGCTGCACCATCGACGACCTGAAGCTGATGCGCGCGTCCGTTTCCGACCATGTGCGCGTGAAGGGTTCCGGCGGCATCCGCGATTTGGACACCGTGCTCGCCGCCCGCGCTGCCGGTGCATCCCGCTGCGGCGTTTCCGCAACCGAGAAAATCATGGCAGAAGCCGAAGCACGCTACCGCGAAGGGAAACTCTGAGAGGGGGAGACCCAAGGGGCATTGCCCCTTGACCCCAGCAGGGACGCTGTCCCTGCACCCTGCAAGGGAGTTCCTCCCTTGACCCTTCCGCGCGATTGAGTTGGTGACACTTTCAGGCTGTGCCCGCGTGTTGATTGGGGGTCCCCAAGGGGCTTTGCCCCTTGACCCCACAAGGGACTTCGTCCCTTGACCCTTTCGCGCGATTGAGTTGGTGACACGCTCATGCAGTGCCCGCGTGTTGATTGGGGACACCGCGCAGTCTGCATAAAAACCAAGATGCAAAAAGACCGCCGCACATCTCATGCAGCGGTCTTTCTGATTGTCAATTAGTGCGTCAGCAGCAGCATCGCCACAAACAGCGCCGTAATCACCCAAGTACCGGCCTTGATGTTCTTCGCCTTGCCCGTGCAGAGGTTAATCACCACATAGGACAGCAGGCCGAAGCAAATGCCATAGGAAATGTTGTACGCGAAGGGCATAATCGCCAGCGTCAGGAACGCCGGAACAGCTTCCGTCGCGTCCAGCCACTTAATGTCCTTGACGCAGTTCATCATCAGCACGCCGACGTAAATCAGCGCCGCCGCCGTCGCGCAGCCGGGAACAAGCTGCGCCACCGGGCTGAGGAACATGGCGACAAGGAACATCAGCGCCGTCACCATCGAGGACAGACCCGTACGGCCGCCCTCCGCCACGCCAGAGGAGGATTCGACGAACGTCGTCACCGTGGACGTGCCGCAGATTGCACCCGTGGTGGTCGCAATCGCATCCGCCAGCATCGCCTTGTCCATGTTCGGCACTTCGCCATCCTTGGTCAGCATGTTGCCGCGCGCGCAAGCGCCGTACAGCGTGCCGATGGTGTCAAACATATCCACCATGCAGAACGCCAGCGCGGTTGTCGCAATAGTGAGGACGGTGTTCGCCACGCCATGCGCCTCAACATAGGGCGCGAAGTTGAAGCCCTCGGTAAAGACCTTGCCGAACGCGCCGGAGAAGAATTCGTTGAACGCCGCGAAGGGGCTGGACATCGTGATGTCCGCGCCGAAGTTCGGAATCGTCAGGAAACCCAGCACATAGTACAGCACCGTGCCGCCGACAATGCCCAGCAGGACAGAGCCTTTCACGTTGCGGTGGCTCATGATGGCAATCGCCAGCAGCGCAACGATGGTCACAACCATCGCCATGATGCCCACGTTCCAGCCATTCGCGAGCAGGTTGAAGGACGCCAGCGTGACACCGGTGGATGCGCTCGGAATGATGATGCCCGCATTCTGCAAGCCAAGGAACGCGATGAACAGACCGATGCCCGCCGGAATCGCGACGCGAACCGCCTGCGGAATCGCTTGGAAGATGAGCTTGCGCAGACCCGTGACGGTCAGGAGGATGAACAGAATACCGTCAAAAAGCACCAGCACGAGGGCATTGGCATAGCTGAAGCCCAGCCCCAGCACGACCGTGTAAACAAAGTACGCATTCAGACCCATACCGGACGCCTGCGCGAGCGGCAGGTTTGCCAGCAGGCCAATCGCCACCGTGCCGATGACAGCGGAGATGGCAGTGGCGATGTAAATCGCACCGTAGGTCACGCCGGGGATGCTGGAGAACATGCCCGCATTGACCATCAGGATATACGCCATGGCAAAGAAGGTCGTCAGACCCGCCAAGCATTCGGTCTTGAACGAGCTGCCCTTGGCGGTGTAGCCAAAGTGCCGATCAAGCGCGCTTGTGTTCTTAGAAGTAGCCATTGAATCAATTTCCTCCCTTGATTCCTCGTTTTTCCCCTTTTTCGGGGCAAGCATTCCTATTATATCATAATTCGCGCCGCATTTCCACATGTTCTTCTGATTTTCTCGTCTTTTGTTCGGATTTACGGAGAAAAGCGACCCAAGGGGCTTTGCCCCTTGACCCCAGCAGGGGCGCTGCCCCTGCACCCTGCAAGGGAGAATGAAACGGGACGAAGTCCCCTCCCTTGACCCTTTCGCGCGATTGAGTTGGTGACAACTGCACACTATGCCCGCGTGCTGATCCGTCATCCGTTCCCCAAGCCCCTTCTTTCCCATTGTAACATGGGAGGTGAAGGCGTCCAGAGGGCGACCGCAGACTTCGTCTGTTTCCATTGCCCTCTGGAACCCGCGGAAAAGACCAATATAATAGGAAAAGGCAGCCGCATCCCCTGTGCCCAATCGTTCGCGCGGGGATTTTCTCTTTTTTCCCCCCCAACGACAAAAAAACGCCCTTGACTCTCACGAATCAAGGGCTAATAGGAATCCGGCAGCGACTTATCCTCCCG
>FR899828.1:30325-32584 GCA_000437595.1 Faecalibacterium sp. CAG:74 | reverse complement strand
CACTTTTTTCGGATTTTGCTGCGCGAACTATTGTGCTTTTGCGCAGTTTTCCGTTACTGAATCTTGAGAATCCATCCTTCGGGCGCTTCGATTTCGCACTGCTGGATGCCGCGCAGGGTCGTGTACAGCTTCGTCAGCACGGGGCCCATTTCGTCCATGCCGGAGGGGATGCGAATCTCCTTGCCGTGGTCGTTAATCAGACCGACCGGGCTGATGACCGCCGCCGTGCCGCACAGGCCGCATTCCGCGAAATCCGGCACTTCCGAGAAGTACACCTCGCGCTCTTCCACCGGCATGTGCAGGTACTTTTCCGCCACAACGAGCAGGCTGCGGCGGGTGACGGAGGGCAGGATGGAGTCGCTCTTGGGCGTGACCAGCTTGCCGTCCTTGGTGACGAAAATGAAGTTCGCGCCGCCGGTTTCCTCGACCTTCGTGCGGGTTGCCGCGTCAAGATACATATTCTCCGCGAAGCCTTCGCGGTGCGCTTCCATAATTGCGTGGAGGCTCATGGCGTAGTTCAGACCCGCCTTGATGTTGCCCGTGCCGTGCGGGGCTGCGCGGTCGTAATCGCTCACCTTGATGGCAATCGGCTTCGCGCCGCCCTTGAAGTACGGGCCGACAGGCGTGCAGAAAATGCGGAATTCAAACTCCGTCGCGGGCTTCACGCCGATGACGCTGTTCGTGCCAATCATGAACGGGCGGATGTACAGGCTCGCGCCCGTGCCATACGGCGGCACAAAATCCGCATTCGCCGCGACGACCTGCTTCACCGCGTCCACGAACTTGTCCACCGGGAAGGGCGGCATTTCCAGCCGCGCGGCGCTGTCCTCCATGCGCTTGGCGTTCATGTCCGGGCGGAAGCAAACGATATGCCCGTCCTTGGTGTAGTATGCCTTCATGCCCTCAAAGCACGCCTGGCAATACTGGAAGACGCAGGCGCATTCATTCAGGGTGATGTTTGCGTCGGTTTCCAGCCCGCCTTCGTCCCACTGACCGTCCTTGTAGCGGCAAACGTAGCGATAATCCGTCTTGATATAGCCGAAGCCGAGATTGCTCCAGTCGATGTTCTGCTTGCTCATTGCTCATACACTCCTTTTGGTGGATTTCGCCTTTATTATAGGACGAAATGCGGCTGATTGCAAGCGAATGACTGTACTGCTGGTGTTTTTACGACGGAACGTGTCATTCGCGGCGGAAAATCATTCGACAGAAGTTGTACAAGTGCGGCTTGACGCTGGTATGGTCATGCTGTGTATTTGTCAGCTGATGCCAAACGAGCTCTTCACCATTGAGCTGAAGAACTTGTCGATAGCCCGAAGGTGCGGACGTAACAACACCGTCAGCGCGGGAAGCGCTGATGAGCAGCAGCTCCGGCTTTGTGTCTCCGAAGGTCAGCTCCGATTCCTGAAGCTGCCCCGGATGATCAGCAGAGCCGGGAATCGGTGTCAAACCGGGGGCTGGTGCGACTGCACCTACCCACGCGAACAACTCTGGATGCGTCAGGGCGATGAACAGAGACTCACGCCCGCCCATGGAAAAGCCGGTGATAGCGGTCTGCTCGCGCCCCGTCGCAGCGGCAAAATTCTGCTGGATAAAGGGCATCAAATCTGCCGTCAAGTCGTTGACGAAATTGTCATAGCAAAGCGAATTGCGCAGGTTCATGCCTGTGCAGGAACGAAGCTCCTGGTCACAGAAGATGTAGGGGAGAACGACGATCATTTCTTCTGCCTCGCCGGATGCCCAGAGATTGCCCAGCATGACATTCAGTCCGACTGCATCGCGCGCCATCCAGTCCTGCGTGTCCCAGTAGCCGTGGAGAATGTACAGGACGGGATAAGTACGCTGCTCATCGTAATCCGTCGGCAGCAGCACGTTGACCGGGGTATCCCGATGCGCCGTATGTGAATAGTAGGTGCACTTCTGAAACGTCGGGTAGGAAACACCCTCCTGCCGCGCAAAAACAGCATCCGGTGCAAGCTCTGTGAGCATTTGACGGTACGTCTGCATGGTGTGAGCCTCCTTCTGAACAATTGTGTTTGGCTCTTCTGCAAAAGCAGCAGGAACGCTGTTCATCAGCAGGAAAGCGCCTGACAGCAGGGCAGCACAGCGGCTGACAATGGAACGCATCCTTACTCTACCTCGATTCATGGCTTTTCTGTTATCTTACCATGTTTTTGAGGAAATTACAATGGAAAAAGCGGGAAAATGCACAAAAAAAGAGGTTCATCACGGAATCTTGGGGGAAGAGCAGCTTGGGGG